>NZ_JBICUM010000005.1:0-84691 GCF_043198155.1 Micromonospora sp. NPDC048871 | reverse complement strand
ACCCCCCCAATCACCTCCTAATTGTTTTCGCGCCCCCCCTCCCCGCCGTAAACACCCCCCCGCCGCCCAATTTGTAAATGTGGTCGCTCTGGGGGGGGGGGGGGGGGCCCCCCCCCCCCCACGACGCGTTCTCGATTACCACCCACTGCTCCTGACGACGAGGTTGGACAGATGACGGACGCCACGGTCGGCATCCCCGTGACCGCCACCGGGCTCGAACCGGCCCCGGAGCCCGCGAGCAGTTCGCGTGCCCAGAACCGCAAGGCCCGAAAGAATGCAGCGAAGGATCCCAAGCGCAAGATCACCTGGGACCTGGTCTGGGCGCAGCGAGCCCTGCTCGCGATGGCCGTCCCGCTGCTGCTGTACCAGATCCTGTTCAAGTACGTCCCGGTCTACGGCTGGGCGATCGCCTTCCAGGACTTCAAGCCGGCTCGCGGCAGCAGCCCCTGGCCGGGTCCCCGCAGCCTCTGGAACCAGCAGTGGGTGGGCCTCGAGAACTTCCACAACCTGTTCACCGGTGTCATGGGTGAGCGGTTCATCCGGGTCGTGATCAACACGATAGGACAGTCGGTCCTGACCCTGACCGTCGGTACCCTCGGGGCAATCGTCCTAGCGCTGCTGCTGAACGAGGTCAAGAACCTGCCGTTCAAGCGAGTCCTTCAGAACATCACCTACATGCCCCACTTCCTCAGCTGGGTGATCGTGGCGAGCATGGCATCGGTGGCGCTCTCGCTGCCCTCCTCCGGCGGGTTCATCAACCAGGGCCTCATGAACCTGCACATCGTCGACCAACCGGTCCTGTTCCTGACCGAGCCAAACTACTTCTGGGGGATCGTCGCCGGGACGAACCTGTGGAAGGAACTGGGCTGGAACACGATCATCTACCTGGCCGCGATCACCGCGATCGACCCGAGCCTGTACGAGTCCGCCGAGGTCGACGGAGCAGGCCGCTTTCGCAAGATGTTCAGCATCACGCTCCCGAGCATCAGGCCCACGATCGTCGTGCTGCTCATCATCAACAGCGGCTGGATCCTGTCCACGAACTTCGAGCTGCCGTACTTCCTCGGCAACGGCCTGGTGTCCGACAGGTCCGAGACCATCGACGTCTTCGTGCTGCGCTATGGCTACGAGCTGGGCAACTACAGCCTCGCCATCGTCGCGGGCATCTTCAAGACCATCGTCGCCGTCATCCTGGTGGGCGCGGCGAACCAAGCGGCCAAGCGCCTCAACCAAGAGACGCTGGTCTAGGAGGACTTCATGTCAAGCACCACTGTCGCGAAGCCTCTGGCGCGGCGCGCATCACGGGGCGGGTCACGGCGTCGCAAGTGGACGACCGAGCAGATTGTCTTCACGACGCTCAACACGACCTTCCTGCTGGCCCTCGCGGCGGTCATGGTCTACCCGCTGCTGAACACGCTCGCCATCTCCCTGAACGACGGCATGGACGCCGTCCGTGGCGGGATCGGCATCTGGCCTCGGGACTTCTCGCTGCAGAACTACAACGTCGTGTTCAACATGCACACGATCTACCAGGCGTTCTTCATGAGCGTCCTGAAGACGGTCGTGGTGGTGGCGACAAACCTGTTCTTCACCTCGATGCTCGCCTACGCGCTCAGCCGCACAGAGTTCATCTTCCGCCGCCCGATCACCGTGATCTTCGTGCTGACGATGTACTTCGACGCCGGGCTGATCCCCAACTACCTGCTCATCAAGGACCTGGGCATGCTGAACACCTTCCAGGCCTACTGGGTGCCGACGATCATCAGCGCGTTCAACCTGATCATCCTGCGCACGTACATCAAGTCGATCCCTGAGGAGATCATCGAGTCGGCACGGATGGACGGTGCGGGCGAGTTCCGTACGTGGTGGCAGATCGTGATGCCGCTGTGCAAGCCCGCGCTGGCCGTGGTGGGTCTGTTCGTGGCGGTGGGCAGCTGGAACGCCTGGCTGGACACCCTGCTCTACGCCTCGGGCAATCCGGCGTTGACCACCTTGCAGTACGAGTTGCAGAAGCTGCTGTCGAGCTCGATGAACGCCGGCGTGAACTCCGTGGCCGCCACGGGCGCCGCAGCCTCTGGCGGGCAGGTCACCACACCGATCGCGCTGCGGTCGGCGATCACCATGGTGGCGGCCGTCCCCATCCTGTTCGTCTACCCGTTCCTGCAGAAGCACTTCGTGTCCGGTCTCATGATCGGCTCCGTGAAGGGCTGATCGCGTCGGCCTCCCGCCCACCGCAGGAGGCCGACCCCGTCCTCAGGACCCGCAACTGCGCACACTGAAAGGCCCCGACCATTCTCCGTTTCAACCCCGCGTCGCGACTGTGGCGCATCCTGGACTCGCTCGGCTCCATCATCCTGATCAGCCTGTTCTGGCTCCTGAGCCTCGGCCTTGTCGTGACGGCGGGAGCGGGAACGGTGGTCGCCTACGAGGTGTGCCGCCGGTACGTCCTGGGCAAGGACGGTGGCGTCCGGGCCATTGCTTCAAAGGCCTTGCGGCAGAGCTGGAGGCAGGCGACCGTCGTCGGTCTGCTGGCCGTCCCGGTCGCGGCCGTCGGCATCCTCTCGCTCTCCTACCTGCCCACCCGCGGGCTGGCCGAGGTCTGGGTGCCGCTCATTGTCGTCGGACTTTTCCTCCTGCTCCTGGTCTTCTGGTGCCTCCCCCTCGTAGCCCGCTTCACCAACCCCACCTGGCGCCAGGTGCTCAACGGGCTCACGTTGGGGCTGACGACGCCCAGCCTGACGTTCCTGCTCGGGATCGCCGTGGTCCTCGGGGGCGTCGCCATCTGGAACTTCATGCCCGCGGTGTTCGTGGTGCCCGGCCTGATCCTCCTGTGGTGGTGCTACCTGCTCGAGCGGTTCTTCGTCGCCCGGGGGTACGTGCAAATGGAGCCGAAGGAGGCAGAGGCCTGACGCTCTCCAGCCGTGGACCTGAGTTGTCTCGTGAAGCGGCTCGCGGCGATCTTGTACACAGAACGGTGGGGGTGGACCAGCTTCGGTGGCCTGGGCACCGACGTCTGGGAGGTGTCGAATGTCCAGCAGCGTGCAGTCACGGAACCAGACCTCCTTCATCGTGGCACCGGAGAACTGACTCTGGGACAGGTTGCAACCGGTGAATCGGACGCCGGACAGGCGAGCCCCGGTGAAGTCGGCTCTCGTCATGTCGCATGCAGTGAAGGTGACCGCCGTGAAGGCAGCGAACCGCCACCCCGACAGGTCCAGCCGGGACTCCTCGACCGCCACGTCGGCGACCACTCCGTCGGTCCAGCTAAACCCGGTCATTCGCGGCCGTGCCAGCCGTACGCGGGTCAGGGTCGACTGGCGGGCGTGCAGGTTCGCCAGGGTACTCCGCTCTACCGTGCAATCGACGAAGGTGGCTCGGTCCATGTCCAGGCGGCTGAGGTCGGCGCCCGAGAACCGACATGGCGCGAAGTCGAGCAGTTCCGCACGGCGGCCGCTCACGTCTGCGTCGGTGAAGGCCAGGCCACGGTGGCTGGCCTCCGACCTCACGTCGTCATCGGGCAAAACCGCCGTCTCACGGTTGCACCCAACACGGGCTTGCGGGGCGTACGAGGGGACACCTTTCCTCGGCGGACTCCTCGGATGTCCATGAAGCACACCGTAGCCCTCGCAGAGACGCATCCATCTAGGTCCTCTTGGATGCGACTCGCCTACCACCCACCCTGAGGCAGATCCGTATGTCCGCGGCAGCGGCGAGACCCCCACATCGACAAGCCACCGAACCAGACCTGAACCAACACCAAGAACACGTTCCACATGTGAGTGACGCCATGATCGACACCAAGTTCGTCTACGTTCGGTTGCTCGCCGTCTCGCCTGGCGGCAAGCCCGATTCGGTAAGGTTGCGCGACGGGTGTTACTCAACCCAGCCGTTTCCACGACGTGCGGATCTGCCGATGAGCGGTTGCTCCGTGGTGTGAAGTGAACCGCAGAGGTGGCCCGAGCCTTGGTCGGTGACCTCAGCCCGGGTTCTGTGTCGGACCTCAGTTCAAGGCGATGTAGAGCCGTTGACCGGCAGGTCGGTAGCCGGCGCGCTCGTATATCCGCCACGATTCGTCGCCCGAGGCCTCCAGCCAGGCGATTTCCGCGCCTGCGGTGAACAGCCGCCGGGATGTTTCGGCGGTGATCGCGCCCGCCAGTCCCTGGCGGCGGTAGGGCTTGCGAACGGCGATGCCGGCGACCTCGCTTACCGCGCCGGTGGGCGGGACCGCCCCGCCACCTCCTGCGCAGGTGCCGTCGTCAGTGACGGCCATAACGGCCACGCCTCCGGCATCCTGCTGTCGCCGGAGGCGAGCTACGTCATCCTCGGAGGCCACCGAGTCGCCGCCGAAGGCTTCGTTCTGCACGCTGATCAGCGCGGCCCGCTGAGAATCGGTGCCTGGTTCGTACAGACTGAGGTGGTCGAGCGTGGGTGGTGTCTTCAATGTGTCGGGCGTACAGAGCAGGTAGGTGTGCCGGGCTTCCACGATGAAGCCGGCGGCGGTCAGAAGTGCTTCCAGGCTTGGGGCGCAGCTGGTGACGTACTCCAGGCGGGGTTTGCGATCAGCCGCGTGGAAGGCTGCGACCAGGGCGGTGACATCGGCCGCGGTGATGGCAGTACCGGGACGCGGCGTCGCGTAGTTGATGTAGGGACTGGTCGTTGTCGGATCCATCCCGATCACGAACGGCCCCACCTCTACGGGCGCGGGTCGGTTGGACAGGTTGGCGGCGACGGACTGCTGAATGCGAACATCCATGATCAACGTGAACCTCGATGCATGAGAGAAGCTGCGGTGCGCGGAAAGAAGCGTTGGACCGCTGAACCGTGATAGAGCCGCGCGACGATCATTCGCCGCGTGGTCGACACTCAGGCGGCCGCTCGGCCTACCCGGATCACAGGCGTCATTCCCTCATGCAGAGTGCCCACGCCGATCGCGTGGTCGGCTGCAAGGTTGCCGCAGCCGGCTTGAGCTTGTCAACCCTTGATCACTGCCGCAGCCGCACATGCCGCCGACCAGGTGCGTTGGCGCCGGAGGGCCTTCACCCCGGGTCGCTTCGAGCGGAGGACGTCGGAGCAGCTACCCGCCAGATGCAGCTTTGAGGATCGGATCTGCTGCACTCTCGTGGACAGAGCGCCGCTACCTCCCGGCGATGGGGTAGCCGATCGCCGGGAAATCGCCGTCGGCGGTGAACACGACCGTCCACTCGTCACCGCTGCCGTTGCTCATCAGCGCCGCCTCGTCGTCGCCCCACGCCGTGGTGTAGTCGTAGTAGGGCTCCCCGCCGTCGATGATGCGTTCCAGGACAGCCAACGCCTTGCAGCGCTGCCGCAGAAGGTCGATGCCGGGCAGTCTGGCGGCCACGTCATACACGGTCACCGCACGAACCTACGTGGCGCAGCCAGCGCCTCGATGCCCACTCGGCCCGATGTTCTTGGCACGTTGCTCGCGGCGCATACGCACATACCGCTGACCGCTGACCGCTGACCTCTACCTCGGCAAGGGGTCCCACCACCGCGTACCACCATGCTGTAGTCCTGGCGGTAGCGCCGTTTCCACCTCTCCTCCCGCATGCCCGGCCACCGCTCGCATGCATCAACCGGCACCGGCGATCGCAGCCCAGGTCCGTCAAATCCGCGACCTGGGCGACGCTGTCCGGGCGACGCGAACCTCACCACCCATCCCGCCTCACACACGCATTCCGCCTCCGACGGCAGAATCCGCCACCCGATCTCCATGCGCCACGCCACTCAGCCGGTCAGCACGACGGGCACGGCACGGCCGTCGCATGGGGCTCCACCATTCCGCGCCTCCAGACCCGCCACGTACGTCGCCCCACCTGCGCCCTGGTCAGCCGGATCCCGGCTCGACGCCGACACCTTCGGCCAGCACATCCCTCCCCGAAATGCCGCCAACTATCAGGCGCTGGCTGACACACGACGCTCCCGCCGGTCGTGCACCCGCAGCCAGGGCCAGCCCCGAGCACATCGACCTTCACCGAAAGGCAACTCGCCATGGAAACGCGTCATCAGCTCCACGTCCGTATCGACCAGACCCCATCAACACGTACGACCACCTCGTCAACGTCCTCCTCACCCGAGCCCTGCTTCAGCTCACGCGACATCACGCAATCGGCAGGCAGACCTGCCCCTCACCCCTTGGCCACCATCGAGGGACAGACCATGAAGGCCCGCCCGCACAGGCCACAGAGCCTCCCGACCACAGCCGTCAGGGGTCGGCTTGACGCCGCGGGAAAGCAGCGGGTGGATAGACGTCCACACCAGACATCTGACGCCACCGCCCACCAGGGCCGCAGCGTCACCAGCCCATGGCCGCAGCCAGGCTGCAACCCCGAAAGGACAGCCGTTTCATGCCCGCCCCACCCCCAACCCACCCCGCCGAACGCCGCCGCTCAGCGGCCGTCTGCCGGCTGATGCTCGATCGCCTCACCGACGCCGAGGCCTCCGACCTGCTCACCGGACTGCTCGGGCCGACATGGCCGAGGCGGGAGGCCGGGGCCGCCGCCGAGCTGGTCCGCCTGGCCGGGGCCGGAGACCCGCTGGCGGACGTCCGGGCCGTCTTCTCCTGGTCGGATCAGACCCTGCCGAGGCCCGTGGCGCGCGCCTTCCGACTGCTCGGTGTGCTGCCCGCAGCGGAGGTCGACGCGGACGCTGTCGCGTCCCTGGCGGACGTGACCGTCGGCGCGGCGAGCCAGCACGTCGATACGCTTGCCCGAGGTCGTCGAGGGTCTCGAGACGTGACGACAGCTGATCCACCCGACCGCTGTCACGGTCGGCGCTGGAGCAGGCGATCCCGGTCAGCCGCTTCGCGTCCCGCCTCGTGGTCGCGGCAGGTCGGACCGCTGGGCTGTGGGCGACCGGCCGGCACTGGGCACGGCCGGGCGCCCGGCCCACGTCACCTGGCCGAGGCCGCCTTCCGCTGCCACATCAGCTGGATCTTCGACTCCATGAACACGGCCAGCTCCGGCCGTCGCTCCTCGACGAAGAAGTGCCCGCCGTCGAACTCGGTGGTCTCCACGGGGTGCTCGGTGTACCGCTGCCACTCGTGGGTGATGACCTTGTCGTCACGGCCCTTCATCACCGCGATCGGGCACCGCAACTGTTCGACAGCCACGTCCTGGTAGCCGCCCAGCAACCTGAGGTCGCCCCCGATGATCGGCGCGAAGTAGTTCATGAAGTCCGCGTCGGCCAGGTTCTCCTCGCTGAGCCCGCCGTAGTCGCGCAGCACCTTCTTGATGCCCTCCGGGGTGTCCAGATCGGATACTGCCGTGAACCCCCGGCCGCACGGCGCGGCCGACCCGGAGGTGAAGAACATCAGCGGGGGGTTGTCCAGGCGTTGCTGGCAGAGCTTGGCGACCTCGTAGCCGACGATGCTGCCCATGCTGTGTCCCCAGATGACGTACGTCCCGCGGAAGGAGTCCACCAGCTCGGTGAAGATGTCCCGGGCGAGCAGGGGCAACGACGCCGGCATCGGGGTGTTGGTCCGCTGTTCCCGCAGCGGGTACTGGACCACCCGGACGTCGATGCCGTCGCTGAACGCCAACTTCCACTTGCTGTAGTACAACGTCCCCGAACCCGCGTGCGGAAAGCACACGAGCGGGAGCTTCTCCACGATGCTCACTGGCACCCTTTCCCGTCCTGCTGTCAAGCCGTCGACCAGAGCACTCGGATCGCCACGGACGACGACACGGCCACGTCCACAGCACCGTGTGGCCGCGTCGCCGACCGATACGGTCATGCCCTTTCCAGGAACCTCGAGGCACCGAAGAACCCGACCACCGTCCACGCGCCGAGCATGATGTAGCTGATCGGCTCTGCTTCGAACGTCGTGTGCGCCAACGACGCCCTCATCACTTCCGCCATGTGGTAGATCGGCAACACCTCGTGCACGGCCTGGACCCAGCCGGGCAACCGTTCGATGGGGAAGTTGATCGGCGAGAACATCAGTGAGATGAACGCGATCAGCTGCGACAGGGCCATGGCGGGCTCGGCCGCCATGACGAACGAGTAGCCGTACCCGATGGCGAAGCAGGACAGCACCATGAGCACGAAGCCCGGGAGGATCGTCCACGAGATCGCGTAGCCGGGCTCAAAGATCAGGTGCGCGACGAAGACCGAGATGGCGATGGCCGGGACGGTGACCAGGGCCCAGATGCCGACATCGGCGATCAGGAACAGCTTGCGGTCGACCGGTAGCGCCTTGACGAAGTCGAGGTAGCCGGTCATCTTCGCGCCCGCGTTCTGCATCGGCACGGTGACCAGAGCCGTCATGATCAGCACGATCGTCGGCGCGCCGGTCGCGAGGTACAGCATGCCGCCGCCATCCGGCGCGGGCATCAGGTACGAAAAGCCGATCGCCACGCCGAGGGCGATCACGATCATGATGACCGAGAAGACGACCAGGTAGCTGCCCTGCTTCCGGGCTTGGAGCTCGATCACATACTTGAGTTTGCTACCGGTGGACACCTTCGACCGCTCCCTTGTTGCCGACGAGTTCGATGTACATGTCTTCGAGGGTGATCTCCGTGAGGGAGTACTCCGTCAGCAGACCGCCATCACGCTGCTCGGCGGCCCACTTGAGGGCCTCGGCGGCGAGTTCGCGCTCGAAGGTGAGGGTCAGTTTCGCGTCCGCGACCTTCAGGCTCTCGCCCCAGGCGGGCCTGACGAATCGGTCCTCGGGCGCCGTGGCGACGGCTTCCAGCTTCATCCGGTTGCCGGCCGTCTCGCCCTTGATCTGTCGGACGTCGCCCTGCGTGATCACCTTGCCCTCGTTGAGGATGGCCATGGTGTCGACGGCGCTCTCGGCCTCCCGGATGCTGTGCGTGACCACCACGACGGCCGTGCCGTCCTTGGTCAGGTCGCGGATCGCGCTCCACAGGAAGCGCCGCCGGACCGGGTCGACGTCGTTCGTCGGCTCGTCCAGGATCACCACGCGACCGGGCGCGACGGCGGCCATACAGAACCCGGTGAGGCGTAGGATCCCGCCGGAGAGCTTGTTGCCCGGCGCGTCCGCCCACTGCATGATGTCGAGCCGCTCGAACAGCTCGGTCGTGCGCCGGTCCACCTCCTCGGCGCTGATCCCGCGGAGCTTGCCCATCACCCGGGTGACCGCACGGGGCGTCAGCTCACCCAGCGGGGTCTTGGACTGGGGCTGCACCGAGCACAGGTAGCGCCCCAGGTTCCGGTTCTTCGTGATGTCCTTGCCGTCGATCACGATCGAGCCCGCGTCGGGCTTCAACAACCCGAGCAGCTGGTTCACGATCGTCGTCTTGCCCGCGCCGTTGTGGCCGAACAGGCCGAACACCTCGCCCCCGTCGACGCGCAGGCTCACGTCGTCGTTGGCCACCGTCCGACGACCCCTTGACTTATACGTTTTCGTGACGTGGTCCAGTTCGATTACAGCCATTATCACCCTCCTTCGGCAATCACAAACCATAGCTGGCGGAAACGCGGCCAGTCAGATACTCGACCTCGTCATCCAGAATTCGGACCAGCTCATGCGGGTCCTCGACCCATTTGCTCAGAAGGAGCAGATCCAGGCGTCCGTTGCCGACCTTCGAGACACAGTAGCAGTCGGCATAGTCCAGTTTGGACTGATCGTCGGTCAACTGCGCGAGCGTCATGTCCCAAATTGCATCGTATTCGTCCTCGACATTTCCGACAAAATTCAGCAAGCACGTCGGCCGGAGTGTCTTGCCCATCACGGACAGTACTTTCCGGTGTTTGACAATCGACCGTACGTTTTGCACCAGGTTCAGGAAACTGACGTTGTTCTTGTTCATCATGCGGACCTTGTCGGTGATGATCCCGTCGAGGTCACCCATCGTGTCGCGCTCCGCCGGCACCAGCACGGGGAGGCTGCCGAGGACCATGCCCATCACCTCGGAGTAGTCCTTGTCCTCGAACACGCGCGACTGGAGGAGCGTGATCAGCGCCACCTTGTCGATGCCGAGCAGACGGCCGACGACGCGGGCGTAGAGGTGCACGACCAGGTAGAACAGGTCCGGCTCGGTGCCGTCGGCGGCCCGAAGCCGGTCCAGGTCGACCGAGTAGCGGACGTCCCGGATCTGGCTGTCCGCGAACCGGGCAGATTTCTCCTGGATGGTCTTCGCGTACCGGACGTACTCCACCAGGTCGAACTTGTCGATCAACTCGTCCGAGGTGATGTCGACCGGGCCCTTGGCGATCTGGTCCTGCAGGTGCCGGTAGCTCTTGGCGATCGGCATCGCCCGACTCGTGCCGGCCATCAGCTCCTCGTAGCGCTTGAGGAGATCGCCCCGGAACAACTGGCCGGACGCCGCATCGAAGATCGAGTGGTCGAACTGGAAGAGCAGGTCGTGCGAGCGGTCGTTGTACGTGATCAGGACGACCTGGTACATCGGCTTGTCGACGACCTTGAAGTCCATGCTCCACTCGCGCTTGACCAACTCCGCCCGCAGCTCCTCCTGCTCGTGCGGCTCCAGGCCGGACATGTCCAGGCGCGGCAGCGCGATGACCTCGGGAGCCTCGAACTCCTTCCACCGGAACCGCCCGAACGACCGGACCAGGAAGCTGCGCATGAGCCCGTGTCGCCCGATCACGTCGCACAGCGCCTGCTGGAGCACGTCGAGGTCGACGAGCTCGCGGAGCTGGATCAGGTAGAGCTGGAGGCGCGATTCGGTGGCGAAGTGCTGCTTCTGCATCGCACTGATCGGGTACGTCCACTTCACCGGCTGGGCGCCGATGGACCTGCGCAGCTCCTCCTGCCGGCGGTCGATCTCGTCGAAGACCGCGGCATAGCCGCCCGGGTAGGACGGTAGGCCCGCGCTCGCCTTGAGCGCCTCGAAGTCCCAGCCCATGCCGATGTCCTCCGGGCCGCCCCGAACCACGTAGTGCGGCAGGAATTCGGTCGGCACCCGGAGCTCGGTGAACTCCCGGACCACTCGCTTCTTCAGCGTGTCGTCCAGGCCCGCCACGGCTAGCACGACGAGCGTGTCCTCGTCACGTCCCGACTTGACCTCACGGAAGGCACACGGCGCGCCGAGGCGTTGTTCCAGCAGCACGGCGAGGCTGTCGAAGGACATGTCCTCCGATCCGCCACGCCTGATCGTCCGCTCGATGAAGGCGGCGAGCCCGGCGATCGTCGGGTGGTTGTAGACCTCCTTGGCGAGGACCTTGTAGCCGTTCCTGTCCAAGGCGTTGGTGAACTGCACCAGCTTCACCGAGTCGAGGCCGATGTCGAAGATGTCCGCGCGGCCGTCGATCTCGCTGAAGCCGAGCAGCGTCCGGATCTCACGCTCGATCACCGCCGCGATCGCCTGCCGCTCGTCGGCACCGCCGGGCTCCACCTCGACATCGACCAGCTTGGCCGCCGCCTGCGTCCGGAGAAGGTCCACGCCGTGGTACGCCGTGCGGATACCGCCGTCGCGCATCCTGGGCAACAGGTCCAGGACCGAACCATCGGCCTCCCGCAGGTCGGCGAACGAGTAGAGCCGCGTGACGCCCGCTTCGGCAGCGCCGCGCTCGTTGTCGGCGAACCAGGTGGTGACGTGCCGGTCCCACCCGTCCCGGTGCAGACCCGGCCGGGACAGGACGTAGCACGGGATCCGCCGCTCCCGGCCCACCTCGGTCAGCAGGCCGAGGAGTCGACGCTGGTCGAGACCGTCGGTGGCGCCGTCCCGGCTCGGCGTGTCCCACAGCACGACCTCGTCGACGGCGGGCAGGGCACGCAACCCGGTCGACAGCGTGCCGGCCAGCTCCTCCCACGTGGACCCGGTGACCACGGGACGCACGGTGATGCGCTCGTCCACCACGCCGACCCGGGTTCCCGCGGAGTCCGAGCCGAGGTCGAACGGCAGGATCTCGACGGTACGGGCAGGGTTCACCCCCGCGAGGTCGCGCACCATGTCCTCGATGTCGCGACGACGACCGAGGACCGCCGTCCTCACCGCCCGCCCGGCCGCCGCGACGGCGCCGTCCAGCGGGACCATCCGGGGCACGAGTCGCCGACCCCGCTCGTAGCTGACCGCGACGTCGTCGGGCCGGTGCGCCTCCAGCTCGGTCTGGAGGTGTTCGCGCCATGCTGCCCGGCCGGCACGGCCATCGAGGGAGGAGTCGCACCGGACGGCCCGGACCCGGAACGTCGGGTGCTCGTGGTTGATGCCGATGAGCAGTGGCACGACGTCGCCGTGAGCGCCCAGGAGGTCACCGGTGTCCAGCACCACGACGTCCTTCACACACCGTTCCCGCATCCCGGGGATGGCCGCGCAGAGTCCCCGCAGGGTGGTCACCAGCGACGGGCGGTCGGTGCGGTTCACCACGACCGTGTCACCGGCCAGGGCGTGCCGTTCCAGGTCGTCCAGCAGCCGCTTGAGGTCGTCGTCGTGGCCGGGGCGGACCACCGCACCGGATTGCCCTTCGAACCGGTACTGCGCACCGAACGAAACATATAGCGTCCGCCAGTGCGCGACCTCGTCCAGCACGCGCTTGAGCCCACGACGGTCGTCGGTCAGGACGATCAGGACCTTCGGCTGCTCCTTCCCGGTCGAGGACGGGCGCATGGACGGCGCCCAGGCCAGCCGCGACGCGGGTACCGGCCCGGTCGTGGCGACGGCGCCGGTGACAGCCTGCCGGGCCGGCGCGACGGTCGCGACGCGCGGGCCGCCGTCGGTCTGGCCCTCGACCAGCTGCTGGAAGTGTTCGATGTCGACCGGATACTCGACCTTTTCGAACGGATACAGCGGCAACGTCACCTTGCGCGGCAGACGGCCCTTGTGGAACGCCTTCCAGTCCAGCGAGACGCCGTTCTCCCAGAGCTTCTTGACCGCACGGGCCAGGTGCTCGCCGTCCTCGATCTCCTCCATCCGGTGCCGCAGCATGTTCACCGTGGTGACCGCGGCGTCGCGGGCGATGGCGCGCACCAACGACGACAGCGACTTGCCCGGTCCGACCTCGACGAACAGGGTGCCGCCGCGCTCCAGGATCGCCTCGACGCCGGGGGCGAACCGGACCGTCTCGCGGGCGTGCGAGCAGTAGTAGTCGCGGTCGGTGGCCTGTGCCGCCGTGATCCACGTACCGGTCACGTTCGACAGGTACGGGATCTTCGGCTGGTGCAGGGTCACCTGGTCCATCACCGCACGGAACCGGCCGAGCATGGAGTCCATGTACTGCGAGTGGTAGGCGTGGTCGGCCTCGATGTGCGAGAACTTGATTTCCCGCTCCGCGCACTGCCGTTCGATCTCGGCGACGGCCCCCGGGGTACCGGAGACGGTGCAGTCCTCGGGGCCGTTCACCGCGGCGATGGCCAACTCGTCGGTCAGCATGCCCCGGACGACGTCCTCCGGCGCCCGCACCGAGGTCAACGCCCCGTCGGCCGTCGTGTCCATCAGGCTGCCCCGGGCCTGGACGAGGCGGATGCCGTCCGCCAGCGAGAACACGCCGGCCACATACGCCGCCGCCAGCTCCCCGGTGCTGTGCCCGATCATCCCCTTCGGCTTGAGACCCCACCCGATGAGCGTCCGGGCCATCGACGTCTCCAGCATGAACAGCAGGATCTGGGTGGTCCCGATGTTGTTCAGCTGCTTCTCCGCCGCCGCGGAGTCGCCAAAAAAGACCTCGCGGGGCACCTCGTGGCCCAGGTCCGCGCTGATCGTGAAGCACTCGTCCAGGTACGCCCGGAAGTCGGATTCCGTCTCGTAGAGGCCGCGGGCCATGCGCAGGTGCTGCGCGCCGAGACCGCTGAAGAGGAAGTAGACGTCGCGACGCGCGTTCTTGTGGACCTGCGCGGATGGTTCGTCGGCGTCCAGGGACTCCTGGAGCCGCTCGCGCAACTGCTCGACGTCACCGAACTCCACGGCGTACCGGTGTGCGAGGCGGCGTTGGCGGTTCTGGAGTGTCCACGCCAGGTCCGAGCCGTCGAGGTCCGGGTGCGCGGCCAGGTAGTCGACGAAGTTCCGCTTGATCCGCCCGATGGCGTCCGCGGACGTCGCCGAGACGACGAACGTGTTGTACGTCCGGCCCTTGGACGGCGCCGGCCTCGCCTCGGGCGCTTCCTCCAGCACCACGTGTGCGTTGGTGCCGCCGATGCCGAACGAGCTGACGCCGGCGCGCAGCGGCAGCACCTCGCCGGCCTTCGACAGTTTCGGCCGCAGTTCCTGCTGCTCCGCGACGACGTAGAACGGGCTGCCCTCAAGGTCGACGTTCGGGTTCAGCTCCTGGAAGTGCAGGCTGCGCGGCACGGTCCGGTGTTGCAGGATCTTGCACGCCTTGATCAGGGAGGCGACGCCGGCGCCCGTGTCGAGGTGGCCGATGCTCGCCTTGAGCGAGCCGATCCCGGTCGTGTCCGGCTCAGCCGCGCCGAACGCCTTACGCAGCGCCTCGATCTCGATCGGGTCGCCGAGCGAGGTGCCGGTGCCGTGTGTCTCGACGTAGGACACCTCGGCGGGGGGGACGTTGGCGACGCGGTAGGCCTTGCGGATGACCTCGGCCTGTCCCTCGATGCTCGGCGCGGTGTAGCCGACCTTGCGGTTACCGTCGTTGTTGACCGCCGAGCCTTTGATCACCGCGTAGACGTGGTCGCCGTCGCGCAGAGCGGTCTCCAGCCGTTTGAGCACCACGATGCCGACGCCGTTGCCCTCGACGGTGCCGGCCGCGTCCTTGTCGAACGGCCGGCAGTGGCCGTCCGGCGAGTGGATCATGTTCTCCTGGTAGCGGTACCCGTTCTTGTGCGGAAGCGTCAGCCCGCTCCCGCCCGCGAGCGCGATCTGGCACGACCCGGTCCACAGGTTACGGCACGCCATGTCGATGGCGACCAACGAGGTCGAGCACGCCGTGTGCAGGGTGAAGGCGGGGCCCTTCAGGTCCAGGGCGTACGCGATCCGGGTGGCGGCGAAGTCCTTGTCGTTGAGCTGCATGCCGGTGAACGTCATCCCGGATTCCAGGATGTGCCGGGTCAGGGTGTGCGTCTCCCAGGGGAGGTTGTTCGTCGCACCGAGGAACAGGCCGATGGCCTCGGGCCGCCCCTCCGCCGAGTAGCCCGCGTCCTCCAGGGCGTGGAAGACCTCCTCGTGCAGGGCGCGGACCTGAGGATCCAGCAGGGTGGCGTCGGCCGGGGCGTAGTTGAAGAACTCCGCGTCGAAGTACTCGATGTTCGGGAACACACCCTTGGCCCGGACGTACCTCTCGTCGTCGAGCGCCGTCTTGGCCACACCCACCCCGAGCAGTTCGTCGTCGGTGAAGCGGGAGATGGCGTCGACGCCCTCGACCAGGTTGGCCCAGAACTGGTCGATGTCCTCGGCCTGCGGGAACCGGCCGGCCATGCCGACGACGGCGATCTCCAGCCCGGTCTCGCGGCGCTTGGTGGCCCTGCTCTCCGGCATGGTCAGAGCTCCTTTTCAAGATCGGCGGCGAGTTCCTCGGCGATTTCGTCCGCGATCTCGCGCAGCAGGGCGGTGGCGGAGAACGTGTGCTCCTCCTCCTGCTCGGCGAAGGCGTCTTCGGCGTCGGCTTCGGCGTCGTCGGGGTCGGCGGTCGGATCGTCGCCGCTGTCAGCGACGGCGAGGAAGGCGGCGAGGGAGGCGATGGAGGTGTGCTGGAAGAGCTGTACCAGCGGCACGTTCCGGTCGAGCACCTTGCGCAGCCGGTTGTTGATGGTCAACAGGTTGAGCGAGTTGATCCCGAGGTCGAAGAAGTTGCGGTCGACGTCGATCGTCTCGGCGGGGACGAGGTCGGCGATGATGTCGAAGAGGATCCGCGTCATGTCGGACACCGGTCCGAGATGCGGCGCCTCGGGGCGGGCCTCCGGCTCGGGGCGGATCTCGGCCAGCCGGGTCCGGTCGACCTTGCCGCTCTTGTTCAACGGGATCCGGTCGAGCTGCACCAGCCCGGCGGGGATCATGTACGGGGCGGCCTGCTGCGCCATCCCCTGCCGTACCACCTCGGGCGCGATCCGCTTACCGGCGACGTAGTAGCCGCGCAGGCTCTTCTCCCCGTCCACCTCGACGCAGATCACGGCGGCGTCCTCGACGTGCTCGACGGACCGGAGCACGCTCTCGACCTCGCCCAACTCGACCCGGAAACCGCTGATCTTGACCTGGTCGTCGGCACGGCCGAGATAGTCGAGCGACCCGTCGGGCAGCTCGCGGACGAGGTCACCCGTGCGGTAGAGGCGGCGGCTGGACAGCGCCGGCACCGTGACGAAAGCGGCGAGGTCGAGGTCCGGCCGGTTGTGGTACCCGGTCGACACGCCGTCACCCCCCACGCACAGCTCGCCGACCGCGCCGGGTGGCAGCAGGTTGAGGCCCCGGTCCAGGACGTGGGCCGACGAGTGCGCCAGCGGGTGGCCGATGGGAATCCGCTCGCGGAGCAGGTCCTCGTCCCGAATCTGGTACGTCGTTGAGAACGTCGTGTTCTCGGTGGGACCGTAGCCGTTGGTGATCCGCAGGCTCGGGCAGGCGCTGCGGACCTTCGTAAGGTGCTGGACCGACAACGCGCTGCCGCCCACGATGAGGTGTCCGAGCCGGTCGAAGATCGCCGGGTCGTGGTCGCAGAGTTGGTTGAACAGCGGCGCGGTGAGCCACATGCCGGTCACCTCGTTGCGCTTGATCGCCTCGCGCATCAGATCACCGTCGAGCACGTCCAACTCGTCGGCGAGCACGAGGGTCGCGCCGAACAGCATCGTTCCCCAGATCTCGAACGTGCTGGCGTCGAAGGCGGGCGAGCCGGTGAACATCAGGACCTGACGGTCGTCGAAGTCGAAGAACTCCTGGTCCGCGACAAGGCGCAGGATGTTGCGGTGCGTGATCTTGCAACCCTTGGGGTTACCGGTGGAGCCCGACGTGTACATGAGGTACGCCGTGGCGCCGTTCAGGTTGCGCTGCCGGGGAAACGGCGGCACGTCCCCGATCGGCGGGTCGACGAGCAGCACCCGGGTCGCCGCCGGCGCCCGGTCGGCGAACTCCGCCACGGTGCACAGGTCGCGCACGCCTGCGTCGGCGACGACGTACTCCACCCTGGGCTTGGCATCCTTGGTGTCGATCGGGACGTAGAAGTTCCCGTTCTTCAACAGGCCGAGGATCGCCACGATCAGCTCCGGGCGGCGGTCCGCGAGCACGCCGACCGCCACGCCCGGAATCACGCCACGGCTCTTGAGCTCCCAGGCCACGGCATCGGACCAGCGGTCCACATCTGCGTAACTGAACTCCCTGCCCCGCCACACCAGCGCGGTCTTCTCGGCGTGGGTCGCGGCGACATCGGCGAAGACGTCCACCACCGATGAGTCCAGCATGGCGGAGTGAGCCGGCTGCGGCACCGCCACGTCCGCCGCCCGGCTGTCCCACAGGGCGATGTCCGCCACGCGTACCCGCGGGTTGCGCACCGCCGCGGTGAGCACGTTGCGCAGGCTGTGCTCCAGCGCCTGGATCAACCCCGGTGCGTAGTGGTTCTCGTTGTAGGCGAACGTGATCGCGAAGTCCCGACCGGGGTTGACCACGATGTGCAGGTCGTAGCTCGTCCGCTCGAAGACCTCGACGCCGTCGAACGCGAGCCCGTCACCGGTGTCGCCGGCGAAGTCGCGCAACTGCTCGGACAACGGGTAGTTCTCGAAGGCCACGACGTGGTTGAGAAGCTTGTTCCTCAGCGGGGTGAGGCCTTGGATCTCGTGCAGCGCGTAGTGCTCGAAGGCACTCGCCCGCAGGTAGGACTGCTGCACCTCCCGGCACAGCCCGGTGAAGTGCTGGTCCTGCGTGGTCGTCACCCGGACCGGCTGCGTGTTGCAGAACAACCCCACCGCCTCGCCGATGCCGGCCATCTCGGTGCCGCGCCCGGACACGACGCTACCGAAGACGACGTCGTCGGCGTAGGTGAACTTCTGCAGCACGACGCCCCAGGCGGCCTGGAAGACAGCGCTCTGCGTCACCCCGGCCTTCTGCGCGAACCCCTTCAGCCCGTCGTACAGCTCGGCGGGGAGGGCGAAGCGGTGGGTCGCGCCACGGTAGCCGCCGGGACGGGGGCTCGCGGGGAGAACCGCCTCGGTCTCGTAGCCCTCCAACGCCTCCGCCCAGTACCGCCGGGCGTCCTCGTCGTGCTGCCGCTCGTACCAGGTGACGTAGTCGCGGTAGGGCAGCGCCTCGGGCCGCGACTGGAACGAGCCGGACCGGGTCAGCTCCTCGTAGTAGCCCATCAGCGTCCCGAACAGCGGGCCGAGCGACCAGCCGTCCAGGATGATGTGATGGAACGTGAACACGAGACGCCAGCGGCGGTCGGCCAGCCGGATCAGGGTCGCCCGCAGCAGGACGTCCGCGCTGAGGTCGAAGCCCTTCACGCGGTCGGCGACCTTGAACTCCTCGACGTCCCGGTCACGGTCGGGCCGGTCCCGGTAGTCGCGGACGTCGAGCTGCGGCGCCCACTCCTTCAGCACGATCTGGTACGGCTGGTCGGTGTTGCGGTACGAGAAAATCGTGCGCAGGACGCTGTAGGTGCGGGACACGCCCGCGAGCGCCGCCCGCATGTGCTCGACGTCGACCTCGCCGGTGATCACGAAGTCGAACTGCTCCACGTAGGCGTCCGAGCCGGTGTCCACGGCGTGACTGAAGAGCATGCCCTTCTGCATCGCGGCCAGGCCGGCGATGGACTCGATGTTGTCTCTCTCAACCATGAACCAGGCTCTCTACTTAGCACCCACGCGGTGTTCGGGTCGTGGCGCCCGGCGACCGGCGCCGGGGTGAGGGATCGTCGTCACGCCGGCCGCTAGATCCCGCCCCCGACATCCAGCAGGATGTCGGCGAGCACGTCCTGACGGATCGGCGAGGAGACCTGGAAGCCCCGTGGTTCACCGGACTTCAGGGCGTCTCGGACTTCGTGGAACGACTCGTCCACCGCCGCGATGATCTTCTTTGCGGTGCCGCTCGCCTCCCACGCCCGTGGGTACCGCACCTCGACCAGGAGCTCACCCCCTCTGCGGGAGGCGACGATGTCGAGGGGGTACGGCAGGCGGTGATCCCCGTCGGTGGTGATGTCCCCCGGGAGATGGGTGAAGCTGATGCCGTCGGCGCTGTCCTGGCCGCCCAGGTAGTTGAAGCCGATCTGCGGCCGGACTGCGGTCAGCGCGCTCCGTTGCGCACCCAGGCCGGCGTCGATCCGCACCAGGGGACCGAAGCCGGCGCCCTTGTCCGGCAGCCGGTCGAACGACCGCCGCACCGCGTCCACGGTGTCCGCCACGCCCTGCTCCACCTGGACCAGGTGCGGGAAGGTGCTGGTGAACCAGCCAACCGTCCGACTGAGGTCGTGGTCCCCCGCGATGGGTTCGCGGCCGTGCCCTTCCAGGGCGAACAGCACCCGCTGCTGGCCGGTCACCGAGGCCAGCGCCCGCGCGACGACGGTGAGGACGATCTCGGCGTGGCTCGCTCCGTGCACCTCCCGGGCGGCGGCGAACAGCGAGAAGTCGTCGGTCTCGGTCAGTCGCACGACCGTCGCTGCGGTCTCGGACCGCTTCACGTCGCGCTCGGCGAACACCTCGCCCGCCTCGCCCGCGCTGCGCGCCAGGTCGAGCCAGTAGGGCAGTTGGGCGCGGAAGCCGCCGTCCAGGGCGCGCTGCTCGACCTCCCTCGTCCACGCCGGGAACGGCATGGTCTTGGCGGGCAGCTCGGCGTCCGGGTCGGCGAGGCTGATGGCCAGGTCCTCCAGCAGGACACCCCACGACACGACATCCACGGCCAGGTGGTGGATCGCGATGGCGAACCGCGCGCCCCCCTCACCCAGTCCGGCGGCCAGGCTGACGACCGGGCCGCCCCGCACGTCGACCCGCGCCTGCACCGTCCGCAGGTACTCGGCGAGGGCGTCGTCGGAGAGCCCGTCCGGCGCCTGCTCACCGTGGACGAGCGTCGGGGCGTCGACGTCGCGCAGGCGGAGCCCGCCCTGCTCGTCCACCTCGACGCGGAGCATGTCGTGATGGCGCACGAGCCGCTCCACCGCCCGCACCAGGCGCTCCAGCGACACCGGCTCGGCCGGCGTGACCAGCAGGCACTGGTTGAACACCCGGGTCCGGGCGTCCGGGTCGTCGAGGAACGCCAGTTGGATCGCGCTCGCCGTGATCGGCCCGGACAGCGGCTTCTGGTCGTACACCCGCAGCCCGCTGCCAGCGCCGGCGGACTCGGACAGCTTCTCCTCCAGCGACCGGATGGTCGCGTTGCCGAGGAGGTCCGCGGCCCGGATCGTGATGTCCTGCTCGCGGAGCCGGGCCACGATCTGGATCGCCTTGATCGAGTCGCCGCCCAGCGCGAAGAAGTCGGCGTCGATGTCGTCCACCGGGATGCCCAGCACGTGCTGCCACGCGTCGGCGACCACGCGCAGCGAGTCGGTCTCCGGCGCCGCCGCCGTCGCCCCCGCCGTGAAGTCGGGCTTCGGCAGCGCCGCCACGTCGACCTTCCCGCTGGCGTTCAACGGAACCGTGTCGGCCTTGACGATGAAGGACGGCACCATGTAGTCGGGCAGCCGTCGGGACAGGGCCGCCCGCAGCGCCGACCCGTGGTCCTGGTCGTCCACGTACCCGACCCAGAGGCACAGGCTCCTGCTGCCCTCGGCGGCCTCGTACAGACCCGCGTGCGCCCAGCGGACGAAAGGCTCGTTCAGGGCGACCTGGATGATCTCCGCCAGCTCGATGCGATAGCCCCTGAGCTTGATCTGCTGGTCGAGGCGTCCCGTGTAGTAGAGCAGACCGTTGGTCTTGAAGGTGACGATGTCGCCGGTCTTGTAGAGCCGCTCCCCCGGCACCGCCGGCGAGTACACGAACCGCTCGGCGGTCAGCTCGGGCTGGTTCAGGTAGCCGTCGGACAGGCCAGCCCCGCCGATGTAGAGTTCGCCGCCGACGCCGACCGGCACCGGCTCCAGCCGCTCGTCGAGCACCCATAGCGAGGTGTCGTTGATGGCCGTGCCGATCGGGATGGCGTCGTCGGGGTCCATCGCGTCGAGCGTGTGGATGGTCGCGAAGACCGTGGTCTCCGTCGGGCCGTAGGCGTGGCTGATCCGCCCCGGCCCGAGCAGCTCGAACGCCCGCTTCACATGCGCCGGCGAGGCGATCTCGCCACCGAAGATCACTCTGCGGACCGTGCCGAGCGACCCCGACGCGTGGTCGATCAGCGCGTTGAACATCGCCGTGGTGATGAAGAAGCTGGTGACCCCGTGCCGCTCGATCGCGGCACCGAGCCGGTCGAGGTCCAGCACGGACGCCTTGTCCAGCAGCACCAGCGACGCGCCGTTGGTCAGCGCCCCGAACATGTCGTAGATGGAGCCGTCGAACGAGTATTCCGAGATCATGAGGAAAACGTCGCTCGGATCGGCGGCGTAGAAGACGGACTGGTGGACCACCCGCAGCACGCTCCGCTGCCGGATCACCGACCCCTTCGGCACACCGCTGGTCCCGGACGTGTACATGATGTAGGCCTCGTCGGCGCTGCTGCCCGGCAGTCCCGGGTTCCCGCTCTCGGCCGTCGACTCCACGAGCGGGTGGACGCCGACGATCCGAAGCCGTTCGGAGATCAGTTCCGCCGCCTGCCCGCTGCGGGCGTCGGAGGTGAGCAGGAGGCCCGCGCCCGCGTCCTGCACCATCATTCGCAGCCGCTCGGGCGGGAAGTCGGTGTTCAGCGGCAGGTAGAAGCACCCCGCCTTCAGCACACCGAGGATGGCGGCGACCATGTCGATCGAGCGGTCCAGCAGCAGCGCCACCGGTGAACCGGGTGTCACGCCCAGACGGATCAGGCCGTGCGCGATCCGGTTGGCCCTGACGTTCAGCTCCCCGTACGTCAGGCTCCGGTCGTCCGCGATCAGCGCCGTCCGGTCGGGGGCGGCGGCGACATGTTCTTCGAACAGCCGCGCAATACCGCGGGAGTCAAGCGACGGCGCGGGTACCGTCGCGAACGTCCGGATCAGCTCGGCCTCCCGGTCGGGCATCAGGTCGAGCATGCCCAGCGGAGTGTCGGCGGCGGCGGCGAGGAAGGACCTGAGTAGCGTCGCGTAGCGCTCCGAGTAGAGCGCCAAGGTCTCCTCGCGGAACAGGGCGGTGGAGTACTCCCACTCCAGCAGCAGCGCGCCGTCGGCCTCCCGCGTGCTCAGGGTGATGTCGTACTTGGCGCTGCCGTCGTCGAACGGGAGGATCCGCTCGTCGTCGGGCTCCAGGCCCATGTCGGTGTTCTGGTGCACGAAGCAGACGTCGAACAGCGGCCGGCGGCCGGGTACGCGAGGCGGGTTCAGCTCCTCGACCAGGGACTCCAGCGGGTACTCCTGGTGCTCGAACGCCTCCAGCACGGTGGTTCGCAGGCCGGCGAGGAAGTCGCCGACGCCGGTCGTGGGCGCGGCGGTGACCCGGATGGGCAGCGTGGTGACGAACATGCCCACGAGATCCTGGTAGGTCAGGTCGGGCCGGCCCATCACCGGTGCGCCGATCACGACGTCGCTCTGACCACTAAGCCGGGACAGCAACTGCTGGAACACGCCGAGCAGCACCATGTAGAGGGTGAGGTTGTGCGCCCGCGCGTACCGCTTGGCGGCCTCCAGCGTCTCGCCGTCGACGGACGCGAAGAGCGTCGCGCCCGCCGCGGTGGCGACCTCCGCCCGCTGCCAGTCCGTGGTGAGTTGGAGGGTCGGCGCGCCGTCGGCGAACCGAGCGACCCAGTAATCGCGGTGCACCACCATGTCGGTGCCGTTCTGCCGCTCCAGCAGCCCGCGGATCGCCGACCGGTAGTTCGACGGCAGCGGCGGCAGCGCGGCGCCGTCCGCGACAGCTCCGAGGTCCCGGAACAGGATGCCCATCGAGGTGCCGTCGGTGATGATGTGGTGGATGTCGATCGCCACACACGACACGCCGTCGTCGAACTCGAAGTAGCCGACGCGGAACAGCGGGGCGCTGTCGAGCAGGAACGGGCGGACGAACCGCTGCATCTCCCGGCGGGCCGCGCTCTCGTGGCTGTCGCCTTCCGAGGGGGCACCGAGCCGGCGGTGGTCGACCGCGACCGGCACCTCCGCGTGCACCCGCTGGAAGGGTTCCCCATCCCGCAGATGGAACGTCGAGCGGAGGCTGTCGTGCCGTCGCACCAGGACGCGCAGCCATTCCTCCAGCTCGGCGATGTCGAGCGTGCCGGGGCGGATCGTCAGGCCGCTGACGTTGTACGCCACCGACTCCTCGTCGACCTGGCTGGAGACGAACATGCTGCGCTGGGCGGCGGTCAGCGGCAGCTCGTAGGACTCGACGACGTGCTCCACGGGCACCGGGCGGCGGGTCGACCCGCTCAACCTCGACCGGATCAGGCTTTCGTCCACCCCGTGGGCGCGGATCACCACCTCCGCGAACTCGTCGAACGTCGGCTTCGTCAGCAGGGTGGTCGGCGGGAGGTCGATGCCGAGCACCGTGTTGAGCAACTGCGTGATCTTCACTGACGAGATCGAGTCGCCGCCGAGGGCGAAGAAGTCGTCGGCGTCGCGGATCGTCGGGTAGCCGAGAATGCCGGACCACACCCCGGCGATCACCTTGCGGGGCACCGCGTCCCCGTCGGACCCCTGGAGCCCTTCGAGGTGCGACGGCCGGGACAGGATGACCCGGAGCCGGTCGACCGGGTCGGCCGGTTCCTGCTCCCTCTCGCCGGGAACCGGATGCGCCCGGACCGTCTCGTCCCACAGTCGCACGTGCTGGAACGGCTGGGGCGGCAACGGTACCCGCCGCACGCCCGCGTCCCGGTCGAGGTCGGCGAACGGCCGGGCGCGACCCGCCAGGAAGGCGGTGACCGCGTCGCGGAGGTGACCGGAGCCGGCGCCGAACCGCCACGGCGCGTCCTCGCGCAGCACGGCGCCGTCGTCCACCGAGGGCGAGTCGTCGGCCTGCTCCGGACGCAGCAGCCGGAGCAGGCCGTCGCGCAGGCCGGCACGGGTCTCGCACAGGATGACCGCTCGGACGGCCTGGTGCTCGCGGCCCACCTGCATGGTGAAGCACACGTCGGCCAGGCGGTGCTCGGGATGGCGGTCGAGGTGCTCCAGGTGCAGCGCCGCGGTTCGGGCCAGCAGCTCCTCGTTCCGCGCCGAGATCGGGAAGACCCGCGGCTGGCGTGCCTGGTCGGAGACGGCCGCTCGGGCCGGCGCCTCCTCCAGCACGACGTGGCAGTTCGTTCCGCTCAGGCTGAAGCTGCTCACGCCGGCGCGGCGGGGGGTGTCGCCCTCCTCCCACTCGGTGAGCCGGTCGGCGACGTAGACCGGGCTGTTGGCCAGGTCGAGCAGCTCGTTCGGCACGTCGAAGTGGATCGACGGCGGAATGGTCCGACGATCCAGGCACATCAGGGTCTTGATCAGTGACGCCAGTCCGGCGGCCCCGACGGTGTGGCCGATGTTGGTCTTCACGGAGCCGATCGCGCAGAACTGCCGGCGATGGGTGAACTCGGCGAAGGCGCTGGTCAATCCCTTGACCTCGATCGGGTCACCCAGCGTCGTGCCGGTGCCGTGGGCCTCGATGTAGGACACCGACTCGGGCGCGATGCCGGCGCGTTTCCACGCGCTGACCAGCAG
Organism: Micromonospora sp. NPDC048871; assembly: GCF_043198155.1. Lineage (NCBI taxonomy): Bacteria > Bacillati > Actinomycetota > Actinomycetes > Micromonosporales > Micromonosporaceae > Micromonospora > Micromonospora sp. NPDC048871. The sequence continues at coordinate 60,157 of NZ_JBICUM010000005.1, read as the reverse complement.
GTTTTTCTGCGCCTGCGCGTTCGGGGCGGTGAGGCCGTTGCTGCGGCCGTCGTTGTTGACCGCGCTGCCGAGGAGCACGCCGTAGACGTGGTCACCGTTGGCGAGCGCGCGCGAGAGCGGCTTGAGGTAGACCCCGGCCACGCCCTCGCTCCACACCGTCCCGTCGGCTGCGGCGTCGAAGGCCCGCACCCGGTGGTCGGCGGACTCGGTCTCGTTGCCGAGGCTGGACGGCGACAGGAAGAGGTTGATGGCGGCGACGAACGCGGTGTCGCAGTCGCCGTTGCGGAGGGCCTTGATCGCCGCGTCCACCGCGACCAGGCCGGACGAGCATCCGGTGTCGATGACGGTGGCCGGTCCGCGGAGGTCGAACAGGTACGACAGCCGGCTGGCCAGGATGCCCGACCACGAGCCGGTGATGGCCGCGAAGTCCAGTTCCGAGAGGAACGGCAGGTATGACGTGATCAGCCGGTGCGTGTGGTCGTTGCCGACGAAGATGCCGGTCCTGGAACCGTACAGCTCGCTCCTGGCGTATCCGGCGTCCTCCATCGTCTCCACCAGCACCTCCAGGAGGTTGCGGTGGTACGGGTCGAGCTGCGTCGCCACGTGCGGCGGGATGCCGAAGTACTCCGCGTCGAACAGGTCGATGCGGTCCAGGTAGCCGCCCTTGCGGACTGCCGAGGTCCCGCCCTCGACCCGCCGGAGGTCGTCCAGGCGCAGCGGCGGGAAGTCGCCGATCGACTCACGGCCGTCGACCAGATTGCGCCAGAACTGCTCCTTGTCCGACGCGCCGGGAAAGCGGCAGGCCATGCCGACGACGGCGATCCGGTCGTCGGCGTCCCGGCCGTCGTCACCGATCGCCCGGATGAACTCCTTCGCCCGGTCGACGTCCAGCGCCTCCTGCTTGACCTGCATGAGCAGGTACCGCAGCAGGTCCTTCTTGAGCTCGGCGTTCGACCTCATGCCTGGTTCCTCCCCGCACCGTCGGCGTCGGCGGCGAACATGGTGGTGAGCTCCGCGTCGCCGATCTCCGCCAGGACGTCCTGGAGTGACTGGTCCATATCCCCGAAGTCCGCCGCGCCGGGCTCGGCCGGGCCGGACTCCGCCGCGATGCGCTCCTCGATGTAGCCGGCAAGGCTGGCGACGCTCGCGTAGGAGTACAGGTCGGCGATGTCGATTCGCCCGGGGTAGACGTCCTCGACCCGCTGCAGAAGCTGCGCCGTCATCAGCGAGTTGCCGCCCAGGTCCTGAAAACTCATGTGGGCGTCGACCTCCGCCATGCCGAGCACCGCGCCGTAGACCGCACCGATCCTCAGTTGAATCTGGTTCGGGTCGGACAGGCCGACGACCCGGACCTCGGTCGTCTCTCCGCCGGAGGACGACCCGCCCGCACCCGCCCGCGCGACGGCGTCGGCGATGTCGTCGTCGAGCAGGAACGGCATCTCGTCCAGCCGTTCGTGCAGCACCCCGAGGTCGAACCGGGTCGGGATGACGCCATCGGCCGGGTCGCGCAGGAAGTGGCTCAGCCAGGCCAGGCCGTCCTTCACGGTGAGGGCGCGGAACGGCGAGTCGCCGTCGCCGATCCCGTACTGCACCGCCATGCCGACCTCGGACCACGTCGGCCAGTTGATCGACAGCGCGCGGACGCCCTCGGTCCGCGCCCGCACCGCCAGGGAGTCCATGAACGCGTTGGCGCTGCAGTAGTCGCCCTGCCCCTGCCCGCCGGTGATCGCGGTGATCGACGAGAAGAACACCAGGAAGGCGCCGGGGTGTTCCTTCGCCAGCTCCACCAGGGCGACACTGCCGTCGACCTTGGGCGCCAGCACGGCGTCGAAGACCGGACGGGGTTTGTTCGCCAGGAACCCGTCGCCCGCCACACCCGCGGCGTGGACGATGCCGCTGAGGGTCACGGCCTCCTGTCGCAGGCGCGCGGTCAGGCCGCGCACGTCGGCCTCCCGCGACACGTCGCACTCGACGTACTCGGCACCGGCGATCTTCTCGACGCGCCGCGCGATCTCCTCGGCCAGGGGCCTGCGGCCCAGCAGGATGATCCGCTCGGCGCCCTCGCGGGCCATCTCCTCGGCGATGCCAAGGCCGAGGCCGCCCGCACCACCGGTGACCAGGAACGTCCCGCCCCGGTACAGCGGCTCGCCCGTTTCGTCGGCCGTCTCGGCGTATCGCAGGCGCCGCAGGTAGCTCTGCGAGCCACGGATCGCCCGCAGCGCACCGCCCGAGCCGCCCAACGCCTCCCGGACAAGGAAGTCCAGGTCCACGTCCGCACCCGCGTCCAGCACGTCCACCCGCAGGTGCCGGTGCTCCTGCCCGACCACCTGCGCGAGCGCTTCGGTGGCGGCGGAGTACGGATCGGTGACCCCGTCGCCGGGCTCGACCTGCCAGGCGTGTCCGCCCAGGACCTTCAAACCGCGGGTGAGTTTGACCCGGTGCGCCACGAAGGCGCGGTACAGCTCGAACAGCGCGTCCACGCCGGCTGCCCGCCGCTGCCCGGGGGTGAGCGCCGCCTCGCCGGCGACGTCGGGTGCGGTGAAGTCGGTGGCGAACAGGACGCCGTCGACCCCCTCCTGCCGCAGCCGTGCGGCCACCAGCTCCGCGCCGGCCTCGTCCAGGGCGAACACGTTCCGACTCTGGTCGGTCCGCTCGCCGACGTAACACGGGACGACCCGGTGTCCCTGCGCCTCGACCGCGACGACCAGCCGCCTGCCGGCCGGGTTGTCCAGCACCACCGGCGCCCACACCGCGCCGCCGGCCGCCTCCGCCGCCACCCGCGGCACCGCGAGCCACTCGACCTGGAGGAAGCGGCGCGGTCCCGCCAGGCTGAACCGCTGCCAGTCGACCTTCTTCACGGTGTAGTCGGTGATCCGCGCGAACGGCTCACCGTCGACGTCGACGAGGTCCACGTCGTAGGTGATGGTCTCGCCCTCGTGGCTGTCGTCGCGGACGGTACGGATCAGCGAGTAGAACGTCTCCGGCATGGGCCGGTGCAGGACGAAGCTCTTGTACATGTACGGCAGGAACGTCTCGCCGCTGTTCTGCGAAATGAGGTTCACCGCGTTGTCGAGCTTGGCCGGGTGCAGGCCGAATGTCTCGCTCGGCACGCCCTCCGGCAGGCGCAGCAGGGTCAACGCGCCGGTCTCGTGCCTCCACACCGCCCGGACGTTGTCCCAGCGCGCACCGAATTGGAACACGCCCGTGTCGGTCTCGGTCGGGTACGGGTCGGTCACCTCGATCGCGGCGCGCTTCTGGGCGTCGATGTCGACGGGTGCCGCCGGGCCAGCGTCGCCCAGCGGGCTGATCCGACCCTCGACGTGCGTGATCCACTCGCCGCCCTGCGAGCTGGCCACCTGGAAGGAGTAACCCCGCTCCAGCCGGTCCAGCCGGGTCCGCACGGTCGTCTCCTCGCCCTCCTCGACGGCGAGGGGGACCAGGAAGAACACGTTTTCGAACCGCATGCTGCCGGTGTTCTCCACCGCGGCCAGCGCGGCACGCGCCATCTCCAGGTACGTCGTGCCGGGCACCACGGGCCGGTGCTCGATGCGGTGGTCGGACAGCACCCAGTGCCGGTCGACCGACAGCGTGTTCTCGAACACGATCGCGGCGTCCGAGCGGCTGATCTCCGCGCCCAGCAGGGGGTTGGTCTCGGTGCCGCCGAAGCTCCGCACGCTCGTGCGCATGGGCCTGGCCCAGTGGCGGATCTTCTCGAACGGGTAGGTGGGCAGGGGTACCCGCTGACGCGGCTCGTCGGCGTAGAACTCGGCGAACTCGACGCGGGCGCCGCGGACGTAGGCGTTGGCCAGCTCGGTGAGGGCGGCCTTGTCGCCCCGCGAGCGGTACTCGGCGAGTTTGGCGTTGGCCGAGTCGGAGAGCCGCTTGCCGGTCTGGGCCGTGATGTCGCCGGGACCCAGGTCGCTCCGCTTGTCGCTGACGACGGCGTGTACGCCGTGGTGGACGCCCTGCTGCTCGTCGGTGCCGAGACCGCGCCGCCGGAGCCGGTCGACCGACTCGGCCAGTTGCTCCTTCGTCGCCGCGATCACCATGACGCGGTGCTCGTGGTGACCTCGGCCGATGTTCGACGTGTAGCAGATGTCGGCGAGCGACCACGGGCTGTCCGCCAGCACGGCCGCGTACCCGTCGAGGAGCTCGGTCAGGGCCGCCTCGGTCTTGGCGCTGACGGTGAAGCAGTAGCGCTCCCGCAGCTGCTGCCCGGCGCGGTAGCGGGGTGCCTCCTCCAACACCATGTGGCAGTTCGTGCGGATGAAGCCGAACGAGCTGATCCCGGCCCGCCGGGGTTCGCCGTTGGTGTCCCACGGCATAAGCCGGTCGTTGACGTACAGCGGGCTGTCGGTGAAGTCGATGTAGGGGTTGGGCACCTCGAAGTTCGCCGAGGGCGCCAGCAGGCCGGATTCGAGCGACTTGACGACCTTCGCCAGCGAGGCCGACCCGGACGCGGCCACCATGTGGCCCATGGTGGTCTTGAGGGATCCGATACCGCAGAACTGCTTGCGGTCGGTGTGCCGGCGGAACGCGTTGGTCAGGCCCTTGACCTCGATCGGGTCACCGAGAACGGTCCCGGTGCCATGGGCCTCCACGTACGTGATCGTCTCCGCCGGCACGTCCGCCTTGGCCCAGGCGTCGAGGATGACCCGCTCCTGCATCAGCGCGTTGGGCGCGGTGATGCTGTTCGACGTGCCGTCGTTGTTGATGGCGGAGGCCTTGATGACGGCGCGCACGTGGTCGCGGTCGGCCAGCGCCTTCTTCAGCGGCTTGAGCAGCACGATGCCGGCGCCTTCGCCCCACAGCGTGCCGTTGGCGTGGGCGTCGAAGGTGCGCACGCTGTCGTCGCCGGAGACCACGTTGTCCATCGTCGCGCCGGACAGGAAGCTGGTCTTCGGCTCGCCGCCGGAGGACAGGTTGATGCCGCCCGCCAGGGCCATGTCGCACTCGCCGAGCAGCAGTGACTGGATGGCCTGGTGGACGCTGACGCTGCCGGCGGAGCATGCGGTGTCGGTCATGATGCAGGGGCCTTTGAGGTCCAGCAGGTAGGAGATGCGGCTGGCGACCATCCCCTCCCACGAGCCGGACAGCTGCATCGGATGCCGCTCGGAGAACATGCGGTAGTAGGAGTAGTTCGACTGGTCGCGGCCGAGGAAGACTCCGGTCCTCGACCCGATCGCGCTCTCGCCGCCGTAGCCGGCGTTCTCCAGCGCCTCGTACGCCACTTCGAGCGCGATGCGCTGGTTCGGGTCCATGTAGTCCGCTTCGAGCGGGGGGATGCCGAAGAAGCGGGAGTCGAAGTGGTCGATCCGGTCCAGATAACCGCTCACCGAGTAGAGCCGGTCGAGGTCGGCCTCGTCGACCGGCCGGCCCAGCATGACCTCCGCGTAGTACGGGTTGCGGAGGATGTCGTACATGTCCTCCTTACGGGACTGCGGATAGTCCCGGATGCAGTCCCGGCTCACCTTGAGGAACTCCCAGAACTGGTCGACGTTCTTGGCCTCGGCGAACCGACCGGCCAGTCCGATGACCGCGATGTCCTCGTGCAGGTTCGCTTTCGACAGTTCGAGCAGCAACCGCTTGGTGCGGTCACGGTCGATCTGATTGTTGACGAACTGCTCGAGGATGAAATCCTTCACGCTGCTCATCTGGTTTCCGTTTCCTCAAGTAGGCCCTGGCTGCCGCCGACCGTGATCGAGCCCTGTTCCAGCAGGTCCAGCAGTTTGTCGATGTCGCTCTCGTCCGCCCTGACTGCCGGCGGCGGCCCTTCGGCGGCCGGCTCGTCCGGGTGCAGCCTGGCCCTGAGGCAGGCCACCTGGGCGGCGACGGTGGTGTGGCGGAAGAGGTCCGTGATGTCAATCAGACCCGGGTAGCGCTCGTCGTAGAGCTTCAGCATCTGCGCCGTCAGCAGCGAGTTGCCGCCGAGGTCACCGAAGTCCTCGTGCGCGTCGAGCACGTCGAGGTCGAGCGCTTCCGCCCAGATCTCCGCTACGCCCCGTTCGAGGTCGCCGACCTCTTCGAGCCCGTGCACCTCGACGGCACGCCCGACCGCGCTCCGGCCGGCGTCGCGCGGCACCTGCCGGGTCGCCTTCCGCATCCGGCCGGGCATGAGCACCGGCGGATGGCCACCGGAGGTCATCAGGGCGTCGAGCAGGTCCACCGCCTCGGCGGTGTCCAGCGGCGGGAACAACTCGTCCTCGTCGGCCGCGTCCATGCGCTGGGCGATGCCGGTCTCGCGCCACGCCGGCCACTGGATGCTCAGGCCGGGTAGCCGCTCGCGGTCGCGGTACTGGGCCAGGCTGTCCAGCACCAGGTTCGCCGCCGTGTAGTCGGACTGGCCCGGGTTGAGCAGGAGCCCGGCGATGCTGGAGAACGCGACGAAGTAGTCGGGCCGGTCCGCCAGGGTGGCCTCGTGCAGGTACACCCCGCCCAGTGCCTTGGGCCGGTAGACCGCCATGAACTCGTCGAGGTTCTTCGTGTACAGGAACCCGACGCCGGGCCGCCCTGCGAGGTGCAGCACGCCGGACACCCGGCCGTGCCGCGCGCGGAGGTCGCGCACCGTCCCCTCGACGGCCCGCCGGTCGCCCAGGTCGAGCCGGACGACCTCGAACACGTCCAGATCACGCTCGAACTCCGCCCATTCCGGCCGGGTCTCGGCCGCCCGGTCGGACCCCAGCAGGACGAGTTTGCGGACGCCCCGCCGGATCAGGTGCCGCGCAACGGCGGTGCCGAGGTCGCCCGTGCCACCCGACATGACGGTCACCCCGTCGCCACCGGACAGCGGCGCCCGGTCACCGTCGGGCAGCGGGATCGGCTGCCGCTTCACCTGCGGCTCGTACGGGTGCCCGTTGCGGTAGAGCAGGAACGGCGGCCGGTCAACGCTGGTGGCCTCACCCACCAGCAGCGCCGGGCCGGTGTGCTCGTCGCTGTCGACGCACCGGATACCGAGCGCCTTGTACTCCAGGGCCGCGACGCGCATCATGCCGAGCAGGCCGGCCTGGCCGGGGTGCAGCGCTGTCTCGTCACCGGTGACCGCGAGCGCGTTGTGCGTCAGGACCACCAGTCCGCCGACGAACCCGAACTGCCGCTCCGAGATGAGCTTGAGCAGGCCCAACGCCCCTTCGACCGGCTCACTCGGGTCGGCGAGCGGGTCGCCCTCGGCCGGTTGGCAACCCACCACGCCGAAGGCGAACTCGCGGCGCTCGCCGAGCCGCTCGTCGCCGACCGCGTCGGTGACGCTCGACACCTGGACGCAGTCGTAGCCGGCCGCTTCGAGGTGCCCCCGGACGCCGGCGAACGTGGTACCGACATCTCCACAGAGCAGGACGGTTCCGCTGCCGCGCCGGGACGGCGTCGGCAGGGCGACGCGTCGGTAGGTCTGGACGTACCCGTACTCGCCGGGCCCCGTGACGTCGAGGTCGACCGCCGACTTGATGCAGTAGTTGTCCACCGTCAGCAGCACCCGGCCGGTCGGATCGACCACGGTCACGTCGAACGCGTACAGCGCACCGGCCACAGACTCGGGCCGCTTGCGGAAATAGGCGAGCACCCGGGCGGGCAGTGAGTCGCGGACGGTCAGCACGCCGTAGGAGAACGGCAGGTACAACCGTTCCTGGTCGTAGACGTTGCTCGGCGCGTTGATGACGGTGTCGAACAGCGAGGGGTGCAGGACGTAGTCCGACAACTCGGACCGGTACCGCGACGGCAGCTCGAACTCGTACAGCAGCTCGGTCGACTCCGGGTCGGCGTGCCCGGCGCCCAACGTCGCGGTCCACCGTTCACTGACGTCCAGCCCCTTGGCGCGATCGGAGCCCTCGGGTTCCCGCAGTGGCCGGTCCAACCGCCGCCGCAGGCCCTCGACGTCGAGCGACGCGACCGGCCCGGCGGCGACGTCGCGGACCAGTTCGCCCCGGGCATTCTCCACCCAGTCACCGTCGGCGCCCCGACTGGCGATGGTGACGGTACTGATGTCGCCCGAGGTCTCGAAGATGACGTGCACCTCCTTCTCCTCGCCGTCGGCCACCGCGAGCGGGGCAGCGAAGAAGACGTTGCGCAGCGTCACGTCCGACTCGGCCAGGCCGAGCCGCCGCGCCGACATCACGACCATCTCGACCAGCCCGGTACCGGGTAGCACGCTGACGCCGTGGATGCGGTGTTCGGCCAGTTCCCAGAAGTTCTCGGGGGCGAGCCGGCACACCACGATGTCGCGGTGCAGCGAGCGCACCACGTCCGCGCCGTCGACCAGGCCCCGGCGGCCCTGGTCGACGGGGTCGATCCAACAAGGCGTCCGCTCGAACGGGTACGTGGGCAGCGATGTCCGGCGGCCGCCCTCGGGCGCGGCCCGCTGCCAGTCGACCTCGGCGCCGCGCGAGTAGAGGGATGCCAACCCGCGCAGCGCGGCGCGGTCGGGCGCCACGGCGGTGCCGGCCACGACCGCTGCGGCCTCCCGGTTCAGCTCGTCGTGCTCGGAGTACAGCAGGTCGTGCGGCTCGCGCTTCTCGCCACGCTCCAGCACCAGGCGAAACGTGCCCCGGCTCAGGTCCGGATTCGCGCTCCTGCCCTCGCCGTCCTCGACGAACCGGGTCAGCAGCGTGCCGAGCTCCGCCTGGCTCTCGAAGACGAACGCGGCGCGCACGCCGTGGTGCAACCGGCCGACCGACGCGGTGAAGGCGAGATCGGCGAGGTCCACCTCGTGACGGGACAGAAAATCGCGGTAACGCTCGGCGAGCCTGGTCAACGCTGGGGCGTTCCGGGCGCTGAGCGGCAGCAGGAAGCAGGATGGCGAGCCCATGCCGGCACGGTCGGCGGCCGGCTCCGGGTCCGCGCTCCGCAGCACGAGGTGACAGTTCGTCCCGCTCAGGCCGAAGCTGTTGATGCCGGCGAACAGCGTCTCCCGCTCGTCGTCGGACCAGGCCACCGTCCGGTCGTTGACGAATACAGGCGTCTGCGCGAACGTGATGTTCTGGTTGGGCTCCTCGAAGTTGAGGCTCGCCGGCAGGACCCGGTGCTTGAGCGACAGGACGAGTTTGGCCAGCCCCGCGAGGCCGGAGGCGTTGTCCATGTGGCCGATGTACGTCTTGACCGTGCCGATACCGCAGAACTGCTTGCGGGCGGTCTGTCGGGAGAACGCCCGCTCGATGCCGCTGACCTCGACGGGGTCGCCGAGCCTGGTGGCGGTGCCGTGCGCCTCGATGAAGCTGACCTGCTCGGCCCTGACCCCGGCGTCGGCGAGGGCCTCGGTGATGAGGTCGGCCTGCGCGTCGGCGTTGGGCGCGGTGATGCCGTTCGACGCCCCGTCCTGGTTGATCGCGCCGCCCATGATGACGGCGTGGATGTTGTCGCCGTCGCGCCGCGCCCGTTCCAGTGACTTGAATACGAAGACGACACACCCTTCAGCGGCGGTGGTGCCGTCGCACTTCTGGTCGAACGTCCGGGTGTGCCGGTCTGCGGCCAGCGTGTCCTGGATGTCCTTGAGGCCGATGCCGGACTCGTCGTCGGCGTCGACCGGGAGCAGGTCGGTCTTGACGGCGCCGACGATCGCCATCGAGCACTCGCCGTTCTGGATCGCGCGGTACGCCGTGTACGCGGCGACCAGGCCCGACGAGCAGGCCGTGTCCACCAGCAACGACGGTCCCCGCAGGTCAAGCAGGTAGGCGATCCGGCTGGCGATCATCGACCGGATGTTGCCGGCGACCGCGATCTCGGGCGCGCCGGGGTCGACCGCCTGGATGATCGCTCGGTAGTCCTCGCCGAAGTCGGCCGACATGCCCGCGTAGACGCCGACCTTCCCACCGCCGATGTCCTTGTTCAGGTAGCCGGCGTCTTCGAGCGCGGCCCAGGCGGTCTCCAGGAAGATCCGCTGATTCGGGTCGATCGCCTTGGCTTCCTGCCGGGACAGCGAGAAGAACCGGTAATCGAACTCGGACACGCTGGGCAGCCGGGTGCCGCCGGAGTAGCGCTCGGCCGCGATCGGCAGCCGCACGCCGCGTGCGGCGAGGTAGGCGTCGACGTCGGCACGTCGGGCTTCCGGCAGGTCGCGGTACCCCTCCTCGCCGCGCAGCAGCCTCGACCAGAACTCGTCGAGGTTCTCCGCCTCGCCGATCCGACCGCTCATCCCGATGACGGCGACGGGTTCGGCTCTGCGCCGTGGGCTGGAGCGCGTGACGCGGACGTCGGCACCGTCCGGGGGCTCCGTCAGGTCCAGGTCGTCAAGATCGAGCAGGGAGCTCATGTGGCGAGCGCCCCCTCGTTCGTCCGGAGGCCGACCTCACGGGTGCGGCGCAGGATCGACTCGATGCGGTCCCGCTGCTCGGCCTCGGCGACCCGCTTTGTCCGCATGATGGTGAGCAGCAGGTCCAACGCGGTCTGTTTCTGCTGGTCGGAGAGCGACTCCTGGTCGAGCTTGCTCAGCTCCTGGAGCTTGCGGTACGACAGGACGACGCCGTTGTGGTATTCGTCGGCGTCGAAGTTCCGGTTCCGGGTGGCCGCGGCGGCGCCCAGGCACAGCCCGACCACCCCGGGCTCGCGCTTCTTCAGCTCGACGAGGTGGTCGAGCACCGCGCCGACCCGATCGGGCTCCTCGTCCAGGCTGTACACCTCGCCCGAGCCGACGGCACCGGTGAGCATCCTCTTCAGGACCTGCTTCGGCCCGACCTCGATCCACACCGCTGCCTTACGGTCCACCAGGGACGCCACGATGTCGCTCCACCGGACCGGACTGGTCAGCTGGACGGCCAGCGTCTCCCGGATGGCCTCGGCGCTCTCGTACGCCTCGCCGGTGACGTTGCTGTAGACCGGGACGGCGGGCTCGGTGATCGTGACCTCGCTCAGCGCCTTGGTGTACTCGGGCAGCGCGCCGGCCATGAACGTGCTGTGGAACGCGCCGGCGACGTTGAGTTTCACCACCCTCGCCCCACGGTCCTCGAGGTAGGCGGTCATACCCTTGAGGCTGTCCAGGCTGCCCGACAACACAGTCTGCAGCTCACCGTTGTAGTTGGCGACCTGCACGTCGTGACCCGCCGCGTTGAAGTCCTCGACGCACTTCTCCACGTCGGCGACCGGCATCCGCACCGTGGCGATCATCCCGGTGCCGCTGTCTGCGGCGCAGCCCTCCATCGCCTCACCGCGCACCTTGACCAGGCGTACCGCGTCCTCGAACGTCAGCGCGCCCGCCGCGAGCAGCGCGGTGATCTCCCCCAGGCTGTGCCCGGTCAGGTAGGAGACCGGCACCTTCCGCCCCGCGGTCATCACCTCGTACATCGAGTAGCTGAGCACCAGCAGCGAGACCTGGGCGTACCTGGTCCTGGTCACCTCGGCGGGCGGCGCGGTGAAGCACAGGTCGGCCAGCGAGTATCCGACGATGTCGGACGCCTGCCCGAAGCGGTCCCGCACACTCTCGTGCTCGTCGAACCACTTCCTGCCCATGCCCGCGAACTGGGAACCCTGCCCCGGGAACACGATCACGAGATCTTTCATGACTGTACCTTTTTCTTCGACGCGGGCCTGCCCAGGATTCCGAGGACTTTCAGGTGGCCGCCCATCAGCTGTTCCACCCGCGCGGGGTCCACCTCGCGGGCGTGGTCGATCCGGACCACGACGGGGTCGGCCAGGACGTCGATCGCGTACACGACGTCGAAGTGGCGGAGGAGGTCGGCCTCCGCCACCTGCCGGGCGCTGCCGCACGCGACGGACACGGTGCGGTCGACACCCCGGCAGGCGACGAACCGCTGCAGGTCGAGCCGGTCGTTGTGGTCGCGTTGCCGCCGGTAGTCGGCCAGCACGTCGGCCAGGTCGGCCGTGCCGGCGAAGTCGAACCGGACCACGGTCGCCCGGGCGTCGTCGTCGACGACGCACAGCGAGATGTCGTCCGTTCCGAGCAGTTTGTGGAGGGTGACGGCGAGCGCGACGTGTGCCAGGTCCGCCGGATCCTGCGCCCCGCTCGTACGCAGCCGTCGCAGGGTGGCCATGGTCCGTGCGGGCAGCACGGCCTCGACCCGGCCGTCCGCGGTGGTGTCGTGCGCGAACCACGATTCGGGCAGCTGGACACCGAAACCGGTCAGCAGCGCGTCGGCTTCCTGCCCGGCGAGCCTGGAATCCAGGAGCTTGCGGAGCTTTCCGATCGTCGGGTTCGCGAACAGGTCGCTCACGTCGAGCATGCCCGGGAACCGCTGGTGCAGCTCCTCCATCAGCAGGACCAGGCTGAACGAGTTGCCACCGAGGTCGAAGAAGCTCTCGTCGGCGCCGATCGGAACCTCGCCGAGGACCTTGCGCCATGCCGTGACTAGTTCCTGGGCGACGCCCGTGCCCCGCTCCTCGGGACGCCCCGGCTCCACCGGCTGGCCGGCCTGTGCCACCAGCGTCTTGCGGTCGACCTTGCCGCTCGTCGTCATGGGGATGTCCGACACCACGGCCAGGGTCGCCGGGACCATGTAGTCGGTCAGCCGCTCGGCCAGCCAGTCGCGCAACGCCTCCGGCGCCAGGTAGCCGCCTTCGCGTACCTGATAGAACGCGCGGATGACCTGGCTGCCGCTCGGCAGGTCCTGGACGATCACCGCTGCGCCGGTCACCAGGTCGTGCCCGGTGATGGCGAGTTCGATCTCGCCCAGCTCGACCCGGTAGCCGCGGATCTTCACCTGGTCGTCCATCCGGCCCAGGCAGTGGACCTCGCCGCCCTGCCACAGCGCGCGGTCGCCGCTGAGATAGATCCGGCCGTCCCCGAACGGGTTCGGGAGGAACCGCTCGCGGGTCAGCTCGGGCCGGTGCAGGTACCCGGGCGACACACCCAGCCCGCCGATCCACAGGTTCCCGGTCACCCCCTCGGGCACCAGCCGGAGGTTGTCGTCCAGCACGTAGAACGTGGTGTTGGCGATCGGGGTACCGATGCTGACCCCGGTGTCCCCGGTGAGGTCCTTGACGCTCGACCAGATGCAGGTCTCGGTCGGGCCGTAGACGTTGTAGACGCCCAGCGACGGGTGCTCCCGCAGTCGCGGCAGCAGGTCCTCCGGGAACGCTTCGCCGCCGACGACGAGTTTGTCCAGCCGCGCCAGCGTGGCGCGGCCCGCCTCGGGGTCGGCGAACAGCAGGCGCAACCGGGTCGGCGTCATCTGGAGGTACTCGACGCCGTTGGCCGCGACGAACTCGGCGATCTCCGCTGGCGTACGGACCTCCGACTCGCCCGCCACCACGACCGTTCCGCCGGTGACCAGGGTCAGCAGCGTCTCCAGCAGGTGGATGTCGAACGACGGGGTGGTGAGGCAGCCCACCACCTTCTGGTCGGCCCACCCGAGCGCCTCGGGCATGCCGACGAGGAAGTTCGCCAGCGACCCGTTCGTGACCGTGACGCCCTTGGGTGTACCGGTCGACCCGGACGTGAAGATGACGTACGCCAGGTCGTCCGGCCCGCCCGGCGACCCGGCCGGCGGGGACGGGTCGACCGAGGTGTCCGCCGGCAGATGGAGCGCGATGTCGCCGAGTTCCACCGCGGCGGCCAGCTCCTTGCCGCAGACGACCCTCGTGGGGTCGGCGGTGTCGATCACGAGCCGGAGCCGCTTCGTCGGGTCCTTCACGTCCATCGGGAGCCACGCGGCGCCGATCCGGTTGACCGCGAGCATCAGCGTGACCAGCTCGGGTGTCGGCGGCAGTAGGAGCCCGACCAGGTCACCCCGACCGAGGCCGTGCTCGCGCAGCACACCCGCGTACCGGTGCACCCGTTCGGCGAGGTCGGCGTAGCTGACCTCCTCGCCGCGGTACCGGATCGCGGGTCGTCCCGCGTGCTCCCGCACCACCGTGTCGAACATCTCGGCAAGGGCCGGCAGGTCCGCGACGACCGGCCCGGTGCCCAGGGCCAGGAGCCGGTCCCGGGTCTCGTCGTCCAACCGGGACAGGTCGCCCACCGTCTGGTCCGGCTCCCGGACCACCCTGGCGATCAGGTCCACGTACTGCTCGGCCAGCTCGGTCATCCGCCGCTCGCCGTACACGCCGGAGAAGTTCAGGTCGCCGAACAGGCCGCCGTCGCGCTCGGTGAGCTCCAGGGCGAGCGCGAACATCGAGCGGGGCACCCCGAAGTCCTCCGACGTGCCGGTGACGTCGCCGAACCGGTGCACGCGTTCGCGGGCGTTGGTGAAGGTGAACATCACGTCGAACAGGGGGTTGCGCCCGAAGTCCCGGTCGAGGTCCAGCTCCTGGACCAGGACCTCGTAGGGGTAGGGCGAATGCTCGACGGCGGCGAGGCTGGTGTCACGCACCGCGCGGAGCAGGTCCGGCAGGCGGGTGTCCGCGGTGGTACGGATGCGCAGCGGCAGCGACTGGGCGAACATGCCGACGGTGTCGTCGAACGAGCCGATGATCCGCTGGTCCAGGGGGACGCCCACGCACAGGTCGTCGGTGTCCGCGGCGGTGGCTAGCAGCACCGACCACAGCGACAGGTAGAAGATGAACGGCGTGGTGCGGTGCCGCTCGATGACCGCCTTGGCCGCCTGGTGCAGCGCGTCGTCGATCCGGAAGTAGTGGTGCGTTCCGGTGAAGTCGTTGACCAGCGGGTACGGGGAGTCGGTCGGCAGGTTCAGCGGCGGCGGGACGGTCTCGAACTCGCGCAGCCACCACCGCCGGTGTTCCTGGTAGGAGGGCAGGCCGACGGAGCGCGCCTGCTGCCGGACGAACGACGGGTAGCCGTCGGACCGTACCCGCGTCAGCTCTCCCCGCCCGAGGTACTCGGCGAGGTCGTTGAGGAGGATGTCGATCGTTCCGCCGTCGGCGATGATGTGGTGCAGCGAGAGCAGCAGGTGGTGGGTGCCGTCCTCGTCGATGACGATGCCGTAGCGCCACAGCGGCGGGTTCGCCAGGTCGAACGGCCGGTTCATCACCGCGACGACGTCCTCGGTGCGCAGTCCGGGGTCGCGCCTGTGGTCGAAGAGGTGGAACTCCGGGGTGACCTGCGCCGCGACGCGTGCCGTGATGTCGGTCGCGTCGATCTCGTAGTAGCCGCGCAGCTTCTCGTGCTTGTCGGCGATCGCCTGGAATGCCTCGGCGAGCCGCTCCCGGTCGGGGGCACCGTCGAAGCGCAGACCGGCCAGGATCTGGTAGGCCTCGTTACCGCCGCGCATCCGCGACAGCACGTAGATTCGCTTCTCCTGCTCGGACACCGCGGTGGGGTCGAGCGGTGCGAGGTCGGCGTCCCGGGGTCCGGCGGGCAGCCCGCGCGGCGCGGTCGACGTCGACCGCCGGAAGTCGAACCCGCCGCGGCGCAGCGCGTCGACGCTGGTGCGGATGGCCTCGAAGATGCGGTCCTGATGCTCGCGGGTGTGCGCCAGCGAAAAGAAGGCGGTCCGGCGTTCCCACACGTAGACGCCGTGGAACACCATGAGCTTGAAGAACAGGTTCAGCGTCAACGACATGTGGCTCATGTCGCGCGGG
Source organism: Micromonospora sp. NPDC048871 (assembly GCF_043198155.1). Classification (NCBI taxonomy): domain Bacteria; kingdom Bacillati; phylum Actinomycetota; class Actinomycetes; order Micromonosporales; family Micromonosporaceae; genus Micromonospora; species Micromonospora sp. NPDC048871. The sequence continues at coordinate 44,740 of NZ_JBICUM010000005.1, read as the reverse complement.
ACGAGCGTCTCGTACTTGTACAGCGACGCGAAGTGCGACACCTTCAGCGGCACTTCCTCCGCCTCGAAGTAGTCGTTCACGCGACGCGCGAAGTCGGCGGTGACCTGGTTGAGAGCGGCGAGTTCGGTGGCGCCCCGCTCTCGCAGGTAGGACAGCACGGCCCGGCACGCGGCCATCGTCAACGGGTGCTTGCAGAAGGTCCCGGCGAAGAACGTCGTTGGCACCGCCGGCGTGGAGTCGTCAACGTCCGACCACGCGCCACCGTCGACGGCGTCGAGGTACTTGCTCCGGCCGGCGATGATGCCGATCGGCATCCCGCCCCCGACGAGCTTGCCGTACAGCGACATGTCCGACTCGACGCCGAAGTGCTCCTGCGCACCGCCCAGCGCGATCCGGAAACCCACGATCATCTCGTCGAAGATCAGCGCGATGCCGTGCTCCGTGCAGATCTCGCGCAGCTCCCGCAGGAACTCGGTGGGCTGCAACGTCGGGTTGCGCGACTGGACCGGCTCGACCAGCACGGCGGCCAGTTCGGGGCCGTGCCGCCGGATGCGGTCCAGCGACTCGGCACTGCCGTAGGTGAGCACCATCGTGTCGTCGACCGCCGACTGCGGAATGCCGATCGAGGTGGGGATGCTGTCCTCGCCGTCGGCCTCGGCCAGCACGGCGTCGTAGCTGCCGTGGTACGAGGTGAGGAACCTGACCACCTTGTCCCGCCCGCTGACGGCCCGGGCCAGGCGCACCGACACCATCACCGCCTCGGTGCCGGTGTTGCAGAACGCGACCCGCTCGGCGCCGGTCATCTCGTGGACCAGCTCCGCGACCTCCCCCGCGATCCGGTTCTGCGGGCCCAGCTCGTAGCCGCGGTCGAGCTGGTCGCGTACGGCATCGAGGATGAAGTCGGGTTGGTGGCCGAAGAAGTGGACGCCGTAGCCCATCGCGGTGTCGACATACTCGTTGCCGTCCAAGTCCCAGAACGTCGCCCCGGACGACCGGGCCGACACGACCGGGTAGACCGTATCCTTGATGCTCGGGTTGAAGTTCAGCGAGGCGATCCAGTCCGCCAGCACCTCGCGGTGCTGCCCGGTGTACGACCTGGAACTGGGGGTCTTCGCGGTGAACCGCGCCACGAAGTCGCGGATGAACGCGCCCTGTTCGGCGGTGAGCCGGTCCTGGCTGAGCTCGATGTTGTTGCTGTACGTGCCGACCTTGCGGGCGGGCGCCGGGCGGCGCTTCGTCACCTCCGGGGCGGCCGGCGCGACCGGCGTGCCGACCGACGCACCCGTCGTCGCGCCCGACAGCACCACCAACTGCTGCTGCATGATCTCCAGCTGCTGCCGGATGATGGCTTCGACGCCGGGCGCCGGCGGGGCCGCCGGGTCGAGTCGACCGCGCGTCTCGGCTACCGGCGCTGCGGCGACCCGCGGCTGCGGGACCGCGGTGGCCGTGGGCTCCGCCGGGGGCACCGGCGCCACCTCGCGGGGCCGGTGTTCGAGGACGAAGTCGGCCAGCAGGCCGGGCGTGTAGAGGGACTCGAAGAACGCCTTGTTCGGGATGTCGATGGCGTACTCGGCCTCGAGGCGCTTGCTCAACTGGACGAGCATCAGGGAGTCGATGCCCAGCGCGAAGAGCTGCACCGACTCGTCGATCGCGTCGAGGCTGACCCCGGTGACCTGGCTGACGCACCGCCTGACGAACATGAGTACCGGCTCGCGATCGGCCATCCGCTGGACACCGGTCCCTTCCTGTTCGGCGACGGCGGACCGCGCCACGTCGATGCGCGCGGGGGCGCGGTCGGAGTACCAGATCCGCTGCCGGTCGAACGGCGTGCGCGGCAGGTCGCGGACGAGGGTGCCGGCCGCGCCGGGCAGCCGGTCGTACTCCAGCGCCCGGCCCAACTGCCAGAGTTCAGCCGCGCTCTCCAGCAGCTGTCGGCAGTCCGAACGTCCCTTTCGCAGGCTCGGGACGACGATGGCGGTGTCCGCGAACTCCTGCGCGATCAGGCCGCCGACCGTGGCCGTCGCGCCGACCTCGACGAAGACCCGCGATCCGCGGCCGATCGCGGCGCCGACGGCCGCCCGGAACAGGACCGGCTCCACGAGGTGCCGGCTCCAGTACGCCGCGTCGATCGGCGCGTCCGCCGTGACCGGCTCGCCGGTCCGCGTCGAGATCCACGAGATGGCCGGCGGGTCGAACTCGTGGTGCCGGATCTGCTCGTACAGGTCGTCGGCGGCCTGGGCCATCCGGACCGAGTGGTACGGGTGCGAGACGTCCAGGCGCTCGGTGAAGATCCGCTGCTTGCGCGCGGCCTTCAACACCTTGGTCATGCTCTCGGCGGACCCGGCGACGGTGGTGTTCTCGGCGGCGTTGACCGCGGCGACGGAGACGTCGGGGTAGTCGGCCAGGAGCTGCTCCGCCCGCTCCCGCGAGCACAGCAGCGTCGCCATGGAGCCGTCGCCGGTCGAGGCCGCCACGACCCGCGCCCGGCGGGTCACCAGGTCGACCGCCTGGGTGAGACTCATGACGGAGGCGAAGCAGGCGGCCGCGTACTCGCCGATGCTGTGGCCGATCACGGCCGACGGCGTGACGCCGAGCGCCTGCCAGTACCGCGCGAGCGCCAACCCGACCGCGAAAATCATTGGCTGGGTGTACCGCGGTGACCGGAACGTCGCCTCGTCGTCGCCGAACATGGCCTCGATCGGGGAGACGTCGCCGATCCGGCGGAACACCCGGTCGATCTCGTCCAACTCGCGCCGGAACAGCTCGGCGTGCTGGTACAGCTCCCGCGCCATGCCCGGGTACTGCGTGCCCTGGCCGGAGAAGACGAACACCTGGCCCGGGTCTACCTGGTCACGGCTGGTCCCGGCGGCCAGCACCGCCTCGACCGCGGCCGGGATGCCGGTGACGGAGTCGCAGACCAGTGCCGCCCGGTGTCGCAGGCCCGCTCGTCGGGCACCCAGCGTGTGGGCGATGTCGGCGAGGTCGGCGGTCGTGCCCTCGCTCCACTCGGCCAGGTTCCGCAGGGCGGTGCGCAGCCCCGCGTCCGACTTCGCCGAGACGGGCAGCAGACGCGGCAGAGCGGGGGACGTCACCGGCGCGGGGCGCGGCTTCGGCTGGTACTCCTCCACGATCATGTGGGCGTTGCTGCCGCTGATGCCGAAGGAACTGATCCCGGCGCGCCGCCGGCCGCCGGTCGGCTGCCACGCGATCTCGTCGGCCACCACCTCGATCGGGATGGCGTCCCAATCGATCAGGCGGTTGCCCACACGGAAGTGCTGGGTGGCCGGGAGACGGCCGTGCTGCATCGACACGATCACCTTGCACAGCGCCGCCATACCCGCCGCGGACTCCAGGTGCCCGAGGTTGGATTTCACGCTGCCGACGTACAGCTTGTCGGTCCGGCCGGCGAAGACCCGGGCCAGGGCGTTGAGTTCCTGCGGGTCGCCGATCGGCGTACCCGATCCGTGGGCCTCGACGTAGGAGACGTCCTCGATCCCGACGCCCGCCTCGGCCATCGCGGCCTCGACCGCCCGTTGCTGGGCGGCGCCGTTCGGGACGGTGAAACCACCGCTCTGACCGTTGTGGTTGATCGCCGATCCGCTGATCACGGCCAGGATGTCGTCACCGTCGCGTTCGGCGTCGGACAGTCGCTTGAGGATGACGACCGTCCCGCCCTCGCTGCGGATGTAACCGTCGGCCCCGTCGTCGAAGCTGCGACACCGCCCGGTCGGGGACAGCGCCTGCAGCCGCGACCACGACACGTGGCCCTCGGGGCTGAGGATCAGGTTCACCGCCGCGGCGACGACCATGTCGCAGCCGCCCTGCCGGAGTTCCCGTCCGGCCTGGTGCAGCGCGTACAGCGAGGAGGCACAGGCCGCGTCGATCGCCTGGCTGGGACCTTCGAAGCCGTAACTGTAGGAGATCCGCCCGGCCGCCGAGTTGGCCATGTTCCCGGTGTAGGTGTACCGCTCGGCCGAGTGACCGAGGTTCTTGCCGACCTGGGCGTAGTCGTTGTTGTAGATACCGACGAAGACACCGACGCGCCGGCCCCGCCCGGCCGTCACCGGGTTGATCCCGGCGTCTTCGAGCGCCTCCCAGGTCAGTTCCAGCAGCAGGCGCTGCTGCGGGTCGATCGACTCGGCTTCCGCCGGTGAGATGCTGAAGAACAGCGGATCGAACTGGTCCACCTGGTCGAGGTAGCCGCCCTGGGTGGTGGTCACCTCGCTGGTGTCGAGGGCGCTGTGCGACCACCGGTCGGCGGGCACCTCCCGCACCACGTCGACCCTGCCGCTCAACGTCTCCCAGAGCTGGTCCCGTGTGCTGATGCCACCGGGCAGCCGGAACGCCATGCCGACCACCGCGATGGGCTCCGCGGAGAACGGGCCCGGCGACGCCGGGGCGGCGGCGCGCGCGTCGGTCGGCTCGCGACCCCGCTCGACCCGGCGGGCCAGCTCGACGGTGAGCGCGTCCGCGGTGGGGTGGTCGATGATGAACGTGTTCTCCAGCGAGACGCCGAGTTCCCGGGCCAGCCCGCTCTGGAGCTCGATCAACTGCATCGACGTGCAGCCCAGCTCGAACAGACTCTTGGTGTGGTCGTCCCGGGCCAGCTCGGGGCCGATCCCGAGCACGCCCGCGACCTGTGCGGACACCAGGCTCGCCAGCGACGGGCCGACACCGGCCGGCCGGGTCGGCGCGGTGTGCGCACCGGAGCCGGCCGACGCGGGCAGGTCCAGGTCGGACAGGTCGATCGGCCGGCCACGCCCGGCGAGCACCGGCTCCCAGTCCACCGCGACACCCTGCACGTGCGCCTCGGCGAGCGAGGTCAGGAAGTGTTCGATGCGCTGCTGGTCGCGACGCAGGGAGGTGAGCACCGGCACCGTCGCGCCGACGGCTTCCACGGTCTGCCGCATGGCCAGGGTCAGCACCGGGTGCGCGCTCAGCTCGACGAACGCCTGGTAGCCGTCGGCCAGCATCGCCCTCGTGGCGCTCTCGAAGAGCATCGGCCGACGCAGGTTGTGGTACCAGTACTCCGCGTCCAGCCCGGCGGTGTCGAACCTCCCGCCCGTCATACCCGAGTAGAACGGGATGTCCGAGGTTCGCGGGTTGATCGACGCGAGCGAGGTCAGCACGGTGTCCCGTACCTCCTCGACGCGCGGCGAGTGCGCGGCCAGCGGCACGGATGTCACGTGCGCGTAGACACCCGCGACGCGCAACTGCTCGGCGGCGAGGGCGAGCACTGCGCTGTCACCGGAGACCACCACCGTGCGCGGCGCCATCACGCCGGAGACGTCGACGTCGTGGCCGTGCTCGGCGAACCACGAGGTCACCTTGTGCACCGGCAGCGCCACCACGGCCATGCCACCCCGGCCGGCCAGCGTCGACTGGGCGCGGCTCCACAGCACGGCGGTCTTCGCGGCGTCGTCCAGGGACAGCGCCCCGGCCACGTGGGCGGCGGCGGCCTCGCCGATGCTGTGCGACACGACCGCGTGTGGCTCGACGCCGTAGGACCGCCACAGCTCGGCGAGCGCGACCATGATCGCGAACAGCACCGGCTGCACGATGTCGGTCTGCTGGTACAGGTCCGGGGAGTCCGACCTCAGCACGTCGACCAGCGACCAGTCCACGTGGGGCGCCAGCGCGTCGGCGCAGTCCTCGACGCGCCGGGCGAACACCGGCGCGGAGTCGAGCAGCTCCTCGGCCATACCGGGCCAGACCGCGCCCTGGCCGGGGAAGACGAACGCCGGGCGGGCCACGGCCGCAGCCGTTCCCCGCACCACGTGCGGACTCGGCCGCCCCTGAGCGAGCAGGCGCAACGACGCTGCGAGTTCGTCGCCGCCCAGCAGCACAGCCCGGTGCGCGTGCGGCGGTCGGGCCGCCAGCGTGCGGCTCACGTCCACGGGGTCGGCACCGCTGTTCTCGACGAGGTCGTGCACCCGCCCGGCGAGGTCGCGCAGCGACTGTTCGCTCGGCGCGCCGAGGATCCAGGGAATGGTCACCGGCGCCTCACCACCCGGTCACACGGGGTGCTTGCCATGACGCTCTCCGGGGTGTTCCCGACGTGCGGGATCGGACAGGGTTTCATCGCCTAGGCCTTCCGGGAGAACTTCTTGTAGCCGACATCGGCGATCAAAATCTGCTGCAACTGGGAGGTCCCCTCGATGATCTCGAGGATCTTCGCCTCCCGGAACAGGCGTTCCGCCGGGTATCCCGACCAGCACCCGTTCCCGCCCAACACCTGGACCGCGTCCGACGTCGCGCGTTGGGCGATCGTCGACGAGAAGTACTTCGCGATGATCGTCTCCGTGGTCGCGTCGGCGTGGCGCTGCGCGAGCGACCGGCCCGCGCTGCGACACAGCTCCCGGGCCGCAGCGACGTTGGTGACCGTGTCGGCGACCATCTTCTGCACCAACTGCTGCGTGCCGATCTTGACCCCGAACTGCTCACGTCGCGTCGCGTAGGAGCACATCTCCTCCAACGCCGCCTGCGCCAGCGCGACGCCGGCCCACGCGATGCTGTACCGGCCGTGCAGCAGGGCCGTGTTCACCACGAAGCCGAAGCCCGCGCCGATACCCGCGATGAGATTCTCCGCCGGCACCTCGACGTCGTCCAGCTCGACCTCCGCGATGTGGGTCGCGCGGTTGCCCAGAAAGCCGGACATGGGCCAGGTCCGCACGCCGGGCATGTCGCGCTCCACTATGAACGCGCTCGGGACGCCGTTGTCGGAAGCCAGCACCAGGAACAGGTCGGCGATATCGGCGAAGGAAATCCACTTCTTACGACCGTTGAGGACGAACGAGTCGCCTTTCCGGATGTAGGACGTGGCGACCGAGGCCGCGTCCGACCCCGCGCCTTCCTCGGACAGCGCGAAACAGCCGATTTTCTCGCCGCGGGCAAGGGCGGCGAGGTATTTGCCCTTGAGCCGTTTCGACGCCAGATCCAGCAGCGTCCCGGCCACGATGGAGGTGTGGACGGTCAGCAACGCCCGGGTGGACGCGCAGGCCTTGCCGATCGCCTCGGTGACGTCGCCGTACTCCAGCGGATCGAGGCCGAGTCCACCCCACGCCGTCGGGATCGACGCGCCGAGAAAACCCTGCTCCGCCATCTTCTTGATGACATCCTGCGGCAGGAACTCGTCACGGTCGAACTCCGCGGCCCGCGGAGCCAACTCGGTCTCGGCGAACAATCTCGCTCGCGCGATGACGTCGGACCGGTCCGTGTCACTCACCAGCCGAAGCCTTCAGTTCACCGACCATGTCCGCGAGACGGCGGACCGAACTGAAGTTGCGCAGGATGATGTAGTCGTCCGGGACCTCGATGTCGAATGTGGACTCCACGTAGTGCAGGAGTTGCATGGCGAACAACGACGTGAAGTAACCACGCTCGAAGATGTTCTCCTCGTCGTCCAACTCGACGTCCTGGAACGCGGTCATGTTTTCCCGCAGGTATCCCCGGATCTTCGTCGCAGCATCCGCCACCATCACGTCTGCCATGTTCGCCACCATCTCGTCACGCATCGATCTTGACCTCAATGTATCCGGGGTATTCCTGGCGGACTGCTAGATCGTTCTCGTACAGGTAGTCGTTGCCCTCGCGCCACACCACACGGAAGTTCGCCAACTGGTAGGTCACCAACATCTGGCGGTTCCGGTCGGTACGGCGGAAGCGGGCGAAGAAGCGCTTGCCGTTCTCGGCGGCCCGGTGCAACAAGAAGGACAGCAGGACCGTGCCCACGCCCTTGGACACCGTCCGACACGACATCAGCAGGAGGTTGACCGTCCAGCGGTCGTCCTGCTTCTCCACCAACGCCACGCCGATCTTGCCGTACGAGCCGTAGCGGTCGGTCAGCTCACACACCCAGAGGTCGTGGTCGGGACTGTCCATAAGCTCTTCGAGCTGCTGGTACGAGTACTGGATGCCAGTGGAGTTGAGCTGGTTGGTGCGCTCGGTCAGCTCGGCGAGCCGCAGCAGGTCGCCGTCCTTCGCCCGGGAGATCGTGAAGATCATGTCGAGCCCGCTGAGGAACTCGTCCGAGGCGCCCTGGTAGGCGAGCTCCGCCTCGCTGCGTGCTTGATCCTCCAGGTACATCTGCCGGCGTCGGGCGGCGTCCTCGGTCACCACCGTGGGCGACAGGCGCGGCATCGAGAGCATCGTGCCCAGTTCCGCCGAGTCGACCGTCTCGACGTCCGGGTGGACGAAGGCGACCTCGTCGCGCTCGAACGGCTGGTCGTCCACGAACATGATCGTGTCGATGCCGATGTTCAGCTTCTCCCGGATCGCCGCGACGGAACTGGACTTGCTGTTCCAGTTGATCTGCGGGTAGAGGAAGTACTTGGCGAGGCCGAACTCTTCGAGCTTGCGCACCGCGTCATCGTGGTTGTTCTTGCTGGCCACCGACTGGAGGACGCCGCGGGCATCCAAGGTCTTGATCACGTTGACCACGCCGTCGCGGAGGACGAGGTCGGCGCCGGCCGACAGGGTGCCGTGCCACAACGTGTCGTCGAGGTCCCAGACGACGCACTTCACCATCTTCATAGATCGGAGTCCTCCAGGGGATCGCTGCTCGGCGAGGCAGTGCATGACTGCATCAGTGACTCAGGGAGGTGTTTCAGCGGTGTGCGGAAGTTCGGTGGCGCGGGTGGGCTCAGCGGCCCGCGTAGGTGTAGAACCCCTGGCCGCTCTTGCGCCCCAGCAGGCCCGCGGCAACCATCTTCTTCAGCGTCGGGCAGCAGCGGAACTTGCTGTCCTGGAACTCCTCGTAGAGCACGTTCAAAGAGTTGACCACCGTGTCCAGGCCGATGAGGTCGGCGGTCTCCAGTGGCCCCATCTTGTGCCCGTACCCGAGTTTGAAGATGGCGTCGACCTGCTCCGGCTCGGCGACGCCGTCGTGCACCAGGAAGGCTGCCTCGTTCATGAACAGGTGCGACAACCGGTTGGACACGAAGCCGGGCATGTCGTTGACCACGATGGACCGTTTGCCCAGCGACCGGACGAACTCCTCGGCCTGCTTGATCGTGTCGTCGGACGTGTGGTAGCCGCGGACGACCTCCGCGCACTCCAGCAGCGGAACCGGGTTCATGAAGTGGATGCCGACGACGTTCGGGGGTCGTGGGGTGCAGGCGGCGAGCTTGGTGATGGAGATGCAGCTCGTGTTGACCGCGATCCGCACGCTCTCGCCGCAGATGTCACGGAGAGCGAGGTAAAGCTGCTCCTTCGCGGCCAGGTCCTCGACGATGTTCTCGACGATCCAGTCGACCCCGGCGAGTTCGCCGAGGTCGGCGCCGCAGCGGATGCGGCCGAGGATCTCGTCGGTCTTCCACCCGGCTGCGGCCGGGGACATCATCCGGAACTTCCGGACGAGCTTACGGAGATCGCGGGGCGCGGCGGCCAGCACGTCGGGATCATGATCGGACAAGATCACGTCGTAACCGTTGGCCGCGCACGTGATGGCCACATCCTTGCCCATCACACCCGCGCCGACGACCCCTACTGTCGCCATTCTCTAGCCGCCCCGGGTAATGGGGCAAAATGCACGCGTATACACACCGACGTCTTCCCAACATTCGTCTTCGCACACTACGCAACGACGTTGGGCCTAATACCGACCCGGCGCCTCTTACACGATTAACCCGCTGTTCGGTCCCACTTCATAAATAAGTGGAACCCGGCAACCGGCTCTCGCTCACCCACCGCTGCTAGTTGTGTCAGGTTCAGAACTTCGTGCGACGGATAATACACAGGGCCCGGGGGGCCGTAAAGGCGCATCGCTACTACGGATGGTAGTCGCTCAATTGCGGACCGAGGTCGGGCGACATCGTCTACCCCACCTAGTGATCATGCCGGTAACAATTCACACCCGACCGGCCCGGACATATCATCGCCAAAGCCTGCGGACCAACTGCATTACCGGTCAAAACCGGGCAGGAGTCGATATACGTAGATGATCCGCCGAGTTCCAGCGGTGCAACGAATTCTTTCGGTACACAGCGGACGGACCGCAAGCCTGCCGGCCGGCCACCTCGGCGCCCCCGCACGGCACCGACCATGACGCGGCGCCGCAACCATGCCGCACTGTCCAAACCGCTCCCAACTCGGTGAGGTCGGGCGGGACCGAGCGGACGTGAGGATCGCCCTGTCTGCACGTGAGGAGGGGTGAGCAGCCGCCGTGGATCGTCTCCGACGAGTCGTGGGCCGAGGTCGAACCGCTGCGGCCACCCCGTCCGCCTCGCCGGTACCGCTACCCCGGACGTGTCTCGGGCGGTGAACGACGGCTCCCACGCCCGGGCACTCAAGGGGCGGCCCAGTCCAGTCCGAGCCCGGTTCACCGCCGCAAGCCCGGCTCGAAACACCACGTCATCACCGACGCGGGCAGCCCCCCTCGCCACGGCCCGGACCGGCGGCAACCGCCACGACGTCACCCAGCTCATGCCCTGGTCGACAAGATCCCACCGATCAGAGGGACCTGCGGCCGACCCCGGCAACCACCACATCGGATCCACGCCGACCGGGGCTACGGCTACGACTGCTACCGCCGCCAAATTCGCGCCAAGGGCATCACCCCGGTCGTAGCCCGACGCGGAACAGGACACGGCTCCGGACTCGGTGCCCGAAGGTGGGTCGTCGAGCAGACCATCGCTCTACTGCACCGGTTCCGCCGTCTGCGCATCCGCTGGGAGATCCGCGACGACATCCACTAAGCCTTTCTCACCCTCGCCTGCGCCATCATCTGCTGGCGCCGACTCCACCGCTCAAAGAGTTAGGAGTTGTAAATCCAGACGGTCAGAGTAAAGCGCACCGATCACCGCTGCTCGGCGGGCCGATCCCGGGGACAGCCGAGACCTCCTGGGCAAGCAGGAAATTGGCATCATCGGACTCGACGCGTTCCACGCGCAATTATTCTCCGAGCGAGCGCAACACGCGAAGCCGGTATCGAATCCGCGTCACCCCGAACCAACTTGATCACCCATACAGATCTCGAATGGTCAGGTTGTGTCGGGTTCGAGAGTCAGTCCGGTGTGCGCGAGGAAGGCGTCGAATAGGTCGTGGCGGTATTGGATGCTCTTGAGTCGGTTCTGCCGCAGGGCGGCGCAGACGCGGGCGTTCAGGTTGTCCCAGACGCACACGATCGGGCCGTTGAGCTGCTGGTGGGGCGGTATCCAGCAGGGCGATGTAGTCGCGTTTCGCTGAAGCTACGGCACTCGTTCCGGCGACCGCGGTGCACGATCGTCCGGTAGATCAACCGGGACCGCTGCCCAGGCCGGTAACGGGTCAGCCCGGCGATCGAGACGCGACCGGATCCTCTGCCCGACACCGGATCCACCGGGGTATGCCCGCGCCGTCCCAGGTGCGTGCCTTCGGCGGGCAGCGTCTGGCCGGCCTCGTCCCCGAAGGCCAGCCGCGCCTGCCGCTGCGCCGCTACCGTTTTCCCACCGGCCACGTCTCCCGCCGCCAGCTGACCACTGATCACTACCGAAGCCATCCGCCGCCGGCCCTGCTCCAGAGCATCGGCCAGCCGCCGCAGCCGACCCTCATCCAGCCGGCACCGAGACCCACCCGGCCCCTTCGAGGCCAGGGCCTGCTCACCACCAGCCCGCCACCCGTACACCGCGGTCTGCGACCTCCGGCACCGACACATCCTCGGCGAACCACCCGGCAGCCTGATGTCGCACCGACCCACGCTTCGCCCGCCCACGCGGACAACCCACCACCATCGGGACACCTCACCCCATCGAGCTACCCCCACCCAAGGCCATCACCCAGACCACATCGGACGAACCTGGATATTCAAGATCTGTAGCGCCGCTCACCGCTTGGCAGGCCGCCGGCCGTCGGTCACCCGTTCCGCCTTCGCCGGTCCGGCGGCACCGCTGACTGCTTGGCAACAACACCGGGGGGCGGTTACCGTTCCCCCAGCCGGCGCAGGGCTCGGCAGGTACTTGAACCCGACCGGGCAACTGGCGTCACGTGCCGCCGGCGTCAATGACAGACCGAGCCCCGAGGAAGAATCATGGACCGAACGTTCGCTGACGACGTCGGCGATTGGCTGGTCGCCCAGGCCGACTCGCTCATCAAGGTCGGCGGCACCAAACAGCTCATGGGATCGACCTGGTCCGTGCTGCCCGAGGTGTGGCCTCCCGATCCGGCGACCGAGGTGTTCACCTCCGCGCTGCCCCTTGGTCCCGGCACCCGGTTCCTCGAGATCGGGTGCGGAGCGGGCGTGACGAGCGTGGTCGCCGCCATGGGCGGCTGCGAACGCGTCGTCGCGACCGACATCAACCCGGCCGCGGTCGCCAACACCGAACTCAACGCCAAGGCGCACGACGTCGGACACAAGGTCGAGGCGCTGACCAGCGACTTGTTCCACGAACTCGGCCCCGAGGACGTCTTCGACTTGATCGTGTCCAACCCGCCCCTCGTCAGGGCGAGGGAGGACCGCGTCTACGACCGGCCGATCGAGCATTCGGTGTTCGACCCGGGCTACACCCTCCACCAGCGCTTCTTCCAGGAGGTGAAACCGCACCTCGCAGCCGGCGGGCACGTCTTCATGAACACCAGCGACACGATGGGTGATCCGTACTCCATCGTGGCCCTCGCGGTGCGGATGGGCTTCTCCGCGCGCAAACACCACTCGAACCGGATCGAGATCCCGGGGACGCTGATCGGGTGGACCCCTGCCATCGCCGCAGCCGCAGACGAGCGAGGAATGATCCACGTCGAATCCTCGATCTACGAGTTCAAGCTGCTCTGAGTACGAGGAGGAAGAGCCCGCAACCGGAGCCCGTCCGCGGTAGATGCTGGCGGAGCGGTTCGGGCGGGTGGGGCGGGCTGGCGGCCAGGTACACCGGTCCCCGACGGCCTGGTCAGCGCCTCTCTACCGTCGGTGGCGGCGGCGGTTACTGGCCGGCGCCCGGTGACGACTGCTGGCCCAGTAACCAGCGGCGCCAGCCCGCTACGTCCTTGCCGGAGCCCGTCGATCGGATTCGTACATCGCCCAGCAGGGTGTGCGCCCGGATCCGGATCCGCGGTGTTCCCGGCACCGGGGGGATCGGGGCCAGCTGAAGTTCACGGTCGCTGAGCAACCCGAACCCGGCAAGCTCGACATCCACCCCGTCGGGCACCGTTATCTTGATGTCACCCAGGAGGCTCCACGCCTCGATCTCCACGACGGCCTCGGCGCAGACACTCGTACGCAGGTCAAGATGGACATCGCCGAGCACGCTGAACGTCCGCAGCCGGGCAGGCAACCGCCACCGCCCCACCCGCCGCTGGTCGCCAAGGATCGCGACCACGGTCGACACGGTCTGCGTACTACCGACCGGAGGCGGCTCCACCACCACCCCGGCCATCGCCCGCTCCAGATCTTCGATGCGCTCGGCCGCCCACACCGCCCCGACCCGATCGCTGAACTCCTCCAGGGTCAGCCGGCCCTCGCCGACCGCCTCCTGCAGCGCCGTCGCGGCGGCCTCCTGCTCCAGCTCACTCGGTTTCCGTGACAGCTGCTCAGGGCGAGGCTCGATCTCCACCTTGTCGAGCCTACCGGCCCACACCCACCGCTCGTCGAGTGGTTCACGACCGGCCGAGCCGGCAACAACGGTGCTGTGTGGAGGTCGCTCACCTGGTACAGACGCTGTCGGCGCCAGAGACACCAAGGCCAAGGGTCAAGGGCCGATCGGTCACGTCCGCGCTGGTGGTGTAGAAGACGACCATCGCTGGATCCGGTTTGATGTTAGGCGGCGATCGGGGTAGGGTCGGGCTGCTGGGTGCGGCGTGCTCCGGGCCCGGCAGCGGCGACAACTCGGGGCAGGTACTCGGCGACCGTCGGCAGAACGGCAGGGATAGCGGGGTGAGCCTGTAGATCGGTCACCGTGACGCCCAGGTGAGCCAGAAACCTGGCTGGCGAGCGGCAGCGACGTGGTCAGCGTTCATTGCCGGCTCCCGCCAGGTGAGTATGCAGGTCGGCGAGCAGGCGTACGACGTGCTGACGAGATGCACGACGAGCAGATCGTGCGTGACGATAGCGGCGAACATCACGGGTTTTCCGGGCCCGATGCGGCACATCTGCCGGGCATTCGCCGAGAATGGCCAGGTCACCTCGGCTGCCCACCTGGTAGCGGCCGTCGTTGGCCGAGCAGATGACGAGCATGCCGTGGCGCGGCTCAATGTCGAGGCGGAGTACGGGGGCCAGCCCAACGCGCGCAGGAGGTGCTGCGCGCCCACCCGGCCACAGCGAGTCGGGAGAGCCATCCACAGCACCAGGCCGGCGTCGGTGATCGCCGTCGGGCACACTCGTTCCTGAGCCGGGTCAAGTTGTCGAGGTACGCGGTTCGACGTGGGCGGTGGCTCAGGTCAAGCAGCAGGGACTGCCGCGCAGCCCTGCGGACGAGGCGGTTGCCTCGCTGAACCACGCCGTGACCCTGCAGGCGCTCGACGAGGACCGGCTGGGTGAGGAGTTGACGGTCGTCTGGGAGTTGGAGGTCGGTCACACCGTCACGCCCGCTCAGGGTCTGCCGACGCAGGTCAACCCGGACGCCTTCGACGATCCGAACACCCTTGCCGGGTTCGTTGACGCGATGCGTTGGGGTGCGGTGACCTCGGCGGATGACCGGAGCGTGCAGGCGCCGTTCCACAGCGGGGTCGCGGTGGAGGCGTACCAGCTGGAGCCGCTGCGACGGGCACTGTCCTCGCCCCGGACGAACCTGCTGCTCGCTGACGACGTCGGCTTGGGCAAGACCATCGAGGCCGGCTTGGTGGTGCAGGAGCTGCTGCTGCGGCACCGGGCGCGGACCGCGATCGTGGTGTGCCCGCCGAGCCTGGCACTGAAGTGGCAGGATGAGATGCGGGACAAGTTCGGCCTCGACTTCACGATCATCAACAGCGAGATGATGCGCGAGGTACGGCGCCGGTACGGCCTACACGCGAACCCGTTCCAGCTGTACCCGCGGGTGATTGTGAGCATGGCGTGGTTGCCGCAGGTGCGCGCCCAGCGGATGCTGCGTGACATCTATGCGCAGGCGGCGAGCACGAAGACCGCTCGACGGTATGCGTTCGACATCCTGATCGTGGATGAGGCGGTTGCTGTCCGCCACCCGCGACGTGGAGAAGGCCACGGCTTCGAACTACCGGGACGCGCTCCTACCGGTCCGGGCTCGACTCGGCGGGAAGCCGCTCCAGGACGTCAACGAGGCAGACATCGAAGCCTTTATCGACTGGATGCTGACAGAGGGCCGGCGGCGTGGCGGCAAGCCCGGATCGGGACTTGGCGTCCGCTCGGTGCGCCTGACGCTGGGCCGACTCCGGACCGCGCTGAACGTGGCGGTCCGTCGTCAGCTCGTGGTGCGCAACGTCGCCGCGTACGTCACCATCCCCCGAGCAGCAGCGAAGGCCGCTATCGAGGAACGGGCGAAGCGTAAGCCCTGGACCCAGGACGAGGTGAAGACATTCCTCACCGGCATCACCGGCATCACCGGCATCACCGGCGAACGCCTGTACGCCGTCTGCCTGCTGTCACTGATGGGCCTCCGACCGGCCGAAGTGTGCGGGCTGCGCTGGTCCGATGTCGACTTCGACGCAGGCACCATCGCCGCCGGGGACAACACACGAACGCTCGTCGACGGCGAGGTCGAGGAGAAGAAGGCCAAGTCCGCGGCTGGCCAACGCGGCCTACCGATGCCGGCAACCGTGGCGAAGGCGCTGAAGGCGTTCCAGACCCAGCAGAAGAAGGAACGCCTGAAGGCAGGCGACGCCTACATCGGCAGCGGCTACGTCCTGGTCAACGAGATCGGCGAGGGGCAGCGCACCGACTGGCTCCGCCGCCGGGTGTACGGCCTGATGGCCAAGGTCGGGGTCCGCAAGGTCCGACCGTACGACGCCCGACACGCCTGCCTGACCTACCTCGCCGCCGCCGGAGTACCCGACGTCGTTCTCGCGGCCTGGGCCGGCCACGCGGACGGCGGCACCCTCGCCAAGCGGGTCTACGTCCACCCCGACAGCAGCCACCTGAAGGTGGCCGCCGAGCACCTCGAATCCGGGCTGTTCGGGTAGCTCTCACACCCGGATTTCAGCAGTACGCGCGTACGTGATGAATTGTGAGACGAGACAGCAAAAAGCCCTGACCCACCAGAGTGAATCAAGGCTCTGACCTGCTGAAACTCTGTCGGGACGGCCGGATTCGAACCGACGACCCCTTGACCCCCAGTCAAGTGCGCTACCAAGCTGCGCCACGTCCCGTTGCCACCGCCGGACCTTGCCCGCGGCAGCCGGTACAGCTTAGCGCAGCCTCCCCCATCCGTCGCACAGCCCCCACCCCCATACCGCCGCCTCGACGAACAGCCCACCACCCCTAAAGCATCCTAGGAAGATGGGTGGGCAGCAAAGGGCCCGGGTGCGGAGGCAAGCAGCCTCGACACCCGGGCCCGGGTAGAACAGCGATCAGCCGTGTGCCTTGCCCCGGCCGCCGGGGCCGAGCTTCTTGCGGGGGCGTACCGAGATCTCGATGGGGCTGCCCTCGAAGCCGAACTCCTCGCGGAGCTTGCGCTCGACGAAGCGTTGGTAGCCGGCGTCCAGGGGGCCGGTGGTGAACAGCACGAACCGGGGTGGGGCCACGCCCGCCTGGGTGGCGAACAGGATCCTCGGTGCCCGTCCCCCGCGTACGGGGTGCGGGGTGGCCTGGACCAGGGCGGTGAGCCAGGCGTTGAGCTGGGCGGTGGGGATGCGGGTCTCCCAGCTGTCCAGCGCCCGGTGCAGGGCAGCGGCCAGCTTGTCCACGGCCCGACCGGTCATCGCCGACAGGTTCAACCGGATCGCCCACGGGATGCGGCGCAGTTCCCGCTCGATCTCCTTGTCCAGGTAGTACCGGCGGTCGGCGTCGACCAGGTCCCACTTGTTGAAGGCGATGACCAGCGCCCTACCGGCCTCGGTGACCATGGACAGGATCCGCTGGTCCTGTTCGCTGATCGGCTCGCTGGAGTCGAGCAGCACCACCGCCACTTCGGACGCCTCGATGGCCGAGGCGGTACGCAGGCTGGCGTAGTACTCCGTGCCGCTGGCCTTGCCGACCCGCTTGCGCAGCCCGGCGGTGTCCACCAGGTGCCAGGTCTCGCCGCCGATGGTGACCAGGCTGTCCACCGGGTCGACAGTGGTGCCGGCGACGGAGTCGACCACGGCGCGTTCCTCGCCGGAGAAGCGGTTCAGCAGGCTGGACTTGCCGACGTTGGGCCTACCGACCAGGGCCACCCGGCGGGGACCGCGCGGGCGGTTCTCCACGATCTTGGGTGCCTCGGGCAGCGCGGCCATGATGGCGTCGAGCAGGTCACCGGAGCCGCGGCCGTGCAGGGCCGAGACGGGGTGCGGTTCACCGAGGCCTAGGGACCACAGGGAGGTGGCCTCCAGCTCCACGGAGGTGTTGTCGGCCTTGTTGGCGACCAGGATGACCGGTTTGGCGCTGCGCCGCAGCATCCTCACGGCCGCCTCGTCGACGTCCGTGGAGCCCACCGTGGCGTCGACCACGAACACCACCACGTCGGCGGTGGCCACGGCCGTCTCGGCCTGCGCGGCGATGGCCGCGGCCCGGTCCTTGGCGTCCGGTTCCCAGCCGCCGGTGTCGACCACGGTGAAGGTCCGGCCGGACCACTGTGCGTCGTAGGGGATCCGGTCGCGGGTCACCCCGGGGACGTCCTCGACGACCGCCTGGCGGCGGCCGATGATCCGGTTGACCAGTGTGGACTTGCCGACGTTCGGGCGGCCGACCACGGCCACCACCGGCTGCGGGCCGGTCGGCTCCTCGATGTCGAGGTCCGGTTCCCGCAGCTCCACCCAGCCGTCGTCGTTGCTCATGCCACGCCCCGCTCGGCTAGCAGCTCACGCAGTCGGGCCACGACCTCGTCGATGCCCAGTTCGGTGCTGTCCAGCACCACGGCGTCGGGGGCCTGGGCGAGCGGGTCGGCCTTGCGGGTCGAGTCCAACTGGTCGCGGCGGGCCAGGTCGGCGGCGGTGGCGGCGACGTCGGCGGCGTTCTCGGCGCTGCGCCGGGCGGCCCGGGCCGCAGCGGAGGCGGTGAGGTAGACCTTCAGGTCGGCGTCCGGGGCCACCACGGAACCGATGTCGCGGCCCTCGACCACCATCCGGCCGGCCTTGGCGATCATGTCGCGCTGCCGGGCGACCAGCAGGGCCCGCACCGCCGGTACGGCGGCCACCGCGGAGACGGCCGCGGTCACGTCGGCGCCCCGGATCTCGGCCTCGACGTTCACCCCGTCGGCGGTCACGGTGTAGCCGGCCGGGTCGGTGCCGATGCGCAGGTCGACCTCGCCGGCGACCTTGGCCACGGCGTGGGCGTCGTTGAGGTCGACGCCGGAGCGCAGCACCGCCCAGGTGACGGCCCGGTACATCGCGCCGGTGTCCAGGTAGCGGGCGGCCAGGCTGGTCGCGAGCCGTCGTGAGACGGTGGACTTACCCGAACCGGACGGCCCGTCCACAGCGACGACGCAGCGTCCGACCGGTATGTTTTCTCCCACCGTTGTCCTCCTCAGCCCGTACCTCACGATCCGCCGTCAGCGGCGGACGCGAGCGGTTGCCAGCTATGTCCAATGATGCCCGGCGCCGAACCCCACGGCCCGCCGGGCCGTCCGCGAGCCTACCCCCCGCGGTACCCGCGACCGCGCGGTCAGTCACCCACGGCCTTGAACAGGGCGGCGACCTCCGCGTTGGTCAGGCGTCGGGTCCGCCCGCTGCGCAGGTCGCCGAGCCGGATCGGCCCGATGGCGGTACGCACCAGCCGGCTCACCGGGTGCCCCACCTCGGCGAGCAGCCGCCGTACGATGTGTTTGCGCCCTTCGTGCAGGCTCAGCTCCACCTGGGCGGTACGCCCCAGCGAGTCCACCACCCGGAAGCCGTCCACGGTGACCGGCCCGTCTTCCAGTTCGATGCCGGCGGCCAGCCGCTTGCCGAGGTTGCGCGGGATGGGCCCGGAAACCTCGCACAGGTAGGTCTTCTGCACCCCGTAGGAGGGGTGCATCAGCCGGTGCGCGAGGGTGCCGTCGTTGGTGAGCAGCAGCAGGCCCTCGCTGTCCGCGTCGAGCCGCCCGACGTGGTAGACCCGCTGCTCTACCCGGTTGCCGAGGAAGTCGGCCAGGGCGGTGCGGCCCTTCTCGTCGGCCATGGTGGAGACCACTCCGCGCGGCTTGTTCATGGCCAGGTACACCAGTCGGGTGTCGGCCTGGAGCCGTTCGCCGTCGACATGGATGACCGCGGTGGCGGGGTCGACCTTGTCGCCGAGCTGCGCCACCCGCCCGTTGACCGTCACCCGCCGACGGAAGATCAGGTCCTCGCAGGCCCGCCGGGAGCCGACACCGGCGGCGGCGAGCACCTTCTGGAGGCGTTCCGGGCCGGTGTAGACGGGCGCGTCGGGTGAGGGGGTGCGGTTATCGCGATGCATCGGCAAGCTCTTCTACGTCGTCGGGGAGGAACGGGGCCAGCGGTGGCAGGTCGTCGAGGCTGTTGAGGCCGAGTTTCTCCAGGAACATCGTGGTCGTCCGGTACAGGAACGCCCCGCTGTCGGATTCGGTGCCGCACTCTTCGATCAGCCCTCTGGAGACCAGGGTACGGATCACCCCGTCGCAGTTGACACCGCGGATGGCCGAGATGCGGGAGCGGGTGACCGGCTGCTTGTAGGCCACCACCGCCAGGGTCTCCAGGGCGGCCTGGGTGATGCGCACGGACTGCCCGTCGAGGACGAACCGTTCCACGTAGGTGGCGTACTCCGGCCGGGTGTACAACCGCCACCCGCCAGCGGCCCGGCGCAGGTCGAAGCCGTGACCGGCGGCGGTGTAGCCGGCAGCGATCTGGTCGAGCATCGGGCCGATCCGCTCCGGCGGCTGCTCCAGCACCTGGGCCAGGGTCAGCTCGCTCACCGGTTCGTCCACCACCAGCAGGATCGCCTCCAGGGCGCCGCGCAGTTCGGTGTCCTCGAGCACCGGCGCCGGTTCCGGTGCCGGCCGCCCCCGCCCCGACCGCTGCCGACGCTCCACCGCGGCACCGGCCGTCCCGCTCGGTGTCTGCTCGGCGGTCGCCCCGTCGGCAGCCGCCCCGGCCTCGTCGGCCGCTTCCGTCATCTGCCCCGAGGAACCCGCCGCCGCAGCACCTACGACACCCGCGTCCTCCGGGTCACGGTCGGGGGCGGCGGCCTCGGCGGGTGGGGCGGGGCGCTGCCAGGGTGGGATCCAGGCCGCGGCCTGGTCAGCCAGCGAATCGCCACGTTCCTCGTGGGTCATTCGGCCTGCTCCTCGCTCGTCGCCGTCCCGTCCGGGTCCGGTTCGGCCGGGGCCCCGGCGTACTCGTCGATGGCCAGGGCCGGTCCGCCGTCGGCGGGGCCGGTCCAGCGTACGGTCAACTCCTCCAACGCCTGTTCCTGCACGAAGGCCACCACCCCCTGCCGGTACAGCTCCAGCAGGGCCAGGAAGCGGGCCACCACCTCCAGGGTGGCCTCGCAGTCGGCGCAGAGCAGGGTGAAGGTGGCCGTACCGGCCCGGCGCAGCCGTTCGGCGATGATCGCGGCGTGTTCCCGGACACTGACCCGGACCATGTGCACATGGGCGATGGAGACCTCCGGCACCGGCTTCGGGGTCATCGCCCGTACGGCCAGGTCGCGCAGCCGCTGGACCCCGATGTTGAGCACCAGGTCCGGCAGGGCCTCGGCGTAGCGGGGTTCCAGGGTGACCGCGCGGGGGTAGCGGCGTCCCCCGACCTCCTCCAGGGCGGCGATGTGCGCGGCCGCCTCCTTGTACGCCTTGTACTGCAACAGCCGGGCGAAGAGCAGGTCCCGGGCCTCCAGCAGGGCCAGGTCCTCCTCGTTCTCCACCTCGGCGGCCGGCAGCAGCCGGGCGGCCTTCAGGTCCAGCAGGGTGGCGGCGATGAGCAGGAACTCGCTGGCCTCGTCGAGGTCCCAGTCGTCGCCCATGGCCCTGATGTAGGCGATGAACTCGTCCGTGACCTGGTGCAGGGCGACCTCGGTCACATCCAGCTTGTGTTTGCCGATCAGTTGCAGCAGCAGGTCGAACGGGCCGGTGAAGTTGGCCAGCCGCACGGTGAACCTGCCGGAATCGGCCGGGTCGTCGACAGCGGCGTCCGCACCAACCGGGTCGGCGGCCTCAGAATCGGCCGCGTCCGGCTCGGCCACCCGGGTCGGATCGTCCGCGGTGGCGGGGTCGAGGGGCGGCGCGGTCACGCGACGACCGTAGTCCACGGCCTGGCCACGGGTACGCGGAGCCTACCGCTCCGCCTGCGCGGCGATCACCTCGCGGGCGAGCTGGCGGTAGTTGCGGGCCCCGGAGGAGGCCGGGTCGAGGGTGGTGATCGGGGCCCCGGCGACGGTGGACTCGGGGAACTTCACCGTCTTGGTGATCACCGTCTGGTAGACCTTGTCGCCGAAGGCCTCCACCACCCGTTGCAGCACCTGCCGGCAGTGGGTGGTGCGGCTGTCGTACATGGTGGCGAGGATGCCTTCGAGTTCCAGGTCGAAGTTGAGCCGCTCGCGGACCTTGTCGATGGTGTCCAGCAGCAGGGCCACCCCGCGCAGGCTGAAGAACTCGCACTCCAGGGGGATGAGCACCCCGTGCGCCACCGTCAGCGCGTTGATCGCCAGCAGGCCCAGGGAGGGCTGGCAGTCGATCAGGATGTAGTCGTACTCCTTGCGGACGCTCCTGAGCACCCGGGCCAGGGCCATCTCCCGGGCTACCTCGTTGACCAGCTGGATCTCGGCGGCGGAGAGGTCGATGTTGGCGGGCAGCAGGTGCAGACCGGCCACGTCGGTCTTGATCAGGACGTCCTCGGCGGTGACGTCGTCCTGCATCAGCAGGTTGTAGACCGACAGGTCCAGGTTGTGTGGGTTGACCCCCAGGCCGACCGAGAGGGCGCCCTGCGGGTCGAAGTCGACCAGCAGCACCTTGCGGCCGTACTCGGCCAGGGCGGCGCCCAGGTTGATGGTCGTGGTGGTCTTGCCCACCCCGCCCTTCTGGTTGGCCATCGCGATGATCCGGGCCGGGCCGTGCCGGTCGGTCGGCATCGGCTCGGGGATGGGCTTACGCATCGTGTAGGCGGCCGGGTCGGCCGGGCCCAGGTCAGCACCGAGGGCATTCTGCTGTTCGCGGAGCTCCGACGTCCAGGTCTCGGCACGGTCACCGTTGCCAGCCATGTCCTCGTTGCCCCCTCCCGACGACCATCCGGCGTCGGAGCCGCCCGACGTCCTTCGCGGCGCCGCTGCGTACCCCGGTCATCTCGCCGCCAGGGCCCGCGCTGCCGACTGTACGCCACCGGCCAGCAGGGCGTTCGGCACCCGCTCGGCGTGTCGGCCGACGGCACCGGCCAGCAGCGCTCAATTGCGGGCGCGGGGGTGGGCGGTGGCGTAGACCTCACGCAGTCGGTCGACGGTGACCAGAGTGTAGACCTGGGTGGTGGTGACCGAGGCGTGCCCCAGCAACTCCTGCACCACCCGCACGTCCGCGCCGCCGTCGAGCAGGTGGGTGGCGTAGGAGTGACGCAGGGTGTGCGGGGAGACCGCCTGCGGTCCCTCGACCGGCAGGCCGGCCCGTTGGGCGGCCCGGCGCAGGATGGTCCAGGCCCCCTGCCGGGTCAACGGCCCACCCCGGGCGTTGAGGAAGACCGTCGGGGTGCCCCGGCCGGCGGCGGCCAGTCCGGGTCGGGCGCGGACCAGGTAGGCGCCCAGGGCCCGTTGGGCGTACCCGCCGACCGGCACCAGGCGGTCACGGCCGCCCTTGCCGCGCAGCAGCACCACCGCCTCGGTGAGGTCCACATCGTCCACGGCCAGACCCACCGTCTCGGAGATGCGGGCCCCGGTGCCGTACAGGAACTCCAGCAGTGCCCGGTCGCGCAGCGCGAGCGGCGCGGCCTCCCCGGCGGCCTCGACCGGCCCGGCGGCCTCCAGCAGCCGGAGCACCTCCTCCAGCGACAGGGCGCGGGGCAGCCGGCGGGGCGGGGTGGGTGGCCGGACGTCGCGGCTGGGGTCGGCGGTGGTCAGGCCCTCGCGCAGGGCGAAGCGGTGCAGGCCCCGCACGGCGCTGGCGGCCCGGGCTGCGGAGGAGGCGGCCAGGGGCGGGCGCCCGTCCTCGCCGGTGCGCAGCCGGGCCAGGTGGCGTTCGATCTCGCCGGTGGGTACGGCGGCCAGGTCGGTGACTCCGGCGGCGGCCAGGCTGTTCAGGTAGCGGTCCAGGTCACGGCGGTAGGACACCAGGGTGTTCGCGGCCAGGCCACGTTCGACCGTGAGGTGGTCCAGGTAGCCGCGTAGAGCGCGGCGCAGAGCCGGCGCGGGCTGGTGGCCCGTGCCGGCTCCGTCCGCTGCGGCGGTCGGGGTGCGGCCGATCAGGCCAGCACCTCGGCCAGCGGGGTGGTCGGCAGGTCGTGTGCCTCCGCGACCGGGCCGTACACGACCTGTCCGTCGTGGGTGTTCAGGCCCAGCGCCAGCGCCGGATCGCGGCGGGACGCCTCACGCCAGCCGTGGTTGGCCAGCTCCAGCGCGTACGGCAGGGTGACGTTGGTCAGTGCGTACGTGCTGGTGTTCGGTACTGCGCCGGGCATGTTCGCCACGCAGTAGAAGATCGAGTTGTGCACCTTGTAGACCGGGTCGGCGTGCGTGGTGGGCCGGGAGTCCTCGAAGCAGCCGCCCTGGTCGATCGCGATGTCGACGAGCACGCTGCCGGGCTTCATCCGGGAGACCAGTTCGTTGGAGATCAGCTTGGGGGCCTTGGCGCCGGGCACCAGGACCGCGCCGATGACCAGGTCCGCGTCCAGCACGGCCCGCTCGATCTCGTACGCGTTCGACGCCACGGTCTGCAGGTGGCCCCGGTAGATGGCGTCGGCCTGCCGCAGCCGGCCGACGTTCTTGTCCAGCAGCAGCACCTCGGACTGCAGGCCGAGCGCGATGGCGGCGGCGTTCATGCCGGAGACCCCGGCGCCGATGACGACGGTCTTGGCCGCGTAGACGCCGGAGACCCCGCCGGGCAGCACCCCCCGGCCACCCCCGGTACGCATCAGGTAGAAGGCGCCGACCTGCGGGGCGAGTCGACCGGCCACCTCGGACATCGGGGCCAGCAGCGGCAGCGACCGGTCCGGCAGCTCCACGGTCTCGTACGCGATGCCGGTGACCTTGCGGTCGAGCAGGGCCCGGGTGCAGTCGGCGGAGGCGGCCAGGTGCAGGTAGGTGAAGAGCACCTGCCCCTCGCGCATCCGGTGGTACTCCTCGGCGACCGGCTCCTTGACCTTGAGCACCAGTTCCGCGGCGGCCCACACCTCGTCGGCGGTGTCCAGGATCTTCGCGCCGGCGGCGGTGAACTCCTCGTCGGTGATGCTCGACCCGAGTCCGGCGCCGGCCTCGATGAAGACCTGGTGGCCGCTGCGGGTGAACTCGTTGACTCCCGCAGGTGTGATCGCGACGCGGTACTCGTGGTTCTTGACCTCGCGGGGAATACCGACCTTCACGATGCAGTCACCTTTCTCCGCCGGACCGTCGCCTCCGCCTGTGCGGTGTGTGGTGGCGCCTTTGCCGCCACGGTCGACCGATCCCGTCGGCGCAGTTTAAGCGGGTCGGAAAGGCACCGGGGCCTGCACTGTGACACCTGGTGGTCGTGGACGTTGACGAAGTGTCAGGTGTCGGAGGACGCCCCTCGGTGGAGTGGCCCCTCAGCCGTCAGGACAGGATTCTGCTGTGATCTCGCACTTCGGGCAGTCCGGTACGCAGGCTGGCGAAGGGATCACTATTGTGTCGCCTCATGACCTATCCCCCTCCGCCCGGATATCCCCAGGGCGTTTCTGACAAGAGCAAGCTCGTCGCCGGCATCCTGCAGATTCTGCTCGGTGGCTTCGGCGTCGGCCGCTTCTACATGGGCGACACCAAGACGGGTGTCATCCAGCTGATCGTCACCATCGTGACCTGCGGCATCGGCAGCCTTTGGGGCCTCATCGACGGCATCCTGATCCTGGTCAACGGTGGCGTCGACGGGCAGGGACGCCCGCTGCGCGACTGACCCGTGACATCACGCAGGGGCCGGGCGAATCCTCGCCCGGCCCCTGCGTCTCGCGTGGTGCGGCTCAGCGCGGCAACGGGGCGTCCGCCCGGCGCAGCCCCGACCAGCCGCCGTCGCGGGCCCGGGCGGCGGCCAGCAGCCCGGCCACGCAGGAGGCGTTGGTGATCTCCCCGGCCAGCACCATGCCGACCGCCTCGTCCAGGTCGATCCGCACGATCTGCAGGTCGGCCTCCTCCTCATGCCGGTCGTGGCGCTGCTCCACCGGCACCTCGGTGAGGTCGCGGGCCAGGTAGACCCGGACCAGTTCGTTGGTGAACCCGGGCGAGCTGTGCAGGTCGACCAGCACATCGAAGCGACCGGCGACCAGGTCGACCTCCTCGGCCAACTCCCGGGCCGCGGTGAGCGCCGGATCCTCGCCGGCCACATCGGTCAGTCCGGCCGGCAGCTCCCACAGCCGACGCCCTACCGGTTGGCGGTACTGCCGGATCAACACCACCTGACCGGCGTCGTCCACCGCCACCACGGCCACCGCTCCGACGTGCCGGACCAGGTCGCGGGTGACGATGTCGCCGCCGGGCATGGTCACCTGCTCGGAGACCACCTCGAAGATGCGACCCGAGTAGCGCACCTCACGCGAGCGCACCTCGTAGTGGTGCTCGACCCCGCTCACGAGGCCGAGGCCGCCGATGCGGCGGTGTCGTTGCGGGTGGCCCGCCGGGCCCCCTCCAGGTCGACCGGAAGCTGATCGGCCTGGGAGTACGCCACCGCGGCCTGCACGAAGGCGGCGAACAGCGGATGGGGCCGGGTCGGGCGGCTCTTCAGCTCCGGGTGCGCCTGGGTGGCCACGAAGAACGGGTGCAGCTCACGGTCCAGTTCGACGAACTCGACCAGCCGCCCGTCCGGCGAGGTGCCGGAGATGTGCAGCCCCGCCTTGGTCAACTGGTCCCGGTAGGCGTTGTTCACCTCGTAGCGGTGCCGGTGCCGTTCGCTGATCTCGGTGCTGCCGTACGCCTCGGCCACGATCGACCCCTCGGCCAGCTTCGCCGGGTACGCCCCCAGCCGCATGGTGCCGCCCAGGTCGCCCTTGCCGGCGACGATGTCCTCCTGGTCGGCCATGGTGGCGATGACCGGGTGCACGGCGTCGGCCTCGAACTCCACCGAGTTGGCGCCCTCCAGTCCGGCCAGGTGCCGGGCCACCTCGATGGTCATGCACTGCAGGCCGAGGCAGAGCCCGAGCAGTGGAATGCCGTTCTCCCGGGCGTACCGGGCGGTGCCGATCTTGCCTTCGATGCCGCGTACCCCGAACCCACCCGGGATGACGATGCCGTCCACCCCGGCCAGGGCCGCTGCCGCGCCGGCGGGGGTGACGCAGTCGTCGCTGGGCACCCAGCGCAGCTGCACCCGGGCCCGGTGACCGAACCCGGCCGCCCGGATCGCCTCGCTGACCGACAGGTACGCGTCCGGCAGGTCGACGTACTTGCCGACCAGGGCGACCGTGATGGTGCGCTGCGGCTGATGCACCCGCTCCAGCAGGTCGTCCCAGCCGTCCCAGTCCACGTCCCGGAAGGAGAGCCCGAGCCGGCGCACCACGTACGCGTCCAGCCCTTCGCGGTGCAGCACCTTGGGGATGTCGTAGATGCTGGGGGCGTCCGGGGCGGCGATGACCGCCTCGGCGTCGACGTCGCAGTACAGCGACAGCTTGTGCTTGAGCTTGTCCGGGATCTCCCGGTCGGAGCGGCACACGATGGCGTCCGGCTGGATGCCGATGTTGCGCAGCTGCGCCACGGAGTGCTGGGTCGGCTTGGTCTTCAGCTCCCCGGAGGGCGCCAGGTAGGGCACCAGGGAGACGTGCAGGTAGAAGCAGTTGTCCCGGCCCAGGTCGTGGCGGACCTGACGGATCGCCTCCAGGAACGGCAGCGACTCGATGTCGCCGACCGTGCCACCCACCTCGGTGATCACCACGTCCGGGACCCGGCCGTCGTCGTCCGGGTCACCCATGGCCAGGATCCGGGACTTGATCTCGTTGGTGATGTGCGGGATCACCTGGACGGTGTCGCCCAGGTACTCGCCGCGCCGCTCCTTGGCGATCACGTCGGAGTAGATCTGGCCGGTGGTGACGTTCGCCTTGCCGGACAGTGCCCGGTCCAGGAACCGCTCGTAGTGGCCGACGTCCAGGTCGGTCTCGGCGCCGTCCTCGGTGACGAAGACCTCACCGTGCTGGAACGGGTTCATGGTGCCGGGGTCGACATTGAGGTAGGGGTCGAGCTTCTGCATCACCACGCGGAGTCCCCGCGCGGTGAGCAGGTTGCCGAGGCTGGAGGCGGTCAGCCCTTTACCCAGGGAGGAGGCGACGCCCCCGGTGACGAAAATGTGCCTGGTCGTCCGTGCTGAAGGGGCCAAGGCCTGCTCCCGTGTCGTCCGTCGCGGTCGTGCAGACCGCCGAGCCGATCAGCGAAGTGATCACGCGATCCACGGGATTCCACGCTAACACCTCCCCGAGTCGGCTCCGGTGCCGCACCCGAGGTAGGCCGCCGCGGTTCACCCGGTCGCGACCTCGGCCGATGACCGTACCGCCCGGCCGCGCTGGCCTCCGGGCTCGTTCGACGGCGCCGCGCCGCCCGTGGTGGCGGCCCCGCCACCCTCGGCTGCCGGGTCCGGAACACCCGCCTGGTCGTCGGCCGGTTTCGCCCCGCCCGGCCCACCCTCGGCTGCCGGTCCTGGGGCTTCCGGGCCCCCGTCGGGGACCGGCTTGCCGGAGGGGGCCGGCTTGCTCGAGGGGCCGGCGTCCTGTGGGCGGTCGGTGGCCGGGCGGGTCCGGTCCGCGGCGTGGTCCAGCACCCGCAACGCGGCCAACGCCGCCATCGGCACCACCACGGCCGCCGCCGCCCCCGCCACGTCCAGGCCCACTGCCCCCAGCACCCCGCCGATCACGGCGGCCACCCCGGTGCCGGCCATCGCCGCCCGGATCGCCGGATAGATGCCGAACAGCCGCATCAGCCCGCCCCAGGGCCGCAGTAGGGCGAACCACAGCAGCAGGGCCCCGACCAGGGCCAGCACCGTCAGCGGGCTGTTGACCAGGGTCTGGAAGCTGGCGGCGCTGGAACGTTGCACCGTCAACCCGCCGGTGCCGTCGCCCAGGGCGGCCAGGAACCGGCCCAGGCTCCCCCGCTCACCGGGCGGACGACCCAGGTCCACCACCGCGAACCCGATGGTCACCGCCAGCCCGGCCATGCCCGCCCAGGCCAGCCGGGTCACCGTCAACCAGCCGCCGGCACTGATCGCCGCGGCCACGCTCACCCCGGCGGTCAGGGCGATCGCCCCGATCGAGTCGGCACCCAGATAGGGGCTGCCGACCACCACCACGGCGGCACCACCGACCAGCACCATCACGGTCGGTCGCCACCGGCGGTGCACCTGCTGGGCCAGCCAACCGGCGGTCAGCAGAGCGGCGGCGACGAACACCCCGAGCCCCACCGTGCCGAGCCCGGCGTAGCGGCCCCCCTCCAGCGCGGAGTAGCCGACCACCCCGTTGAGTTGCAGGCGGGCCCCGGTGACCACATCCAGGCCGACCGCCAGGGTGGTCAACCCGGCCACCGCGCCGAGCGGCCCCAGGGTGCTGCGGTAGCCCGGTGCCAGCCGCACCAGCAGGGTCGCGGCGGCCAGCAGGGCGGCCGTCAGCCCGGCGAAGGTGGCCGCCGGATAGGTGTTGCGCCACCAGGGCACGGCCTCGGCCAGCAGGGCCGCCGGCATCGCCAGGGCGGCGGCGACCAGCAGCAGCTCCACGACCGCCACCACCCGCGGCGACACCGGTTTCGGACCGTACGGTCCGGCGTGCCGGCGGGCCCGACGCAGCAGCGGCAGCACCGCCACCGCCAAGGCCACCTGGACCCCGGCCAGCAGGGTGAAGAACCCCCCGGCGACCTCCCGTTGCGCGGCGGCCTCCCGGTCGGCGTCGGCCGGTTCGGTGATCGCGGCGGCCAGGTCGTCCGGGCGGCCACCGACGGACTCGGCGGGCCGGCCGAGGAAGGGCCGGTCCGGCATCGGGCGACCCAACGCCGTCAACGCGGTCGGGGCCAGGTCGATCAGTTGCAGGTAGCCCCGACGTGCGGTGGTCGGCGAGGTCAACCAGCCGTTCTCCCAGCCCGGGCCGTCGGCCACGGCCACATGCAGCCGGGAGGGGCGTTCGGTGTCGGCGACCCCGGCCACGATCACCAGGGAGTTCGGTGGCCGGGCGGCCAGCACCCGGGCCAGTTGGGTGTCGGCCTCCCGCGCCGCCGCGGCACGTTCGGCCGGGTCCGCACCGGCGACCGTGCCCAGGTCGACGATGCTCAGGACGCAAGAACTCAGCAGCCCGGCCGGATCCGCCGGCAGGGTCGGCTCGTATCGGTCGACCCGCCCGAAGGGCCGGGCCGCCGCCACCGCCGCCCCCGGGCCGACCGCGACCGAGCAGCGCACCGACTCCGACAGGGCGCCCGGCACGGTGCCCCACGGCAGCCGGTCCTGGTTGTGTACGACGACGCTCTCCTGCTCGGGCAGGTTAGCCCCGATGCGGTCCGGCCGGTCCACCTGCACCTCGGTCGGCGGGCACTCGCCGTCCGGCTGGCCGTTGGTCCATCCGGCGAAGCTGCCCGCCCCCAGGGTCAGCCAGCCGTCCAGGGGGCAGGTGGGCCGGTAGGCCGACCGCACCGACAGGGAGCCGATGGAGCCTTGGCGGGCCAACTGCCACAGGGTCGGGGTGCGTTCGGCGTCGACGTCGTCCCACCGCAACCCGGCCACCCCGACCAGCACCACGAAGTCGGCGCCGGGTCGTGCCGGCGGGGTGGTCGGCCGGGCGGCCAGGGCGACGATGCCCATCACCACGACGACCAGGGTCAGCAGGATCGGAGCGGCTCGGCGCACCATCATCGGCGTCCCGTCGACGAGGCGTCGGCATCCGGGCTGGCCAGTTCGGCGTAGAGGGTCACCAGTTGGGCCACCGTGTCCGACTCGGTGGGCCAGGTGGCCGCCTGGGCCGCCCCGCGCCGCCCCAGCTCGGTGCGGCGCCGGTCGTCGTCGAGCAGGTCACGGACCGCGGCGTCGACCGCGTCGACGTCACCCGGCGGCACCAGCACGGCGGCGTCGCCGACCAGCTCCGGCAGGCCACCCACCGCGGTGGCCACCAGCGGCACCCCGGCCCGCAGCGCCTCCTGGGCGAACAACTGCCGGGCCTCCCAGTCGCTGGTCACCACGGCCAGGTCCGCCGCGGCCAGCAGGTCCGCCACATCGGTACGGTGCCCGAGCAGGGTGATCGGGGCCCGGACGGCACTGATCCGGGCGGCCAGCGGCAGGTACGCCGGTCCACTACCGGCGATCACCACGGCCGGAGGTGGGGTCCGGGTCCGCCACCGGGCGGCGGCGTCGATCAGCACGTCGTAGCGCTTCTGAGGATGCAACCGGCCGACCGAGAGGATCAACGGCTGGTCGGCGGCGACCGCGAACTCGGCCCGTACGGCGGTCCGCCCGCGGCGCGGGGCGGACAGCACCGGCGCGGCCACCGGGGCCAGCCGGGCGTCCCGGGCCCCGAGCGCCACCGCCCGCTCGACCAGATCGGCGGAGGCCCCCAGCACCACCCGGGCTCCCCGGGCGACGATCCGCTCGACCAGGCGGGACAGCCCACCCCGCAGCCCACCGGCGAGCACCGCGTTGTGCCAGGTGACCACCAGCGGGGCGGCCGGTCGGGCGAGCACCCCCACCAGGGCGGCGCGTAGTCCGTGCGCGTGCAGGACCCGTACCTGCTCGGCGGCGAGCGCCCGACGCAGCGCCGTCACCGCCCGGGCGTCGCCGGGGGCGGGGCTGGCCGGGATCTCCACCGCCGCGAAGCGGGCCCCGGCGCCGATGAAGTCGAACTGGTCCTGGGTCGCCGCCGGCCCGCAGACCAGCACCGACTGCCCGGCGGCGGTCAACCCACGGGTCAGCGCCCGCACATGTTGACCGACTCCACCGGTACTGGAGGCCAGCAGCAGCACCACGGTGCCCGTCCGCTCAGGCGTAGCCACCGGCTGATCACTCCTTCCCGTCGCCCTGCTCCGGGGGGCTCCCGTCCTTCTGCCTACCCCGTAGGCGGGCCGGCAGCCGTCGGCGCAGCCCGGCCAGCACCGGGCGCAGATCGCGCCGGTCGACCAACCAGACCACGGCGAGGAACACGACGCCGACCAAAACTCCGGACAGCATGCCCTGCCCCAGGGCCACCCACCGCGTCGGGGTGCCGTCCCCCTGCGCCACCAGCCGCAGCAGCCACAGCGCGGCCAGCGCCCCCGCCACGGCGCCCAGCAGCCCGGCTCCGGCGGCCCGGGCGGCACCGGCCAGGGCGGCCGACCCGGCCGCCCGCCGTACCGCGACCAGCAGCAGTCCGCCCAGCAGCAGCATGCCGGCCGAGTTGGCCAACGCCACCGCGAGCACCCGGTCGGCCACCGGCAGCAGCGCCGACAGCGGCAGCAGGACCAGCGGGACGGCCAGCCACCCGGCGGTGATCGCGGCGGTGGCCGAGCGGGTGGCCCCCCGGGCGTACAGGGCCCGGGAGAGCACCGCGAACAGCCCGTACCCGATCAGCCCGGGGGCGTACCCGGCGATGGCCCCGGCGGTGGCCTCGGCGTTGAGGGGGAAGAACCGCCCGATCGGCCCGGCCGCCCCGACCAGGACGGCGGCCCCCAGGAAGCTGAGCAGCAGCACCCCCCGCAGGGTGGCCGACAGGGTGTCCCGGTAGCTCCGCTCGTCGCCCTCGGCGGAAGCCGCCGCGAGGGTGGGGTACGCGGCGGTGGCCAGCGGCACCGCCAGCACCGCCCAGGGCAGCAGGTAGAAGGTCTGGGCGAGGTTGAACACCTGGGGTGCCTCGGTGAGCCCGCCGGCGACCCGCCGCAGGATCACCGCCAGGGCGACCTGTTGGGCGGTGACCGTGACGACTCCGGCCACGGCCAGCCCACCCACCCGGGCCCGGGCGTCGGCGGCGAAGGTGTACCCCGGACGGGGCCGCAGCCGCAGCCGACGGATCGGGATCAGCAGCGACAGGGACAGCACCACCACCCCTAGGGTGGTGCCCCCGGACAGGATCAGTTCCGCGCCCCGACCGGCCTGCGCCACGCTGGCTCCCGGACCGGCCACCCCGACGAAGACCAGGTAGGCGACGATCACCGTCAGGCTGGACAGCAGCGGCGCGATCACCGGCCAGGCGAACCGGCGATGCGCCTGGAGCACCCCGGTGAGCACGATGCCGATGCCGTACAGCGGTAGTTGCGGTGCGAAGACCCGCAGCATCCGGGCCCCGGCGGCGAGTTCCTCCGGCGACCGGTTGTCCCCCAACAGGTTGATCAGCGGGCCGGCGGCCAGCGCCAGCAGCACCGCCAACGGCACCAGCAGGGTCAGGGTCCAGGTCAGCAGGGCACCCGTCGTGGCGGTCACCGCCTGCCGGTCACCGGCCGCTACCGCACCGGCCAGCAGCGGTACGACCAGGCTGGCCAGCGCCCCACCGGCGACGATCTCGAAGATGATGTTGGGTACGGCGTTGGCCAGCACGTACATGGCGCCCAGGTCGCTGTCCTGGACCACCCAGGTGAACACGGCCGTACGCCCGAACCCGGCCAACCGGCTGAGCACGGTGAGTACGGCGATGAGTGCGGCCGCCGAGGCCACCCGGCCGACGCCGGCCAGGGGTGCCGGTCTGGTCACGTCAGTCGGGGCGACGGCCCAGCGCGTCCAGGTCGCGCAGTCCCGGCGTACTCGCGATGACCTTCGTGAAGCTGACCTTCTCGCTGGCGGCGGTGAGCCCGGCGAGCACCGCCAGCAGGGCGGCCCGGCCGACCGGTCCGGTACGCGCGGCCAACGCCACCCCGAGCACGGCACCGAGGGCGTTGGCGCCGCTGTCGCCGAGCATCACGTCCTCGTTCAGGTCGGCGGGGAGCAGCCCGCCGGCGGCACCGAGGGCACCGGCGGCGATCCCGCCCTGCCGACCCCCCGCCAGGGGTGCGCCGAGCAGCAGACCGGACTTCAGGGCCCGCCCGGGCCGCAGGTCCAGCAGGTTGACCAGGTTGGCGGTACCGGCGATCACACCGGCGCCGAGCAGCACGTCGAGGCCGCGGCTCAGCGGGCCCTGCCGCTGTCGTCCCCGGTGCCCGGTCACCCCCTGGTCGGCGGCGAGCAGGGTGGCGGCGCCCAGACCGGCCGCACCCACCCCGACGATCTTGACCAGGCCGGCGGTGACCCGGCCCTGCCGCAGCGCGGCCAGATGCCCCGCGAAGCCCTTGTACGCCTTCTGTTCCGGCCGGGCCCCGACCACGTCGTCGTACAGCCCGACGGCCCCGGCGCCGAGCCCGGCGACCAGGGTGGCCGCCCCGGCCGGCACGCTCGCCGCCCCGCAGGCCGCCGCGCCGCTGGCCCCCACCGCCAGGGCCGGCCCGGCCGCCAGGGTCACCGTACGGCCGCGGAAGTTGGTCCGCTCCAGCCCCGGCCCGGCCGGGGAGGTGCGCACCTGACGCAACACGTACCGGGCGGCAGCCGCCCCGATGCCCGCCACCAGTAGTCCCCTGACGATCGTCACGCCACCGCCTCGCTCCGCACGCTCACACGCCCTCCCCGCCGGTCGACGCACATCGTGGAAATCCGGGCACCGGGTGCACCGGCGTCACTGGGGCAGTCTAGGCACCAGGGATGCGGCGCTGTCGCCGACGCCGTACTGGCCGGCCTTGCTCTCGGTGAGCTGCTGCACCAGGGCCAGGGTGGTGACCAGCTGCCCCTGCACGGTGTTGGCGTTGTCGATGGTCGAGATGCGCTGCGCGAGCACCGCGTCGCCGCGGACGAAGGCCACCAGATTGCCGTTGGCGGATCCGTTGCCGGCCACCACGATGCCCCCGGTCCGGTCGAACTGCTCGGCGATCTTCACCACGGACTCGTCCTTCTTGGCGGAGTCCTTGTCCACGTACGGCAACCCGCTGACCAGGACCACCGCCTCGGCCGCCGCGGTGATCCGGTCGGCGACGCTGAGGTAGTTGGCGTTGCTGTACGCGGCCACCACGGCCCGCCGGTCGGCCTCGGTGACCGGCGCGGCGTCGGCCGGCTGGTCCAGCAGCACGGTGGCCAGCAGGGCGCTGGAGGTCTCCACCCCGTGGCCGTTGCCGGGCAGGTTGGCCGTCGGGGCCCCGGTCGGCCGGGCCGCGGTGACCGCCAACTCCAGCAGGTTGTTGTTGTTCTCCGGGTTGATGAACTTGTCCTGCAGATCGATGCGCCCGGTGATGTCGGCGCCGGCGAGTTGCAGCATCTCCAGCACCCCCTCGGCGTGGTCCCGGCCGGTGGGGGTGGTCAGCAGCAGCACCCGCTTGCCGGTCAGCTTGCCCGGCAGGGTGATCTGCGCCATCTCGGCGGCGAACTCCTCCTCCAGCTCCAGTTCCCGTTCCATGCTCTGGACCGTCTGGCGCATCTGCTGGTTGGCCTTGCTCAGCGCGTCGACGTGCTCCTTGAGGGAGTCGGCCACCGGGCCGTTGAGCGCGGCGGTGCCGACCACCAGGCCGATCGCCAGGGCCAGGAAGACCGCGGTCAGGGACACCACGTGGTAGCGAAAATTGATCACGCTTGCAGCCTCTTGATCGGTCGGGGGCTAGAGGAGCTGGCCGAGCTGGAACACGAAATTGTCCCACCACTCGGAGACCACACCCAGGTACGCCTTACCGACGGTGGAGACGGCCACCGCCGATGCCATGGCGGCGACCGCCGAGAGCACCAGCAGCAGCAGAGAGGAACCGGCGATGCCCTGCCGGTAGAGCCGGCTGACGCCCTTGGCGTCGACCAGCTTGCCGCCGACCTTGAGCCGGGTGAGGAAGGTCGAGGCCATTCCGCCGCGACCCTTGTCGAGGAACTCCACGAGGGTGGCGTGGGTACCCACCGCCACGATCAGCGAGGCGCCCTTCTCGTCGGCCAGCAGCATGGCGAGATCCTCGCTGGTGGCGGCGGCGGGGAAGGTCACCGCCGGCACCCCCAGACCGTTGACCCGGGGCAGTCCGGGCGCCCGGCCGTCCGGGTAGGCGTGCACGATCACCTCGGCGCCGCAGCGCAACACGTCATCGGTGACCGAGTCCATGTCACCGATGATCATGTCGGGGGTGTAGCCCGCCTCGACCAGCGCGTCGGCACCGCCGTCGACACCGATCAGCACCGGCTTGAACTCCCGGATGTACGGGCGCAGCACGTCCAGGTCGGCCTTGTAGTCGTAACCCCGGACCACGATCAGGCAGTGCCGGCCCTGGATCTCGGTGGCGATCTCCGGCACCCCGACCCCGTCGAGCAGCAGGTCACGCTCCTGCTTGAGGTAGTCCATGGTGTTGGCGGCGAAGGCCTCCAACTGCACCGACAGGCCCTCCCGGGCGTCCGTCATCGCCTTGGCCACGCTCTCGGCGTCCTGGAGGATGCCGTGCGCCACCGCCTCCTCACCCAGGAAGACCGTGTTGCCCTCGATCCGCACGGTGTCGCCCTCGCGGATGCGCTCGAAGATGCCCTCACCCAGATCGTCGAGCAACGGGATGCCCGCGGCGACCAACACCTCCGGCCCCAGGTTCGGATACCGACCGGAGACCGAGGGCTTGGCGTTGAGCACCGCACCGACACCGACCGCGACCAACGAGTCGGCCGCGACCCGGTCCAGATCGACATGATCGATGACCGCGATGTCACCGGGGCGCAACCGCCCCACCAGCCGCTTCGTCCGGCGGTCCAGGCGCGCGGTGCCGAGGATCTGTCCCGGTTCCGCGTTCCGGGTCCGTCGCAACGTGGGTAGACGCATCGTGACCATCCTGGCATGTGAGGCAGGCGAATCTGTCGCGACATGCCTGAGCAGGGCCGCCTACCCAGGGAAGCACATACCGGCGAAGGCCGGTGTGCCTCCGCTCACAATGATGGTCTCACGACCGCCGTTCCCGGGCCGCCACGGCCAGCAACTCCTCCGCGTGAGCGATACCCAGATCGGAATCCGGCAAACCCGCCAGCATCCGGGCCAGCTCCCGGGCCCGCTCGGTGTCCTCCACCACCCGCACCCCACTGGTGGTCACCGCACCCCCGGTGTCCTTGGCCACCACCAGATGCCGGTCGGCGAACGCGGCCACCTGCGGCAGGTGGGTCACCACGAGCACCTGGTGACTACGGGCCAGCCGGGCCAGCCGCCGACCGATCTCCACCGCCGCCTGACCGCCGACGCCCGCGTCGACCTCGTCGAAGACCAGGGTGGGCGGGCCACCGGAACCGGCGAAGACCACCTCTATGGCGAGCATCACCCGGGACAGCTCACCCCCGGAGGCGCCCCGCTGCAACGGCAACGACGGCGCACCCGGATGGGCCAGCAACCGCAACTCGACCTCGTCGCCGCCGTCCGGCCCGACCCCCACCTCCACCCCGTTGACCGGCAAGGTGGGCTCGGCCCGACCCGCCGGCCGGGGCAGCACGGCCACCTCCACCCGGGCGTGCGGCATGGCCAGCCCGGCCAACTCGACCGTGACCTGCTCGGCGAAGCGCAGCGCCGCCTCCTGTCGGGACGCCGACAGCCGCCCGGCCAACTCGGCCACCTCACCGGCCAACCGGGAGGCCTCCCGGTCCAACTCGTCGAGCAGCTCGTCCGAGGTGTCCAACTCGGACAACCGGGTACGGGCCCGCTGCGCCCAGGCGATCACCCCGTCGATGTCGTCGGCGTACTTGCGGGTCAACGCCCGCAACGCCGCCCGCCGCTCGTAGATCGCCTGCAGCCGGGCCGGATCGGCGTCCAGGCCGGCGAGGTAGGTCGACAGCTCCACGGAGACGTCGGCGACCAGGGTGGCCGCCTCCTCCAACCGGGCCGCCAGCTCACCGAGGGCCGGATCCGTGCCGGCCTGCCCCTCCAAAGTCCGGCGGGCGGTGCCCAGCAGGGTCGAGGCGTCCGGGGTGTCGTCCGTGGCCTCCAGACCACCGGCGACGCACAGGTGGGCCAGTTGCGCCGCGGCGCGCAGCCCCTCGGCATGTTCCAGCCGCTGCACCTCGGCCTTCAGTTCGTCGTCCTCCCCCGGCTGCGGATCCACCCGGGTGATCTCGTCGAGGCCCAGCCGCAGCAGATCCGACTCCTGGTGACGCTCCCGGGCGTTGCGCCGGCGGTCGGCCAGATCCTCGACCACCCGCCGCCACTGCGCGTACGCCTCCCGGGTCGCCTCCAGCAGCTTCTCGTGCTCCGCCCCGGCGAACCGGTCCAACGCGGCCCGCTGCTCGGCCGGCCGCAACAACCGCAGCTGGTCGGACTGGCCGTGCACGGCCACCACCTGCTCGCCGACCTCACCGAGCATCGACACCGGCATGGCCCGCCCGCCCAGGTGGGCCCGCGACCGACCCTCGACCGTGACCGTACGACTCAACAGCAGGGAGCCGTCCTCGTCCGGCTCGCCACCGGCGTCGCTGATCCGCGCGTGCACCGTCTCGGCGTACCGGCCGGTCAGCCGCAGCCGCCCCTCCACGACCGCCCGACCCGGCTGGGCGCGCACCCGACCCGCGTCGGCCCGCCCGCCGAAGAGCAGACCCAGGCCGGTCACCACCATGGTCTTGCCCGCACCGGTCTCCCCGGTGATGACGTTCATGCCGCCGGTCAAGGGCAGCGTGGTGTCCTCGATGACGCCCAGTCCGGTGATGCGCAGCTCTTCCAGCACAGCAACCGACAGTAGACGCGGTGCCCGACAGTTGACCAGCCGACGCGGGCCACGGCGCGTCCCGATCGGCGCAGTCGGACGGATTCTGTCCGGTCGATCAGCGACGGGAACCGCGCCAGCCCTGCACCGGCAGGTCGAACTTGGCCACCAGCCGATCCGTGAACGGTCGATCCCGCAGCCGCACCACCCGCACCGGCAGCGCCCCCCGCCGCACCGTGATCCGCGCCCCCGGCGGCAGGTCGTACACCCGCCGACCGTCGCAGGAGAGCACCGCCAGGGTGGTGTACGGGTCAACCGTGATCGAGATGGTCGAGGTGGGCGCGGTCACCAGCGGGCGGCTGAACAGGGCATGGGCGCTGATCGGCACCAGCAGCAGGGCCTCCACCTCCGGCCACACCACCGGCCCACCCCCGGAGAAGGCGTACGCGGTAGAGCCGGTGGGGGTAGCGCAGATCACTCCGTCGCAGCCGTACCGGGACAGTGGTCGAGCGTCCACATCGACCATCAGCTCCAGCATCTGGGCCCGTTCGCCCTTCTCGACGCTGATCTCGTTGAGCGCCCAGGACTCGATGGTCGGCCCGCCGTCGAAGGTCGCGGTGACATCGAGGG
Source organism: Micromonospora sp. NPDC048871 (assembly GCF_043198155.1). Classification (NCBI taxonomy): domain Bacteria; kingdom Bacillati; phylum Actinomycetota; class Actinomycetes; order Micromonosporales; family Micromonosporaceae; genus Micromonospora; species Micromonospora sp. NPDC048871. Next base: position 6,429 of record NZ_JBICUM010000005.1, on the reverse strand, counting down.
TCAGCCGCTCGTCGACCGTGTAGCTGCGGGAGACCACATCGCTGACCGCACTGTCCAGGTCATCGATCTCCGCCTCGGCCAGGAACCCCACCTTGCCCAGGTTGATGCCGAGCAGCGGGGCCTTCGCCGGACGGGCCAGCTCCGCCGCCCGCAGGAAGGTCCCGTCCCCACCGAGGGCGAACACGATCTCCGCACCCTCGGCGGCCAGCGGACCACTCACCGGGATGACCCCGGGCAGGTCCAGGTCCTCGGCCTCCTCGGCGACCACCCGCACCTGGAAACCGGCCGCGATCAGGTCACAGGCCACCGCCCGGGCGTGCTCCGTACTGCGCCGACGGCCGGTGTGGGTGACCAGCAGAGCGGTCCGGGTCACCGGCTCCACCCTCCGGTCGCCACGCCGATCCACCGGCCGGCGTACGGCCGGCACCTGCCCGCCGTCAGCCGCCCACTGCTCGCGCTCACCCTGCGACCTCCTCCGTCGCCGCGCCCGGCACCTCCCCGGACATCGTCGGACCCTGCGGCCCAGCAGCGACCACCGCACGGACCCGGTCCGGATCGGCCGGCGGCGCGCCCCGGCGTAACCATACGAAGAACTCGACATTGCCGCTCGGCCCCGGCAGCGGGCTGGCCGCCACGTCCACCAGACCCAACTGGTGCCCCAGGGCCGCCGCCGCTACATCGAGCACCGCCTCGGCCCGAAGCTCCGGATCGCGCACCACCCCGCCCGCGCCCACCCGCTCCTTGCCCACCTCGAACTGCGGCTTGACCATGAGCACCAGGTCCCCCTCGGTGCAGCCGGCCAGCGCCGGCAGGACCAGCCGCAGCGAGATGAAGGACAGGTCGGCCACGGTCAACTCGACCGGCCCACCGATCACCTCCGGGGTGAGGGTCCGCACGTTGGTGCGTTCGAAGACCCGCACCCGCTCGTCGGTGCGCAACGACCAGGCCAACTGCCCGTAGCCGACGTCCACCGCGACCACCTCGGCCGCACCGGCACGCAGCAGCACATCGGTGAACCCCCCGGTGGAGGCACCGGCGTCCAGGCAGCGTCGACCGGCCACGGTCAACCCGGCAGGGGTGAACGCGGCCAGCGCCCCGGCCAACTTGTGCCCGCCCCGGGAGACGTACTCCGAGGTGGGATCGTCGCCGGTGACCAGCAACGGATCGGCCGGATCGACCATCGCGGCGGCCTTACGGGCCGGCACCCCCCGCAACTGCACCCGGCCGGCCTCCACCAGAGCGGCCGCCTGTTCCCGGGAACGGGCCAGGCCACGGCGGACGAGTTCGGCGTCCAACCGGTTTCTGCGTGCCATGAACGAGCGGCCTCCTCAGGCCTGATCGATGGTGGCCAGGGTTTCCCGCAACGTCTGGTACGCGGCCTCGTACTGGGCGATCTGGTCGGCCGGGGCCAGCGCCTCGGCGTTGGCCAGCGCCTGCACCGCGGCCCGTACCGCCGGATGCTCCCCCTCGTCGGTCTCCTCCGCCGCCCAGCGACGCGGCGGCGGACCCGGACGCGGGCCCGGCAGGGGTCCGCTCACGCCGGGCCGTCCGGACGTGCCGAGGCGGCCCCACCGCCGGCGGCCTTCTTCGCCACGGTCTTCTTCGCGACTGCCTTCTTGGCCACGACCTTCTTGGCCGGCCGCTGAGCCACCGCCTTGCCGGGGGCCACCTCCTCGGAGGTGCTCCTCGCCGGCTTGGCGACGGCCTTCTTGGCCACCGTCTTCTTGGCGACAGCCTTACCGGGCGGGGCGGCCGCGGCGGTAGCGGGCGTGCCCACCGACGATCCGTCGGCGGAGGTTCCCGGCCCTCCGACCGAGGCCCCTCCCCCGGCCGAAGCTGCCCCGGCCGCAGACCCGGCCGTCCGCAGCTGCCGTTCCAGCTCGAGGACCCGGCGTTCCAACTCGGCCACCTCGTCGGCGCTGGCCAGTCCCACCGCACCGAGCGCCCGCTCGACCTCGAACCGCACCAGCTTGGTCAGCGCCTCCCGGTTCGCCGCGCCGGTCGAACGTAGTTCGTCGGCCAGCGCCTGGAGCTGGGCGGCGGTCGCACCGGTCGAGCCCATCGCCCGACGCACCGCGTCCTGCGCCTTCTTCCGAGGCGCCTCCGTCAAGCCCATGGCCAGTTCGAGGTAGGTGCGCCACGCGTCCTGCATGCCTGACTCCTTTTCACCCGGCGGGTCTTCAGGTGTCACGCTACCGGGCCACCGGGTACGTCCCGTGCGGTACGGTGCCCCGGGAACGACGTGGTGTGCGAGGAGGCGATGGTGGCCACGGTGGACGAGTGCCGGCAGGCGTTGCAGGATCTGGCCGCCCGACTGGAACGCAACGCACAGACCGTCCGGGATCGGGTCGACCTGGATCGCACCCTGGCCTGCCGGATCACCGACCTGGAGACCGCCTTCCACGGCCGGATCAGCGACGGCCGACTGGTCGACCTCGCCGACGGCGACAACCCCCAGGCCAAAATCGCCATGAGTACGACCAGTGACGACCTGGTCGCCCTGGTCCGCGGCGAACTCGACGTCACCCGCGCGGTCGCCAACCGCCGGGTGTCGATCAAGGCGAACCCCTTCGACCTGATGAAGCTGCGCAAGCTGCTCTGAGCACCGCGTCAGGCGGTCAGGCCGAGCGCGTGCAGCGCCTGCGCGGCCTCCGGGGACGCCGATCGGGGTGACCCGGTCGGCTCATGCTCCCAGGCCACCGCGCAGAGCGCCGCCAGAGCGTCCAGAGGACGGCCCGCGCCGCCCAGTTCCCAGCCCTCGGCCCCCAGGCTGACCTGCCAGCCGTCGTGCTCACCGGCCGGCGCCGGTACCCGTACCACCGCCGTCGGATCGAAGAGCCCGGCCAGGTCCCAGGCGACATGGGTGGGCCGCCGATGCACCGGCGCGGCGAGCAACTCGGGCACGTCACTGACACCGGTCAGGACCAGCAGACTGTCCAGGCCGGCCCGGTTGGCGCCCTCGATGTCGGTGTCCAACCGGTCACCGACGACGATCGTCCGACCTGCACCGGCACGCCGTGCCGCCGTGGCGAACAACTCCGGCGCGGGCTTGCCCACCACCTCGTCCGGTTCCCGGCCGAGCGCCGTGGCCAGCGCGGCCACCAACGCACCGTTGCCCGGCAGCGGTCCCCGCCCGCTGGGCAGGGTCCGGTCGGTGTTGGTCGCGATCCAGGTAGCACCCTGTCGTACGGCCACCGCCGCTTCGGCCAGGTCAGCCCAGCCGACCTGCGGGCCGTAGCCCTGGAGCACGGCCACCGGCGAGTCCTCGGCCCGCGACACCGGCCGCAACCCGACCGCGGTGACCTCCGCGCGCAGCGCCTCCGCGCCGACCACCAGCACCGCAGCCCCGGCGGGCAGCCGCTCACCCAACAGTTGGGCGGCGGCCGCCGCGCTGGTCAGCACCTCGTCCGGCCTAGCCGGCACGCCCATCCCGGTGAGCAGGTCGGCCACGTCGGCCGCGCGCCGCGAGGCGTTGTTCGTCGCGTACGCCACCGCCCGGCCCTCACCGTGCAGTCGTACGACGGCCTCGACCGCGCCGGGGATCGGCCGGTCGATCAGGTAGATCACCCCGTCCAGGTCGAAGACCACCAGGGTGTACCCGTCGACCAGCCGTTCCCCGCCACCGCTCATCGCCGCTGTGCCTCCGACTCCGCGGAGCCGCCCTCCTCGGGCCGCTCGCCACCGTCGACCGGGCCCGACTCAGCCGCAGGCTGTGCCACCCCGTCGGCGACCCGGCCCTCGTCAGCGCCCTCGCCAGCCGACTCCTCGACCGCGTCGACCGCGACCGTGGCCTCGCCGACCGGGCCGTTCTCGGCCGCGTCGACCTCGCCGGTCACCTCGTCGCCCGCAGTCTCGACGGCACCGTCGCCGGTCACGCCGTCACCTGCAGCCTCGCCGGCCACGTCGTCGTTGTCGTCCGCGACGTCGCCGGCCGCACTGTCGACAGCGGCGTCGTCCCCGGTCGATTCGGCCAACTCGGTGGCGGCCTCGGTGAGGTCGGCATCCGGCTCGGCCGGGACAGCTCCCGGGGCAGCGGGATCGGCGGCCAGTTCCTCGGCCGCCTCGTCCTCGTCGTCACCCTCGATGACCACGCCGTCGAGTTCGAGCAGCCGCTCCGCCGCGTCGGTCTCGGCGTCGGCGTCGACCTCCGCCGCACGGGCGAACCATTCCCGGGCCTCCACCCGCCGTCCGCCGGCCAGCAGAGCGTCGGCGTACGCGTACCGCAGCCGCGCCGTCCACGGCTGCGGGGTGTCGGTGGTCAACTCCGGTACCTGGAGCATGGCCACGGCCGCGTCTCGCTGACCGAGGTCACCTCGGGCACCAGCGGCCACGATCAGCAGTTCGATCGCGACGGCCCGGTCCAGCTTCTCCTGGTCGGCGCCCCGGAACAGGTCGATCGCCCGCTCCGGCCGCCCCAGGGCCCGCTCACAGTCCGCGATGACCGCCAGGTGACTCTGCAGACCACTCATCCGGTGGTACGTCCGCAGCTCCGCGATCGCGGTCTGCCACTCGCCGGCGTGGTACGCGGCCAGTCCGACCGCCTCCCGGACCGCCGAGATCCGCGACGCCAGGCGGCGCGCGGCCAGGGCATGGGCCAGAGCCTGTGCCGGGTCCTCGTCGATCAGCTGCCCGGTCGCCACGAGGTGGCGAGCCACGGTCTCCGCGACCGGCTTGGCGATCGAGAGCAGTTCGGCGCGGACGTCCTTGTCCAGGTCGGTCGCGAGGATCTCCTCGGGCAGCTCCGGAGCGGCCGTACCCTCGGTCGACTCCGCCCCGTCCCGCCCGGCATACGACCTCTCGTCACGCCCGCGGTCGTCGCGGAAGCCGCCCTCACGGCGGTCCCCACCGTCACGGAACCCGCCGGAACGCTCGCCACTGTCACGACGGAACCCGCCCTCACGACGGTCCCCGCCCTCGCGGAACCCGCCGGAACGCTCGCCACTGTCACGACGGAAGCCACCTTCACGACGCTCGCCACCATCGCGGAATCCACCGGGACGGTCACCGCCCTCACGACGGTCTCCACCACGGAACCCACCGGGACGGTCACCGCTGTCACGGCGGAAGCCACCCTCACGGCGGTCCCCACCACGGAAACCGCCCTCACGACGCTCGCCACCGTCACGGAACCCGCCGGGACGGTCACCGCTGTCACGGCGGAAGCCACCCTCACGGCGGTCCCCACCACGGAAACCGCCCTCACGACGCTCGCCACCATCGCGGAATCCACCGGGACGGTCACCGCCCTCACGACGGTCTCCACCACGGAAACCGCCGGAACGCTCGCCACTGTCGCGCCGGAAGCCACCCTCACGGCGGTCCCCACCACGGAAACCGCCCTCGCGACGCTCGCCACCGTCACGGAACCCACCGGGACGGTCCCCGCTGTCACGCCGGAAGCCACCCTCACGACGATCGCCACCATCGCGGAACCCGCCGGAACGCTCGCCGCCCTCACGACGGTCTCCACCACGGAACCCGCCGGAACGCTCGCCACTGTCGCGCCGGAAGCCGCCCTCACGACGATCGCCGCCGTCACGGAACCCGCCGGGACGGTCACCGCTGTCGCGCCGGAAGCCACCTTCGCGGCGATCCCCGCCTCGGAAACCGCCGGGACGGTCGCCGCCCTCGCGGCGATCCCCGCCGCCGAAGCCGCCCTCGCGACGCTCGCCTCCACGGAAGCCACCAGAACGGTCGCCGCCCTCGCGACGGTCTCCGCCACGGAACCCACCGGGACGGTCACCGCTGTCACGCCGGAAGCCACCTTCACGACGGTCACCGCCGCGGAACCCGCCCTCACGGCGGTCACCGCCAGGGCGGTCACCGCTGTCACGCCGGAAGCCGCCCTCGCGACGGTCCCCGCCGCCGAAGCCGCCCTCACGACGATCCCCGCCGCCGAAGCCACCTTCACGACCACCGCCGCGGAACCCGCCCTCACGGCGGTCACCGCCGGGACGGTCACCGCTGTCACGCCGGAAGCCGCCCTCACGACGATCCCCGCCGCGGAATCCGCCCTCGCGACGCTCGCCGCCGTCACGGAAGCCGCCGGGACGGTCGCTGTTGTCGCGACGGAAGCCACCCCGTCGGTCGTCGCCCTCGCGGGGGGCGCCGCGCTCGGCGCTGTGACCCCGGTCGCGGTAGCCGCCCTCACGGCGGTCGCCGTCGCGGCGGAACCCGCCGGAACGGGGACGGTCAGCCCCGTCACCGCGGTCGTCGCGGTACGACGGGCGGTCGTCCCGGCGGAAGCCGCGGTCACGGCCCTCGGGCCGGCCCTCGTGGCTCCGGGGACGGTCTCCGCCCTGAGCTTCTGAACTCACAGGTACATCCTTCCTAAGTGCGTCATTCCATGACGCAACGCAGTCGAGGGGGGGCCCCAGTTCGGGGGGGCCCACACGATTGAGTTGTTTAGGGGGTTTTCAAAAAAAAACA
>NZ_JBICUM010000004.1:345926-521760 GCF_043198155.1 Micromonospora sp. NPDC048871 | reverse complement strand
GGCGTACTGGGTAATGTCACGATGATCCTCTTCCTGTCTCCCGGCAAGCCTAGCCGCACCGGGAAGGCTGCCTCATCTCAGCCTGACAGACAGGGGAGTTCCGAGCATGCGTCGTCCAGTTCGATTCGAGCGAAACAGCGAGGTGACCGGCATGCCGGTCACCAAGATGGGCGGGCAACCGGTGTGGCTGCAAGCTCCGCAGTGGCCGGTGTCGCGTTCGCTCGGCGAGCCGATGACGTTCATCGGCCAGTTCCGGATCGATGCCGACGGCGAGCTCCGCATGGCCTATCTGTTCATGACTGATGGCGACGAGTACGTCGATGGCACCTGGGAGCCTGAGGGTGGCGAGAACGCCGTGATCGTCCAGCCTGAGGGATCGGTACCAGCCTTCGTCGCTGTGACTGACATCAGCGAGGGTCCGTCCTGGCCCGTGGAGGATCACCTACCTGTGGATCAGCAGGTCCATGGCGACAATCGAGCGTGGGAGTTCCTGGGCGGCGAGCCGTTGTGGCTGCAGGGTGACGAGACGCCTGGGCCGGGCTGGCAGCTGATCGGACAGCTGACCGACCGTTTGGGCCACAACTTCGGCGACGCTGGAGTCGGCTACATCTTCGGTTCGCCAGACGGCGCCGAAGGCAGATTTCTCTGGCAGTGCTGCTGACTCATCTGGCCGCACACAGGCATTCGCGGCGGTTGCGCTCTATGCTATCGCCGCTGTCGGCGGCCCTGGGTGTTGGCGTTCTGGGTGAGGTCGGCGCGTAGCTGGGTGCGGGTGCGCATCAAGATCCGTCCGAGTATGTTCTTGCCGGTGCCACTCCGGCCGCGTCCCCAGTAGTGGTCAGTGCTGCTGTCCTCGACGATTTCCTCGTCGCCGGTGTCCAACAGGATGGCGCGGATGTCGGCGTGGGCGGTGAACTTGGCCGTCACGGCCCGGCGCATCACGTCGTCTTTGACCCGTTCCCAGTCGCGGCGCAGCAGCCGGGACCGATCGCGGCCCAGCTCGGCGGCCCGCAACGGGGTCGCCGCCCGCCGGATGAGTTCGGCGTGGCGGGCACCGGGGAACTTCTGGGCCTGGAAATAGTGCTCGGAGGTCGTCCACCAGTGGCCGTTGAGTTCGAAGCCGTGGCCGGAGAAGTTGGAGAAGCAGCCGTACGGAATCTCGTCGGCACCGTAGAAGTAGATCGTCATCTGGGCCTCAGAGCAGGGTCGGGGATCTGCACCGTGTCACAGGCATCGACAGGGCGGCAACCGAGTTCGCCGGCCACCATCCGGATCTGCCGCAGTGCGTGCGCGTCGCCAGCCGGGAGCCAAACACGTCGCACCGGCTGCCGTGCGGCCCGCTGGCGTCCGCAAGCCGGTCGAAGAAATATGACGCACGGTGTCAGGTTTTGAGCGGAGCATGGGTTCATCGGTCGGCGCCGGTGATAGGCGCGGACAGGGCACAGACAGATGCGGAGAGACAAGGATCTCCATGCGCGAAACCCCGGAAGATCTCGAAAAGCTTCAAGCCCTGCTTGACGCCTCCCTCGCCGGCTCCACCTCCCACCTCCGCTCGATCATCAACTCCGCGAGCACACTGGACGCGGAGCAGCTCACCCAGGTCCTCACCGGCATGTGCACCCTGGCTCTGTCCACCGTGACAGCGAAGGGTGAGCCGCGGATCAGCGGTGTCGACGGGCACTTCCTGCGAGGCAAGTGGTACTTCGGCACGGCTCCCGACGCCGCCAAGGCGCGCCACCTCGCGGCGCGACCCGCCGCCAGCGCCGCACACATGCGCGGTGAGGACCTCGGCGTCTTCACACACGGCAAGGTGGAGATCCTCAACCCCCGCAACGGCGACCAGGCCACGGACTGGCCGGACGTACTCGCGTACTTGAAGGACTTCTACGGCGACGACCTCTTCGACTGGGACAACGACGTGGTCTACTACCGGCTGCATCCGCACTGGATGACCGTCTATGCCCCAGACATCGCAAAGCTCACCGTGGCCTCCCAGCCCTGATCCACAGCACGGTCTCGCCTTCGGGTGGGGTGATGGTGATCCAGGTACAGGGGTCCGCCTTTCGTAGGGGGCGCCCTCTGCGCCGGCGTGGCTACAATGAGCTAAATATTGTTGCACGTCAATGTATTTGGGATTACCGATGACCGCTACCCGAGCGGAGGAAGTATCCGCCGCAATGCCCGACCCGGGTCGGGCCCGCACGCTGGATGAGCTGGTCGCAGGGCTGCGGTCGTTGAAGGTCTGGGCGGGAAACCCGTCCTACGAATGGATCACCGGCCAGGTCAACAACGCGTGGCGGGCCGCCGGTCGCCCGACCGGCGAGTTGACCAAGCGACCCACGGTCGTGGACTGCTTCAAACCCGGTCGGCGACGGCTGAACACCGACCTCGTGACCGCGGTCGTGCAGGCACTGCACCCGGACGAGGGGTACGTGCACCAGTGGCGCCAGGCGCTGCGGGTGGTCGGCGGGGAGGCCCTGGCCGCCGTGGTGGTACAGGTCCAGGACAGGCTGCCACCCGACCTGGCCGGGTTCACCGGTCGTACCGCCGAACTCGATCAACTCCGCCGCGCTCTCGGCCGCAACGGCGCGGTGGCGATCTCGGCGATAGAGGGGATGGCCGGCGTCGGTAAGACCCGGCTCGCCATTCACGCCGGGCATATTCTCATCCGGGAGAGTCGATTTGATCGGGCGCTTTTCGTCAACCTGCGCGGATTTCACCCCGACCCCGCTCGACCTCCAGCGGACCCGGCCGCCGTCCTGGACGGCTTCCTGCGGCTGCTCGGTGCACCGCCGCAGCGCATCCCCCACGCTCTGGAGGCCCGCACCGCGGCCTACCGTGACCGGCTCGCCGGTACCCGCACCCTGATCGTGCTGGACAACGCCGCAGACCTCGACCAACTCCGCCCGCTGCTCGCCGAGGTGCCCGGCTGTCTCACCGTGATCACCAGCCGGCGAAGCCTGTCCGACCTGCCCTCGGCCACGCAGTTGGTGATCGACGTGTTCGCAGCGGACGAGGCTGTTCGATACCTGGCCCACGCCGCCGGCCAGGTTCCGGTGGGCGACGATCGCACCGCTGCCGCCCGTATCGCACGGCGCTGCGGCTACCTGCCGCTGGCGCTGGACCTGACGGCCGCACACATGCGGGCCACACCCGACTGGACCCTCACCGATCACGCCGACCGGCTCGACGAACGCCACGACCAGCGACGCCTGGAAACCGGTGTCGAACTCGCCCTCGACCTGTCCTACCACCGCCTGCCCGCCGACCAGCGCCAGCTGCTCCGGTTGCTGGCGCTGCACCCCGGGCAGGACAGCGACGCCTACGCCGCGGCTGCCCTGGCCGGCACCGACATCGAGGTCACCCGTGCCCATCTGGACCGCCTGTGCCGCGACCACCTGCTGCACCAGTCCAACGCGGGCCGGTACACCTTTCACGACCTCGTCCGCACGTACGCCACCACCCGAGCCCACGACGAGGTCCGCCCGCGCGACCGTCGCGAGGCCCTGACCCGCCTGTTCGATCACTATCTCGCGACGGCCGCCTCCGCGATGGACGCTCTGCACCCCGCCCAGGCGCACCTTCGACCCCGCGTCGCCCTGTCCGGTACCCCCGTGCCCGAGTTGACCGACCCGGACACCGCCCGCATCTGGCTCGACACCGAACGGCCAGCCCTGGTCACCGTCGTGGCCCACGCCGCCACCCACGGCTGGCCCGCCCACGCCATCCGGCTCTCCCGCGTCCTGGTCCAGTACTTCGCCGGTGGCCACAACAGCGACGCCATCACCGTTCACAGTCATGCCCGCCGTGCCGCCAGCCACATCGGCGACGTCACCGAACAGGCCCACGCTCTCGCCGACCTTGGCGTCGCCTATCTCTGGGGCGGCCAGCATCAGGCCGCCGCCGAACACTTCACCAAGGCGCTGCTCCTGTTCGAGCAGACCGGCGACGCTCCCGGGCAGGCCCGGACCCGGACCAACCTCGGCATCGCCGAACAGCGGCTCGGCCGCTACCGCGAGGCCGCCGCCCACTTCACGCAGGGCGAGATCCTGCACCGGCGAGCCGGCAACAAGGTCGGTCAGGCACGCACGCTGACCAACCTCGGCGACATCGAACAGAAGACGGGTCGGTACGGCGAGGCCGCCACGCACCTGCGGCAGGCGCTCGCCCTGTTCCGAGAGACCGGAGACCGGGCCGGCGAGGCGGTGTCGCTGGTCAACCTCGCGGAGGTCGACACGCGGTTGGGTCGGCATGGGGCGGCCGCCGAAAGCCTGGCCCAGGCGCTCGCCCTGTTTCGTCATGCCGGGCATCGCAACGGCGAAGCCTGGACGCTGGACGGGCTGGGCACCCTCCACGCTGCTCGTGGCGAGCCCGCCAAGGCCGCCGAGTACCACCATCAGGCCCTGACGATCCTGCGGGCGACCGGCGACCGGCACGGCGAGGCATACGCGCTCAACGGCATCGGCGAGGCCGCGCTCGCCGCAGGCCACCCCGCCGACGCTCTTCGCCATCACACCGCCGCGCTGCGGATCGCCGCCGAGATCGGTGCCCGCGACCAGCAAGCCCGCGCCCACACTGGGCTGGCCAATGCCCACCGCGCCCTCGGCCATCCCGACCAGGTCCGTGCTCACTACCACCACGCCCTCGCCATCTTCACCGACCTCGGTACGCCCGAGGTCGACCAGATCCGCGCCTGCCTGGCCGCCCTCGACAACGTCGGCATCCACACCTGAGCGAGATCCCCGGGAAGCCCGCCCGGTGGCTCCCAACCCGGGGATCTCGCGTTTACGGGAGTGGTCGAGAATGACCAACCCCCCGTGGGGTCAGGTGGTGCAGGGGGTGCCGTTCAGCGTCCACCCCACCGGTGGCGGGTTGGAGATGCCGCTATTGCCCAGGAAGCCGAAGGACGTGGAGGCACCGGGTACGAGCGTGCCGTTGTGGCTGAGGTTCCGTGCCGTCACCAACGCGTTGGACTGCGTCACGCCGGCGTTCCAACTGCTGGTGATCCGCTGCCCGTTCGTGAACGAGAAAGTCAGCGTCCACCCGTGCACGGGCGTGTTGCCGGTGTTCGTGATGGTCACGTTGCCGGTGAAGCCGGCGGACGTCGGGTTGGAGTGGGCTGTGTAGGCGATCCGGCAGGCGCTGTTGCCTCCGGTGGGCGATGGGGACGGGGATGGCGGCGCGGGGTTGCCGTCCACCGCGGCCTTTGGAAGTCCGACGAAGACATCAGCAGCCTGCCGGCCGAGTACGGCGACATCCAGCTCGCATGAGACATTCCACATCGGCTCAAGGCGTAGCGTGGCGCAGTACTCCCTCGCCGGTTGAAGAACATTCGCGGGGAGGTGGTGGGAGTAGAAGGGCGCTGCCGGGTTGCCCACGTCGACGGCTTCGCAGAAGCGCAACAGTGAGGTGGTGTGGCTGACCCGCCAGCTGTTGCCAAAGACCCCGTACAGGTCGGCGAAGGAGAGCGGCACGCGCAGGGGGTCGCCGTTGCTGGCTTCGAGAAAGTGGGGGTCACCGTTGTGGTTGCCCAGCAGGCCGCGCACCGCCGGGGTCTCGGAGTCCAGGCTGATGCCCAGGTTCACGTACGGGACGGTGCCGGCGATGGCGGTGCTGCGGACGAGGTTGCCGGACGGGTCCCGGAACGTGTAGACGTCGCCTACGCGGTGGATCGCCACTCCGGTGGAAAGCAGCAGTGATTCGCCGGAGGGCAGGTTGGTGTCGACTCCGTTCACGACCAGACGGGTCCCGGAGCACACCGCCAGCCTGGTGTTGCCCATCCGCACGCCGACCGACTGGTTCACCGATGCGTTGGGCCGGGTCGGGGCGCCAGACTTCTTGCGGGTCTGCACCTCGAACGTGGTACCGGCCCGGGCCTCGACGAAGTCACCCGTAGCCTGGAAGTCGTAGTACGTACCGGCGAAGGTGTACTGGTGAGTGTCGCCGACGGCGACGGCGGCCAGGCAGCCCGCCAGCTCCCGATTCTTGGCTGCCTGGTTGATGATGAGGGCCGGTGCCGGCGATGTGGGGGTCGCACTCGGCTTGCCGAAGTTGAGGTTGTTCCTCTCCTTGCTGAAGCCCTCTTGTTTGCAGATGGGCTTGGTCGGACTGCCGTCGACTATCGTCGTGCGAAGGTTGAAGTCGGCCTCCTTGTTGAAGACGGCTGTGGATCCGTTGCCGAAGCCGAACACGTTGAACTCGACCTGCGTCCATCCCGGTCCCGCCTGGCCGGGCTGCGACGGCACGTCCAGCACATGAAAGACGTCCGAACTGGACGTCGAGGCGGCGTTCTGGTTCCCATCGTTGAACGTGACCACGTCGACGACGACGGTTTCCGCGCCGACCGTCTGCGTTTGCGTCTCCGCTTCCAGCTTGAAGCCCGGAAGCGCGATGTTCCTGATCGGTACGTAGGGAAGCGGGCCCGCCGCCCTCTCACGCCTCAGCCAGCAGTGGACCTCGCCGTCGTCCGGAACCTCGGTCCAGTCCGTCGGGCAGGGCTTGCCCTGGCTCGCATCCGGGTTGTAAGCCAGCAACCAGTAGTCGATGTAGAGACGGCTGGGCAGCTCATTCGGAACGGTCTGCGGGGTGTTGGCGAAGATGAACTGCTTCCAGCCCTCACACAACGCGGGGGTCGGTGAACTGTCGCACTCCTCGACCTTGAGGCGGTTGGTGTTGAGCTGGAGCGTGTAGCTGTTCGCCATCACCGGCCCGCTGGTCGGGGAGGAGTTCACCGTCAGCAGGTCTTTGTCCTTGACGTCTTCGAACGTGCCGGTCGCCCTGGTGATGTCACCGGCATCCGCGGGTCGCTCCGTCACGATGCCCATCCCGGTGCCACCACCGATGTCCCGCCGCGCAGCCGGTACCCGGTTCGGGGACATCGGGATCGCCGGCGAATCCACGCAGGCGGTCTCCCGCCATTCGACCTTGGGATAGGTCGCGTTGAAGCACCCGTCCAGCGATGGCCGCGGAGCCTCGACGATCTGCGCATTCCAGGTCAGGGGATTCTCCTGTATGGCGGGATGCTCCGCTTTACTGGCCGTGTGGACGACTCCCATTGTCAGTAGGACAGCCGCGATCGTGGCGCTGATCAGCCCGAGTCGTGCTCGGCGTTTTCGCGGTAGCAATCTCAGCATCGTTTCCTCCCCAGCGCTTGTGAAACCGCCTAGCGCCCGTCTGCGGGCGGGTCTTGCTGACGAGGGTCGCGCGGTGGGGGGCAGGCTGGGGAAATCCCATACAAACCCATAAATGCCTTCGTGGTGTTGGCACTCCCAGCCACACCTTTTCCACCTTCACGATCTGGCACAGCGTCCGCGAGATGACCGACATGGTCCACGGCCGTAGCGGGTGTCGGGACCGGCGCCGTGGTGCGACGCCGGTCCCGATCGGTGCTGTCACCGGTCAGCTGTGGCCGGTCAGGCCGCGCTGAACCGCCACTGCTGGTTGGTGCCGCCGTGGCAGGTCCACTGCAACAGTCGGGCCCCGTCGGTGGTGGCGGCGGAGTTGACATCCAGGCAGAGCCCGCTCGGCACACTCTTCACCGTGTAGACCCCGGCCGTGCTCGTCTGGGTGGCGGTGAACTTCTGCTGGTTGCTGTTGTTGCAGGTGGCCTGCTGAAGGAAGGCGCCCGCCGTGGTGGAGCCACCGATCACCTCGGCGCACTTGCCACTGTGCACCGCCTTCAGATAGACCGCGCCACCACCGGCGTCGACGGCCTGCCACTTCTGGTTGTTGCCGCCGGTGGCCGCCCACTGGTGGATCTGGGCGCCGTCGGCGGTGGAGACCCCGCTGACATCCATCAGCTTGCCGCTGTGCTGCGCGGTCAGCGTCCAGGTCTTGCCCGCCACCCCGTCACCGGGAGGTGGGGTGACCGGGCCGCCGGTGCCGACCCCGGGGCCACCGAAGGTGTGCGAGTCCAGGTCGAACCAGTTGTTCCCGCTGCCCTTGAAGACCAGGTACAGGGTGTGCGTACCGGCCAGGGGGGTGACGTTCACCGGCGGGGTGGACTGGTAGTTGTCCCACCCCCCGGTGCTCGGCACCGGCGTGGTGGCCAGCAGGGTGCCGGTGGGTGAACCGGCCCGCAGCTCGATGGTGCCGCCGCCCGAGGGGGAGGAGAGTCGGTAGCTGACCGTGGTGATCCCGGACAGGCTCATCGGGGTGAAGGCCACCCAGTCGTTGTTGGAGATGTCCCCGATCCGCTTGCCGCTCTGCGCGCCCGCCTGGTCGATCACCCGGGTACCGGACTGGCTGCTGTAGTACTCCGCCTGCTTGTGCTTGGGCTGGAGGATCACCTGCGCGTGGCCGGTGAGCGGCGCCGCCCCACCCGCCCCACCGTTGTCGGTGTAGCGGGCGTTGAGCACGTAGAACAGGTTGGCCCCGTCCGGGTGCCCGCCGAGCAGGTCGGTCGGGATGGTGCCCGAGCAGCCGGGATAGTCCGTGGTCTCGTGTGCGTGATCGTCATGGCCCAGGGCGGGGTTCAGGAAGACCTTTGTGCAGTCGACCGGGTCCCCGCCGGGGTCGGAGACACTGATCTGGTACGAGACCCGGTCACCGAAGGTGAGCATCCCACCGTTGGTCGGGGTGGTGATGGTGACCACCGGGGCGGTGTTGCCGACGGTGATCTGGACGTTGGCGAAGCCGCTCTTGCCGGTGTTGTCGGTGACCTTCAACTGGGCGGTGTAGTTGCCGTTGCTGGTGTAGACCTTCGACGGGTTGGCCGCCGTCGAGGTGGTGCCGTCACCGAAGGTCCACTGGTAGCTGAGCGTGTTGCCGGGGTCGGGGTCCATCGACCCGGCACTGGAGAACTGCACCGTCAACGGGGCGTTGCCGCTGGTCGGGGTGCCGGTGGCCTTGGCGATCGGAGAGCGCCCACCCTGCACGTAGTCGATCCGGTACAGGCCGGAGTCACTGTTGCCGCCGCCGAAGTTGGTGCCCCACTCCAGCAGGTACAGCGAACCGTCCGGGCCGAACTCCAGGTCCATCGGCTTGTTGAACCGGCTGGTCGTCAGGAAGGGGTTGGTCCGGGTGACCGCGGTGGCCGAGTCGAAGTGCACCTCCTTGATGTAGCTGCGGGACCACTCGTAGAAGAAGTGCACCCCGTCGTAGTACGGCGGGAACTTCGTCTGCGAGGGGTTCGCCGGGTCGTACCGGTAGACCGGTCCACCCATCGGCCCCGAGCCCCCGGAGCCCAGCTCCGGGAAGGTCTGCGAGGTGCCGTAGCCGTACCAGATGTTGGGGGCCACCACCGGTCGCAGGTTGGTCAGACCGGTGTTGTTGGGGGAGTTGTTGACCGGGACGGAGCAGTTGAACTTGGCGCCGACCGCACCGGTGTCCGGGTTGTACGGCGCGTACGGCTGGTTGTCGCCGTGGCAGAAGGGCCAGCCGTAGTTGCCCGGGGCCTTGATCACGTTGAGTTCGACGAGACCCTCCGGGCCCCGGTTGGTGGTCGGGGGATTGCGGTCGGGCCCGTAGTCGGCCAGGTAGACCCAGCCGTTGGCCGGGTCGATGGAGAACCGGAAGGGGTTGCGGAAGCCCATCGCGTAGATCTCCGGACGGGTCTGCGCGGTGCCCTGCGGATAGAGGTTGCCGGACGGGATGGTGTACCCACCACCGGCCGAGGGCCGGATCCGCAGCAGCTTGCCCCGCAGGTCGTTGGTGTTGCCGGCGGTACGGGCGGCGTCCAGCATGTGCTTGCCCGACCGCCAGTCCAGCGGGGCGTAGCCCTGCCAGTTCGGGTCGAGGTTCGGTGCCACGTCGTCACCGGTGCCGATGTAGAGGTTGCCGTCCGGACCGAAGTCGATGTACCCGCCGGTGTGGCCGGGCTCCGGGTAGGTCCGGTCCCGGTAGGCGGGGATGTCGATGACGGTGACCCCGCTGGACATGTTCAAGGTGTCACCGGTCAGGGTGTAGCGGGACAACCGGTTGATGTCCGTGCTGCTGTTGGCCGGTGAGTGGTACAGGTAGACGTACCCGTTGCTGGCGAAGTTGGGGTCCAGGGCCAGTCCGGTCAGCCCGTCCTCGCCCCCGGTGTAGACGCTGAGGGTGCCCGCGGTGACCGTGCTGTTGGTGCTCGGCTTGAAGATCTTGAGCTGGCCGCCGCGTTGCACGTAGAGCACCCGGCCGTCCGGTGCCACCGCCAACGCCATCGGGTCCACGGTGTTGTCGTCCAGGGTGCGCTTCTCGAAGTTGCCCCAGACGGTGCCGCCGCAGTCGCCGGGCTGGTTGCCGGCGGCCCACTTGACCCCGCCGAGTACATGGTTGCGGAAGTGGGTCTCGCTGTAGGACGCGATGGCGTGGCCCATGGCCGTGGCCCAGACCCGACCGCCGCCGACGTTGCGACACCAGGAGATCGGATGGTCCGGGCCCATCGCCCGGGATCCCGGGTTGTAGGTCCGTTCGTCTGCGGTGACCAGCACGTGCACGTCGCCCCGGGGGTTCTTGTCGAAGTTGTACCACTCCTCGCTGCGGTTCCAGCGGTCCGGCAGGCCGGCCGTGGAGGGGTGCTTCTTGTCGGCCACGATCGCCGTGCCGGGCAGCACCCCGGGGGAGTGCTCGGGCATGTGGGCACCGGCGTTGATGGTCTGGTCCCACCAGGGGTACTCGCCCTCGATGCCCATGTCGGTGGCGTTGTGGACGGCGACGATTCCCTTGCCGGAGGCGAGATACCCCTCCACGGCCTGGCGTTGGGCGGCCGAGGTCCAGACCATGCCGGAGGTCTGGAACATGATGAGGACGTCGAAGGTGGCCAGGTTGGCCGGGGTGAAGACGGACGAGTCCTCGCTGTGCACCAGTTCGAAGTTGTCGGCCGCGGCCTGCTGTTGGAACATCGAGACCCCGGCGGGAATCGAGTCGTGCCGGTAGCCGGTGGTCTTGGTGAACAACAGCGCCCGGAAGGCGGGCGCCGCCGTTGCGGGATTCACCAGCGCGAGGGCCAGTAACAGACCCACGATCACACCGACGATTGGTGTTCTGCGACGCATAGCGTCTCCTTCGGGGCGGGCGGAGCTACCTGTGGTGGTGTGGTGCGGGTCGGCGACCGTCGCGTCGTCCTGCCGGCAGGTGGCCTAGCCGGCGGTCACGCAGCGTCATGCCCGGGCGGCGACTGTCCCGTGGTGGTCAAGGGTCGGGCCTGGTGCTCTATTTATAGAAGATCGCATATGTTAACGACAACATCGCGGTGCCGCGCACGGCGGTGACCTGCCCTCTGGATGCACCGCGATTCGCCCTCACCTGGCCTGTCGCTAGATCCAAAGCCGCTGCCAGGTAGGGGATTGCGAACTCATACCCGAACATCTATCTTCATACGTGTGATGTTTTGGTCATGTCAAGCGAAAGTTTGAGCACGACCACACAAAGTGCCGCTTGCTAGGCGGGAACCGGGCGGGTCGGCGGCCGGAGGATGGCCGGAAGCCGTGGAAAGCCCTCGCCTCTGACTACTATGCGTGAGGATTGGCGATGCCAGATCGAGGCTCGGACGCCCTGCTCGCCCTCCGCGGCATCGGCAAGTCCTTCCTCGGCGTCGGGGTCCTGCACGGGATCGACCTCGACGTGGCGGCGGGCGAGGTGCACGCCGTGGTCGGCGAGAACGGCGCCGGCAAGTCCACCCTGATGAAGATCGTCTCGGGGGTGTACTCCCCGGACGCCGGCACCATCCACCTGGCCGGAGCGCCACAGGTGTTCCACAGCCCCCGCGCGGCCCAGCGGGCCGGCATCGGCATCATCCACCAGGAGTTCAACCTGTTGCCGGAGCGCACCGTCGCGGAGAACGTGTACCTGGGCCACGAGCCGGTACGCCGCGGCCTGGTCGACCGGCGGCGGATGCTCGACTCGACCCGACGCCTGCTGGCCTCGGTCGGGGAGACGAACCTGCCCGCCGAGGCCCCGGTCAGCCGGCTCAGCGTCGCCCAACAGCAGGTCGTCGAGATCGCCAAGGCCCTGGCCCTGGACGCCCGACTGATCATCATGGACGAACCCACCGCCGCCCTGGCCGACCACGAGGTGGCCCTGCTCTACGGCCTGGTACGCCGCCTTCAGGAGCAGGGCATCGGCATCCTCTACGTCTCGCACCGGCTCACCGAGGTCTTCGACCTGGCCGGCCGGATCACCGTGCTCAAGGACGGTCGACGGGTCACCACCCTGCGTACCCCGGACACCACCCCCGCCGACCTGGTGCGGCACATGGTCGGGCGGGAGCTGTCGCACTACTACCCGGACCGGGCCATCGGGCAGGAGATCGGCCCGGCCCGGCTGGCCGTACACCGGGGCGGCAACCGGAAGTTGCGCGACATCGACCTGGTGCTGCGCGCCGGGGAGGTGCTCGGCGTCGGTGGCCTGCAAGGCTCCGGGCGCTCCGCGCTGGCCCGGGCCCTGTTCGGGGCGGTGCCATTCAGCACGGGCGAGATCACCGTGGACGGCACCCCGATCCGGATCCGTTCCCCGCGTACGGCGATGCGGGCCCGGATCGCCTACGTCAGCGAGGACCGCAAGGGTGAGGGGATCGTCGCCCGCCAGTCGGTGCTCGACAACGCCCTGCTGGCCAGCCGTGCGGTCTTCGCCCGCCGCTCCGGCCGGGCCGCCCGCACCGTACGGGTGCGGGACCTGCTGGCCGCCGTCGAGGTCCGCGCGGCCGGCGACCACCAGGAGATCCGCTACCTCTCCGGCGGCAACCAGCAGAAGGTCGTGCTGGCCCGCTGGCTGGCCGTCGATCCGCGGATCCTGATCTTCGACGAACCCACCCGGGGCATCGACGTGGGGGCGA
Source organism: Micromonospora sp. NPDC048871 (assembly GCF_043198155.1). Lineage (NCBI taxonomy): Bacteria > Bacillati > Actinomycetota > Actinomycetes > Micromonosporales > Micromonosporaceae > Micromonospora > Micromonospora sp. NPDC048871. The sequence goes on along the minus strand of NZ_JBICUM010000004.1, from coordinate 509,006 downwards.
AGTCGGCCATCCATGACCTGGTCCGCCGACTGGCCCGCGACGGCGCGGCCGTGCTGATGATCTCCTCGGAGCTGCCCGAGCTGCTCGGCATGAGCGACCGGATGATCGTCATGCGGGACGGTCGGATCGCCGGTGAACTGCCCGCCGGGGCCACCGAGCAGGACGTGCTGGCCCTGGCGGTCGGGACCGTACGGGAGACGGCGGCGTGAGCGCCCTGCCCCTGTCGCCCGCCCGCCGACCGGTGCCGGGGGTCTTCGTGGCCCTGGGCCTGACCCTGGCGATCGGCTGGCTGGTCGTCGCGATCGACGGCGGGCAACTGTTCAACCAGTCCACCACGGTCAGCCTGCTGCATGTCGCCACCGGCCTGGGGTTCGTCGCGGTAGGGCAGACCCTGGTCATCCTCGGCGGTTCGCTGGACCTGTCGGTGGCGTACGTGGTCAGCCTGAGCACCCTGGTGGCGGCCGAGACGATGAACGGCCGCGACGGGGCCCTGCTGCCCGCGATCGGCCTCACCCTGCTGGTCTGCGCCGGCATCGGGCTGTTCAACGGACTGCTGGTCACCGCCCTGCGGATCAACTCCTTCATCGCCACCCTGGGCGTCGGGCTGCTGCTCAAGGGCTACCTGGACAGCAGGTACGACGGTCCGGCCGGCAGCACCGCCCCGGCCCTGGTGCAGACCCTCGGCTACCAGCGGGTCGGACCCGTACCCCTGGCTTTCCTGCTGTTGCTCCTGGTCGCCGGGGCCGGCTGGCTCCTGCTGTCGCGGACCCGGTTCGGTCACCACCTGATCGCCGTCGGCGGTGATCCGGAGGTCGCCCGGCTCTCCGGGGTCCGCAACGACCGGGTCCGGGTGACCGCTTATGTGCTCTGCTCGCTGTGCGCCGGGCTGGCCGGGATCTACCTGGCCAGCCGGCTCGGCTCCGGCGCACCCCGGGTCGGCACGGAGGGCCTCTACGACCTGGAGTCGATCGCGGCCGTGGTGATCGGCGGCACCGCCCTGGCGGGCGGGAGGGGCGGGGTGGTCGGCACCCTCGGTGGGGTGCTGCTGCTGGCCGGCATCGACGCCATCTTCAACCAGCTGGCGGTGGACTCCTTCGCCAAGCAGGTCGTCCGAGGCGTGATCATCATCGCCGCGGTGGCCGTCTACGCCCGGCGGACCCTGCGGAAGGCGGCCCCGTGAGCACCCAGACCGTCGCCCGCCACGCCCGGTGGCGGTGGCCCGGTGGACTCCTGCCGATCCTGGCGCTGCTGGCGGTGCTGCTGGTGCTCATCGGGATCCGGCAGCCCGACTTCCTCACCCCGTCGTCGCTGATGTCCTTCCTCGGCCGGTCGGCGCCGATCATCCTGCTCGCCGCCGGCCAGTACTTCGTCATCGTCTCCGGCGAGTTCGACCTCTCGGTCGGATCCCTGGTCACCGCGCAGGTCGTGGTCGCCGCCCGGCTGATCGACAGCGACGGGTCACGGACATGGCCGGTGGTGCTGGTGCTGCTCGCCGGAGGAGCCCTGGTCGGCCTGGTCAACGGTCTGATCACCACCCGGCTGCGGGTGCCCTCATTCGTCACCACCCTCGGGATGTTCCTGATCCTCGTCGGGGCGGTCTACCTGTGGTCCGACGGCGCCCCCAAGGGGGGTCTCAGCGAACAGTTCCGCCAACTGGGCCGACGCGCCGTCGAGGAGGTGCCGCTGCTAGGCCGGATCCCGTACGCCCTGCTGGTCCTGCTGGTCCTGGCGACGGCCGCGATGCTGCTGATGCGCTCGGACTTCGGTAGGACCCTGGTCGCGGTCGGCGACAACCCCCGCACCGCCGAGTTGAGCGGGGTACGGGTGTGGCGTACCCGCACCATCGCCTTCGTCCTCAGTGGCCTGGCCGCGGCGGTCGCCGCGATCCTGATCGGCGGCTACGGCGGGGTGTCCTTCCAGGCCGGCGCGGGCCTGGAGTTCGGCGCCATCACCGCGGTCGTCCTCGGTGGGGTGGCCCTCGGTGGCGGCCGGGGTTCCGTGCTCGGCGCGATGCTCGGCGCCCTGGCCCTGGAACTGCTCTTCGCGTTGATGAACTTCTCCGGCGTCTCCGGCGCGCTCCGGCCGAGCGTGCAGGGCGCCATCATCCTGATCGCCGTGGCGGTCACGGCCCGGCGTCTCTCATCCAGATAAGGGGACCTCCGTTGAAACGTTGCCTGACCGCGCTGGCCGCGGTGACCCTGTTGACCCTCGCCGGCTGCGCCACGGACACCCCGGTGGCCACCGGATCGGGCAGCCCCTCCGCACCGGCGGGCGCCGGCACCGGCGAGCAGTCGAAGTTCTTCGACCAGGCCGACTACGACGCCGAACTGGCCCTGCTGGACGCCACGGCGACCGGGCCGGCCGACAAGCCGTGGGAGCAGGCCCTCAACCCGACCATGACGGAGACCACGACCTTCAAGAAGCCCGGCCCGTACAAGATCTGTTTCTCCAACGCGGCCCTGAACAACCCCTGGCGGCAGGTCGGCTTCAAGACCATGCAGGCCGAGGTGGCCGCGCAGGCCGACCGGATCAAGGAGTTCGTGCACGTCGAGGCCGAAGGCAAGGACCAGAAGCAGATCGCCGACCTCAACGACCTGCTGGGCCGCGACTGTGACGCCCTGATCGTCTCGCCGAACACGACCGCCACCCTGACCCCGGCGGTCGAGGCGGCCTGCCGTACCGGCCTGCCGGTCATCGTCTTCGACCGGGGGGTCGACACCGACTGCCCGGTGACCTTCATCAACCCCATCGGCGGGTACGGCTTCGGCCACGTCGGGGCCGAGTTCGTCAGCCAGCGGATGAAGCCCGGCGGCAAGGTGCTGGCCCTGCGCATCCTGCCCGGGGTGGACGTGCTGGAGACCCGCTGGTCCGCCGCCAAGGTCGCCTTCGACAAGGCCGGGGTGGAGGTGGTCGGGGTCGAGTTCACCGACGGCGACCCGGCCAAGACCAAGAAGATCGTCGACGACTACCTCCAGCGGTACGGCACCATCGACGGGGTCTGGATGGACGCCGGGGCGGTGGCGGTGGCGGCCGTCGAGGCCTTCCAGGACGCCGGCAAGCCGGTGCCCCCGATCAACGGTGAGGACCAGCTCGACTTCCTGAAGGTGTGGAAGGAGGCCGGCCTGACCGCGATCGCACCCACCTACCCGACCTACCAGTGGCGCACCCCGATCATCGCGGCCCTGCGGGTCCTCGACGGCCAGCCGGTGCCCAGCCCGTGGAAGCTGCCCCAGCCGACGATCACCCAGGACAACCTGGACAGCTACCTGGACCCGGACATGCCGCCGCTGCACTACGCGATGTGCGGCTGCACCGACCTGCCCGGGTACCCCCAGCGCTGGAAGTAGGTCCGATGTTCGAGATCGGCGTCAACCCCTGGGTGTGGGCCTCCCCGGTCGACGACACGGCCCTGGCCGAGCTGGTGCCCCGGATCGCCCGGTTCGGCTTCGACGCGGTCGAGCTGCCGGTCGAGCAGCCGGGGGACTGGGACCCCGCCCGGACCCGGGACCTGCTGGCGGCCCACGGCCTGAGCGCGGCCGGGGTCTGCGCGGTCACCCCGCCCGGCCGGGACCTGGTCAACGCGGCGCCGCAGGTCGTCGAGGCCACGGCGGGGTACCTGCGGGGTTGTGTGGCGGCCGCGGCGGCCCTGGGTGCCCCGACGGTCGGTGGGCCGGTCTACGCCTCCGTGGGCCGGACCTGGCGGATGACCGGGGCCGAGCGGGCGGCCTGCTACGCCGACTTCCGCAAGGCCCTGGCACCGGTCGCCGAGCACGCCGGGGAGCTGGGGGTGTCCATCGGGGTGGAGGCCCTCAACCGCTACGAGACCAGCGTGGTCAACACCATCGAGCAGACCCTGGATCTGATCGACGGTCTGCCCCCGAACGTCGGCCTGATGATCGACACCTATCACATGAACATCGAGGAGGCCGACCCGTACGCCGCCCTCGCCATCGCCGGCCCGCACCTCAAACACGTACAGGTCAGCGGCACCAACCGGGGGGCGCCCGGGGCCGACCACCTGGACTGGCCCCGGCTGCTGGCCGTGCTGGCCACCACCGGGTACCGGGGGGCGGTCTGCATCGAGTCGTTCACCCCGGACAACGACACCATCGCCACCGCCGCCTCCATCTGGCGACCCCTGGCCCCCTCCCCGGACCGGCTGGCCCTGGACGGCCTGGCCTACCTGCGCGGAATCCTCGGCTGAGCGGCGAGACGACGGTATGAGTCCGGCCCACACCCACCACCAGATCCGTCCCGGGTAAGGAGACCCCCGTGTCCGTACCTTCCGTGTCGACCGCGTCGAGACCGGTGCTGGCCGCGATCGCGGCGGTGGCGCTCACCGGCGCGCTCACCGCCACCGCCCTGGCCACCTCCGCCGCACCGGCCCTGGCGGCCACCACCACCCTGTACGCCGCCCCATCCGGCACCGGCAGCGGTTGCAGCGCGGCCCAGCCGTGTTCGTTGACCGCCGCCCAGACCGCGGTACGGGCGATCAACAGCGCGATGTCCGGTGACATCGTCGTCCAACTGGCCGACGGGGTGTACCGGCTGTCCTCGCCCCTGCGGTTCACCGCTGCGGACTCCGGCACCAACGGCCACCGGGTGCTGTGGCAGGCGGCACCGTCGGCCCGGCCGGTGATCAGCGGCGCGCGGGCGGTCACCGGCTGGTCGCTGGTCGACGCCGGCCGCAACATCTGGCGGGCCGATGTCGGCGCCGGACTGGACACCCGGCAACTCTATGTCGACGGTGCCCTCGCCACCCGGGCCCGCACCCAGGTCAGCCGGAACGACTTCACCGCCGACAGCACCGGCATGCGGTTCACCAACGGCGCCCTGAGCTACCTGAACAACCTGGCCAACCAGAGTCGGATCCAGATGGAGAGCGTCAACTCCTTCACCGACCGGTACGTCTCCGTGCAGAGCATCAGCGGCAACCTGATCCGGATGCAGCAGCCCGGCTGGAGCAACAACAACTTCGGGTACGACACCTTCACCAGCCCGCACCGGCCCGGTCCGCTGTACCTGAGCAACGCCTACGAGTTCCTGGACTCCCCGGGGGAGTGGCATCTCGACCCCGGCACCGGGGCGCTGTCCTACATCCCGCTGGCCGGGCAGAGCATGTCCACCGCCCGGGTGGAGTTGCCCATGTTGCAGTCCCTGCTCCAGGTCGGAGGCACCTACGCCGCACCGGCGCACCATGTGTCATTCAGCGGGATCACCTTCACCGGCACGAGTTGGCTGGGCGCCAGCAGCAACCAGGGCTACGTCGACCAGCAGACCGGGGCGTACATCTTCGGCAACTGGAACTGGCCGAGCTTCACCTCCTGCCACAACGGCTGCCCCCAGTTCGAGGCCACCCGACCCAACTGGCAGCAGATGCCGGCCGCGGTGCAGATCTCGGCCGCCGACAGCATCACCTTCAGCGACTCCGCCTTCGTCAACCTGGGTCAGACCGCCATCGGCATCGGCAACGACGCCAACGCCCACGCCAGCGGGGTAGGCCTCGGGGCCAGCAACATCACCGTCACCAGGTCCGAGATCGCCCGCAACGCGGCCGGGGGCATCGTGGTCGGCGGGGTACGCGCCGACGCCCATCACCCGAGCGACCAGCGGATGATCAACCGGGACATCACCATCAGCAACAACCGCCTGCACGACCTGGGCATCGAGTACCGGGGCATCGTCTCCGTGCTGACCACCTACGTCAGCAACGCCACCATCTCGTACAACGAGGTCTACAACATGCCGTACACCGGCATGTCCGTCGGCTACGGCTGGGGTTCCAACGACGCCGGGGGCAGCAACCACTACGCCGACCGAGGGCTGTACAACTACCAGCCGCGCTACAGCACCGGCACCACGGCGCTCAACAACCGGGTCATCGGCAACTACGTGCACGACGTCATGCAGCAGATGAACGACGGCGGATGCATCTACACCCTGTCGGCCAACCCGGGCGCCATGATCAGCGACAACTACTGCCTGCGGACCAACGGCCACTTCGGGCTCTACTTCGACGAGGGCTCCCGCTTCTTCGCCGCCCGCAACAACGTCTTCTCCTCGACCGGCACCTGGGCCACGGCCAACTACTGGTTCGCCGAGAACATGGGCAACTTCACCGTCACCGGCAACTGGTCCACCAACGGCAGCACCAATGTGACCAACGGCGACCGGGGCAATGTCGTCTCCAACAATGTGACCGTGACCGGCGGCAACTGGCCCGCCGGCGCCCAGGCCGTGATGGCCGCCGCCGGGCCGCAGGGCGGCAACCCGCCACCGCAGGGCGTGCAGATCGTCGGTGGCCAGTCCGGTCGCTGCCTGGAGATCGGCGGGTCGAGCACCACCAACGGCAGCCAGGCGCAGTTGTGGGACTGCCACGGCGGCACCAACCAGAGGTGGACCTACACGGCAGGCCGGCAACTGATGGTGTACGGCAACAAGTGCCTGGACGCCTCCGGCCAGGGCACCGCGAACGGCACCCTGGCGATCATCTGGGACTGCAACGGCCAGACCAACCAGCAGTGGAACGTCAACAGCAACGGCACCATCACCGGGGTCGGGTCCGGACTGTGTCTCGACGCCAGCGGTTACGGCACCGCCAACGGCACCAAGGTCCACCTCTGGGCCTGCCACGGCGGCACCAACCAGCAGTGGGCCCTGCGGAACTGATCTCCGGGTGGTGGGGTGGGGGTCGGGCCCGCCCCACCATCCGGTCACCGCAGGTCCACGCGAGCGCGGGACCTCGCGCCGCCCGGTCGTCAGTGGGGGCGCGGACCGGTCTCCGAGGTCTGGGAGATCTGGCGGGTCACGTGGCAGGCCACTTCACGCAGGGCGTCGATCTGGCTCGGGGTCAGACCGTCGATGACGTAGTGCCGGACGGCCGCGACATGACCGGGGGCGGCGGTGACCACCAGATCCCACCCCGCGTCGGTGAGGGCGGCGATGGTGTAGCGGGGACTGTCCGGGTCGGGCGCGCGGCGGAGCAGTCCGCGTTGTTCGAGACGCTTGACGACGTTCGACAGGCGGGACAGCGAGCAGCTGAGGTGGTTGGCCAGGTCACTGAGCCGCATGGTGCGTCCGGGGGTCATGGACAGGACGCTGAGCACGAAGTAGTCGAACAGGGTCAGATGGTTGTCCCGCAGGAGTTGGGCGTCGAGGGCGCCCGGCAGGTTGAACATCAGTTTGGCCAGCGCAAGCCAGGCGTCGCGCTCGTGGTCGGTCAACCACCGAGGTTCCTCGGGCATGTCCCCAAGGGTACGGGCGTCCGCCGGCCGCCGAAGTGAGGGAACTCTCTTTCTGTTCAAGCTTGAACAGACTCGTATAGAGTGGGTTCAACCTTGAACCTACTCATCCGGGAGTCCCAGTGGCCTTGTTCCGTCTCGACGCCAGCATCCGTTCGCACGGTTCGGCCAGTCGCGAGATCGCCGACCTCGTCGAGCAGGAGTGGCTGGCCACTCATCCCGGCGACACCGTCACCCGTCGTCACGTCGGGGTGGACACCCTGCCGTCGACCCTCTGGGCCGCGGCGCTGTCCGCCGGCATGACCCCCACCGAGGAGCACACCGCCGAGCAGCGGGAGGCGGTCGCCCTGGCCGCGACCCTCGTGGACGAGTTGCTCGCCGCCGACGCACTGCTGTTCGCCGTACCCCTCTACAACTACGGCGTCTCCCAGCACTTCAAGACGTACGTGGATGTGGTGTTCGCCGACCCTCGGGTGACCGGCCGGTCGTTCCTGGCGGGTAAGCCGGCCGTGCTCGCCACCGTGCGGGGCGGGGCGTACGGTGCCGGAACTCCCCGCGAGGGGTGGGACCACTCGACCCCGTACCTGCGTCGGATCATCGCCGACTGCTGGGGCGCCGACCTCACCGTGATCGAACGGGAGTTCACCCTCGTCGGGGTCAACCCCGCGCTCGACTCCTTCACCGACACGGCCGCCCAGATGCACGCCGGGGCGTTGCAGTCCGCCCGGGAGGTGGGTAAGGCCCTCGGCGACAGCCGCGCCTGACCCGGTTGAGCCGATCGGCCGAACGCGTCGAGCGGCCTCGAACGTACTCGAGTCGCCGGCAGTTGACCGGCCCGGTGACGCAGGAGGGCACATCCGGCCGGATGTGCCCTCCTGTCGTGCGGTGCGTTACAGGTTGGCGCAGTAGCCCACGCTGAAGGTGCTGGCCCCCGGCTTCAGGGTGCGGTTCCAGTCCACCCCGCTGATCCGGTAGCTACCGTCGGCGAGACGTTCCCGCTTGAAGTTCCAGGCGTCGTAGATGTCGCCTTCGAGCTGCACGGTGGCCGACCAGTCGACCGGCTTGTCGCCGGTGTTCGTCGCGGTGATGGTCGCGCAGTAACCCCCACCGCTGTCGGAGTACCACCGGGTGAAGGTCTTCAGGGCCACCTCGACATTGGACCCGGCCACCAGCCGGCCGACTCCCCAACGCGCGGTGCTCTGGTAGCCCGCACCCTCCTGCTCGGCCCAGTTGCGGATGCTCGTCCGGGTACCCTCGGAGGCGTCGTTGACCTGGAAGTCCAGGCCGTGGAAGGTGTCCAGGCCGCCGTATTCGAGCAGGCTGATCGCCGCCTCCACGGTGTACCCGGTCGGGGTGCGCACGGTCGCGCTCTCCAGCCGGTTCGCCTGGAACCCCTCGTCACCGGTGCCGAACGACACCACGTTGTCGGCGTTGATCCGGATCTGGGTGTCGTCGTACCGGAAACTGCCGTTCTTGAAGTTGCCGGCGTCGACGTAGATCTCCACGGAGTCCTGGATCCAGGGGTCCGAGCCGGAGACGTCCACCACCGGGTCGGTCACCTCGGCCAGCACGTACAGGGTCTGACCCCGCCAGAGGGTACGGACCTGGGCGCTGGCCCCGTCGGTGCCGGAGACCTGCTTGTCCGTGGTCACCGTGGTGGCGTTAGCCCAGGCGGCGTCGACCGAGCCGTCGATCACCGGCGCCTCGGCGGCCTGCCGCACCTCCAGGTACGACAGCTCCTCGACCAGGGTCAGGGTGCCCACCGCCCCCGGAGTGTTCCACCCGGAGGTGGTGTCGTTGTCCCGCACCTGCACGTCCAGGGTGCGGGTGTCACCCTCGGCCGCTGCGGTCAGCGGCAGGTGGGCGACCAGGTGGTAGCCGCCCTCCCGGTCGACGGCCACGGCCGGCACGTCACCGCTGCCGTCGCGGGACACGTGGTAGGTCTCACCGCCCAGCACGAAGCTGACCCGGTCGGTGTCGGAGACCGTGGTGTCGTCGACCGTCACGTACGCGGTCAGGTGCTCCGGCGCCCACCGCAGCTGGAACCGGGCGACGTCCTCCACCTCGTGCAGCGGCAGCTTGCGCCAGGTCAGGTCCGTCGGCGCGGCGGCGGTCAGCGGCACCTCACCGGCGAAGACGTTGGCGGTACGCAGCCGGGCCGGCAGCTCACCGTCGACCGCCCCGTAGTAGGCCGGCTTGGCGCGCAGGTTGTCGTCGAACAGCAGCGGCCCGCCGTTGCCGGAGCGCCAGGAACGCCCGTCGGTGAGCCCCCAGACCGTGACGGTCAGCAGATCATCGGCGTACGCCCGGAAGATCCGGAAGGCGTCCCGGTAGTAGTAGCCCTGGTCGATGAACTTCGCCTGGGTGGCCGGGGTGCCGGTGGTGACGTCGAGCTCGGTGACGGCCTGGGTGACCGGCAGGTCCGAGAAGGTCTCCAACGCGGTCTCCAACGCGCTGACCGGCATGGCCAGCGAGACGTGGAACTGGTGACCCACCCCGTGCACCGGCACCCCACGGGCCAGCAGCCGCTGCACCAGGGCCAGGTAACGGGCCTGCTTGCCGCTCTGCTCGGTGTTGTAGTCGTTGATGAACAGGGTGACCGGCCGCTCCGCGCCCTCGGCGGCGTAGACCTCGTTGAACGCCTCGTCGGCGTAGGTGAAGGTCAGGTCGATGAAGCTCTCACCGAGGATCCGGTACCACTCGCTGCGGCGCAGGCCGTCGCTGTACTCGCCACTGTCGCTGACCACCTCGTTGACCGCGTCGAAGGCGTACAGCGGGTTGGTGGGGGAGCCGAACTTGCCGTACCGCTCGCTCATCGACTCGGCGACGTTGAAGATGTGGGTACGCAGCCGCTCCCGCAGCACCTGCTGGTCGGCCGCCGAGGTGGTCAGCGGCTGCCCGGCGGAGTCCTGGAAGAACCAGGCCGGGGTCTGACTGTGCCAGACCAGCACGTGACCGTAGACCCGCAGGTCGTTGTCGCGGGCGAAGTCCATCATGGTCAGCGCCTGCTCGTGCGGGCGGAAGTTGCCCGCCTCGTCGTACCAGGCCTCCGGCTTCATGTGGTTCTCGGCCGTGATCTGGTTGAAGTGCCGGGTCAGCAGTTGGGCGGGGGCCCCGATGGTCTCCCGGCTGTCGATGGCCACCCCGACCGGGAACTCCGTGGTCTCGTGCAGCGGGGTGAGGTCCTCGATGACCGGCGGCTCGGGCACCCGTACGACGATGTCGTCGGCGAGGAAGTCGCTGGTGTTGCCGGGCACGTCCTCGCCCTGCCAGCGGGTCTCGAAGTAGAGGAAGGCGCTGTCCGCGGCCGGCATGGTGAACCGTGCGGTCACCTCCGTCCACCCCGAGTTGGTGATCGTCTCGAACTGGGCCAGGGTGCTGAAGGACTGGCTGCTCCCGGTGGTGCTGGCCAGGCTCAACCAGATCTGGTCGGCCGGCTGTCCCTCGGCGAACCGCAGCCAGGCGCTCAGCTCATAGGTCACCCCGGCGGTGAACAGGCCGGTGACGTCCCGACCCAGCCCGGCACCCTGGTTGACCCGGTCGCTGACCAGTGCGGCCGAGGTGCCGCCGTGCGCGACATCGGTGATGGTGACGCTCGGGGCCCCCGGGCCGCCGTCGCGTGGCCCCCAGTCGTCCAGGCCGTCCTCGAAGTCGGTGTCGATGACGATGGTGCCCGGCGCCGGTCCGCCGCCGCCGTCCTCCGGCGCGGTGATCAGCACGTCGTCGAGCAGGAACGGGGTGGTGCCCTCGGCCTCCACGTACAGGGTGGCGGCGTCCAGGCCGGTGGGCAGGGTGTACTCGCCGCCGATGCGTACCCACTCGTCGGCGGTGGTGCTGACGTTGTCGCCGATCCAGGTGTAGGTGTTGTCACCACCACCGGCCGGGGTCGACTCGACGGTGAAGTGCACCCCGGCGGTGCCCTCGGTGCCGGCCGGAAGTTTCGCCCACGCGCTGACGGTGTATCGGATGCCCGGCCGCAGCAGGGTGGTCGCGTTGGTGGCGGGGCCCTGCCAGTCGGCGGTGCGGCCGGTGACGGACAGGCTGCTGTCGCTGTCGCGTCCCTCCTCGGCGAGGGCGAGGGTCACCTCACCCCGGGGCCCCCAGGGGGCGTACGAGCCGGACTCGAAGTCGTTGTTGAGCACGACCTCGGCGGCGGCGGCCGGGGTGGGGGCGACGGTGACGGCCGCGACGAGCGCGGCCGAGCACAGTACGGCGAGAGTGCGTGATCGGCGTCGTGATCGATGGGACGGATTCCACAGGCGCATCGACTGGTCCCTTACGCAAATTGGACAGTGGTGGGGGTGCCTGACATCGGGTTTCCGGACAGATCCAAGCGCGTGCATGTTATGTCGAGCCCATCCCGATGGCCAGAACTTCCGGAAGTTTTCGGAAAGTTGCGCGGGTCCGGCGCTGTCGTCGCCTGTCGTCGCGCTCGGTCGGTAGTCCGATCGATGCGTGCTGCGATACGCCATCTGGTGTTGAGGTTCCTGGCACGTTCCCATATATAGTGTTGCCTGCAGCTGGTTCGGCCGTCACTCCACGACGGCCGAGGCAAGAGGGAACCCGGTGAAATTCCGGGACTGCCCCGCAGCGGTGAGTGGGAACGACCGCCGTCAACTAAGCACTGGGCCCGCCAGGTCTGGGAAGCGACGGCCAGTAGGCACTAACACGCCCACGAGTCCGAAGACCTGCCAGCGCGCCGCGCGCGTACGTGTGCGGCGGTCGAAGGCCGCGCGGGACGGCCGACGCCATCAGCTGGTCATAGACGGCAGTCAGGCCGTCCGGTGACCGGCGGCGTCCTCCCGCGTGCCCGTCGACCTTCACCGACCGGTACGAGGAGGGACCATGACGGTGACCCGGGAACAGGCAGGGCCGGAACAACGCCGGCACGTGATGCAGGTCCGTAAACGCAACGGCGACACCGAGCCGGTGGACGTCAACAAGATCGTCAAGGCCGTGGAGCGCTGGGTCGCCGACCTGGACGAGGTCGACCCGTTGCGGGTGGCGACGAAGACGATCAGCGGTCTGTACGACGGGGCGACCACGGCTGAGCTGGACAAGTTGTCGATCCAGACGGCCGCCGAGTTGATCAGCGCGGAGCCGCAGTACTCGAAGCTGGCGGCGCGGCTGCTGGCCGCGTACGTGGACAAGGAGGTTCGTGGGCAGCAGGTGGCGAGCTTCAGCCAGTCGATCCGGTACGCCCACGGTTTGGGGCTGATCGGGGACGCCACCGCCGCGTTCGTGGCCCGCAATGCCCGCAAGCTGGACGATGCGGTCGATCCGGAGGGTGATCTGCGGTTCGAGTACTTCGGGCTGCGGACGGTCGCGGACCGGTATCTGTTGCGGCATCCGCAGACCCGCCTGGTGGTGGAGACCCCGCAGTACTGGCTGCTGCGGGTCGCGTGCGGGTTGTCGCAGTCGCCGGGTGAGGCGATCGGTTTCTACCGGTTGATGTCCAGCCTGGCGTATCTGCCGAGTTCACCGACGCTGTTCAACTCCGGCACCCGGCACACCCAGATGTCGTCGTGTTTCCTGGTCGACTCGCCCCGCGACGAACTCGATTCGATCTACGAGCGGTATCACCAGGTGGCGAAGCTGTCGAAGTTTTCCGGCGGTATCGGCATCTCCTGGTCGCGGGTGCGGGGCCGGGGCGCGTTGATCCGGGGCACGAACGGTAGGTCGAACGGTATCGTGCCGTTCCTCAAGACCCTCGACGCCGGGGTGGCGGCGGTCAACCAGGGTGGCCGTCGTAAGGGCGCGGCCTGCGTCTACCTGGAGCCGTGGCACCCGGACATCGAGGAGTTTCTGGAGCTGCGGGACAATACCGGCGAGGAGTCGAGGCGTACGCACAACCTGAACCTGGCCAACTGGATTCCGGACGAGTTCATGCGCCGGGTGGAGGCCGACGGCGACTGGTCGCTGATCGACCCCTCCGACGCCCCCGAGTTGCCCGATCTGTACGGCGAGGAGTTCGACGAGGCGTACCGGGCGGCGGAGAAGAAGGCCGTCAAGACGGTCAAGGCCCGCGACCTGTACGGGCGGATGATGCGCACCCTCGCGCAGACCGGCAACGGGTGGATGACGTTCAAGGACGCGGCGAACCGGTTGTCCAACCAGACCGGCGCACCGGGCAACATCATCCACCTGTCGAACCTGTGCACCGAGATCCTGGAGGTCAACAACGACACCGAGACGGCGGTGTGCAACCTCGGGTCGATCAACCTGGCCGCGCACGTCACCGCGGACGGCGTCGACTGGGAGAAACTGCGGGCTACGGTACGCACTGCGGTGGTGTTCCTCGACCGGGTGATCGACATCAACTACTATCCGGCCGAGCAGGCGGCGGCGTCGAATCCGCGCTGGCGTCCGGTCGGGCTCGGGTTGATGGGCTTGCAGGACGCGTTCTTCACTCTGCGGCTGCCGTTCGACTCGGCGCAGGCTCGGGAGCTGTCCAGCCGGGTGCAGGAGGAGATCCTGCTGACCGCCCTGGAGACCTCGGCGCAGCTCGCCCAGCAGTTCGGCCCGCACCCGGCGTACGCGCAAACCCGGGCCGCGCGCGGTGAGCTGCACCCGAATCTGTGGGGTGCCGACGTCACCCAGGTGCAGCGGTGGGCGGCGCTGCGCGAGACGATCGCCGCGCACGGCCTGCGGAACTCGCTGTTGGTGGCGATCGCGCCGACGGCCACCATCGCCTCGATCGCCGGCTGCTATGAGTGCATCGAGCCGCAGGTGTCCAACCTGTTCAAACGCGAGACGATGTCCGGCGAGTTCCTCCAGATCAACACCTACCTGGTACGCGAACTCAAGGCGCGCGGGCTGTGGACCGCGTCGATCCGCGAGCAGATCAAACGCGCCGAAGGGTCGGTGCAGGGCATCGCCGAACTGCCCGAAGCGGTGCGGCAGCTGTTCCGCACCGCGTGGGAACTGCCGCAACGGGCGCTGATCGACCTGGCCGCCGCCCGTGCCCCCTTCATCGACCAGTCGCAGTCGCTGAACCTGTTCATCAGCGCGCCGACCATCGGCAAGCTTTCCTCGATGTACCTCTACGCCTGGAAGTCCGGGCTGAAAACCACCTACTACCTGCGGTCGCGACCCGCGACCCGGATCCAGCAGGCCACCGTCGCCGTCACGCCGATCGTCGCGGTGAGTGATGACGAAGCACTGGCCTGCTCCCTGGAGAACCCCGAAAGCTGCGAGGCCTGCCAGTGACCACCGTTTCCGAATCCAGCACCAGCACCGGCGCCAGCCCAGGGGAGCGGCAGATGCTGCTCGACCCCGGCATGGACCTGACCCTGCGACCGATGCGCTACCCGCAGTTCTTCGACCGGTTCAAGGACGCGATCCGCAACACCTGGACCGTCGAGGAGGTCGACCTGCACGCCGACCTCGCCGACCTGGCCAAGCTCTCCCCGGCCGAACAGCACCTGGTGTCCCGACTGGTCGCCTTCTTCGCCACCGGCGACACCATCGTCGCCAACAACCTCGTGCTCAACCTCTACCAGCACATCAACTCCCCAGAGGGCCGGCTCTATCTCTCCCGGCAACTGTTCGAGGAGGCGGTGCACGTCCAGTTCTACCTGAACCTGCTGGACACCTACGTGCCCGACGAGAAGCAACGGTACGAGGCGTTCGCGGCGGTGGAGAACATCCCGTCGATCGCCCGCAAGGCCGAGTTCTGTTTCAAGTGGATCGACTCGATCTTCGAGTTGCGGGAACTGAAGACGCGGGAGGACCGGCGGGCGTTCCTGCTCAACCTGATCTGCTTCGCCGCCTGCATCGAAGGACTGTTCTTCTACGGCGCATTCGCCTACGTGTACTTCCTGCGTTCCCGAGGGCTGCTGCACGGGCTGGCCTCCGGCACCAACTGGGTGTTCCGCGACGAGTCGATGCACATGGCCTTCGCCTTCGACGTGGTCGACACCGTACGCGCCGAGGAGCCCGACCTCTTCGACGTCGAGATGGAGCAGCAGGTCCGCGACATGCTGGCCGAGGCGGTCGACTGCGAGGTCCAGTTCGCCGCCGACCTGCTGGAGCAGGGCGTCTCCGGGATGCCGCTGGCCGACATGCGCCAGTACCTGCAACACGTGGCCGACCGGCGACTGGCGATGCTCGGCATCGAACCGATGTACGGCTCGACGAACCCGTTCGCCTTCATGGAACTGCAGGACGTACAGGAACTGTCCAACTTCTTCGAACGCCGCGTCTCGGCCTACCAGGTCGGTGTGATTGGCACGGTCAACTTCGACGACGACTTCTGATCCCGGTCTCAACCGATCCGCCGTTTCGGCGGTATGACGGTCACCCACCCACCCGGACACCGCCATACCGCCGAAACGGCTCCCACACGCTGTAGGGCGAGTACGCGTCAGGCAGTGAGGACGCAGAATTCGTTGCCGTCGGGGTCAGCCATCGCCACCCGGCCGGTTTCGCTCAGACTGGCGTCGCCCCGGCCGGTCTCGCCCCGGCGGGTCGCACCGAGGTCGGCGTCGATTCGGGTTGCACCGAGGGCGAGGAGGCGGTCGACCTCTGCCTGCTGGTCACCGCCGGGCGGGGGAACGACGTCGAAGTGCAGGCGGTTACGGCCCAACCTCGGCATCAGTGGTGGGCCGCCCCAGGTGATCTTCGGGCCGCCGTGCGGCGATCGGATCGCGGTCTCCTGATCCTGGTCCCACACCAGCGGCCAGCCGAGCGCGGCAGCCCAGAAGTAGCCGACCTGCTGCGATCCGTCGCAGGCCAGCGCGCCGACGAACCCGCATTCGGCGAGGAAGTTGTTGCCGGGTTCGATGACGCAGAACTCGTTGCCCTCGGGATCGGCGAGGACCACGTGCTGATCCTCGGGGCCCTGCCCGACGTCGACGTGCCGCCCGCCGAGCGCCAACGCCCTGGCCACCGTCTGCCGCTGGTCCTCCAGGGAGGTGCTGGTCAGGTCGAAGTGCATCAGGTTCTGGCCGATCTTGGGCTCCTGGCGCGCGAGGAAGCGAAGCCGGAAGCCGGTGTCGTCGGTGGGCAGAAGGGCGACTCCGTCGAGTGGATCGTCCGTCACGCTCCACTGCAGCAGTTCCGACCAGAAGCGCGCGAGCCGCGACGGTTCATGGGCGTCGACGCAGAGCGCGAACAGGTGACATGCCATCTCGTTGCTCATCTCCGCTCCGCAGACCGACCACCTCGACCGCACCGCCGGCCCGGTCACCGTCGACCGACCACCGCTGGTCGGAAGCGTAAGGCCGAGCCACGACGGGCGCAGCTGAGTAACTAGCGGCCGAACCTCCCGAGCAACTCCGGCCCGATCGGGTGGTGCAGCAGGTGCAGGGGCGCGGCGTCGATGCCGGCCTCGGTGAGCGCCCGCGCGTACGCCGCTGCGGTCGCGTCGTCCACCAGGCCGTGCACCAGCGGCAGGTCCGCAGCGGTCGACCACAGTAGCGATTCCAACCGGCAGGAGGCGATCGTCCCGGGCAGCCCGAGCACGTTGCCGTCGACCGGCACCGGCGGCAGGTCCCCGGGTATGTCGCGTTCGGTCTCGCCGACGCCCAGGAGCCCACCGCCGACCACCAGGATGTCGTGGTCGCGGCGCATCCGGGTCAGGGCCTTTCCGGTGTCCAGTGCGGGCGGGAAGGAGTCGTCCACCACGATGGTGCCGGGTGCCAGCCGGTCGACCTCGATCGGTGCGCTGGCCGCGCTCGTCGCCGCGATGATCACGTCTGCCGTGTAGCCGGCCGGGGCGATTCCCGGTGCCGACGGGCACACCTCGATGGTGCCGGCGAAGCCGTCCGCCCGCAGTCGCGCGGCGTGCTCGCCCAGTCGGGGCGCGGCGGCGGGAACGTCGCAGAGCACGAGTCGGGCGGGCGGCTGGTCGGCCCGGGTGAGCAACAGCCGCAGCGCGGAGAACCCGATCGAACCGAGACCGACCACGGCTAGGTCGCGGCCGGCGAGGCTGCGCCCGGTGGCGGCCAGCGCGGCCTGCACCGTGCGGACGACGGAGACGACGGTGACGGCATGGCCGGTGGTCACCGCCACCCCGCTGCGGGTACGGCGCAGCACCCCCAGGCCGTAGCCGGTGCGGGCGGGAATCATCCCGGCCAGCGACACGCAGTGGGCGCCGAGGCGGGCGGCCAGGTCCACCGCCTCGGCGGTCTCGTCGGCGAGGGCGTCCCCGGCGGCGGTCAGCTCGTCGGCGAACCGGGGCAGGCAGACGAAGCCGGAGACGCCCAGCGGCGTGGTCAACTGCTCCAGCAGACGCGGCCGGCCACCGGGAAAGAGCAGTTCGCGTAGCTGGGCCCGGGGCAGGCTGCCGGCGGGCAGCCCGGCGATCGCGGCGAGCTGGGCCGGCGGCGGCAGGTAGCCGACGATGGCCGCGGCCAGCCTGGTCGGTCGGCCGGGAACGGCCGTCGTCGCCGGCACGACGGCGGCGTCACCGGTGACCACGGCCGGCGTGGCCGGCTGGTCCCCACGGGCCGGGTCGGTGTGCTCGGCGGCGGCGGTCAGGTCGGCGCGGAGCCAGTCGGCGAGCCGGCGCAGCTCGGCCGGGGTGACTGTGGCGGGACAGCCGCGCAGGGTGACCCGGAGCCCGTCCCGCTCGGGGCGCGCGGTCAGGAACAGGTCGGTCCCGAGGGGCGGTGGCGCCAGTTCACTGTCGGCGTCCCAGTCGAGGCTGAGCCGATCGGCATCGCTCGGCACGGGGGGCGGGGTGTCGAGTACCGTCGGCGACGGTGCATCGACGACCTCGCGTGATGCCGTATTCGCTGCGGCGGCCGGTAGCGGGGTGCGGGCGGAGAAGTCCAGGAAGCTGAAGAAGAACTGCGCTCCGATGGGGGTGCCGCCCGGGCCGGTGGGCACGGCCGCCGCGATCGACGGCGGATCGTCGTACCGGCGGGCAGTAGCGACCTCGGCCCCGATGTGGGCGAGCTGTTCGGCGAAGCCGGCCGAGCCCTCCAGCCGCAGCGGCAGCATCGCCGCGCACGGGCCGAAGATCCGGTGCAGGTCCGGCAGCGGATGATCCCGACCGGTCAGCGCCAGGCCGATGACCAGGTCGTCCTGTCCGGTGAACCGGGCCACCGCCCGGTGGTACGCGGTCAGCACCGGGGCGTACAGGGTGGTCGCCGCCGAGGCGGCCAGCCGGCGCAGCCCGGCGACCACGGTCCCGTCCAGGGTGAAGCCGCAGACCGGCTCGGAGGTACCGCCCGGGTCGGGCGCGCTGCCGGGGGCGGGTAGCACCGGCGGCCGGTACGGGGTGCCGAAGCGTCCGCGCCACCAGCCGTGGGCCTCCGGGTCGGGTGGGCCGGCGGCCCGCTCGGCCAGCAGATCGACGTAGTCGCGGAAGTGGGTGCGCAGCGGAGGCAGTCCGTCGGGCTGATCGGCCACCAGCCGGCGGTAGACCGTCAGCAGTTCCTGGCCGAGCAGGGCCGCGCTGTAGCCGTCACCGATCAGGTGGTGGGCGTGCACCAGCAGGATGTGGTCGTCGGGGGCGAGCCCCAGCAACTGCAGTCGCAGCAGCGGCCAGGCCCACGGCTCGAAGCGACGGCCGCGCTCCTCGGCGACCAGGGTGCCCACCTCGGCGGGGCCGGCGACCGCCCGGTAGCCGACCGGCAGCCGTAGCGAGGTGGGAAGCTCCTGCTGGACCGGGGGACGGGCCCCGGTGGGAAAGACGGTACGCAGCATCGGGTGCCGGGCCACCAGCAGGTCGACGGCGCGCTGGAGGACGTCGCGACGGAGCCGGCCGCGCAGTCGTAGCCGGGCCAGCCAGGCGGTGCCGTCGCCCGGTGCGATGGCGTCGGCGAGCAGGAAACCGCGCTGGGTGGCCGTCACCGGGTAGGGCCGGTCCGCCGGGCCGCTGACCCGGCCCATGGCTGCGGTGGTGCGGCCCGTGCCGTCGGTGGTACGGCGCGGGGCAGCGGTGGCGTCGATCTCGGCGGCGAGAGCCCGCAGGGTTCGGTGCTGGTAGATGACGGTCGGGCTCGGTGCGGCCGGGAACTGTTGTTGGACGCGGGCGAAGACCTCCAGGGCAAGGATGGAGTCGCCGCCGAGGGCGAAGAAGTCGTCGTCGGGCGCTATCGTCGGCAGGTCGAGCAGCTCACCCCAGATCCGGGCCAGCCTCGCCTCGGTTGCGGTGTGTCCGCCGCCAGCGGCGTCCGGACCGGCGGGTGCCGCAAGCCGCTCCGGAGCGGCGGGTGCCGGGAGTCGCTTCGGGCCGGCGGCGGGTGCGAAGCCGCCGAGTGCACGCAGCCGGTCCCGGTCGACCTTTCCGGTGGGAGTAAACGGAAGCGTGTCGAGCAGATGGATGCGCGCCGGGACCACTGGCTCCGGCAGCCGGGCGGCGAGATACTCACGCAACTGGGCCACCGTCGGCTCGGTTCCCGGTCTGGTGGCGACAAAGGCATGCAGCCGTGGATGGGGTTCGGCCTGGTGCAGCACGGTCGCGGCGGTCACCGCCGGATGGGTACGCAGCACCGCCTCGATCTCACCGGGCTCCAGCCGGTGCCCGTGGATCTTCACCTGGTCGTCGAGCCGACCGAGGAACTCCAGGGTGCCGTCGGCGATGGCGCGAACCCGGTCGCCGCTGCGGTAGTACCGTTCGCCGTCGAGCCGGGTGAAGGCGGTGACGGTCAGCGCGGGCTCATCGAGGTAGCCGGTGGTGACGCCGACGCCGCCGATCAGCAGCTCGCCGGCCGTCCCGGGTGGGCAGGGGTTGCCGTCCGGGTCGACCACGCGGATCCGGGCCCCGCCGACGGGCCGACCGATCGGCAGTCGGCGTACCGCCTCGTCGGGGCGGTTGTCGATCAGATGCCAGGTGGCGTTGATCGTCGTCTCGGTGGGGCCGTACAGGTTGGTGATCCGGCAGCCGTCACCGAACAGGTCGAACCACCGGCGTACCGGCACCGGCGACAACTCCTCCCCGCCGACGTGGACCCACCGCAGGGCACTGAGATCCGGCCGTACCCCCTCGCGGGTGGTGCGGTCCTCGGCGGCCCGCAGCAGCCGTTCCCAGAGGGTGGGCACCGAACTCCACACGGTGAGCCGGTCCCGCTCCAACCGGGACAGCAGCACCTGCGGGTCGCGCAGTTCCGATCGGGCGAAGGTGACCACCGTGGCCCCGACCAGCAGTGGTGCCAGGATCTGCCGGACCGAGGCGTCGAAACAGATCGACGAGGTCTGGGCCAGCCGGTCACCGGCGCGGTAGCCGAAGGTGTCGATGGCCCAGTCGAGGTAGTTCGTCATCGACCGGTGGGTGATCGGCACCCCCTTCGGCCGTCCCGTCGAGCCCGACGTGAAGATCACGTACGCGGTGTCGTCCGGCCCGGCCGTCGGATCCCCGGGCCGGACCGTCGGGCCGTCCAGCGGAACCGCCGGGACGTCCAGCCGGGTCATCGTGCCGTCGAGTCGGACCGCCGTGCCGTCGAGTCGGGCGGCCGTGGTCGCGCAGTCGTCGTCGTGCAGCACCACCCGGACGCGGGCGCGGTGCAGTTGTCCGTCCAGCCGGGCCGGGGGATGGGCGGCGTCCAGCGGCACCCAGGCCGCTGCCGCGCGCAGGATCCCGACCACCCCGATGATCGAATTCGGGCCGGGGGCGGTGAGCAGCCCTACGTGTTCGCCGGGGCGTACCTCGTGGGCGAGCAGCAGCGCCGCCACCCGGTCGGCGGCCTGGTCCAGTTCCCGGTAGGTCACCGTACGCCGACCGTCGGTGACCGCCGGAGCGTCCGGGGTACGCCGGCACACCGCCCGAATCCGGGCGCTGACGTCCATGGCGGCGGGCTCCGGTCGTACGCGGCGATCCTGATCGCCGGGCTGCCGCCCGGTGGCGAGGTCGACGAGTTCCTGGTGGTGCTCGGCGGCGAGCCGGGCCACCGTCTGCCGTCGGAACAACCGCAGCGGGAAGTTCCAGGACAGCCGCAGTGTCGTCCCCGACTCCCACCACAGCAGGCTGAGCCCGGTGGCGGCGGAGCCGGAGCCGGCCGCCGTCGGGGTGACCGTCACCGGGCAGTCGGGATCGGTGTCGACCGGGAACCGGGCGAAGCTGAACCCGGCCGGGCTGGCGGTGCGCGGGCCGCTGTCGGTCGTCGGTAGCAGCCGGGCCAGGTCCAGGCTGGACACCGAGCCGTGCCGCTGTGCCTCGGTCCAGGACTGTCGGAGACGGTCGGCCAGCCGGGCGGCCGACTCGGACGGGTCCACCTCGACCAGCAGCGGCAGGGTGTCGGCGAACGGCCCGACGAGCCGTTCGATGCCGGACATCCGGGCGTCCCGGCCGGCCCGCGCCACGTTGACCGGCACCCGGCGCTGCCCGCTCCACCTAGCCAGGCACCGCAGATACCCGGCGAGCAGCAGGTGGAACAGGGAGACACCGGCGTCGGCGGCCCGCTCGCGCAGCCGCGCCACGAGCGCGGGGTCCAGTTCGTCGGTGTGGGTGACGCAGGGCGGGGCGGGCAGGCCCCCCGGGTCGCCGTCGTACGGCAGCCGCAGCGTCCACCCCGGATCGTCGAACCTCCGACGCCAGTACGCCAGATCCGTCTTGCGTGGCGGGGTGAGGGCAGCGGCGAAGGCGGCGAAACTGCCGATGGCCGGCGGCACCGTGGGGATGCGTCCCGTCACCAGTTGGCCGTAGTCCGCCCAGAGTTGTTCGCTGAGCAGGTGGAGACTGAACCCGTCGGCGGCGGCGTGGTGCAGCACCAGGATCAGGTGCGAGCGGTCGGATCGTTCCTGGGCCAGCACCGCCCGCAGCGGCGGTTGCCGGGTCAGATCCACCGGCGTGTTGCAGAGCTGCTCCTCCAGTGCGGTCAGCTCACCGGTCAGGGGCCGTACGTCCAGGCTGATCGCGGCGGCGGCCGGGGGCACGATCACCTGCCGGGGGGCGGTGACGTCGGCGAGGAGGCGCACCCGCAGCATCGGATGCCGGGCGACGAGGCCGGTCAGGGCCCGGTCGAGCAGCCTCGCCTCCAGTGGCCCTGTGACGGTCTGCCGGACGAAGGCGTACCCGGCCATGCTCGGGTGCAGTTTCTCGTTGACGAACCAGGCCCGCTGCACCGCAGTGAGGGCGAACGGCTCCCCCTCGGCGACCGAACCGGCCGGTGATCCCTCGCCCGCCGCCGGGCGCGCCACCTCCGGCGACGGTGCGGCCGGGTGGGCCGGGGGTCGTCCCGGGTCGGGTTCCGCCAGCGCGGCGGCCAAGGTGGCGACCGTGGTGTACTCGAAGAATAAGGTGACCGGCAGTTGCCGCCCGAGTTCGTCCTCCAGTCGCTTGACCAGGTCGACTGCGGCCAGGGAGTCCAGTCCGAGGGCGAGGAACGAGTCGTCGTCGGCGATCTGGTCGCCGGGGCGGTGCAGGGGCTCAGCGAGCAGTCGGCGCAGCAGTCGCGCCAGTTCCTCGACATCCGAATGCTGATGACGTGCCGACCTGTTGGCCGAAACCTCGCCCGCCTTGGCGATCTCGGCGGTCCCGGGCTCGACCGGCTGGGCAGCCGGACCGGCGGACCGGTCGCCGTGTGCCTGCACGCGGCCATCGACGTGTTGACCCCGTCGGGCGACGGCCGCCGAGTGCGCGGTCGACGCTCGCCGGTCCGCGACGATCAGGTGGGCGGCGTCGACCTCCCGGGCAGCCAGCAAGGCGTCCAGCGCGGCCCGCGCGGTCAGCGAGCCGGGGAGGTCGTGGCGAGCGCTACCTCGGGCAGCCATCCCCGTGTCGCTGACGGCGGCGAGGCCGACCGCCTGGAAGGGGCGGCCGGTCGCCCGATGGGCGGCGGCGAAGGCGTCGAGGAAGGCGTTGGCCGCCGCGTAGTCGCCGATCGCGGCGGCCAGGCCGGGCAGCACCGCGCTGACCGAGGAGAAACCGACGAGCGCCGCCCGGTGGTGACCCTGCCGGCGCAGCGACTCCTCCACCAGGTAGCTGCCGCGTACCTTGGGTGCCAGCACCGCCAGGATGTCCGGGATCGACTTCGCCGCCAGGGTGCCGACCCGGACCGTGCCGGCGGCGTGCCAGACGGTCCCCACCCGGGGCAGCCTGGCGAGCAGGGCGTCGACATCGGCCGGCACGGTCACGTCGCACCGCTGGTAGGTAGCGGTGGCACCGGCCGCGGCCAACTCGTCGAGCAGACCGGCCGGGGCCTGGGCCGACCGCCCGGCCAGCAGCAGGGTGGGTCGTCTCCGACGGGCCAGGGTACGGGCCAACTCGGCGCCGAGCCCGCCACCACCGCCGAGGATCACGTGCACGTCATCGGACGGTGCCGTACCCGGCTGCGAAACCGGGGTCGACACCGGCACCAGGTGCCGTTCGAGTCGGCGTCCGGCCCGCCAGGCCAGCCCGGTCAACTGGTCGGCGGGGTGCGCCGTGGCCTCGGCCAGGTGCAGATCGGACAACTCCCGGCACACCGCCTCCACCCGGACGGCCAGGTCGTCCACGCTGGACAGGTCGACCATCCGGGCCCGCAGGCCCGGTCGCTCGTCGGCCAGCGCCGCGCACAGTCCGCCCAGCACCGCCTGCACCGGGCGGGGACGCTCGTGGTGCCCGGTGACCTGGACGTCCTCGGTGACCACGAGTAGCCGCCCCAGCCGGTCGTCCGGCTCGTCGAGCAGGGCACGCACCGCGCTTACCTGGTCGGCCACGGCGCGATCGAGGTCGGCCACCTCCGCCAGGTCGACCGCGTCGCCGGCGAGCAGCACGGTCAGCTCCGGCGGCGTATCGTCGTCGGTCTGCGGTGTGACCTGGACCCTGACGCTGCGTTCGCGCAGTGCCGTGGCGAGTCGGGCGGCCAGGTCACCGCCGGCACCCGGGCCGCGCAACCGCACCCGGCCCGGCAGGTCGCGGCCGACCACGGCTCCCGGCCCGCCGGTGGCCGACGGCGTCTCCCGCCAGGTGACCCGGTGCAGGGGTAGCAGCGGCGATGGCGGATGAGACCGTCGTTGGAACGGGTATGTCGGCACCGGCACCCGCCGCCGGCCGGCGTGCAGAGCGGCCCGGTCCAACGGGCCACCGAGGGCCCACAGCTGTCCTACCGCCGCCAGCACAGCCTCGGTGGCCTGCGGCCCGTCCAGGACGGTCAACACCCGTGCCGGGTTGACCCCGACGTGTGGCGACACGGCGCGCAGCCGGCCCGAAGCGCCCAGGTCGACGAAGGTGTCGTACCCGTCGGCGCACAGCTGCTTCAGCGCGATGCGCAGCTCCGGCTCGGTCGATGGGGTCGCGTTGGCGGCGCGGCGAATCGCCTCGGCCGGGTCCAGCTCACCTCGGCCTGCCGCCGCCGCCAGGTCACCGACGCCGACACCGAACAGCCGGTCCGGCCGTACGCCCCAGTCGGTGAGCTGACCGACCAGGGCGAGCCCGACCGCCACCGCCACCTGCCGGGCGACCTGCGGATCGGCGGAGCCGGTCAGACACCAGGTCAGCAGTGGTCGGCCCTGTACGGTCGGGGCGGCGACCTCGGTCAGCCGGTCACGGAAGGCCGGCAGTCGGTCGTGCAGATCGCGTACCGCCGCCGGGGTCGGCGGGCCGTCGGGGAAGACGAACGCCGTCCGGGGTCGTCGGCCCACCGGCTCGCGGTGCTCATCCAGCAACTCGGCGGCCCGGTCCAGCCGGGCGGCCAACTCACCGTCGGCGACGACCGTCACCCGGTACGCGGCGTCGTCGCGGGCGGTGCCGGAGCTGGCGCAGACATCCGCCTCGGCCAGGTGGGGATGGGCCCGCAGATGGGCGGCGAGGTCCCGAGCCGCCTGCCGAAGCGCCGGCACCGAATGCGCGCTCAGGGTGGCCAGGCCGATCTCCGGCCCGCCGGACCCGCCCGGCCCGCCGGGCACGGTGGCTGGGGGTTCGCGCAGGATCGCGTGAGCGTTCGTCCCGCCGAAACCGAAGCTGTTCACCCCGGCGACCAGGGGGCCCGGTGCGGTCCAGGGCCGTCCCTGGGTGACCACCTCGAAACCGGCGGCGGCCAGGTCGCAGCGAGGGCTGGGTCGGGTGTGGTGCAGGGTGGGCGGCAGGTACCGGTGCCGCAGCGCCAGCACCACCTTCAGCAGGGCCGGGAAACCGGCCGAGTTGAGCAGGTGACCGAGGTTCGTCTTCACCGAACCCAGCCCGCGCGGCACCTGATCGGCCGGCGGTGGGTAGGCCGCCGCCAGGGACCGTACCTCGACCGGGTCACCGAGTTCGGTGCCGGTGCCGTGGGCCTCCACGTACGACACCTGGCCCGGGTCCACACCGGCCTCCCGGTACGCCCGCGCGATCACCTCCCACTGCCGGTGCGGGTTAGGCGCGAGGATGCTCAACGCCCGCCCGTCGTTGCCGATAGCGGTCCCGGCGACCACGGCCAGCACCTCGTCCCCGTCGATCTGCGCGTCGTTTAGGCGACGCAGCACCAGGGCGGCCCCGCCCTCACCGGGGACGAAACCGTCCGCCTCGGCGGCGAAGGCGCGGCACCGTCCGGTGGGGGAGAGGGCTTCGGCGGCGTCCAGCAGCCGGTACCCGGTCTCGGCGAGGTTCAGGTTCACCCCGCCGACCACGGCGATGTCGCATTCGCCCTCTGCCAGGCTGCGGGCGGCCAGGTGCAGGGCCACCAATGCCGAGGAACAGGCCGTGTCGACCGCGATCGCCGGCCCGGTCAGGTCCAGGGTCTGCGCCAAGCGGGCCGGTATCAGGTTGCGCAGATTCCCGACCAGGGCGCCCGCCCCACCGGCCTGCCCATCGGCCGCCAGCAGCTGCGGGTAGGCACTCTCCCCGACGGCCGCGAAGACCCCGATGCGGTGCCGGTGCCGGCGGGGCCCGGCGTACCCGGCACGCTCCAGGGCCTCGTGCCCGATCTCCAGGAACAGTCGGGCGTGCGGATCGGTGAGCCGGGCCTCCTGATCGGTCAGACCGAAGAACCCGGCGTCGAAGAGCATCGGATCGTCCAGGAAGGAACCCCACCGGGTGGTTCCCTCCGAGGAGGCCCACCGGTGCGCCGGGACCACCTCGACGGTGTCCACGCCCTCGACCAACTGCTGCCAGAACCGCTCAAGGGTGTCCGCGTCGGGAAACCGGCAGGCCATGCCGATTACCGCCACCGGCGTCGGGCCCTGCGTCGGGGCCTCGGCGGTCGCCTCGGTCGGGCGCGGCTGCGGTGCCTCGGCCAGCCGGTCGGCGAGGGTGGCCACCGTGGGGCAGTCCCGCAGGTCCGCCGGGTTCAGCCGGGTACCCAGGGCGTCCTCCAGCCCGGCTAGCACCTCCATGGCCTTGAGGGAGGACCCGCCGATGGCCAGGAACCGGTCGTGCGGGCCGATCGTGGCGGGCGGACGGCCCAGCACCCGGGCCCAGACCTCGCGCACCAGGGCCTCCAACTGCGGCCCGGACCGCCCGGCGGACAGGACCGGCCCGGCCACCACCTCCGGGCCCTCGGCGACCGGGGTGCACCAGCGTCGTTCCCGGTCGGCGAAGTCGCCGGCCAGGTACCGGTCGCGCATCCGGCGTCGGCGCAGCTTCCCGCTGGTGGTCCGGGCGAAGGCGCCGGGCGGCAGCGGCAGCACCCGGACCTCGTCGTGACCGCAGGCCTCCGCCACCCGGGCCCGCACCGCGGCCAGCACCGCAGCCGCCTCGGCCGGTGGGCGGGCCCAGGGCACGAACACCACGATTCGTTCCCCACCGGAGTCCGGGTCGGTCGTCCCGACCACCACGGCCACCTCGCCGGGCAGGCCGGGGGTGGCCACCGCCACGGACTCCAGGTCCGCGGCGTGGAAGGTGCGGCCGTTGACGAACACCACGTCCTTGGCCCGGCCGGTGACGCAGAGCCGCCCCTGGCGCATAAAACCCAGATCGCCGGTACGCAGCCAGCCGTCGACGAAGGTGTCCCGGGTGGCCTGCGGATCGCGGTGGTAGCCCCGGGCCACGTTCGGGCCGCGTACCTCGATCTGGCCGACCCGCTGTTCCGGCAGGGGTCGACCGCCTTCGTCGACGACGCGTACCGCGCACCCGGTCACCGGGTGGCCCAGGTCCATCAGCTCCACCGCGTGCGGGCCGGGCCGGGTGGGCACCGCCACCCCCCGGCTCAACTCGGCCCGGTCGAGCACCTGCGGTTGGGCCACCTCGCCGGGCGGGGGGAAGGTGACCGCCAGGGTCGCCTCGGCCAGCCCGTACACCGGTCGCAGGGCGGCGGGGTTCAGCCCGGTGGCTTGGGTGTGGGCCAGGAAGGACCGCCATACCCTGGGTGAGATCGGTTCCGCCCCCACCACCACGCAGCGCACCGCACTCAGATCGAGACCGGCCAGGGTTTCCGCCGGCACCCGGCGGACCGCCAGGGCCAACGCGAAGTTCGCCGCGGACAGCAGGGTGGCCCGGTGCCGGTGGGCGGTGGTGAACCACAGCGCCGGGCGTTTGGCGAAGGCCAGCGGAGGGATGCGTACCTGCTTGAGGCCGACGGCCAGCGGGGTGAGGTGGGTGCCGATCAACCCCATGTCGTGGAAGTACGGCATCCAGCTGACCAGGACATCGTCCGGGCCGGCCTGGCTGGCCAGCCTGGCCTGTTCCAGGTTGGCCAGGACGTTGTCGTGGGTCAGCTCCACCCCCCGGGGGGCACCGGTGCTGCCGGAGGAGAACTGGAGGAAGGCCACCTCCTCCCCGGCGGGGGTGGGCAGTTCCTCGATCGGGGTGCCGGTGCGCAGGTCGGCCAGGCGCAGCACCGGCCCGGCCAGGCCCTCGGCCACCGCTGCGGTGGCGGGGTCGGTCACCACCACGGCGTCGGCGAGCAGTTGCCGTACGGCGCGTACCCGGTGGGTCTCGGGGGGCAGGGGCACCGGCACCAGCCCGGCGGCCAGGGCACCCCAGAACATCGGCTGGAAATCGTCGCCGGCGTCGGCTAGCAGGAGGGCGGGAGTGCCGGGGGAGACCCCGGCGGCTCGGAAGCCGCCGGCCACCCGCAGCGACTCGTCGCGCAACTGGCCGAAACTGACCGTACGCTCCGTGCCGTCCTCCCGGACATGCACGATGACCTGCTCCGGGGCCCGGTCGGCGGCGTCGAGGAGGACACCCAGCAGGCCCCGGTGGGCACCTGGCCCGATGGCAGTCGACACAGCAGGATGGTAGGTGGTAGAGATCTTGGGCCCGGAGCCGGAGGTGTGGGTGGCCCTCGGGGTCAGTGAGTATCGGGACCGGTGGCCGCCATAGCCTTCAGCGGTCGATTGTCGGCCGGCGGGTCGCCGGTGGCCGGCCCGCCCGGGTCGGACACCAACTCGCTGGTCGGGACCGACTCGTCGCAGGACCGGCAGAGCAGGACCAGTTCCACCGGATGGTCGCAGCGGGTGTGCACCAGGGCCCGGTCGGGCGAGGGTTGGGCGCCGGGGCAGTTCCGCTCTCCCCACTGCATCAACGCGGCCAGCACGGGGGCCAGCTCACGCCCCCGCCCGGTGAGGCGGTACTCGTGCCGCACCGGCCGGTCCCGGTAGGGGATCCGTTCCAGGATGCCGGCCTCGACCAGGGTGCTGAGTCGTTGAGCGAGGACGTTGCGGGCTATGCCGAGGCTGTCTAGCAGGGACTCGAAGCGGCAGTCACTCACCATCGCGTTGCGCACGATGAGCAGGGTCCAGCGCTCGCCGACCACCTCCAGAGCCCGTGCGATCGAGCAGTCCTGTCCGTACCCGCGAGGCGCCATTGGGTCATCGTAGAGGCGCGTGATCCACCGCTACCCTCCCTGCCCGACCACGGGCGCACTCCGCTGCCCCAGCAGCAGCGCGGCCACCAGACCGGCCACGGTGAGTCCGGCGGCCACCGCGAAGGCCGTGGGCAGGCCGGCGCCCACCGGTGCCGGCAGCTGCGAGAGGGACTGCTGGGCGACGAGTACGGCCGACACGGCGGCCAGTCCGAGCGCTCCACCCATGCTGAACGAGGCGTCGGACAGGCCCGAGGCCGCGGCGGAGTCGGCCTCGGTGGCATCCAGGGTCACCCCGATCTGTGCGGCGACGAAGGCCGCGCCGGCACCGACGCCGACCAGGGGCAGCACACTGAGCAGGTAGACCGTGGACAGCGGACTGTCGACCATGGCCAGGGCCAGCAGGCCGGCTCCGGTCAGGGACAGGCCCGCCAGGGCCACCAGCCGCAGCCCGTGCCGCAACACGACCGCCTGACCGAGGTACGAGCCGATGACCGAGGACAGGGTCAGGGCCGTCATCAGGGCACCGAACCTGGTGGCCGAGAGCCCCAACACCTCCTGCCCGTACAGGGTGATCAGCAGCAGCACCCCTTCGATCACCGTGCCGGCGATGAACAGCACCCCCAGGCTGCCCACCCGGTTGCCGGACAGCAGCGGTCCGGGTCGGATCAGGCGGCGCCCGGTGCGCGCCTCGAGGGCCAGGCCGAGCAGCAGCAGCACCGACGCCCCGGTGAGCCGCAGGAGAACACCGCCGGTGAGGCCGCCAGGTCCGAGCGCGGCGATGATCGTCCAGCCGATCAGGGCCAGGGCGCTGATCAGGCAGGTGGCGCTGGCCACCTCCAGCGGATGTCCGGAGCGGCCGCACCGGTCCTTCGGCAGGATCGGGACCAGCAGTACGGCGACGATCCCGATGGGCACGTTGAGCAGGAACACCCATCGCCACCCGAAACTGTCGGTGAGCAGCCCGCCGAGCAGCAGCCCGGCGGTGCCGCCGAAGGCGCCGATGAGGGTCCAGAAGCCGAGTGCCCGGGACCGGGCCGGACCGGGGCCGAGGGCCATGGCCAGCAGTGGCAGGGCGGTCGTGGCGACCAGGGCCGCACCGACACCCTGCACGATGCGTGCGCTGACGAGCACTTCCCCGGTCCAGGCCGTCGCCGACAGCAGGGAGGCGGCGGTCACCATCGCCAGCCCGGTGGTGAACAGCCGACGCCGACCGAAGAGTTCGGCCAGCCGACTGCTGAGCAGCAGTACCCCGCCGAAGGTGATCAGGAAGGCGGACATCAGCCAGTGCGTGCTCGCTGTGGACAGTCGCAGTGCCTGCGCGATGCTCGGGATGGCGGGATAGATGATGGTGCTGTCCAGCGCCGCCATCAGGAAGGACGCGCCGAGGGCGCCGAGGGCCAGCCGTTGCCGTCCGCCGAGAGGGGTTGCCGACGCCGACGCTGCGCTTAAGTTGTCCACCATCCAGCCCCTTGGTTCCCCGTGTCGTGGACGCTGGTTGCCGGTGAAGCACCTCAACGTGCCGTCAGCTCTCAACGACCACGGTGGCCATGGTTACGACGACGGACCCGGATAACCCGGTCGTGTCTGGGTGGCCCGGGCGCCGCGCGTGCGGACGGCCCACAGCCCCGTCGGTCCGGTTTTGAAACTTACGTGGGCAAATGAAGATAGCAGCAGTGCCTTTTCGGCACGACCCTGTGCTCGCCCGGTTCTCCCGGGTGGCGCCACACCTGCCGAGCGGGTTTCCCGCCCGATGGGCGGCAGCGGGGCGCCGAGTGCAGTTCAAGGGGGCGATCGGGTGCCGAGACCTCGATGGTGTGATGCCTGGGACGGGCGCGGTTTCTCCGAATGTGGCATGTGGGGTGGGGTGCCGATCGGGATCTGCGCGGGGCGGCACCGACCGGCCCACCGGGCTGATCCGGCGGGCCGGGTGGGGGTGAGGTCGGGGTCGGTCGGGTGCCGGCCGCCGGGCTCAGGGCTGGGGGAGGGCCAGCAGGATCGGCGGGTCCAGGGAGGTCATCCGGCGCAGCTGGAGGTCGGCCTCGATGGCGCTGGGTCGGCGGCTGATGGTCAGTGGCCCGTGTACGCCGATCAGGGCGTCCTCGTCCGTCCAGTCGGCCTCCCAGTAGTCCTGGCGGCCACGCACCCGGGAGCAGGCCAGCACGTACCACTGCCCGGGAGGTGGGCTGTCCAGTCGGTAGGGGCCGGGTCGTTCGAGCACGGTGCACCGCACGGGACGGCCGAGCGGGACGGGGTCACGGAAGAGCCCGATGAAGGTCAACCGGTCCTTGGTCTGCTCGGAGGCGGGTGGGTGGACCACGCCCTGGATCGCCGGGACCGGTGGCTGGGCCACGGTTCGGTGGTCGACGGGCACCTGCGGTGTCACCCCACGCAGCCTGCGGTAGGTGCTGGGGGAGACCCCGACACTGCTGCTGAACCGGGAGCTGAAGGTGCCCACACTGGCGTAGCCGACCTCGTGGGTTATCTCGGTGACGCTCATGGATGTCGACAACAGCAACTGTTTAGCCCGGTGCAGCCGCATGACCATGAGGAAGCGGCCTGGGGAGATGCCGGTGACACGTTGGAAGATTCGGGTGAAGTGGAACTTGCTGAACATGGCTGTGCGAGCCATGCCGTCCACGGTGTGCGGTTCTGCCAGATCCTCCCGGATGGCTTCGATTACCCGACCGACGGCACGCTGGATACTGTCTTCCATCGCATCCCCCAATCCGATGGCTGCGCTTGTGGCGACGTTTTGTGGGCTGAGGACTGATACGGCAGAGGTGGGCGTGTGGCGATACGCCGTCTAGCGAGAAAGGGGTTTTGTTAACCCGGGTTTTAATTGCGGGAGAAAGTATCGGCTGTTGGCGGAGCGGAGCTGTTTGGTGACTCAGGGTTATGATATCTGGCGGGGAGTAGTTAATCAACTACGGATCATGCAGGTCAATGCTGGGTCCAGGCTGACCCCGGGCGGGTCCGAAAAACGGACGCTTGGCTCCAATGCGGCGACAGCAACATTTGGGATCGACCCCCGGGATCGGGTCGGCCGATTCGTCGGATACCCACCCGCAGAAAAGTTGGCAAATGGGGCGATCCGTCATTCCGGCGGGTGGGCTCGACGTGTCAGCCGGATACCCGACCTCGTCGCAGGTGGTACTCGCCGACCCGGCGGGGTCAGCCCCGGGTGCTGGAGAACTGCCCCGGGCTGCGGCCCGGCCCGGCCGGCCCTCGATACGCCTGAGCGATGTCCAGCCAGTGCTCGGCATCGCCGCCGACGGCCCGTACTGCCAGGTCCTGCCGGTGCCGGCGGCGCGTGACGAGCAGGCAGAAGTCCTCGGCGGGGCCGGTGATCCGCTGTTCGGCCTCCGGCGGGCCGAACGCCCACACCGTGCCCGACGGGGCGGTGATCTCGAAGCGGAACTCCACCTCGGGGGGTGTCAGGCCCCGGGCCAGGTACCCGAAGTCCCAGGTCCGAACGGCGAAACCGACCAGGTGGCCGAGTCGGTCCGTGGGAGTCGGTCGGATGCCGAGGGCGTCCGCGACGTCGCGGCCGTGCGCGAAGACCTCCATCATGCCGGCCGCGGCCAGCACTGGTGCCGGCAGTGGCCGCACCAGCCAGGGCACCGGTTGTCCGGCCGGTACCGCAGCCAGGGCCTTCTCCGCGATGGCCCGCTCGGCCCGCCAGCGCGACAGCAGGACCGCGGGTGGTTCGACGACGAAGTCGGCCATCGCGGCCGCCACGTTGGCGTCGAAGTCGTCGCTGAGCCGGGAGGTCACCTGCTGGAAGGCGGCCGGCTGCGCGGCGGCCAGCCCAGCCAGCCGGAAGGTGGCGGCCAGGTGGGCGATCTGGTGCCGGATCGTCCAGCCCGCGGCCGGAGTCCCGATGTCCCACTGGTCGTCGCTCAGCTTGGCCACGATGGCGTCGAGCGCCTCACTCTCCGCAGTGAGATCGTTGATCACGTCTGGTGTCTGTGACACGTCGATACCTCTTCCTGAAATGGTTGGTCGGCGACCCGTTACCCGGAATTTTCGGCGAGTATCGATTTCCCCACATATTGGCGCACATCACTACCCTTGAGTAGGTGTGGTGACCTGTTCGGACGCGGTGGGTGCCAGCCGAATTTCCTTACTGGCGACGCTTCGCCTTGGTGTGATCAAGTGGAATGGACTTTCCGAGTGTGCCCCAGTCCGCAACCGTCTTTCTTCTTTCTTTGTGCGGTCAGGCGGCTGCTGGTGGTGATGATGGCGACTCGTGGGGGTCGACTCGCAGCCAGCCGGCGAGCGCGGCCCGTGATCATGGAGTGACGCAGAGCAACCAGGGAGTAGGTGGTCGTCCACCGCTGCCCATAGCCTCGGTTCGTCTACCAGACACCGCACGAGACCCTGACGCGACCGGCGTCCGTCTTCCCTGGGGAGAAGCTCATGGCAGGTCTGTGGCGTAGCCTTCGCGCACAGCTGATGACGCCGGACATCGCCGAGACGACGATGAGCAGGCGGGGATTCCACGTCAAGGACGAGCCCGGCCGGCAGCGGCTGGAGGCCGTGGGCGCCAGCTTCCTCACCGGCTTCCGGGCTGCCGTCGAGGCCCGGGACGAGACCGACATCGGCCGGCTGAACCTGATCGATCGGCAGTTCCGTGGCTTCGCCTACGAAGGGGCCGCCATGGGATACGCCGTCCTGGACGGGGTGACCGGCGGACGGCGTACCGCCCGGTTCCTGACCGGCGCCGGCTCGCCCCACGTCTACATGGCCTACGTCGGGATCGGCTGGGCGTACGCCAAACTTCCCCGGTGGCGCTGGCGGGCCGTGGCGGCGCCGGACCCGTTGCTGCGCTGGCTGGTCCTCGACGGCCTGGGCTTCTACCGGGCCTACTTCGAAACCGACCGGTTCGTCCGCCGACAGGCGGTCTCCCCGGTGCCGTGGCCGCCCGAGACGCCCGGTGACTACCCGCGGCGCGCCCTCGACCAGGGCATCGGCCGGGCCAGTTGGTTCGTCGCCGGAGCCGATCCCGATGTCGCCGCGAACATCATCGGCCGCTTCGACTCCGCCCGGCACGCCGACCTGTGGAGCGGCATGGGGCTGGCCGCCACCTACGCCGGGGGTGCCGATCCCGACGACCTGAAGAAGCTGGCCGTCCACGCCGGCCGGTACCGCCCGCAGTTGGCCCAGGGCTCCACCTTCGGTGCGCAGGCGCGACTGCGCGCCGGACTGGTCACCGAGCACACCCCCCTGGCCACCGAGATCTTCTGCGGATGCAGTCCGGAGGAGGCGGCGGCGGTCACCGATCGGGCCCGCGAGGACCTTCCGCCGGACGGCACCGAGCCGGCCTACGAGATGTGGCGACGGCGGATCCAGGCGCACTTCGCCTGAGGCCGCGGACGACGAGAGTGGACGCGGTACCGGGCATGGCCACCACACCCGGCCCGACGCCCCGGGGCCCGGCGTTCGCCGAACGCCTCACCCGCGCGGTGCTGATCCACGAGCCCGGTCGGCTGCTGGTCACCACGACCACCCTCAGCCCCGCAGAGGTGCCCGTCCTCGATGAACCGACCGACCCGGGCGCTCCGCTGCTGCCGGCCGCGCACGTGTTGGAGGCCCTGGCGCAGGGCTGGGTGGCCCTCACCGGACACCGGGGTCCACCGGTGTTCGAGACGGTCGAGTTCGGTACCCCGCTGGTGGTCGGCGAGGACGGGGTGCGGTTACGACTGATCGTCTCGGCCGAGCCGGGGACCGACACCACCGTGGTCGTGTTGCGCGGCGAACACCGGGGCCGCCAGGTGACCTACGGACACGCCCGACTGCGCC
The DNA here is from genome assembly GCF_043198155.1 of Micromonospora sp. NPDC048871. Classification (NCBI taxonomy): domain Bacteria; kingdom Bacillati; phylum Actinomycetota; class Actinomycetes; order Micromonosporales; family Micromonosporaceae; genus Micromonospora; species Micromonospora sp. NPDC048871. The sequence goes on along the minus strand of NZ_JBICUM010000004.1, from coordinate 474,373 downwards.
ACCCCGGCCGATCGGCTGCCCGGACCTCCGCCGATCCAGTCCCGGCAGCCGCCCCGCCGATGCCGAACGACCCGCCGGTGGCGCCCCTGCGGGTCGGGGTGCCGGACCGGCCGCCCCGCACCTTCTTCGTCGAACCCGGGCGCTCGGATCGTCGGCTGCGCTACCGCGAGATCACCACCTCGGGCTGCGTGCTGGAACTGACCGGTACGGGTGCGACGGAGTCCGTCGCCGCCGTGGCAGGTCCGTTGGTGCTCGGTGACCCCGGCGTACGGGCCGCCTTCCTCCGTGCCCTGCATCCGTGGGCACCGGACATGATGCTGCGACCGTCCGGAGTCGACCGGATCTGGCTGGCCGGGGTCGGCCCCTACGAGCAGGTGACCCTGCACGCGACCCACCGCGGCCGGCAGGACCAGGTGCACCGCTACGACCTGGAGATCCGGGCCGGCGGACGGATCGTGGAGCGGTGGACCGGGCTTCGGCTGCGACCGCTGCCCGGCAGACCCGGTCCGTGGCCGGCGCAGCTGCTCGGGCCGTACCTGAGCCGCAGGCTGGCCGAGCTGACCGGGTGCGACGTGGGCGTCGTGCTGGAGCCGGGCCTGCGGTGGAAGTGGCGTCGGCAGCACACCGCCCTGGCCGTGTCCCGGCTGCTCGGTGCGGACCCGACCCTGCACCACCGCCGCGACGGTCGCCCCGAAGTGGGCGGCGGCTGGTGGATCTCGACCGCCCACGGCGCCGGGCACACCTTCGCGGTGGCGGCCCGCACCCCGGTCGGCTGCGACCTGGAACCGGTCCTGCGACGCGACCCCGCCGAGTGGCGTCGGTCGCTCGGCGCGCACCTGGCCTCGGCCGAGCTGATCGTCGCCCAGACCGGGGAGTCGCCGCACCGGGCGGGTACCCGGGTCTGGTCGGCCCTGGAAGCGCTGCACAAGGCCGGGGCCACCGCCTTCACCCCGTTGACCTACGACCGGGCCACCCCGGACGGCTGGCTGCTGCTCACCGCCGGCAGTTGGCAGGTGGCGACCTGTGCCACGACACTGCGTGGCGGGCCGGAGGACCTGGTGGTGGCGGTGGCGACCCCCCGATGAACCGCCGGCCGGCGACGGAGAGTGGCCGCACCGGTCACGGTCCGAACGACCGGCACCGGCCGCCGGGACCACCGGAAACCTGTGCGCGTGCCCCCCGCGTCGTCAGGAACAACTGCGGACAGCATCAGGCGAGATGCTGACCGGTCGATCGACGTAGACCATTGGGGTACGCCGGGCTGGATGAATGTGACGGAGGGCGCCAGCGTCTCCGGTGGTGACTTGAATTGCCTGGTCGCCGATTCGTGCCCTGCGTTTTTCTGTCAGTTCGAGTTGAGCCTCAGAGGTGATGCCCGTGCCCCCGGCAATGGAAAGCAACCAGCGACGGACAATGGTGCTGGAGGCGTACGCCGACACGATTCTGCCGGGCCAGAAACGGTGGCCGGGGGATCGGGCCGTGGCCGGTGTCTCGCCCGACGGCGGGGCGGTCGCCGCCGGCGCACTGCTGACCCTGCGCTCCGAGGAGGGCGGCATGGCTCCGGCGCTGGACACCCTGGCCGACAGACTCGACGAGCACGCCCAGGAGTACGCCGCCGAGACCGGCCTGGACCTGGACCCCACGGTCCCGGCGTTCGTCTCGCTCGACTACCCCGACCGGATCCGGTTGGTGCAGCGCCTGACCGACCCCACCCACCCGGAGCGGGAGGCCTGGACCGGTCTGGCCATGTTCAGCGTCATCGCCTTCGACGCCGCCGCGCACTCGCACACCGAGGAGGCGCTGGCCGCCGGCCATGTGGGACTGAACATCATCGGCTTCCGTCGGCCCGGCCCGGACGGGCTGTGGCGGTTCGACACCTACAGCTACGGCCGCCAACTGGCCCGGCCGCACCCCGACACCACCCCCTCCGGGAGCCCCGCATGACGAGTTCCGAGAGCACCGACGTCCTGGTGATCGGTAGCGGCTTCGGCGGTGCGATCACCGCGTACCACCTGGCCGCAGGAGGCGCACGGGTGGTCGTGCTGGAGCGCGGGCCGTGGCTGTCCGGGGAGGAGTTCGAACACGACTTCAAGTTCGGCTCCTCCTCGACCCGGGTCTTCGACTTCGTCATCGGCGACGGAATGAGCGTGCTCAGCGGCAACTGCGTGGGCGGCGGCAGTGTCGTCTACTTCGCCGCGATGCCCCGCGCCCCCCGGTTCGTCTTCGACCGGCAGGGCCGGTTCGGTCACCGGATGTGGCCGGGCACGATCTCCCGGGACACCCTGGAGCCCTGGTACGACCGGGTGGCCGAGGCCCTGCCGGTAACCCAGACCGGCTGGGACACCGTGCCGTTCTCCGGTGGCCTGTTCGGCGCGGCCTGTGACCACGCCGGACGGACCGCCAACCCGGTGCCGGTGGCGTTGGACCAGGCCAAGTGCACCAACTGCAACTGGATGATGGCCGGCTGCCGGTTCGACGCCAAACGCTCCCTGCTGCTCAACTATCTGCCGGCCGCCCTGGCCCACGGCGCCCAGATCCGTCCGCTGCACGAGGTGCAGCACCTCTCCCGTACCGACGACGGTGGCTACCGGGTGCACTACACCGTGCTGGACGAGGTCGACTACCGGGTCGAGGTGGACAGCGGCACCATCGACGCGAAGATCGTGGTGATCGCCGCCGGGGCCGGCGCCACCCCGGTGATCCTCAAGCGTTCCGAGCCGACCCTCGGCCCCATGCCGCACGCCGTCGGTCGGTACTTCTCCGGCAACGGCGAGCGACTCAACACCGCCATCTTCGACGAGGGCCGCATCCGCGAGGTGCTCGGCCTCAGCCGGCCCGACGGGGTGCCCTACGAGGCGTACCAGATCGGCAAGGGCCCCTGCGTGGCCAACTGGGACAAGCTGGACGGATCCCTGCCGGAGTACGAGCGGTACTCGCTGGAGCAGCTGTACTTCCCACCCGGCTTCGGCACCATCCTGGCCCAGGTGCCGGACGCGGTCGGCCCCACCTGGTTCGGGGCGGAGAAGAAGGAACTGTTGCGCACCTGGCAGTCCTGGCTGACGGTCTTCACCATGAGCGAGGACGACAACGAGGGTGAGTTCGGTGCCCTTCCGCCCAGCGGCAACGCCGTGCGGCTGTCCCAGCAGATGCTGGCCCGGGGATCGCTGCGCTACCAGCCCACCGAGAACACCCTGCGGGGCTGGGCGCTGTCCGACGCGGAGGTACGCGACATCCTGGAACGCGACGGGCTGTCCCGGGTGATGCCGTGGACCAACGACGTGGTCGGGGCGTACACGGTGCATCCGCTGGCCTCCTGCCGCATCGGTGACAACCCGGACACCTCCGCCCTGGACGACCGGCACGAGCTGCGCGACCATCCCGGCATCTTCGTCACCGACGGCTCCGCCGTGCCGGCCGGTCTGACCGTGAACCCGGCGATGACCATCGCCGCGCTGGCCGAGCGGGCGGTGCCCGGCATCGTCGCGGCGGCGCGGGAACGCGGGGTCCCGGTCCGCTACGGGGCGCCGGCCCCGGACGGGGCCACCAGTGGCCGTGCCGCCGTGCTGCCGCTGGTACGCGGCACCGTGCAACGGTGAGTGGCCTGTACGCCAGGGTGGCCCGGCGTCCCTCCCGGGGACACGTACGCCGGGTCACCCCGGTGCCCATCGAACGCGCCGAGGGCCTCACCGCGGTGGTGTACGGGCAGGTGGAACGGGACTTCGGCATGCTCGCCCCGCCGGTGAGCCTGCACTCGCCCGCCCCGCAGGTGCTGGCCGCCTGCTGGGTCGTGCTGCGCGAGACCCTGGTCGCCTCCGGCCGGGTGGATCGGGCCACCCGGGAGGCCGTGGCGGTCGCCGTCTCGGCGGAGAACTCCTGCCCGTACTGCGTGGAGGTGCACGGGGCCACCATGGCCGGCCTGCTGCCCGCCGCTGCCGACCCGGCCGGTGCCGCCCTTCGGGACCGGGTGAGCCAGTGGGCCCGGGCGGGCACCGACCGGACCCAGGCCGGCCACACCCGGCCGCCGGTCGCCGCCGACCAGGCCGTGGAACTTCTCGGGGTGGCGCTGGTCTTCCACTACCTCAACCGGATGGTGAACGTCTTCCTGGAACCGTCGCCCCTGCCGCCCGGCCTGCCCTCGGTCATGCGCGGCGGAGTACGCCGGGTCTTCGGCAAGCTGATGGCCCGGGGTACCCGCGGCGACCGTCCGCCCGGTGCCACCCGGGACCTGCTGCCGGCCGCGGCACTGCCGGCGGACCTTGCCTGGAGCAGCGGCCACCCCGTGCTGGCCGACGCACTGGCCCGGAGCAGCGCGGCCATCGAGGCCGCCGGGCAGCGGTCGGTGCCCACCTCGGTGCGGGAACTGGTCACCGCCCGGCTGGCGGGCTGGGACGGACGGCCGGCCGGGATCAGTCGCGCCTGGGTCGGCGAGGCCATGGGTGATCTGCCCGGCGGCGACCGGGCGGCGGGGCGGCTGGCGCTGCTCACCGCCTTCGCCTCCTACCAGGTCGACGACCAGGTGGTGGCCGAGGTACGGGCCACCGGAGCCGACGACCGGGCCCTGATCGAGTTGACCGCCTGGGCCAGCATGGCCGCGGCCCGGGTGGCGGCGGCCTGGGTCCCCCTGGACCCGAACGCACCGCCGAGCTGATCGGCACGACTCCCCGGCTTCGACGGACCGCCGCCGAGCCGGGGAGCCGCCGAGCCGGGAGGCAGCCGCCGGGGGAGTCAGCGCGGGTCGACGGCCAGCCCGGCCTGCCGGCGACTGATCAGACCGGCGCGGTGCAACCAGGCCACGGTGTCCCGGATGGTCTCCGTGATCGGGCGGGTGGGGGCGGGCACCTGCGGGCCGGTACGCAGATCGCAGTGGCAGGTGTAGACCGCGCCGTACTCCACCGGGACATGCCACGGCGAGATCCGCTGCACCGCGGATGCGGCCGCCCCCACCGGCAGCACCGCCGCCGACGGCAGGTAGCCGACCGGCAGCCGACGCCCGGTGACCTCGCGTACCGCCGCGACGAACTCCCGGGTGGACAGCCGCTGCCCCGGCGCCAGCAGCCGCCGTGGCCCCGCCCCGGCTCGCAGCGCGGCGACATGCAGGTCGGCCACGTCCCGGACGTCACCGACCGGGAATCCGCCACCGGGCCAGATGGGCAGCCACCCGCGCAGCAGGGCCCGCAGCCGGGCGAGCTGATCCCCCAGGTGCGGGTCGTGGGGGCCCAGGGTGGCCATCGGGTAGGTGATGACCACCGGGGCCCCGGCGGCCTGGTGTCGGCGGGCGACCTCTTCGGCCGCCGCCTTGGTGGCCATGTACCGCTCCCGGGGGCGGCCCACCGGCAGCTCCGTGGCCAGCGGCGCACCCCCGGTGGGGGCCAGGGCCACCACGGAGGAGACGTGCACGATCGTCTCGGCCCCGGCCGCGCGGGCCGCCTCCAGCACGATCTCGGTGCCGCCGACGTTGACCTGCCGCATCTGCGCATGGCGGCGGGTGTCGAAGGAGTAGAGGCCGGCGGCGTGCAGGACCCCGGTGCAACCCGCCATCGCCCGGGTCACCGACTCCGGGTCGGTGACGTCGCCGCGCACGGTCGCCACATCCGCGGTGGACACCCCGAGGGGGCCGAGAGCCCGTCCGACCGTGTCCGGGTCCCGAACCAGCAGCCGCACCTCGTACCCGCCGCGCAGCAGCGCCGCGACCGTGTGCGAGCCGATGAAGCCGGTGCCGCCGGTGACCAGTACCCGCACGTCGTCACTGCCCTTCGATGGAGGATGGGACGGGTGGCCGGCGCCGGCCGGGGGGTCACCAGCCGGCACCGGAGCTGTGCCGAGGTCAGCGTGCGTCGCGCGGGCTGTTCTGGTAGGCGGCCAGTCGCCAACCCTCCGGAGTACGGACCAGGAGCCAGGAGGCGCGGATGGCCCGCTCGGCGGCCACCTCGGTCTCGCCGGGGGCGAGCACACCCCCGGCGGTCAGCAGCAGGGCCACGTCCGGGCCGAGGAAGCGGACGTCGAAGGGCTGCCCGGTGACCCGGGTGCCCTTGTAGGGGCCGGCGAAGCCCTGCGCCATGAAGGCCCGGATCTCGTCGCGGCCCTTGCGGAAGTGGCCGGGCAGGATCATGGTGCCGTCCTGGACGAACACCTCGGCGAAGGCGTCGGCGTCGTTCGCCGCCCAGGCCTGCACGACACGTCCGGGCACGGCCGCGACCGCGGCCTGATCCTCGCTGGACACCTGCGGGGTGAGGTGGTTGACAGTCACGGTGGTTCCTTCCGTCCTGGGCGGTCACGTCCTGGCTGAGGAGGGGTTTCGGGACAGGCCCGCACGGTCCTCGGCCCTTCGGTGGCGCTCATCGGCACGTACCGGTCGGGCGACGGGCCCGCCGGAAGCGGGCGCCCCGGCCGGGGCGTAGCCGCTCACCTGTGAGAATCACAGTGGTCAGCGGGGTGCCGCATCTCTGCGAGTGCCTCGAAGTCAACACCGCAGCATGCAAGACGAAAGCCGCGCACCTCCGCCTGAACGACCAGCAGGCGGAGGTGCGCGACGGGCAGGCGAGGAGTTACCGGCCTCAGTGGTGGGCGGGCTCGTCGGGGGACCGGTCGGCCTGACCGGAGACGGTCGGCGGCCCTCGGTGCCGGGCGGGGCGCCGCACCAGCAGGGCCAGCACGACCAGCAGCACCAGACCGTCGAGGACCAGCAGAGTCGCGCCCACCGGGTCGATGCCGTGGGCGTGGTCGGCATCGTCCAGGATCGGGTCGGGGACCTCCGTGAGGCCCTGCGGGGGTACGCCGGTGCCGACACTGAAACGCAGGATGCCGGTGGCGTCCCGCCCGTTGGTGAAGGTGATGTGGTACGCGATGCTGTAGTCGCCCGTCCCGATCGGCTGGATCGGCTGACGCAGCCCGGCCTCGCCGTCGGTGCGTACCCGGCCCTCGTTGACCGGATTGCCGGACCGGTCCCGCACGGTGACATGGGACAGCACCGCGTCGGCGCCGGTCGAGAGCTGTAGGGTGACCGCCTCCGGGGCGGTGCTCAACACGGCACCGTCGCCCGGGTCCACCGCTAGGACCCGGGCGGGGGTGCCGTCGGACTGCCGGGTGACCGCGGCGATGGTGAGGGCCACCCCCACAGAGGCGAGGGCGATGACGATGGCCAACGTTCGGCGCCCGGCAGACATGACGACGATCAGCTGCCGGAGGTGGCGGCGGCCAGCCGTTCGCGGCCTTCGATGGTGCAGTTGCACCGCTGCAACTGCGCCTCCTGGGCGTTGGGGCGCAGGTGCAGGTACATCGCCACCAGCATCGGCAGGAAGACGACCGAGTTGTAGAACAGGTGCAGCTCGACCCGGGGGATCAGCAGCTGAGCGAAGCTGGTCGGCACGCTCGTGCCGGGCAGCAGGAAGCCGATCTGCACCTGCAACAGCAGGAACAGGTGCTCGATGTGGTGCCAGAACTGGAGCGCCAGGGCGATCGTCCACCAGGTGCGGGCCCGGCCGACGAAGCCGGGACGCAGGGCGAACAGGCCGATCAGCATGACGATCGCGTACGCGTAGTGCATCCACTCGGAGCTGACCAGCCACGGGAAGGGCATCCCCAGGACCCCGCGGGCCTGTGGCCGCGCCCAGCCCAACACCCAGATCTGGTACGCCTGAACCAGGTGCTCGGCCCAGTGGGCCAGCACGATCACCATGTACAGACCCAGCACCGCACGGTGCTGGGCTTCGTTGATCGTACTGATCACCCCACGCCGGGCGGCATGCTCCTTGGCCACTGTCATGTGGACTCCATCCAGAGGGCTGGGTAATTTAGCGAACACGCTAGGTGATGGGAGTCCGGTGCGCTTATTCCGGATTGCGCACTTTTCGATCATCGGGTTCGGTGGCCCCAGGTTGCCTGCTCAGGCGGTGAAGCCGCCGTCTGAGGTGATTACCGCACCGTTGACATTGACCGCCTCCGCGCTGCCCAGCCAGCAGACCAGGGTGGCGATCTCCTCCGGCTGGGCGGTGCGGGTGACCCGGTGGAAGGCCTTCGACAACCGCTCGTACGCCCAGGGCACCCTCGGGGCGGCCGTACGCCCGATGTTGGTCTCCACCCCGGCCGGGCAGATCACGTTGGCCCGGATCCCCTCCTCGGCGTAGAGGACGGCGATTGACCGGGTCATGCCGACCAGGGCGTGCTTGGAGGTGACGTACGCCGTGCCGGCCACCGCGCCGGTGAGCCCGCCGATGGAGCCGACATTGACGATCGCCCCGTCCCCGGCCGCGCGCATCAGCGGCAGCACCGCCCGGGTCAGCCGCATCGGGCCGGTGACATTGACCGCCATGACCCGTTCCCAGGTCCCATCGTCCACCTCGGACACCGGCAGGAAGTGATCCATGATGCCGGCGACGTTCGCCAGCAGGTCGATCCGGTCGCCGGGCAGGGCGGCCACGATGCGGTCCACGTCCGCCTGCACACTGACGTCACCGACGACGGTCAGCACGGTCTGCCCGGCGTCGGCGATCAGCTTCTCCGTGGCGGCCAACCCCTCGGGGTCTACGTCACAGCCGAGCACCCGGGCGCCCTCGGCCGCCAGCCGTACGGCGACCGCCTGACCGATGCCGGAGCCGGCTCCGGTCACCAACGCCACTCGTCCCGCGTACCGCTGCTCGTTCATCATCGACTCCTCTGCTCCGCGGCCGCAGACCCGGCCCGCTGCTCGCAGCCTCCGCCGGGCGGACCCGGCGGCGGCAGGGCCACAGGTCCCACCCGCAGGGGCCGACCGGAGTGGACGGTGACCTGCGTAGCGGACGGCGCCGGTCGAGCTTCATCCACCGGGGACAGATGTGATTGAACCGAGGGGTGCCGCGCTCCGTCATGCGGGCGCACGCATTCGAAAGGACCTGGTGGGTCCGTCGGTTCAGCCAACGGAGGGCAGCATGACGGTGAGTACGGGTGTCTTCGCGGGCCGCAAGGCCCGGCTGGGTGGGAAGGTGGCCCTGCTGACCATCCTGGTGCTCGCCCTGGGCCTGGTCGTGGTCCTGTCCAGCAGGTCGGAGGCGGTCATCCGGGAGCGGGTGACCTTCGTCAACGCCACCGGCGAGACGTTGTGGATAGGTGCCGGTGAGAGCGGGGACGGTTCCCGACCCATCCCCGACCTGCCGGTCCTGCGGCCCGGGGAGTCCGGGACCATCGTCATTCCCGACGACGGCGCTCCCGGTCATTGGCGCGGCCGGTTCTTCGCCCGGCAGCGGTGCAGCGGAGAACCGGGTAGCACCTTCAGCTGTCTCGTCGGCGACTGCGGGGTCTATCCGGATCGCTGCGAGCGGGGTGCGCAACCGGTCAGCCTGGCCGAGTTCAACTTCGACCAGAACGACCCGGTAGCCCCCTGGTACAACGTCAGCTACGTCGACGCCCTCTCGTTGACGATCACCATCGAGGCGCCCGGCGGGCCGCCCGCCCCGGTGGCCGGAACCTGCATCAGGTGGGACTGCTCCGGTGGGCAACTGCTCGCCGCCTGCCCGGAGGCACAAGCCGTGATCGATCCCCGCCGGGGAGACCGGATCAACTGCGTCAACCCCGAACGGGACGCGGAGAGCGCCTACACCGCAGCGCTGCGCCCCTTCGGCCCACGGGCCTACCTGTGGTCCACCCACGACCGGGTGCCCGGTAACGAGACCGTCCTCGGTTGCCCCGGATGCGCCGACTTCGTGGTCACCTTCCGCAACGGCGGAACCCCGGTACCGCAGCGGGTCGAGCAGCCCGCCGTCTCGGACGACGCCGGCTTCGCCCTGCGGGGGTACGAGGGCAAGTGCATCGACGTGCCCGCCGGTGTCTCCGCCGACGGGGTGGGGTTGCAGCTCTGGAGGTGCAACGGCACCCCGGCCCAGTCCTTCTCCAAGGGCCCCAACGGATCGCTGATGCTGCTCGACAAGTGCATGGATGTCGCCTGGGGGTCCCGGGACAACGGGGCCAAGGTGCAACTGGCGCACTGCAACGGCGGCCCGGCGCAGGTCTGGGTGGTCGAGGACGGCCAGGTGCGCAACCCCCACTCGGGCAGGTGCGTCGACGTCCGCGACCGGAACTCGGCCGACGGCGCCGCCCTGCAGATCTGGCGGTGCGCTCCCGGGCAGGCCAACCAGACCTGGCAGCCGGTGGGCCGCTGAACCGACCGGGTCCAAGGGGCGGCCGGCCCCCTGCGCGTTGCGCAGGACGATGCCGGTGACTGATAGGAAGTCACACGGTGCGGCGCCGTTGACATGACGGGCACCCACCCTCCGCCGCACTGGAACGGGTGCCGCACCGCGCGAGGAAGACGGAAGGACAGCAATGCAGTCAGCTGGTCGGGGCAGGGCGTCGAGGTCGGCCCCGCAGACATCGGCGGGGTCGCACCGGATGCGCCGCTGGCGAGCGAGCCACTGGTGGACCCTGTCGCTGCTGCTGACGGTCCTGCTCGTCCCACTGGCCGGGGGGACCCCGGTGACCGCCGCGCCTCCCGACGAGACCGGCAAGTACTACGTCGTGGGGCCGCCGGTCAACGGCCAGCGTGACTATCTGTACAGCATCGCGCTGCGTACCCTCGGCAACGGCAACCGGTTCCGGGAGATCATCGAACTGAACCGGGGTCGGGAGCAGCCCGACGGGGCCACCTTCACCGACGGGGTCGAACTCGCGCCCGGCTGGGTGCTCGTACTGCCGAAGGACGCGGACGGGCCGGGAGTGCGGACCGGCCGCCTGCCGGCGATCCGCCCCCCGACCCCCTCGACCCCGCCCAGCCCGGCGACCCCCTCGCCACCCTCACCCTCGCCGCCTGCACCGCCCTCGCCGACCCCTGCACCGCCCTCGCCGAGCGGCTCCCCGTCGCCCCCCGCCCGGTCGGCTCCCGCCGAGGACCCACCGGCTCCGGCCGACACCGGGCCCCCGGCCCAGGCCGCACCGTCCCGGCTGGCCGGGGTCACCCCCGACCTGGTGCGGGTCGGGGCGGGAGCCCTGGCCCTGGGACTGGCCGTCGTAGCACTCCTGGTGCTGCCCCGACGGGTGTACCGGATGCGTGGGGTGACCCTCGATGACGGCCCGTGGCCCCCGCAGCGGCACCACACCCCCACCCCAGCCGAACTCGCCGCCAGCGCCGCCCCACCCGACCTGACTGTCCCGCAGAGGCAGAACCCGGCAGCCTCCGCTGACCCGAAACCGCCCGGCGCTCGCACCACCGAAACCTCGCCAACCTCCACCCAGGACCCGGCGCCTCCGCCAGTGGTCCCTGCGGCCCCACCCGCAGCGGCGCCTGGGCCTCCATCCTGGCCGATGATGCCCGCGGCCCCATCCCGGCCGGCGGTGTCCGTGGCGGTGCCCGAGGGCCCTGCGGCGGCGGTGCCCGCCGCTGGGACCGGGGCAGGCGCGACGGCAGCGCGGTCGGGGAGTGGGCAGGAGGACGGTGGGCCACCCCGGCCGGAGTTGCCGGCCGACGGCGAGGTGCCGTACGTCCGGACCGAACTCAGCACCGACCACGGCCCGATCCTGGTGCGGCTGGTAGGTGTCACGACCGGCCCGGCAACTGCCGCCTACGCCTGGCTGGCCGAGCACGAACCGGCACCGGCCGCCGCCGTACCCCTGGTGCTGGGACGGGCCGGGCCCTGGCGGCTACAGATCGACCTGGGCCGGGCCCCGGACGTGTTCACCCTGGTCGGGGCGGTGCAGGAGTGTCGCCGGTTGGCGGCGGCGTATGCCCGTCAGTTGCTGGCGGCGGGGGTGGTCGTGGCCGTCGTCGGTGACGCCCTCGACGCCGACCTGGTCGAGGGCTGCCGCCGCCTGGCCGCCTGGCCGCAGTCACCCGAGCTGGGACCCGGGCCGTACGTCGTCATCACCACGGACGCCGCCGCGGGGGTACGTGGCCTGGCCGCCGGGTCCGCCGGGCGCGGCATTCCGCTGGTGATCGGTCCGGTCCCGTACGGCCGGTGGTCGGCTCAGCTCGGCGGTGGGGACCCGAGCTGAGGCAGGACGGCCGGCAGCGGCCCCTGCTCCAGGCGAGGTACCCGCTGCCAGGCACCGGACTCGGCCCGGTACACCCGGCGTACCCGCACCCGTGAGTAGGAGCGGCTGGGCAGGATCAGCTCCACCTGGGCGGCGCGCAGGGCCTCGGCCCGACTGCGGACCCGGTTCAGCGGGGCCAGCAGGTCGGCCGTGGCCGTCACGTCGATCGCGCGATCTCTGGGCACCCGCAGCTCCACCAGCAGCCGTCCGTCCCGTACCGCCGGCTGGTCCCGGTACAGCCGCAACCAGTGACGTGGCAGGCGTACCCGCTCGGCGGGCAGCAGGGCGTACGCCCGACGGGTGCCGAAGGTCGGCCAGCGGCGCACCTCGTGGGGCAGACCGGCGATCAACCTGGCGGGCCAGCCGCAGCGGATGGAGACGGTCTCACCGGCACACTCCCCGGCCGGGGTCAGTTCCCCGGTGTGCTCCACCGCGAAGGTGTCCACCGCGAAGACCCGGTCCAGCCGGGCCGCCGGCAGCAGGTACGCCTCACGTAGACCCCGCAGGTGTTGCAGCCGGGCGGGCAGCCGAGCGTGCAGGGCGGCCATCGGGATGGCCCCACCCGGATCCACCCGCACCCGCAGCAGGCGGCGACCCTCCGGCACCGACCGGGGATCGAGGAAGGCCAGCAGGAACAGTTCGGCACCGGGCAGGCCCTCGCCCACCGCCCGGGCCTGCACCGGCGAGGCCACGAACGCCTCGAACGGCTCGGCGTTGACCTGCTGCCCCGGGGACAGCCACCCCAGGCCGTACCCCGGCGCACGACGATCCTCGCCGGTCAGGGCGGGCCGGGGCAGCGGGGTGGTCGGAACGGCCTGCGTCCCCGGCGCCACCTCCCCGACCCGTACCGGCTCGGCCGGTTCCTCGGCCTGACCCGCAACCGGCTCGGCCTGCTGCGCCGGCTGGTCGGCCGTGGGGGCGGGTGCCGGCTCGGCGGGGGGCGGAACATCGGCGTGGGGCGCCGGTGAGTGCGGGGTCTGCTCCGGCTCGGCCTCGGGCGGGGCCGCCGCAGGTGCGGTCAGGGTGAGGGAGGTCGACATCGGCACCAGCAGGCCGGTGGGGGTGGTCCGCAGCGCCGGTGGACCGGCGGCGAAGGGCGGCCGGTACGCGTACCACTCGGCCGGTCGGCCCGCGTGGTCGAGTGCGCGCAGGTCCTGCCGGTCGTCGACGAGCTCCGCGCTGCCACCCGGCGGCGGGGTCCAGACCGTGGCACCGGTGGTCTCGGCCAGTTCCCGGGCGTGGGTGCCGAGGCTGCGTTGCTCCTCCGGGTCGGACGGCCAGGTCAGCCAGAGGCGCAGATCGCTGCCGTAGAGCGGCAGGTCCCCGAGCAGGGCGGCGAGCTGGTCGCCACGGTAGACCCGCTGGGTGCCGCCGTAGTCGCCGATCAGGAAGCCACCGGGTCGGGCGGTGACCGCGACGGTCACCAGTCCCTTGGCGACCGTGCCCAGCCGGTGCGCGGTGGCCCGCCGGGTGACGAAATCGGCCCGGGTGGCGAGCACGAGACCCCCGCGCAGGGGCAGACTGACCACCCCCGTACGGGGACGGACCAGGCCCCGCTCGACGGTGAACCAACCCGGCAGAGGGGTGGCCAGATCGGGCGGCTGGATCACCAGCCAGTCCCGGGCTCGGCGGGCCTGGCGGTCGACCGGTACGGCGTGCAGCGGCCCGCCGGACCCCCCGTGCTGGCGGATCTCCGCGCCCTCGGGGCTGACCAGCACGTCATGGGCGAGCAGCCCGGCCACCTCGCTGAACAGTTCGGCGTGCCGGGCGCCGTCGTCGGTCAGGATCCGTACGTCGTCGGCGGCCTCACCGGAGCGCCGCACCAGTTCGGTGATGGCCCGTGCGGTCAGGGGCCGCTCGGGTCTGGTCGGCAGCACCAGCCCACCCCGTGCGCCGGAGGTCAACCAGAGATCGAACAGTCCGGGGATCCGCCGGTGTCGACGGGGGTCGAAACGGTGGGCGGTCAGCGGCTGGTCGTCGTTCGCGTCGATCGTCATGGTCGTGGCGTACATCTGCTCTCACCAACGTCCGCAGGTTTGCGCGTGCAGGTGACGGCCGGCGAACCACCACATCATCTGGTCTCGTGGCCCTTGCGTCATCATGACGATGGTCACTGGTCGTCGGTTCAGCCGAGTTCGACGTTTTTCTCGATCCAATTGAACGGATACGGTCCAGATCCGCTGTAGAGGGTGTCGCCCGGGTTTTCGGCCGGGCTCCCGAAGGAGGAAGATCAGTGCTGGCGAAGCGCCTCAACGTAGGACGCCTGCTCGCGGGAGTGGTGGCTGTCTGCTGCATGGTCGTGGCGATGGCCGGTACGGCGACAGCCCGCAAAGCGCCCCTGGACCCGCAGGCGTACGTCAAGTACTACGTCGTCACGGCGGCGTACCAGGGACAACCGGAGAACCTCACCGCGATCGCCACCCGGTTTCTCGGCAGCGGTGAGCGGTCTGCGGAGATCTACAACCTCAACGCCGGTCGGGTGCAACCCGACGGGGCCAGCCTGACCGACCCGACCCGGCTCAACCGCGGCTGGTATCTGGTGTTGCCGTGGGACGCGGTCGGCGAAGGGGTGAAGTACGGGCAGATCCCCGCCGGCCCGGGGAAGCCCACGACCTCACCCGGGCCCTCCCGTACCCCCAGACCTGCCTCCAGCCCGACCTCCGGCACCAGTCCCAGTCCCAGCCCCTCGCGCAGCCCCAGCCAGAGCCCGTCGCCCAGCGGCACCTCCGACACCGCCGGCTGCACCCCGGTCGCCGGATCCAGCAGCCGTTCCGACTGGGCCCAGCTGCGGTTGGCCATCGACGGGGCCTGGGACCTCAGCCGAGGCAACGGGGTGATGGTGGCCGTCGTAGACTCGGGGGTGGACGGTCGTCTGGAAGAACTCAGCGGACGGGTGACGGTCGGGGCGGACGTCACCGTGGGCAACGGCCGCGGCGACACCGACTGCCTGGGTACCGGCACCGCGATGGCGAGCATCATCGCGGCGAACACCGCCGTTCAGCAGACCCCGGTCGGCCTGGCCCCGGACGCCACCGTCCTGCCGATCCGGATGATCGGCAAGTCGGGCACCGCCCGGCCCACGGACGCGGCGAACGCCATCGAGGTGGCGGTGAGCGCGGGCGCCTCCGTGGTCGCTCTCGGCTCGCATGTGGACCTGTCCGCCCCGGCGGTCATCGCCTCCCTGACCACCGCCCTGAACCACGACGTGGTCGTGGTGGCGGGTGCCCCGACCAAGCCGGTCACCCTGCCCTCGCCCAGCGAGCCCGAGGCCACCGGCGCCCTGCTGCTGGTCGGCGGGGTCGGGGCCGACAACAAGCTGGTCGAGGACTACCAGCCGGAGACGGTGGAGGTGGTGGCGCCCGGGGCGGACGTGACCGGAATCGGACCCGGGAAGACCGGCCCGTTGAGCTACAGCGGCACCCGCTTCGCGGTGGCCTTCGTGGCCGGGCAGGCGGCGCTGGTGCGGGCCGCCTATCCGGAGCTGAACGCCACCCAGGTCGAGCAGCGGATCCGGGACACCGCTGATGGGCTGGGGGAGCAGACCCCGGACAGCAGGTACGGCACCGGAATGATCAATCCGGGGGTGTCGCTGGCCCGGACCCTGGACGGTGAACAGCCGACCGGAGCCGCGAGCACCGGCGGCGGTGGCGGGGGAGGCATGGCCACCCTCGTCCTGATCGGGGTGGCGCTGCTCGGCGGTGGGGCCTTCCTGGCGCTGGGTCTGCACCGTCGGCGGGCCTACAGCTGAACCAGCTACGGAGAACGGGGGTACGGACCGCGCGGTCCGTACCCCCGTTTCTGGTCGACTCGGTGTGCTGATTACCGCAGCTTCCAGGTCTGCTCGGCGTTACCGACGTAGATCCAGAGTTCCAGCGGCTTGTTCTTGGCCCCCATCTCCACGTCGACGGCCTTGCCGTTCAGGGCGCTGATGATGCCGCCCTTGTCGTTGATCCGCCAGGACTGCGCCGGATTGCCGCTGCAGATGGCCACCTGGATGGCGGTGCCGTCCTCAGAGGCACCCCAGGCGATGTCCATGCACAGCCCTTGGGAGCGGATGGTGCCGTCGTTGCGGACCACCCACCACTGCGCCGGTTCCTCCTTGCAACTACGCAGTTCGAGTCGGGTGCCGTCGCCGTTGCTGCCGGAGCTGACACACAGCCCGGTACGCGGGTGGAAGATCTGCTTGGCCCCGGAGGGACGCTGGGGCTTGGGTGCGGTCGTCTTCGGCGCGGCGGTCGTCGGCTTGGTCTGGACCGGGTCAGGTTCCGACGGTGCGGTGGTTCCCGAATTCGGGGACGCCGACGGCGAGGTGGCCGGCGGACTCTCCTGCGGATCCTCCTCCGCCGGCGGCTCGGGAGTCTCCTCCGCCGGGGGTGCCGTGGTCGGCTCATCGGCCGGTGCGGACCGGGCCAGTCGGGTGTCCAGCACGTAGAGGTCCGTGAGCGCCTTCACCGCCCGCAGGAAGGTCTCCGTCGGCTGGTCGAAACTACCCCCGCTCTGCCGTACCGCGGTGGGACCGTTGCGGTACGCGGCCAGGGCCAGCAGGTAGGGATCACCGTCCAACTTCGACAACTCGTCGATCAGGGCACACATCGCCTCCCCCACGGCCGGGATCGCGGTCTGCGGATCCCAGGCGGATCCCCGACCGGGGCCGTGGCTGCGCCACACCTCGGGCAGGAACTGGGCGATGCCCCGCTGCCCGGCGGGACCGAGCCGGTGGGGGTCGAACTCGGACAGGGCCATCACCTGGGCGGCCACCATGGCCGGGGTGACCTGCTCGCAGACCGACCCGGCGGTGACCACCAGCGGGACGTACGGCGCGGGCACCCCCTTCGTGTTGCCCGCCGGTGGGGCGGCCGGGGCCGGCGCCCCGGGCCCACCGAACTGCTTGAGCTGGCCGTAGTACCCGGCGTAGCCGCTGGCCAGATCGACGTACTCGACGGCCTCGGCGGGGACCCCCTGGGCCTGGGTGACCGCGGGCAGCCCGGTGTGGAAGGCGGCGACCGCCGTACGCCACTGGTCACCGGTGATGCCGGCCAGCCGGAGCCGGCCACTGAAGTCACACATCTGATGGGCCAGGGCGAGCACGTTGGCGGCGATGTCGGACCGGCGGGCGTCCGGCCACGGCTTCCACGCCTTCCAGTCCTCGTCGTCCAGACCGGCGATGCCCCGACCGCCGGAGGCGGTCTTGCGGGCCCGGTTGTCCAGCCCCGACTCGGCCATCAACTGCCCGGCCAGCCGGGCCGGGGTGAGCATCGGGCACGAGCGGGCCGCGGCGACGATGGCGGTCAACTGCTTGTCGGTGACCTTAGCGCCGATCACTGTGTCGTCGCGGGCGGAGGCGACCCCCCAGTTGATGGTGGCGATGACGGCGGAAAGCACCGCCAGCGCGGCCAGCAGGGCCGCGAGCACCTTGCGGGGCGTGCGGCCCAAGCTGATCTTCTTGCGTACGAGGTCGGTAGTCACGGGCCATCCCTTTCGGCGTGGCGACACCTGTCGTGACGGATCGCCACCGTCTGGCGTTCAAAGCCAACCGGGATTCTTTCAACCGATGTCGGACGGATCTGAACCGGAGGCCACCCTCATCCGTCTATCGGACGGTGTCGCCTCCGTACCAAACCGTCTGAAGTGGAGCGAATAAGGGTGCTGACCAGGATCGATTCAACTCGGCCTACTCCGGTCGATGTCGTCGTCGGCCGCCGGGCGACCTCAGCGACGTCACCCCGCAGGCGTACGACTATGCTCGCTGCCAGGGCCGCGAGGGCGAGCAACGTCCATCCGGCCGGCAGGATGCCATCCGTCCGTCAGGGAGGCGGTCTGTGTCGGCGGTGCCCAACGAGTCGATCGCGCCATCCATCCCAGACGGTGCCGTCGGCGATCCGCCCGCCGCCGAGCCCCTGCTCCGGCAGATCGTCGAGGAGTACCGTAAACCCCTGCACCGCTTCCTCACCCGCCTGCTGCTCGGTCAGCAGGAACTCGCCGAGGATCTGGTCCAGGAGACCTTCCTGCGGGCCTGGCGCAACGCCGACCGGCTCGCCGCCGACCCTTCGAAGATCGCCCCCTGGTTGTACACGGTGGCCCGGCATGTCGCGATCGACGCCATGCGGGCGCGGCAGGCCCGACCCCCCGAGGTCAGCCTGCCGGACCTGAACCGGGTCCCCACCACGGACGACGAGATGGAACGGGTGGTGAGCGTGCACGCGGTGCGGCTCGCCCTAGGAAAGATCAGCCCGGAGCATCGGGCGGTGCTGATCGAGATGTACTACCGGGGCGCCTCGGTGGCCGAGGCGGCGGTGCGGCTGGGGATACCCGAGGGTACGGTAAAATCCAGAGCCTATTACGCGGTACGCGCACTGCACGCCGCGATCGGCTCGACCGAGTCGTCCTGATCCCGAGGTCGCCCGGGCCCAGACAGACACACCGCGTGGTGCCGACCCGTTGAGGAGAGGGCTGGATGCGCGTAGGCGGGGATCACTCCGTGGCCGATCAGGAGAGGCTTGCCCTCTACCTGATGGGCGCCTTGGACGACGCCGAGCGGGAGTCGTTCGAGGCCCACCTCGCCGACTGCTGGCACTGCCTGGACGAGGCGGCCCAGATCGGTCCCTCGATCAGCGGCCTGGCCGGTCTGGACGATGTGGACTGGTCCCTGCCCACGGACGAGTTCCCACCTCCCGTGGCCGCCACCGACGCCGCCTCCCCGTCCGCCGACTCCTCGTCCGGGTCGCCACCCGCCAGCTCGTCGCCCGCCGTGGCCGACGATTCGGCGGTGAGCCGGCCGAGTGGCAGCCCCTCGGGCGCCGGAGCGGCCCGACCGGCCGACAATCGACCGGCTAGTAGGCGTACCTCGGGGGCGCGTCCGGCGACGACCGGCGGCTCCTGGCGGCGGCGTCGGGCCCTCTGGGCCGGGGCGGCGGCCGTGATTCTGGTGCTGGCCGGTGGCGTGGTGGTGGTCAACGAGTGGACGGCCCGTACCGATCCGGTGCTGACCGCCACCGGGGATGCCCCCGGTCATGGGGCCAGCCTCTCCGTCGTGATCACCCCCGGGGGCCAGGGCAGTGCCACGATCCGGATCACCGCCACCGGCCTGCGGCAGGGCACCCGCTATCGGCTATTCGCGGTGACCCGCGACGGTGCCACCCATGTCGTACGGGACTGGACGGCCACCTCCGGGCCGCAGGAGGTGGCCGGTGAGACCTCCCTGCCGGTCGACGAACTCTCCTTCATCACCGTCGGGCTGACCGACGGCTCCGCGATCGTGACCGCCCCGATCGCCCGCACCCCCGCCTCGCCCCGCTGACGGTCGACCTCCGTCTCCCGGGCTCGGCTCCGCCACCCCGGCGCACCCTCCTCCGGCCGTCCGTGACCGGGCGGTGGGCCGACCAGTCGGATGCCCGTACCGCCGGGCTCGGTGGCCCGGTCCGACGCCCGGCGGAGCCGGGGCAAAAAAATCCCTGACTCGTCCTGAACCGACCGACCGCGCGCGCCGTTAAGCGGCCGTCCCCGGTGGCTGGACTGCCATCCGGTGACCGAGAAGGCGAGCAGGGAAGGGAGGCAGGGCAGATGGGCAACGGGTCCGTGGCGCTACGGCGGCCGGAGGCTTCGACCGGTCGGCCGGGGCACGTCGATCCACTGGCCGGCCCGGCCTACGGCGATGGTCCGGCCTACGACGACGGCACGGCCTGGCCGCACGACGGCCTCTCCGAGAAGGGCATCGGGTGGATCGGCGCGCACGGAGGTGCGGGCACGACCACCCTGGCCGAGCTGTTGGGCGGTACCGACATCGGCTGCCGCTGGCCGGATCCGGCCCTGGCCGAACCCGCCCGGGTGATGGTGGTCGGGCGCACCAACCTGACCGGACTGCGGGCGGTCTCCCGGGCCCTGCATGCCCTGCGGGAGGGCCGGCATCCGGCCGGAATGCGGCTGGTCGGGGTGGTGCTGATCGCCGATGCCCCCGGTCGGCTGCCGGCGCCGCTGCTCGGCCGGATCCGCCTGCTGCGGTCGATCGCCCCGGTGCACCGGGTGCCCTGGATTCCCTGCCTTCGGGTGGGGGAGGAGCCGAAACGGCTGGGCCGGCAACTCGACCGGATCGCCGCCCTGGTGGCCACCGAGGCGCGGAGGCGGTCGTGAGCAGGATCCTGCGCCTCCTCCTCGTCGCGGTCGTCGGCCTGGGGTGGGGTCTGCTGGCCCCCTCGGGCGCTGCTGCTGCGGCGGAGGACACCTACACCCTGAAGATCCACGGGGGTAAGGCCGCCTTCCTCTACACCCTCTGCCTGAAGACCGACACCACCATGAAGAACCCGCGCGGCAGTGACCGGGTCTGCTCCGGCAAGAAGGGCTCGACCCACGGGTCCTTCGACATGAGCGCCCCGTACGTGTCGGGCGACAGCGTGAAGATGGACATCGAGATGCACACCGGTCTCGCCGGTGAGTCGGTGACCAAGGACAACGTCGACATCACCGGAGCGCGCAGCTGCACCCTGTCGGGGGCGGTGCACGCCGGGAAGTTCCAGTGCGACAGCCCGATCAACTCGGTCAACTTCGAGCCGCCGGTGGTCGAGGCGTACACCGTGAACACGAATCCGAAGAAGTCGGTCGCGAACCTGCTCAACCTGATGGCGTGGCTGGTGAGCGCTGCCGCGGTGGCCGGCCTGCTGATCACCGGCGCGACCCTGGCCGCGCAGCTGCGTCGGGGCGCCATGGAAGAGCGAACCGAGTACACGAAGAGCATCGCCTTCGTCTTCACCGCCTGCCTGATCGCCACCACCGCCGGTCCGTTCGTCAGATGGCTGGCCCTCACCGACTGATCATCCGGCCGGCCCACCGCCTGAACCACCCACATCCGATTCCAAGGAGCCGCAATGTCCCTCTCCGACCTCTACTACGGCAGCCTGGCGCAGGCCACGACCCTGCTGGCGGCCCCCGGCCCGGCCCCCGACCCGACCGGCGGTGGCGGCACGGTGCCACAGCCCTCGATCAACGGAACCCTGCCGCTCGGTCTGTCCGACAAGGTCCAGCAGGTACTCGGCCTGCTCGCCTGGGCGGGTACGGCGGCCGGTGTGGTCGGTGTCCTGGTAACCGGCGCGGTGATGGCCATCTCCCACAAGCGCGGCGAGAGTTCGGAACACATGAGCCGCCTCGGCATGGTGCTGGGCGGCTGCATCCTGGTCGCCACCGCGGGGCCCATCGTCACCTGGGTGTTCGGTACGGGAACCTCCGGCACCTAGCCCTACCGGCAGGAGCAGACGGTCACCGCGATCCGGGAAGGCGCCATGAGACTGAGATACACATCCGACGACGACGCGGATCAGGACAAGCCCTTCTGGCAGCACCGCCGCTGGCAGATGTCGGCCGGTTTCCTCGCCCTGGCCCTGTTCACCGGCACGGTCGCCGCGATCAACGGCGACCCGGGGGCCGGGCCCAGCGTCGCGGCCACCCCGGGTCCGGTGATCGGCACCCTGGGCCCGGACGGCAGCCGCCCGCAGGGCTGCCGCACGGACGACTCCGCGCAGCGCATCCCGACCAAGGTGCCCACCGACATCTCGTGGCGTCCGCTGAACGGGGCCAAGGTGCCGCGCTCCGCCTCGGCGGGACCCCGCAAGAGCACCGGAGCGCTGCTGTGGTGCTTCGCGCACACCCCGATGGGGGCGGTGATGGCGGCACACACCATCTCCCGGCAGATGAGCGGCCCCGACTGGCGTACGGTCAGCCGCCAGCAGCTCGTGCCCGGCCTGGGGCGGGACTACTTCGACGCGATGCGGGCCTCGATGGGCGAGACCGGGCCGGTGCAGACCGTCAACACCCTGGCCGGGTTCCTGGTGCTGCGGTACTCGCCGAGCACGGCCAGCATCCGGGTGCTGATCCGGCAGGCGAATCTGGTGTACGCCTCGGTCGACTACACCGTGGACTGGAACGGCGTCGACTGGCAGCTGCGGCCACTGAACTCCGGTGGCCTGCACACCCGGGCCGCCCCGGTCATCTCCCTAGTCGGCTTCGTGCTGTGGAACGAGGTGTGACATGGAGTGCGCCACCGGTGACGCCGTCTACATCGGCACGATCGGCCAGGTCGTCGGCTTCTTCGAACGCGGCATCGACGGCATCCTCAGCGACATCGCCGCCGCCATCATGGGCGCCGCGGTCGAACTCTTCGCCAATCTGGGGGACATTCCGACCCTGGGTGACCAGCAGCTCAACGAGAGCATTCACATGCAGACCGACTGGCTGGTCGTCACCATCGCGGTGGCCTCCCTGCTGGCGGCGGCCTTCCGGGTGGCGCTGGAACGCAAGGGCCAGCCGCTGACCGTGGCCCTGATGGGCCTGGTCCGGATGGTCCTCACGGTGGGCGCGGCGTGGACCGTGATCAACTGGCTGGCCAGTGAGGCGGACGTCTACTCCCACCATCTCTACGAAGAGGGCATCAAGGCGCAGCTCAAGCTGATCGCCAACTGCGGCACGGACGGGCTCACCGCCTTCCTGCTGATCATCGTCGGCTTGTTGCTGCTGATCGCCGGCTGCGTCCACATCATCCTGATGTACATCCGGCTGGGGGTGATGGTGCTGCTCACCGGCACCCTCCCGATGGCCGCGGCCGCCTCCATGTCCGAGTGGGGCGGGGGCTGGTGGCGCAAGCACATCGCCTGGATGGTGGCCTGGCTGGCCTTCAAACCCGTCGTCGGGCTGATCATGTATTCGGGGGCGGCGATGATCGGTGCCACCGGTGACAACGCCAAACATTACAAACTCGCCGGTGCCGCCGTGCTGCTGATGGCCGCGGTCGCCCTGCCCGCGCTGATGCGGCTGGTCGTACCGGCGATGGCTACCCTCGGCTCGCGGGACAGCAGCGGTACCGGCGTGGCCGTCGGCGGCGCCGCGGCCGGTGTGGTCGCCAGCGGCGCCAGGAAGATCGCCGGTGCTGGCGGCCGGGCCGGCTCCGCCATCTCCGGCCGGCCGAAGCCGCCGAGTGGCAACAGCACCCCCACCGGCGGCGGCTCGGCCGCCTCCTCCTCCGGCGGCTCGTCGGGCGGCTCGTCCAGCGGCGGAGCGTCCGGTGGCTCCGGCGGTGGCTCCGGTTCCGGGAGCCGGTTGGCGGCAGCCGGTACGGCGGCGCGGCGGGTCGCCGGAGGTGCCGTCGGCGCCGCCGCCTGGACGGTGGGCCAGAGCGCCACCGTCGTGCAGAAGACCGCCAGCGCGGTCAGCACCACCCACAAACACGCCAGCGATATCGCCAGCGGGGCCCTCGGGGACCGGGACTGACCGATGCCGCGACGAGGAGAAGGACCATCGTGAGTACGACCGCGGAATCCATGAAGACACCGACGTACGGAAACTGGCGTCGCCCTCGCAAAGCCGGGCTGGGCTCGCTGGGCCTGGTCGGGACCGTCGGCCTGTTCGGCGGGCTGGTGATGGTCCTGATCTCCTCCATGATCTCCCTGAACACCGCCCTGGTGGTGGGGTTGCCGCTCGCGCTGATGCTGGCACCCCTGGCGATCCGTACCGCCGACGGCCGCAACGTGTACAACATGGCCGCCGTCCGGATCGGTTGGGTGCGTCGCAGGTCGCTGGGGCGGCACCTGTACGCCTCCGGCCCGCTGTCGGCGCGACCGGGCGGGCGGTTCCGGCCACCGGGACTGCTCAGCCGGGTGACCATGCTGGAGGGGCGGGACCCCTACGACCGCCCGTTCGGGGTGCTGCACCACCGCCACCGTAACCAGTACACCGTCGTGCTCAGCTGCGAGCCGGACGGCGGGTCCCTGGTCGACTCCGATCAGGTCGACACGTGGGTGGCGCTGTGGGGGGAGTGGCTGTCCCGGCTGGCCCACGAGCCGGGGTTGCGCGGCGCGGCCGTGGTCGTGGAGACCGCACCGGATCCGGGTACCCGGCTGGCCACCGAGGTGCTGGGGCGGATCTCACCGGACGCACCCCCGGCCGCCCGGGCCGTGATGGAGGAGGTGGTGCGCCACTATCCGGACGCCTCCTCGGAGATGAACACCTTCCTCACCCTCACCTACTCGGCACCGGGTGGGGCCCGTCGGGACCACGACACCATGGTGGCCGATCTGGCGCTGCGGCTGCCGGGGGTGCTCAGCGGCCTGGTAGCGGCCGGTGGGGGGTCGGCGGAGCCGCTGTCCGCCGAGCGGATCGCCGAGGTGGTCCGGGTGGCGTACGACCCGGCGGTCGCCGCCGAGGTCCTCGACGTACGCGCCCAGCACGGTCACACCGGGCTGGACTGGGCCGACGCCGGGCCGGCCGCGGCCGTCGAGACGGTCAGCCACTACCAGCACGACTCCGGGGTCTCCCGCAGTTGGCTGCTGACCCTGGCGCCTCGGGGCACCGTGCGCTCCGGGGTGCTGCGCAGCCTGCTCGACCCCGCCCTGGGCATCCGCCGTAAACGGGTCGCCCTGGTCTACCGCCCGATCGACCCGGCCACCTCGGCGAAGATCGTCGAATCGGATCGTCGGTCCGCCCAGTTCATGGCCAACTCGACCCGTGGCCTGGTCCGGGCCCGGGCGGTCTCCGAGATCGAGGCGGCCGAGCAGACCGCGGCGGAGGAGGCCTCCGGGGCGGGTCTGGTCGAGTTCTCCATGCTGGTGACCCTGACGGTCGACTCGGTGGCCGACATCCGCGATGCCGAGGTGACGATGCGCAACCTGCTCGGGGCCACCCGGATCGCGATGCGCCCGGCCGACCGGATGCAGGCCGCCGCGTTCTCCTGCGCCCTGCCGGTCGGCATCCTGCCCTGGGAGCAGACCATGGTCCCGCACGAGCTGAAGGAGGCGCTGTGAGCGCTGCCGGCCGGTTCCGCCTGGGTGCGGGGTGGCCCCGCGGTGCCGCCGGGGCCGGAAACGCGATGTCCGACCTGGTGGTGCCCCCGGTCGAGGAGCAGGACATCGAACCGGACGAGGGGGGCCGGCCATCCGCGAGGGAGTTGCGCCGCGCCCAGCGGCGGCAGGCCCAGCAGGCGGCGGCCGAACAGCGCTACCTGCGGCGACTGGCCCGGGCCAACCGGGAGGACACCGTGCCACACCGCGGCTCGTACGCCCTGGGTGGTGGTCGGGTGGCGGCGTTCGATCCGCCCACCATGTGGCGGGCCACCACCGTGCAGGCCTGCGGGCTCTGGCCCTTCGCCTCCGGTTCCGGCGCTCCGATGACCGGGGTCCCGCTGGGGCAGCACATCCACACCGGGGCCACCGTCTGTGGTGACCCCCTCAACTGGTTCACCCGGGCCCGGTACATCTCCAATCCCTCCCTGTTCATGCTCGGCATGCCCGGCCTGGGCAAGTCGACACTGATCAACCGGATGTTGATCGGGTTGAGCGCCCAGGGGGTGGTACCACTGGTGCTCGGTGACCTCAAACCGGACTACGCCGACACCGTCCGGGCCCTCGGCGGACAGGTCATCTCCATCTCCCGGGGCGTCGGCGGCCTGAACATCCTGGACCCGGGCGCGATGGGCGCCGCCGCAGCGAGGATCGGGGGACAAGCGGGGCAGGCCCTGGAGGCCGAGACCCACGGCCGGGTTCTGAACATGGTCGCGGCCCTGCTCACCATCGTCCGGGGCGGCCCGATCAGCGACCACGAGCAGTCCGTGCTTTCCGCCTGTCTGCGGCACCTGCGTGAACGTACCCCGCAGGGGCGGACCTTCCGGCTGCCGCAACTGCTCGCCGTGCTGGAGGAGGGACCGCCCCGGGTCCGGCAGGTCACCCTGGACCGGGGGCAGGAGTCCCGCTACCGCGACGCCGTCGATCCGCTGCACCGGTCGTTGCTCGGCATCCTCGACGGCCCGCTGGGTGACACCTTCGCCTCGGAGACCTCCACCCGCATCGACCCGGACGCCACCGCCGTCTGCATCGACATCTCCCGCATCGGCGAGGCCGACGGGCAGTTGACCGCCGCCGCGATGCTCGCCGCCTGGTCCGACGGGCTGGGTACGGTGGCCGCCTCGCACGCCCTGGCGGACGCGGGGTTGGCGCCCCGGCGCTGGTTCTTCACTGTGCTGGACGAGTTGTGGCGTCCGCTGCGGGCCGCCTCCGGCATCGTCGACCGCATCGACGCCCTGACCCGGCTCAACCGGTCGCTCGGCCTGGCCGACGCGAAGATCACCCACACCCTCAAGGACGCCGAGGCCCTCGGCAGCGAGGCCGACAAGGCCAAGGCCCGGGGCTTCGTCGAACGGGCCGGCATGGTGGCCTGCGCCGGTCTGCCCCGGGCGGAGATGGAGGAGTTGGGCCGGGTGGTCGGGCTGTCCCGCCGCGAGATCGATCTGGTGTCCTCCTGGTCCTCCCCGCCGGGCTGGGCGCAGGACGGCGGGAACGAGGAGCCACCCGGCCGGGGCCGGTTCCTGATCAAGGTAGGTGGTCGTCCGGGCATCCCGATCCGGGTGGCGATCACGGACACCGAACGCCACCTGCACGACACGAACACCCGCTGGATCGCCAACGGAGAGGCGGACCGACTGCTGGCCGAGCGGGCCGCCGCCGTACGCGCGGTGACCGGCGGAGACCTGGTAGCCCCCGCCCCGTACAGCGAATCGGGGCGGCGATGAGCCGCCCGGGGGGAGTGGGGGGCGACTGGCTGCCCTGGCTGATTCCCGGCTTCGCCCTGCTCAACCTGGTGATCTTCGTGCCGTTGTGGCTGGGCGGCACCCTGGCCGCCCTGCTCACCGGGCACGGCTGGCAGCCGCCGCCGTTCACCCCGCAGGTCTACCTCCACCTGGTCACCGGCGCCACCGACCAGGTCTGGCCGGGCGTACCCCCGTATCTGGTCTACGGCGGGGCCGCCGCCCTGCTCCTGGTCGCCGCCTCCCCGGTGGCCCTGCTGGTACGGGGGATCGTGCGTCGCCCGCGCCGACCGCACGGCCTCGCCGGTCCCGCCGAACTCAGCGCCATGACCGGCAAGGGGATCGAGGCCCGCGCCCGGGACCTGCGCCCCGGGCTCAAGGAGGTGGCCCGGCTGCGCCCGGACGACACCGGCAACCTGCTCGGTGACCTGATGCCCGCCGGGCCGGAACTGCGCTCCTCCTACGAGGACGTGGAACTGGACCTGATGGCACCGCGGGCCGGCAAGTCCACCGGCATAGCCATCCCCCGGGTGCTGCGGGCACCCGGCCCGGTGCTGCTGACCTCGAACAAGTCCGACGTGTTCACGGTCACCCGGCAGGAGCGCACCAAGGTCGGCCGGGTGTGGACCTTCGACCCGCAGGGCATCGCCTACACCGAACGCGACATGTGGTGGGACATGCTCAGCGGCTGCGACACCATCGAGGGCGCCCGACGCCTGGCCGGCCACTTCGTCAGCTCGGTCAACGACGACTCCTCCAAGAAGGACTTCTGGATCGCCGCGGCCCAGAACACCCTGACCGCCCTCTTCCTGGCCGCCTCCCGCAGCGGGGCCACCGTCAACGACCTGCTGGCCTGGCTGGCCGACCCGGCGGACCGTACCCCGGTCGACCTGCTGCGCGATGTCGGCATGACCGCGATGGCCGAGCAGTTGCAGGGCACCGTCCGGGGGGCGGTCGAGACCCGCGACGGCATCTACGAGACCGCCCGGCAGTGCGTGGCCTGCCTGCTCGACCCGGAGATCCTGGCCTGGGTCAGCCCCGATCCGTACCTTCCGCAGTTCGTCCCGGAGCAGCACGTCCTCGGCCGGGACACCCTCTACCTGCTGTCCAAGGACGGCGGTGGCTCCGCGGCCGGGGTGATCGCCGGGCTGGCCGACGCCGTCATCCGGGCCGCGGTGGTCGCCGCCGAACGGATGGGCGGACGGCTGGATCCGCCGATGACGGCCATCCTGGACGAGGCGGCCAACGTCTGCCGCATCTCCGACCTGCCCGACCTCTACAGCCACCTGGGTTCGCGGGGGATCAGCGTGGTGACCCTGCTGCAGAGCTACCGGCAGGGGGTGCGGGTCTGGGGCGAGGCGGGGATGGACGCCCTGTGGAGCGCCGCCACCATCAAGCTGCTCGGTGCCGGGCTGGACGACGCGGACTTCGTGGACAAGGTGGCCCGGCTGGTCGGGCAGCACGATGTGCGTACCCCCAGCTACTCCCGCTCCAAGGACGGCTCCTCCCGGTCGGTGTCCTACCGGCAGGAGCAGGTGCTGCCGGCCGACAAGATCCGGGCCCTGCCCAAGGGCACCGCCCTGCTGCTGGCCACCGGGGTACGCCCGGCGCTGATCCGGCTGCGTCCCTGGTTCAGGGAGCCCGACGCCGGGCCCATCTCCGCCGCGGCCAAGGCCGAGGTGCAGGCCATCACCGACCGGGCCGCGGCACGCTGGCGCCGCCGCGAGTCCCACCGGGCGGGCTGACCGGCATGGCGTTGCGTAAGGCCCAGGCGGCCCGGCAGGCCGGTAGCTCGATCTTCAAACTGGACGCCTCCCAGCTGCTCTGGGCGGTCATCTCGGTGGTCGGGCTGTTCCCGCTGGTGGTCCTGGCGCTGCTGGCCCTGATAGTCCTGCTGGTCATCTTCGCCATGGCCGGCGGATCGCAACTGACCTCGGCCTCGGCGGACCCCTCGGACCCCAACGGGCAGACCTCCCGGGTCAACGCCCTGATCGAACTCTCCGGCGGTGACGGCCGTGGGACCTTCGACCCGAGGAACATCCCGGACCAGGATCTGGTCGCACCGATCCGGGCCGCCGCCAAGAAGTGCGACCTGCTCACCCCGGTGATCCTGGCCGCCCAGATCGACTACGCCTCGGCCTTCGACCCGGACATGGAGGGCCCGCAGGGCCGCAAGGGGCTCTCCCAGTTGACCCCGGAGGTGTTCGACGAGTTCGGCGAGGACGACGACGACAGTGGCGAAGCCTCCGTGCTCGACCCCGAGGACTCCATCCACGCCCATGCCCGGTACTTCTGCCACCTGGCCGAGAGGACCGGGCAGCTGAGCAAGGAGAAGAAGGTGGTCGGTGACCACCTCAGCCTGACCCTGATGGCCTGGGAGATCGGCCTGGAGACCGTCGAGGCCCAGGGCGGTATGCCGGTGCTGGCCCTGGGCGCCTACCCGTTCCAGGTCCGAGGGCTGTTTGAGAAGTACACCTCCACCGGTACGGAGGAGCCCGACCCGGACCCCGTGACGGACGAACCGGATCCGGAGCCCGACGGCGATCCCGATCCCGACCCCACCCCGCCCGACGAGGACGGGCCGGACGTCGACGGGTCCACCCTGCTCAGCGAGTCGGTCTTCACGGCGATGTTTCCGAACCGGAACTCGTTCTACACCTACGCCGGGCTCCAGGAGGCGATGGCGAAGTTTCCCGCCTTCGCCGCCACCGGGGACGAGCAGACCCGCAAGCGGGAACTGGCGGCCTTCCTGGCCAACGTCAACCACGAGTCCGGTGGCCTGGTGCACATCGAGGAGATCAACCAGGCCGCCTGGGGTGACTACTGCGACACCGGTCAGCCGTACGGGTGTCCGGCCGGACAGACCGCGTACCACGGACGTGGTCCGATCCAGCTCAGCTGGAACACCAACTACAAGGCCGCCGGTGACGCCCTCGGCCTGGACCTGCTCAACCAGCCGGACCTGGTACGCGACGATCCCTCGGTCGCCTGGCAGACCGCGCTGTGGTTCTGGACGACCCAGACCGGGGCGGGCACGATGACCGCCCACTCCGCGATGACCGGTGGCGGGGGCTTCGGCGAGACCATCCGCACCATCAACGGCGCCCTGGAATGCGGTGGGGGAAACTCCGCCCAGGTACAGGCCAGAGTGGCGGCCTACGAACGCTTCGCCACCAGCCTCGGCGTGGAGGTCGGAAATGAAGACGACCTCACCTGCTGAAGGACATTCTTGAAAACGGCGGCGATCGGGTGAACCGGTTGGCCGGAGCAGCCGTTGTTGCTGGTGCTGCGGCCAATCCTGCCGCAGCCGGTCAGGAGGTAGACGACAATGACTCAACCGGGGTACGGGCAAGCATCCCAGAACCGATTTGACGATCTCGCGGCGGTCGTCCCGGATGTCCGTGGGCAGACATGGCTCAAGGTGCGGGTCTACATCAACAACGAAGAGGTTCAGCTGCCGATGGCCGACGGCTCCCTACTCAGCGACCGGATCTTCAAGAGCAGGGACAAGAGCTACGAGAGTTCGTCCTTCTCGACCTGGCCTGGCGCCTCCGAGGATGTCAAACAAACGGGGATCGAGGCTGAGGTCGGCGCCTGTGAGGAGACGTATCAGGCGCTGTGGAGATACGCCACTACGCACGGCTCAGACGCTCAACGGGTCGATTTCGAGTTCACGGCGGTGAACGGCACCTGCAATCCGTGCAAGGAACGCATTGAATACCTGAGGGAATCGATCAAGACCCTGTTTCCGAGCGCGCAGGTGACGCGGGGTGAAAGGTCACGGGTGACAGCCCGGGCCAACTACAGCGCCGCGTTACCGGCATCGGCGGTGCCCGGTAGGGGAGACCTGACGACCTACGGGTTCGCGCCGGGGCAGGCCGAGCTGCGGGAGAGCGCCGCAGCGGTGGCGGCGGGGCTAACCGGTCGTGACGCCCTCTACTACCAGGGCACCCTGAGCGACCAGAGTGGCTCCGGCCTCGTCGATCCGCAGCACCTGACCCAGATTCCCGACCACGCGGGCCCCGCCCGTACCGACCGCAGTTCACCCTCCGGTTCACTGCGAACCCCCTCACCTACCAGCTCCGACCCGGGCAACCCCTGGCAATGGTCGAACGATCGGAACACCCACGTCAGCCAGACGACGCCCGAGGCCTGGTGGGCCATGGATCCGGCGCAGAACAAGGCCATCCCGCTGAAGGAGTTTGACCGACGCTATCCGGGCGGCTACCCGAGCCAGGTCGCCTCAAGTTCGACGGCGCAGGTCCAAGGGCCGAGCCAAGGCCAGGTTCAGCGGCAGGGGCGCAGCTGAGGCGGCATGGGCCGGTGACGGGTCTGCGGTGGCCGTCCGTGCGGTCACCGCAGACCCACCCTCAGAGGCCCATCGGAAACGGTTCCACGACCGGCGTCGTCTTCGCCCGGTGTGACCCGGTCTTGCAACCGGCGAAGGGGCCGGCCGGATCCCGCAGCGAGTTCATCACCGGGCCCAGGTAGTCCCGGTGCCAGTTGGCCGGACCCAACGGACCGCCCGCATAGCCGGTCAACTCCTCCCAGGCCAGCCACAGCGCGTGCAGTTGGACCACCGCCTCGGCATGGTTCCACCACTGCGGACACCAGGGCGCTGCCGAAGTCACCTCCCGGCCGTACGTCGGCAGCAGGACATGCTCCACCCAGAGGCTCAGCCGGACCATTGCCTCGTCGTACTCCTGGTCGTCGAGGAAGGAGATGAAACGCGGCCGGGGTGGCGGCGGTGGTGGCGGCGCTGGGGCGGCGACCGTCGCCGGTGCTGGCGGTGAGTCGTACACGGTCGTCACTTCCTGCCCTTGGGTTTGGGTTGCTGCCATCCCTGCGCACCGCCGAGGGTGTGGGTGTACGCGGCCATCCGGGTGGACGAGGTGGCGGTCACCAGGGGGATCCGCTCCACCTCGCCACCGAGCATCTGCCGACGGCGGGCCTCGCTGGTGATGGCGCGGAGCTGGTTGCCGAGCGGGCCGTCGGCGAGGCCTGCACCCCTGAGGGAGTCGGTCAGGTCGATGGCGGTCGACTCGTTGTGGACATGCGCCGTCGCCTGCGCGTACTGGATTCGGCTGTTCACGTGGTCCCTCCATGCGGGGTCCTGGTTGACCGCCCAGTCCTGGTCCAGGGCGGTTGTCACGACGTCCCAGTTCTCCTGGATGGTCGCGAACTGCCGTTGGTAGGAGGCGACACACTCCGGATCATCCGCGCTCTGACCGGGCAGGTGCATGTTGACCCCGCGCAGGTCAGGGTCGTCGGGGTGCTGGTAGACCCGGTCGGCCTGCTCGTGGCCACCCACTTCGTGCTGGAGAGTGCCGTGGGTAGTCAGGCCCGGCTGGCCCGACTGGGAGTACGGGAACGAAGGGTCGTGGGTGACCGTGTTCCTGGGAGCCGTGGTAGCTACCCATTGCGCGGACTGACCGTCGCTGGTTTCGCGGAGATCGATCCGACTCAGGTTCTGCGCGGTCACATCCCGGGTGTCGGCGGTGTCGGAGTCCGAACTCGAGCCTGGGGAGGTCCTTCCACCCATGGAGCGAACCGTCTGGTCATATCGCCGCCGCCTCATCCTGATGTTTTCCGTGTTGTCGCTGTGTTTGTCGACCATGTGCTGTTCTCCCGGAGAAGGGCTCGGGGAATGTGCGGACAACCCCCTGACGAAGCAGGCGCGGGGTCGGTTCACCGCAGGCGGCAATCTCTGCCACCGCCGTGCCGGGCCTCCCGCCCCTGGTCCACACCGCTGAGTGTTGGCGGCATCTCCGAGCACCGGGTCCAGTGATGCAGAACACGTGACGTGTTTGTCTGCTGACCGTTAATTCATGGGCGTGGCGAAACCGGCGCGGGCTAATCTGCGCTGCGGGTTCGCGCCCATGGTCATGCCCGCCATCGCCGGCTGGTGCCACCAGCGACGCCCGACGGGCACTTTCGATTCAGGAGACCTGGTGAAACAGCAGTCTGTCCCGACCTCGGACAAGCTCGACGCGGCGGTTCTCAAGGTGGCCGGCGTCGTCGTGCTCGGCGCGATCATGTCGATCCTCGACGTGACCGTGGTCAGCGTCGCCCTGCCGACCTTCCAGAGCGAGTTCGACGCCTCGTACGCCCGGGTGGCCTGGACGATGACCGGCTACACCCTCGCCCTGGCCACGGTCATTCCGCTCAGTGGGTGGGCGGCCGACCGGTTCGGCACCAAGCGCCTCTACATGCTGGCCCTGGCGCTGTTCACCATCGGGTCGGGGCTCTGCGCCACCGCCGACACCATCGGGCAGTTGATCGCCTACCGGGTGGTGCAGGGCCTGGGCGGCGGAATGCTCATGCCCCTCGGTATGACGATCATGACCCGGGCGGCCGGGCCGCACCGGATCGGCCGACTGATGGCCGTGCTGGGCATCCCGATGCTGCTCGGCCCGATCGGCGGCCCGATCCTCGGCGGCTGGCTGATCGATGTGGCGAGCTGGCACTGGATCTTCCTGATCAACCTGCCGATCGGCCTGGTCGCCCTGGTGTACGCGCAGATGGCCCTGCCCAAGGACAACCCCGAGCCCTCGGAGTCGTTCGACTTCCTCGGCATGTTGATGCTCTCGCCCGGTCTGGCCCTGTTCCTCTACGGCGTGTCGACCCTGCCGGAGACCGGCACCTTCGCCGACAACGGGGTGTGGGTGCCCATGCTGATCGGTGCGGCCCTGGTGGTGGCCTTCGTCGTCTACTCGTTCCGGCCCCGGCACCCCCTGCTGGACCTGCGGCTGTTCCGCAACCGTCGACTGACCGTGGCGGCGGTGACGATGTTCGTGTTCATCATCGCCTTCATGGGCGCCGGGCTGCTGTTCCCCAGCTACTTCCTCCAGGTGCGGGGCGAGTCGACCCTGGCCGCCGGTCTGCTGATCGCCCCGCAGGGCATCGGGGCGATGGTGACCATGCCGATCGCCGGGATGCTCGCCGACAAGGTGCCGGTGGGCCGGACGGTGCCGTTCGCCCTGCTGCTGATCATCGCCGGGTTCGCCACCTTCACCCAGGTCGACGCGGACACCTCGTACGTGTTGATCTGTGGCTCGCTGTTCGTGATGGGTCTGGGCATGGGCGGCACCATGATGCCGATCATGACCTCGGCGTTGCGGACCCTGACCGGGCACGAGGTGGCCCGCGGCTCCACCCTGGTCAACATCCTCCAGCAGATCGGTGGCTCCATCGGAGCCGCGGTGATGTCGGTGATCCTGACCAACGAGCTGAACAAGTCCACCCCGATCCCGGGGGTGACCGACCCGAACGGGAACCCGGTCACCGAGGCCGGCCTGGCCATCGCGGCCCAGCAGCAGCCGGAACTGCTCCAGCAGTTCCCGGTCGAGCCGTCGCTGATCCAGCGTGGGCTGGACTTCGCCGCCGACGCCTTCGCCGGCACCTTCTGGGTGGCCTTCGCCCTGGTCGCGTTGACCCTCATCCCGGCGGCCTTCCTGCCCCGTCGGCGCGAGCGGTCCCACCTGCTCGACGACCAGCCCGGCGACCAGCCGAAGGCCCCGGTCGTCATCCACTGACCGGCTGTTGCGCCGGCCGTCGGGAGCCTCCCGGCGGCCGGCTCCGGCGGCTCCCCGCCGCGTGTCTGACCCGGACCGGCCCCCCTTAACTCAAGATTCGGTCAACTGGGCCCGACGCAGGCCGTCAGGCTCGACTGGCGCCGGTAGCTTCTTCCCACCCATGCCTCGAGTAAATAAGGAGGGAAGAATGCGGCGCACGCGACAACGCATCGCTCTTCTCGTAGTACCCGTGCTGGTGGGCAGCGTCCTGCTGGCCGGCCAACCGGCCGTCGCGGAGTCCGCGGCAGCGCCGGAGCCCACGGCCGAGGCCGGTCGCTCCCACCTGGAGCACGCGGACAACGCCGACGTGGTGCGGATCCACCTGACCGGGTCGGACATGCTCGACCGGGTGGTGGCTGCGGGCTTCGACCTGGAGCACGGCCTTCAGCGGGTGCCGGACGGCATCGAGGGTGAAGCCGTGGTGACCCCCGAGCAGCGCGTCGAACTTGAGGCGATGGGGGTCCGGATCCTCGCCGAGGGTGAGGGCTTCACCTGGAGCGACGAGGCCGACGGTGGGTTCCAGGCCGTCGGTGCCCGGGCCGCGACCGCCCGGTCGATGCCCGAGGCGACGACCATGTCGACCCAGAGCCACGAGGCGGCGGTACGTATCGCGCGCGCCGACTGGTTCACCACCAAGGGCCAGGGCTTCCTCTACGTCGAGGCGCGCACCACCGAGGGTGCGCAGACCGACCCGATCGTCGGCATGCAGCTGGAGAACGACTCCGGCCAGGGCACCGACTTCGCCTTCGCCCGGACGATGAGCCGGTTCATCGACTCCGGCCAGTACATGTTCCACCGGAACCTGTTCAAGCTGGACACCCGGCCGAGCCAGATCCGGGTCACCAGCTCCACCGGTGGCGTCGCGGTCGGCCCGGTGTCCGACTGGTTGGAAGACGGCGAGCCGCCGCTGACCGACAAGCCGGGCTACAAGTGGAACCTGGTCGACGGGTACAAGCACCCGCAGCAGCTGCACGACCGGATGGACGAGATCGCTCGGGAGAACCCGAAGATCGCCGAGATCGTCTACCTGCCGTACAAGACGAACGGCTACCAGCGGAAGGCGCAGGCCACCATCGGTGGCACCGGCCAGTCCGCGGTCGTCGTCACCTCCGCGGCCTGGGGCCACGAGGGCGGCAACGACATCACGGTCGAGTTCGTCGACCGGCCCGGCGCCAACCTGCCGCTGTCCGTTGAGGTCAACGGCAAGGCCGTGCGGGTCCTGCTCGCCAAGGACTCCTCCGGTGCGCTGGCCAGCACCGCCGCTGAGGTCGCGACGGCCCTGAAGACCCAGTCCAACGGGCTGATCGACCGCTCGCACCCGTACCGCACGAACGCCGGCACCGGCATCGTGGCGCCGACGGCGCCGGTGGCGCTGAGCGACTTCCTGGACGAGAAGCGTGTCGGTGCGCCCGAGGGTGACGTGCCGCGTGGCCCGAACACGGTCCGCGTGCTGCGGATCGGCAAGCACCGTGACGGCAAGAAGCCCGGTGTCCTGATCCAGGCCCAGGACCACGCCCGCGAGTGGGTGCCGGCGACGACCACCCTGGAGACCGCGGAGCGGCTGGTCGCCAACTACAAGACCGACAAGGAGACCAAGAAGATCGTCGACAACACCGACATCTTCCTGATCCCCACGAACAACCCCGACGGGGCGAACTACAGCTTCTACAACTTCGCCTCGCAGCGGCGCAACATGACCAACCACTGCCCGGACGCGGACGCCGACCCGGCTCGCCGTAACTCCTGGGGCGTGGACCTGAACCGCAACTACCGGGTGGGCTCCGCCCAGGACGGTTACGCCGGCGGCTCGTTCGTCTGCACCAGCAACACGTACCAGGGTCCGGAGAAGCTGTCGGAGCCGGAGGCGAAGAACATCGTCTGGCTCGCCGAGACCTACTCGAACATCAAGTTCTTCATGTCGGTGCACTCCAACGGTGGCCAGCTGTTCTGGCAGCCGGGCGCCTACAAGGCCGACGGTCGGGTCACCACCCCCCGTCCGCCGCTGGGTGACGAGATGTTCTACTGGCAGGCCGCCTCCCGCATCCTGTCCCAGGTGAAGGCGTACCGGGAGACCGTGGTCACCCCGGAGAACGTGGGTGGCTCCTCCGACGTGCTCTACTCGTCCGCCGGCAACGTCCGCGAGGACCTGTACCACACCTACGGCATCTACTCCTTCGGCTGGGAGGTCGGTGGCTCGGTCTACAACCCGGCGACCGGCAACTGGCAGGGCGGCTCCTTCCAGCCGCCGTGGGAGGGCAACCCCGAGCTGGTCAGCGGGCACGCCGAGACCATGGAGTACGCCAACGGCATCATGGAGATGTTCCGGATCGCGGCGGAGTGGGGCAAGGACAAGAAGGCCCCCACCTCCACGCTGGTGCCGGGCGCCGGCCGGTTCTCCGGCCCGGTGGACGTACGGTTCGAGGTCAGCGAGCCGGCGACCATCTACTACACCACCGACGGCAGCCGCCCGACCCTCGACTCGCCCCGTTACAAGGCGACCGAGTTCCGGGAGCCGGGCGAGGTGTTCCACGTGACCGAGACGACGACCTTCCACTGGTTCTCGGTCGACGCGGCGGGCAACATCGAGAAGAACTACGACCCGTCGAAGGCCGACAAGCGCAACAACTTCAACAAGGCCACGATCACCATCGGTGACGCGGACCCGGACAAGCCCAAGAAGGACAAGAAGAAGGACAAGAAGGGCAAGGGCAAGCCCAAGAAGTAGTCCGCTGAGGTATTCGGTGCCCCGTCGGTGCGAGTTGTCGCACCGACGGGGCACTGCTCGTCGGCGACGAAATTTCTCCGTCGGTTGTCGAATCCGGCCGGGCCCGTTCGACGTTGCGGTGAAGGCACCACAGCTCGTCGATGAAGGAGACCCGCACCATGCGTACGTTGATCGTCACCGAGTTCATGTCCCTGGACGGCGTGATCGATTCACCGGGCGGGGGCAGTCACCCGCACGCCGGTTGGACGTTCAAGGACGTGCCGATGGACGAGGCCGTGTGGGAGATCAAGGCCCGCGAGGAGCAGGAGGCGGGGGCGTTGCTGATCGGCCGGGTCAGCTACGACGAGTTCGCCCCGGTCTGGCCGACCATGGAGGAGTTCGCGGCGTACAACGCGATGCCGAAGTACGTGGTGTCGACCACCCTCACCGATCCCCGGTGGCACAACACCACGGTGTTGCGGTCCCTCGACGAGGTCGCCGCCCTCAAGCAGGGCGAGGGCGGCACCATCCTGGTGCACGGCAGCGCCACCCTGGCCCAGGGGCTCGCCGCGGCGGGTCTGGTCGACCGGTACCACCTGCTGGTCTTTCCGCTGCTGCTCGGCGGCGGTCGGCGGCTGTTCGCCCCGGAGGGGGCCGACAAGCAGCGGCTGACCCTGGTCGAGCACGCCACCTATGGCAACGGAGTGCAGTTGGCGATCTACGACGTCATCCACTGATCCGGCCGGGTCAGGTACCCCCCGGTCACGGGGCCGGGGGGTACCTGTACGAACCGAGCCACCCTCATCTCGGGCCGGGTTTCGCAGGCTGCGCGGTTGTCGACGGCAACTGTTGCCGGGAGGTGAGGGGTCGCTGAGGGTGCGGTCATCGACCCCGGTCTAGACTTCCCTTCATCTTTCGGGGTAAGTCCAGACGAGACTGAGGTGTGATCGTGGCGGACGGTGCGGCCGTGACCGGTGGCGAACGAAACAAGTCCACCTTGGACACCGGCGTGCCGCAGACCGCCCGGATCTGGAACTACCTGCTCGGCGGCAAGGACAACTTCGCCGCCGACCGCGAGGTCGGCGACCAGATCATCGCCAACCTGCCGCAGCTGGCGGAGAACGCCCGCCTCTCCCGGGCCTACCTGACCCGGGCCATCCGCTACCTGGCCGGCGACGCCGGCATCCGGCAGTTCCTCGACATCGGCACCGGCCTGCCCACCGCCGACAACACCCACGAGGTGGCCCAGTCGGTGAACCCGCAGGCGCGCATCGTCTATGTCGACAACGACCCCCTGGTGCTGACCCACGCGCGGGCGTTGCTGGTCGGCACCCCCGAGGGCGCCACCGACTACGTCGACGCGGACCTGCGGGACCCGGCGGGCATCCTTCGCCAGGCGGCCCGCATCCTGGATCTGGGCCAGCCGGTGGCGCTCATCCTGATGGGCATCCTCGGTCACATCGAGTCCGACCAGGAAGCCAAGTCGATCATCGACAGCATCATGGCCGAACTGCCGTCGGGCAGCTACCTGGCGATGTACGACGGCAGCGACACCAGTGAGGCGGTCACCGAGGCGGCACGGATCTGGAACGTCTCCGCCAACCCCAAGTACCACCTGCGCAGTCCGGAACGGATCGCCGCCCTGTTCGAGGGACTGGAACTGGTAGAGCCCGGGGTCGTCTCGGTCACCCGCTGGCGGCCCGACGGCGCCGATCCCGACCCCGCCGAGATCGACCAGTACTGCGCGGTCGGCCGCAAGCCGTAACCGGCGGGAGGCGCTGTCACCGGCGGGAGGCGTTCTCACCGGCGACGGTCGCCGCCGGCACCGGCACGGTCGCCGGCCTGGTGGTGCGGGTGCGTTGGACCAGCGCGATGCAGGCCAGCACCACCAGGGCGGCCGCGATCGAGGCCGGGGTGACCCGTTCGCCGAGCAGCAGTGCCGACCAGACCAGGGTGAGCACGGGCTGGGCGAGTTGGATCTGGCCGACCTGGGCGATGCCGCCCCGGGCCAGTCCGGCGTACCAGGCGAAGAAGCCGAGGAACATCGACACCACGGTGAGATAGCCGAACGCCGACCAGGCGCCGGCGTCGGCGTGCGGAGGATCGGCCAGGGCGGCGACGGCGGTGATCGGCACGGTGACGGGCAGCGAGAGCAGCAGGGCCCAGCAGATCGTCCGGGCGCCGCCCAGTTCGCGGGCGAGCGCGCCGCCCTCGGCGTACCCCAGACCGGCGAGCACGACCGCCGCGAGCAGGAACAGGTCCGCCACGGCCGGGGTGCCGAGCACCGCGCCGTTGGCGAGGAGGAAGGTGAGGATCGCCAGCAGTCCGCCCGTGCTGGCGACCCAGAACAGCGGCGGCGGGCGTTCCCCGGCGCGCAGCACGGCGAACACGGCGGTCATGGCGGGCAGCACGGCGATGACGATCGCGCCGTGCGAGGCGGTCTGGGTGGTCAGCGCCAACGAGGTGAACAGCGGAAAGCCGACCACCACGCCGAGGGCGACGAGTGACAACCGGCGCCACTGACCCGGGCTCGGCCGTGGCGCCCCGGTGACCCGCAGATAGGCCCAGCCCAGCAGCGCCGCGCCGACGCAGCGTCCGAAGGCGACGAACCACGGATCGAGTTGCTGTACGGCGATCCGGGTGGCCGGCAGCGACATGCTGAAGGCGAGCACGCCCAGCGCGCCGAGCATCAGACCGACCGCCCGATCGGGCGGCGTTACCGTCGACCGGGCAGTAGCGCTACTCTCTTCTCTCATGAATGACGGTAACGCAACGGGCCGCGTTATCCAAGATCTGCGTCGGTTGGCCGCCGTCGCCGGTCCCGGCACCCGACTGCCCTCGGTACGCGAGTTGACCGGTCGGCACCGGGCCTCGCCGGTCACCGTCGCCGAGGCGATCCGGCACCTCGTCCGGGAAGGCCTGGTCGAGACCCGGCCCGGTCGAGGCACCTATGTGGCGGCCCGGCCGGACGAGCCCCGTACCGCCGACCTGTCCTGGCAGACCGTCGCCCTCGGCGCCCGCCGTCCCGGCGAGGAGGAGATGCAGGCGTTACTGGCGTTACCGCCCGCCGGGGCGATCCCGCTGTCCGGCGGCTATCTGGAGGCGGAGTTGCAGCCCGCCGCCGCCCTCGGCGCCGCGCTCACCCGCGCCGCCCGACAGCCCGCGTCGTGGCAGCGTGGACCGGTCGAGGGACGGGCGGACCTGCGCGCCTGGTTCGCCCGCGAGGTCGGCGGCGGGCTGCGCGCCGAGGACATGGTGATCTGTCCGGGTGGCCAGGCCGCGCTGTCGACGGCCCTGCGGGCCCTCGCCACGCCCGGCGACGCACTGCTCGTCGAGTCGCCGACCTACCTGGGTGCGCTGGCCGCCGCCCAGGCGGCGGGGCTGCGGGTGGTGCCGGTGCCCGCCGACTCAGACGGAGTACGACCCGACCAGTTGGCCGCCGCGTTCGCCCGCACCGGTGCCCGGCTGTTCTACTGCCAACCCCTGCACGCCAACCCGCACGGCGCCACCCTGGCCGCCCACCGCCGAGCCCAGGTCGCCGAGGCGGTACGCGACGCCGGGGCGTTCCTGATCGAGGACGACTACGCCCGTGACCTCACCATCGACGGGTCGGCCCCGCCGCCACTGGCCGCCGAGGACCCGGACGGGCATGTCGTCTACCTGCGTTCGCTGACCAAATCCACCGCACCCGGGCTGCGGGTGGCCGCACTCGGCGCGGTCGGGCCGGCCGGTGCCCGGCTCCGCGCGGCCCGACTGCTCGACGACTTCTTCGTCGCCGGCCCACTGCAACAGGCCACGATCGAGTTCCTCACCGCCCCGGCGTGGGCGCGTCACCTCCGGGCGCTGCGTACCGCACTGCGGGCCCGGCGCGAGGCGCTGTTGACCGCGCTGCGCCGGCACCTGCCGGACCTCGTCGACCGACAGCCGGTGCCACGCGGCGGCCTGCACCTGTGGCTCCGGCTGCCCGAGGGCACCGACGACCTGACGTTGGCCGCCGCCGCGGCGGCCGAGGGCGTCGTCGTCTTCCCCGGTCGTCCCTGGTACGCCGCCGAAGCACCGGCGGCGCACCTGCGCCTCACCTACGCCGCCGCCGGGCCCGACCTGATGGACGAGGCCGTCCGGCGCCTGTCCCGTGCCCTGGACCAGCAGGGCCGCGCCCCTCGACGGTGACGGTGCCACCGGTGCCGCTGCCGACGAATCACAGGTCACGGCGGCGGAACACCAGCCCGGTGAGGCCTAGCACGAGCGCCACCCAGAGGACCGCCCAGGCCAGGTAGGTGAGGGTCAGCGAGGCGTCACTGAGGAACGGGTGGCCCTGCATGGCCGGGCCGAACTGCATCAGCACGGTCGGATCCTGGAAGGCGTTCATCGCCCCCCGCCACAGCCCGTCGGTGGGCAGCAGCATCCGGGACACCGTACCGACCCGGGCCACCCCCTCGTTGTCCAGCGCGGTGCCGAACGCGCCGACCACCCCCGCGATCCAGGTGGCACCGAACAGGCCGACGGCCACCACCCCGGAGGCCATCGGTGAACTGACGCTGGAGAGCAGCAGCCCCAGGGTCAGCAGTACGACGGTCTGCGCGGCGAGCAGCGCCAGGCCGGTCACCGGCTGCGGCGGCCAGTAGCCGACCGTGACCCGTACGACCAGCAGTTGAGCCAGGCCGGCCAGGGCGACGAAGCCGGCGCCGAAGGCGATCAGCCCGAGCCACTTGCCCACCAGCACCGCGAACCGGTGCACCGGTCGGGCCAGGATCGCCAGGGCCGCCCCGGACTCGATGTCACCGGCCAGGGTGGGACCGGCGAGGAACGCCGTACCCAGGGCGGCGATCAGGCTCAGGCCGAACATCACCAGGTTGAGCACCATGGCCGCGACCAGCCGGGCCTCGCCGCTGGTCAGCCCGCCGAACTCGGCGTCGATCCGGGAGAACCCCCAGGCGCTGAGCGCCAGCAGCACCACCGTC
This sequence comes from Micromonospora sp. NPDC048871, assembly GCF_043198155.1. NCBI lineage: Bacteria > Bacillati > Actinomycetota > Actinomycetes > Micromonosporales > Micromonosporaceae > Micromonospora > Micromonospora sp. NPDC048871. The sequence goes on along the minus strand of NZ_JBICUM010000004.1, from coordinate 432,586 downwards.
AGTGCGCCCAGGGAGCGCAGCACCCGCCGCCGGGCGGCCTCCTGGAGGGTCAGGGCGGCCATGGTGAGTACGGTCCGAAAGATCATCACCGGTCGCCTCCGGCACGCAGGATGGCCAGCAGCCGCTCCTCGAGACTGACCCGCCCCGGCTCGACCGCGTGTACCCGCACCCCCAGGCCGACCAGGTCGGCCACCAGCTCCGGTACGGCGGTCGGCTCGGTGTCCAACAGCCGGACGGTGAACAGGTTCCCCTCCTGGGTCAGGGCACCGGCGGCGGCCAGCCGGTCACGGGCCCGCTCGTCCACCCCGTCGAGCCGCAGCCGCAGCTCACCCTGGCCGAGCAGGTCGGCCAGGGTACCGGCGGCGGCCACCCGCCCGGAGTCGAGGATGACCACCCGGTCACAGACCCGTTCCACCTCGCCGATGAGGTGCGAGTTCAGCAGGACGGCCACCCCACGAGCCTTGAGGGAGAGCAGCAGGTCCCGTACGTCGGCCCGGCCCAGTGGATCCAGGGCGCTGGTCGGCTCGTCCAGGACGACGAGTTCCGGGCGGGCCACCAGCGCCACCGCCAATCCCAGGCGCTGCTGCATGCCCTTGGAGAAGCCGCCCACCCGGTCCTCGGCCCGGTCGGCCAGCCCGACGGCGGCCAGGCACTCCTGCCGCTGTCGTGGCGGCACCTCCGCACCGGCCAGCCGGACGTGCAGGGTCAGCACCTCCGCGGCGGTCAGCCACGGCTGATACCGGAACAGCTCCGGCAGATAGCCGACCCGAGCCCGCGAGCGCGGATCACCCGCCGGTCGTCCGAGCAACTGCACCTCGCCCCCGTCCGGTCGGACCAGTCCCAGCAGGATCTTGATGACGGTGGTCTTGCCGGCGCCGTTGGGGCCCAGCAGCCCCACCACCTCACCCCGGTCGACCGTGAAGGAGACACCGTCGACTGCGGTGCGTCGCCGGTACCTCTTGCGCAACTGCGAGCACCACACCGCCGGGGTGGGTGGCAGTTCGGCCAGCAGTCGCTCCGCCGCTTCGACCGATCCGCCGTCCTGCACCCCGGCAGGCGTGCCGTCCCGCTCGACGAGGAGGTCCCGCTGGGCGAGGTGCCGACCGCCGTTCCGGGTGACCGGGCCCTTCTTTGCGGCTACCCGGCCGCTCGGCCGGGCCTCCGGGCCGGTCACCGGTCCCACCGCAGGCCGCGCGCCACCGACAGCACCTCGTCGGCGGTCAACGGCCCGGCCACCGCGGTGACCGTCCCGGCGTCGACCCAGACCACCCCGGCCAGTACCCCGTCCCGCGAGGTGAGCACCGTGGCCGGCTTCCCGTGCACCTCGGTGGTGCCGGCGGTCAGATACCGGGCGTTGACCGGCAGCGGCAAGGTCGTACCGTCGCCGGTGAACTGCCGCAACTGGGCGGCGAGGTTCTCCGGCAGGCCCGGCAGCGACAGCAGGTAGTCGACCGCCGTGGACAGCTCGATGCCGGAGGAGTACGCGGTCGGGGCGGCCATCCGCGCCACGATCAGGTTCGGCACCCCCCGCTCGGCCGCCCACACCGCGGCGACTCCGGGGCCGGCGGTCAGCCGGAACTGGTTGCCGTCCAGACCGGCGGGCGGCTGCGGCAGCGGCTCACCGGCCGCCGCGGCCACCTGCTCGGCCTTGGCCGCCGAGAAGGTGAACACGGCGCTGGTGCGGTCCCCGACCTGGAAGGTCGGCTCACCGCTCACCCCCCGGGGCAGTCGGTCGACCCGGGGCAGGGGCAGGCCGGTGACCCGCTGCGCCTCGGCGGCGTCGCCGACCTGACGGACATTCGCCGCCTCGGTCATCTCCACCTCGCCGTACGCCGACAGGTCCGGCAGGGCGACCAGGTCGGCCTGGGCGATCGTGACCGGGGCGATCCGCTCGGTGTGGAAGATCTGCAACCAGTTCCCGGCCGCCGCGGCCCCGGCCCCACCCACCAAGGCGACAACGGCGACGGCCGCGACCACCGGGCTGCGCAGCGCGGCCCGCCACCGCCGTGCCCGGGGGGCCCGGACCCGGACCGGGTCGGGGTCGCCGATGGTACGGATCAGCCGCTGCCAGCCGGCCTCCACATCGACCTGCGGTGGCTCGGCCAGCGCCGCCGCGCTGATCGCCGCGTCCTGTCGGGCCGCGGCCAGTGCCGACAGGCAGGTAGGGCAGTTCGCCACATGTGCCCGGTCGGCGTCGGTGACACCGGCCGGCTCGTCCAGCAGCCGGCGCAGCGTGCCGTCACTCGGATGACGCATGACGGTTCAACTCCTTGCGTAGGGCGGACTCGGCCCGGCGTACGGTCGTGCCGACACTGCCGGGGGAGAGGTCTAGCGCGGCGGCGACCTCGGCGTAGCTGAGACCGCTGTGCCGCAGCAGGAGGGCGACGGCCTGTCGGCGGGGCAGTTGGGCCAGGGCGGCCCGTACCCGTCGACACTCGTCGCGGGTCACCACCGCCTCGGCGATGTCCGGGGCCGCCTCCGGGGGGCCCGCGAACTGCTCCCGGGCGGTGCGGCGGCGGCGGGACCGGACCTGGTTCAGCGCGGTGTGCGCCGCCGCGACCGACAGCCAGCCCACCGCCTGACCGGCCGGCACCGAGGAGCGCCCGAAGGCCAGGAACACCTCCTGGGCCACATCCTCGGCCTCGGCGCGGGACCCCAGGACCCGGGCGGCGACCGCGACGATCCGGGGATAGCTGGCCCGGAAGACCTGTTCGAGATCGGCCCGGATGCCGCTTTCTCCCGCTGCGATCGACCCGAGCACGCCACCCCCCTCGCGTACGGTCGGCCCGGCGGTGTGGCGGGCGGGCCCGGACACCGTCGGCGCGGGGGCCACCCCTGCCCGCCCGACTCGACCAGCTTCCTCCTCCATACCTGGTAAGCACCGTCGACCGCCCGGAAGTGACACCCTCGGCAGGAAATGTGGCGACACGAAGGGGTGGTGCGGCAACCAGTGCCGCACCACCCCCGTAACGCCACCCCTAGGCGTACCGGGTCGACGCCCTCAGGTCGAAGCGGTCCAGGTTCATCACCTTGACCCAGGCCGCGACGAAGTCCTGGAGGAACTTCTCCTGGCCGTCGGCGCTGGCGTACACCTCCGCGATGCCTCGGAGCTGGGAGTTCGCACCGAAGACCAGATCGACCGCGGTGGCCGTCCAGACCACCTTGCCGGTGGTCCGACTCCGGCCCTCGTAGACGTTCTCCGTCGAGGTGGACACCTTCCACTGGGTGTCCATGTCGAGCAGGTTGACGAAGAAGTCGTTGGTCAACATCCCGGGCCGGTCGGTGAGCACCCCGAGAGGGGTCTGTCCGGTGTTCGCGTCCAGGGCCCGCAGCCCGCCGATCAGGACGGTCATCTCGGGCGCGGTGAGGTTCAACAGGTTGGCCCGATCCAGCAGCAGGGTCTCCGGCGACAGCTTCTGCCCCTGGCGCACGTAGTTGCGGAACCCGTCGGCCCGGGGTTCGAGCACGGTGAAGGAGTTCACGTCGGTCTGTTCCTGGCTGGCGTCGGTACGACCGGGGAAGAACGGGACCGTGATGTCGTACCCGGCACTGCGGGCCGCCTGCTCGATGGCGGCGCACCCACCCAGGACGATCACATCCGCCAGGGAGATCCGCTTGCCCCCGGACTGCCCGGCGTTGAACTCCTCCTGCACCCCCTGAAGCACCGGCAGGACCTGGGCCAACTCGGCCGGGTCGTTGACCGCCCAGTTGCGCTGCGGCTCCAGCCGGATCCGGGCCCCGTTGGCGCCGCCGCGCTGGTCGGTGCCCCGGAAGCTCGCCGCCGAGGCCCACGCCGTACGGACCAGTTGGGCCACGGACAGGCCGGCGGCCAGCAGGGACGCCTTCAGGCTCTCCAGGTCGGCGACGTCGACCAGTTCGTGATCCACCGGCGGCACCGGGTCCTGCCACAGCTGCGGCTCGGGCACCCACGGCCCCAGGTAACGCGACACCGGACCCATGTCCCGGTGCAGCAGCTTGTACCAGGCCTTCGCGAACGCCTCCGCGAGCTGGTCCGGGTGCTCATGGAAACGCCGCGAGATCTGCTCGTAGATCGGGTCGGCGCGCAGCGCGATGTCGCTGGTGGCCATCATCGGGGCGTACCGGATCGAGGGGTCGTGGGCGGACGGCACGGCGTCGGAGGCGGCACCGTTCTTCGGCCGCCACTGCTTCGCCCCGGCCGGGCTGTCGTGCACCTCCCACTCGTACCCGAAAAGGGTGTCGAAGTAGCTGTTGTCCCAGGTGATCGGGGTGGGGGTCCAGGCGCCCTCCAGGCCGCTGGTGATGGTGTCGTTGCCCATGCCGGTGCCGAAGCTGTTCCGCCAGCCCAGCCCCTGCTCCTCCAGGGGGGCGCCCTCGGGCTCCGGGCCCAGGTAGCTGGCGGGGGCGGCCCCGTGGGTCTTGCCGAAGGTGTGCCCACCGGCGATGAGGGCCACGGTCTCCTCGTCGTCCATCGCCATCCGCCGGAAGGTCTCCCGGATGTCCCGGGCAGAGGCCAACGGATCCGGAACCCCGTTGGGACCCTCCGGGTTGACGTAGATCAGTCCCATCTGCACCGCACCCAGCGGGCCGGAGAGTTCCCGGTCACCGCTGTAGCGTTCGTCGCCGAGCCAGGTGTCCTCCGGCCCCCAGAAGATCTCCTCCGGCTCCCAGACGTCCTCGCGCCCGAAACCGAAGCCGAAGGTCTTGAAACCCATCGACTCCAGGGCACAGTTGCCGGCGAAGACCAGCAGGTCGGCCCAGGAGATCTTCCGACCGTACTTCTGCTTGACCGGCCAGAGCAGCCGGCGGGCCTTGTCCAGGTTGGCGTTGTCCGGCCAACTGTTGAGGGGGGCGAAGCGTTGCGCGCCGTCGCCGGCACCGCCCCGACCATCCTCGATCCGGTACGTGCCGGCGGAGTGCCAGCTCATCCGGATGAACAGCGGACCGTAGTGGCCGTAGTCCGCCGGCCACCACTCCTGCGAGGTGGTCATCACCTCGAAGACGTCGCGTCTGAGGGCCTCGACATCCAGACCGGCGAACTCGGTCGCATAGTCGTATGTCGCACCCATCGGGTTGGCCCGGGGTGAGTGCTGGTGCAGCACCTGAAGGTTGAGCTGGTTGGGCCACCAGTCCTGGTTCGTCTTCGGTCGACCCGGCTTGGGAGCCGGGGAGGGGATTGCCGGGTTCTCGCTTTCGGACACGTCTCTCCTCTGCAAACGGATTCTCGCCTATGTCAACTGAACGTCCCGCTTTCGGGACACTGCGTGACGCGCCAGGATGCGTCCGCTGGGGCGACCGCCCTCAGTAGCGTGGCGTACACCGAGCCCGTACCGCCGGTGGTCGCCGAAATCGGCGGACCGGCGTTCACCCCGATGCGTAGGAGACTGAAACGTGAATCCGTCTGAGCTGCCCACGTCGCCGGTACGTCAACTGCGGCTGGTCGTCGAGGCCGAGGACTACGAGGCGGCGGTCCGGTTCTACCGCGACGTGCTGGGCCTACCCGAGCAGGCCGCCTACGCCGGTGACGGCGACGCCCGGGTGGTGATCCTGGACGCCGGCCGGGCCACCCTGGAGATCGCCAACCCGGCGCAGAAGCGAATGATCGACGAGGTGGAGGTCGGGCAGCAGGTCGCGCCGAGATTGCGAGTGGCCTTCGAGGTCGACGACACCCCCGCCGCCACCGACCGCCTGGTCGCCGGAGGCGCCACCCAGGTCGCCCCACCCACCACCACCCCATGGCACTCCGTCAACGCCCGCCTGGACGCCCCCGCCGGCCTGCACATCACCCTCTTCCAAGAACTGCACACCCCCGAAACCCGCACCACCCTGGACGGCTTCACCACCAACCCCTAACCCGGGAGGGTCCTGTCGCCCAGCCCTGCCCACGCCCTGTTGATCAAGAAGTCTCGAAATCGCGTTCTGGAGACCACAAACTCTTGATCAACAGGGCGGGGTGGGTGGGGCGGAGGGTGAGGTGGGTAGGGTGGGGGTGTTGGTCGCGTTTGGTGCGCGACCCCTGGCGTCGAGGTGGTGGAGATGGGACTGGTGGTTGCCGCTGTCCGTCGCCTGCGCCTCCGCCTGCGACGACGATAGTCGTCGAGCTTCTCCGCGCGTTCTCCGTCGTGCTCGCCGCCATGCTGCGGCCGGCCGTCGTCTCGTGACCCGCTCACCCCAGCCCTCTCGGGAGTACCCGTGACCGTGCCCTCGTTGGCCTCGTCGTTGTCCGACAGCGTCTCCGCCGCCGCCACTTCCCTGGGGTTGGCGGACTTCGTTGCGCAGGTGCGCCGATCGGAGCACGCCGACTTCCAGGCCGACGGGGTGCTGGCGGCGGCCCGGTCGCTGCGGCGGCGCCCGCGTGACATCGCCGCCGAGGTGGTCGAGGCGCTGCGCGCCGAGGACCTGTCGGCCCAGGTCGCCGGGCCCGGATTCGTCAACCTGGACCTGACCGACCGGGCACTGTTGACCCAGCTCGCCGGGCGGCTCGCCGACCCCCGGCTGGGCGTCGGTACGCCGGAGGTCGGCGTCACCACGGTCGTCGACTACTCACAGCCGAACATCGCCAAGGAGATGCACGTCGGGCACCTGCGCTCGACCATCATCGGTGACGCGCTGGTCCGCATCCTCGAACACCTCGGCGGCACGGTGGTACGCCGCAACCACATCGGTGACTGGGGCACCCAGTTCGGCATGCTCATCCAGTACCAGAACGAGCAGCCCTTGACGCCCGACGACAGCGACGAGGTGTCGATGAGCCGGCTGGCCACCCTCTACCGGCAGGCCCGGGCCCGGTTCGACACCGATCCGCAGTTCGCCGTACGGGCCCGGCAGCGGGTGGTGGCGTTGCAGGGCGGCGACCCGGACACCGTGGCCGCCTGGCAGGACATCGTCGCCGAGTCCACCCGCTACTTCACCGAGGTCTACGACCGGCTCGGGGTGCGGCTGACCCCCGCCGACGCGGTCGGCGAGAGCGCGTACAACGATGCCCTGCCCGGCGTCGCCGCGGACCTGGCGGCCCAGGCCGTGGCGGTGCCCAGCGACGGCGCGCTCTGTGTCTTCTTCGACGAGGTACGCGGACCGGACGGCGCACCTAGCCCGTTGATCGTCCGCAAACGTGACGGCGGCTTCGGCTACGCCGCTACCGATCTGGCGGCGCTGCGGCAACGGGTCGCCGACCTGCACGCCGACCGGCTGCTCTACGTGGTCGACGCCCGGCAGTCGCTGCACTTCACCATGGTCTTCGACACCGCGCGGCGGGCCGGCTGGCTGCCGCCGCAGGTGTCCGCCGTGCATGTCGCCTTCGGCACGGTCCTCGGCCCGGACGGGCGGCCCTTCAAGACCCGGACCGGTGACACCGTGCGCCTGGTGGACCTGCTGACCGAGGCGGTCGACCGGGCCCGCGAGGTGGTCGCCGCGAAGAACCCGGACCTGACCGGGACGGCCCTGCACGAGCGGGCCCGGCAGGTCGGCATCGGCGCGGTCAAGTACGCCGACCTGGCCACCAGCCGTACCCGCGACTACACCTACGACCCGCAGCGGATGCTGGCGTTGACCGGCAACACCGGCGTCTATCTCCAGTACGCCCACGCCCGGATCCGGTCACTCCTGGCCCGGGCCGGGGACCTCGCCCCCACGGTGGACCCGACGACCACCCTGGACCCGGCCGAGCGGGCGCTGATCCTGGACCTGGACGCCTTCGCCGACACCCTCACCGAGGTCCTCGCCCACTACGAACCGCACCGGCTCTGCGGCTATCTGTACCGGCTGGCGCAGACCTTCACCACCTTCTACGAACGCTGCCCGGTGCTGCGCGCCCCCGACCCGGTCCGGTCCAACCGACTGGCCCTGTGCCACCTCACCGGCGACACCCTCCACACCGGCCTGTCCCTCCTCGGCATTCCCGCCCCCACCCACCTCTAGCCCTCCCTTCGGCCCCCTGGTCTCTGTTGACCAAGAGGTTTGCGTCTCGGGCATGCGCTTCCTCAGACCAAAACCTCTTGATCAACAGGGCGGGGGAGGGGCGGGGGCAGCCGGGCGGAGGCGGGTGGGTGGTCAGGTCCACCTTGCCCAGCGCGGTCGACAGTTCGATCAGGGCGGCGAGTGCCAACGCCTGCTCCACGGCAGGGGCCTCGTCGCCGTGCCGGCGCAGTCCGGAGTTGAGGGCCCGGAAGGCGGCCTGGTCGTCGCTTTTGAACTCGCGCAGGGTGCGGGCGTTGTCGAGCACCCGGGCCAGACCGGCCAGCTTCTTCGACCCGCCGTACTCCAGCTCGGCCGGCTCGTCGCGGCGGATGAAGGTGATGGTGTTGCCGGACGGGTCGACGACGCTGAACCGCGACGCACCGGGCCGGTAGCGGGTGATCCGAGGCAACCCCTGGGACAGCATCTTGCCGTACGTGCCGCGCATCCCCGCTACGAACGCGGCATGGTACGGCGCGACCGCGTCGACCATCACCAGGCAGCCGACGGTCTGTTCGGCCGGCTCGAACCCGCGCGGCGGACGGCCGTAGTGCAGTTCGAAGCCGCTGAACTCGAAGGCCAGGAACAGGTACGGCTTGCGTTGCTCCCAGGTCACCGCGAAGCCGAGGGCCCGCCAGAAGACGATCGTCTCGTCCACCGCCGCACAGGGCAGCAGCGGCAGGGTGGTCTCGTTCGGCGTTATCCGTTCCTCGGTCGTCTTCACCCGTACCCCCGGTTCCGGTCGATGTCCCGACCAGTGTGTCCCGCCCACCTGGTAGTACGGGGTCCCGGGGCGCGGGCCGAGATCGCAGCATCTGATCTGCGCCCGGGCCGACCACTACAGCAACCGATGCGCATCGATGTCTTGACAGTGCACAGGCGGCCGTAAACACTTGCGAAACAAGCCGATAACAGTGATCCCGGCGGGTCGCCGGGGTTGTTGTTAACGCTCACAAGCGTCGTCCCTGGACCCCGCCGGCGAGGAGAGCAACGGATGTCGAGAGTTCTGGGCCGGGTGGGTGCGCTGCTCGCCGCCGTCTGCCTGCTGTTGCTGCCCGCCGCGCAGGCACCCCGTGCCGAGGCCGCCGCAGCGGGACCGGGTGCCGAGGCCGCCGCGCAGGCGCCGGGAGCTGCCGCGCTGGATCCGTTCACCGGGTACCTGATGGCGCACTTCACCGGGGAGTCCGCCACCGGGGAACAGGTCTACCTGGCCCACAGCCGGGACGGGCTGACCTGGCGCGACCTGAACAACGGTGCCCCCGTCCTGCTCTCCACCATCGGCACCCGGGGGGTCCGCGACCCGGCCCTGGTCCGCTCGCCCGCCGGGGACCGGTACTGGATCGTCGCCACCGACCTGCGCATCGCCAGCGGCACCCCGTGGGGCGACGCCGCCAACCGGGGCAGCACCTCCCTGGTGGTGTGGGAGTCCCGCGACCTGGTCAACTGGTCCACCCCCTGGCTGATCAACGTCGCGGGTGGGATCCCCGGGGCGGGCAACGCCTGGGCGCCGGAGGCCATCTACAACCAGGCCACCGGCGACTACGTCGTCTACTGGGCGACGAACTCCGCCCGTAACGGGGTCACCAAACACCGGATCTGGTACGTGCGCACGACCGACTTCCGCAGCTTCACCGCCCCGCAGCTGTACATCGAGCGTCCGGGTGGCGGTCAGGGCATCATCGACACCCAGATCATCGAGGTACCCGACAGCGTCGGCGGCTACCGCTACTACCGGGCCTCCGCCGACGGACACATCACGATCGAGGCCAGCAACTCGATCCTGGGCTCCTGGACCAGCCTGGGCAACCTGTCCCACCTGGGCATCTCCAACGGCACCGGCGGCGGCAACGTGGTCGAGGGGCCGATGTGGATGCAGTTCAACGGCCGCAACGAGTGGGCGCTGTACCTGGACCAGTACGCCACCGGCCGCGGCTACCTGCCGATCACCTCGACCAACCTTGGCGCGGTCACCAACTTCCGCACCCGGTCCGACTTCCACATGGGGGCCAGCCGCAAACGGCACGGCTCGATCCTCAACCTGACCGCCGCCGAGGAGAGCCGGGTGCTGGCCCGCTGGCCCAGCAACGCCCCGGTCCACCGGATCCAGGCGTACACCCACCAGGACCGCTACGTGCGGCACGCCAACTACGACGTACGCATCGACGCGAACGTCAACCCCGCCCAGGACGCCCAGTTCCGGATGGTGCCCGGCCTGGCCGGCAACGCCGGGTACGTCTCCTTCGAGTCGGTCAACTATCCCGGGCACTACCTGCGGCACTACGGGTTCGACTTCGTGCTGGCGGCCAACGACGGCGGTGCGGTCTTCGCGGCCGACGCCACCTTCCGGCAGGTCCCCGGGCTGGGCAACAGCGGCTGGTCGTCGTTCCAGTCGTACAACTACCCCGACCGGTACCTGCGGCACTACGACTACCAACTGCGCCTGGACCCGATCACCGACACCCAGGCCCGCAACGACGCGACCTTCCGACTGACCTCGTGACCCCTCCGGGGTACTGGCGTCACGGCCGGTGGCTCGTAGGATTCGGACAGGACATCGCGCGGCGGCGGGAGAGGCCATGGGCAAGGGCGTCTATGTGCAGGAGTTGCCGGGCATCGGCAGACGGTACGACGTGGACCTGGGCAGCCACACCCAGCGGATCTCGATCGTGGTACGCCGGGACGGGACCCGGGACCTGTACGTCCTCGCCGCCGGGGCGGACGATCCGGTGGCCGTGATCGAGATGTCCGAGGAGCAGGCCCGCAAGGTGGGGGCTCTGCTGTCCGGCACCTACTTCACGGAGTAACCGACCCGCAGACGACCCCCTCGCGTCCACCTCAGGAGTCTCCGCCGTGCACGCTGATCTTGTGGGTTTCGGTGCCCTGGTGCTGATCGCGGGCCTGCTGGCCCGCTTCGGGCGGCGGATCAACCTGCCCACGGTGCCGTTCTTCATGCTCGCCGGCATCCTGCTGGGGCCGGGCACTCCGGGCCCGGTGCTGGTCTCCCATCCCGAGGATCTGGGCCTGCTCGCCTCGCTGGGGCTGGTCCTGCTGCTGTTCCACCTGGGGGTCGAGTTCCCGGTCGAACAGGTGCTCGGCAGCGGCAGACGGCTGTTCGTGGCGGCCGGGGCATACATCGGCCTGAACATCGGGGCCGGGCTGATCTTCGGGTTGGCCCTGGGCTGGGGCGGCTACGAGGCGTTCGTGATAGCCGGGGCCCTGGGCATCTCCTCCTCGGCCATCGCCACCAAGCTGCTCATCGAGCTGCGTCGGCTGGCCAACGCGGAAACCCCGGTCATCCTCGGCATCATCGTGATCGAGGACCTGTTCCTGGCCCTGTACCTGGCGCTGCTGTCGCCGCTGCTGTCCGGGGCCGGATCGGCCGGGGAACTGGCCCTGCGCATCGGGCTCAGCTTCGCGTACCTGGTGGTGCTCTTCGCGGTCGCCCGGTACGGCGCCCGACTGGTCGGCAGGATCATCGACAGCAACGAGGACGAACTGCTGGCCATCCTGATGGTCGGGCTGGTGGTGCTGGTGGCCGGCATCTCGGCCGAGATCGGTGTCTCCGACGCGATCGGCGCCCTGATGATCGGCCTGGTGGTGTCCCGTACCCCGATCCGGGAGCGGGTGGAACGGCTGGTCCTGCCGCTGCGCGACGTCTTCGCGGCGGTGTTCTTCGTGGCGTTCGGGCTCAGCATCAACGTCGGCGCGATCGGTTCGGTGGCCGTACCGGTGCTGCTGGCGGTCCTGCTGACCCTGGCCACCAACGTGCTGGCCGGTCTGATCGCCGGGCGGTTGTTCGGGCTCAACCAGCGGGGCACGGCCAATGTGGGCCTTACCGTGCTGGGGCGCGGCGAGTTCTCCCTGATCCTGGCCACCCTGGCGCTGGCCGCCGGGCTGGATTCCCGCCTGGGCCCCTTCATCGCCCTGTACGTGCTGGTGCTGGCCGTGACCAGCCCGCTGCTCGCGGCCAACTCGCGCTACCTGGCGCGGGTCATCCCCGACCGGCTGCTGCGCGGCAACTGGCGGTACGTGCGGGAGGAGACCATGAGCACCGCCTGCACCCACCTGGACCGGATCAACATCACCGAGTCCGACGCCGAGGCCTGCCCGCAGTGCGTGGCGTCCGGCGACGACTGGGTGCAGCTGCGGATGTGCCTGACCTGCGGCGCGTTGGGTTGTTGCAGCGACTCGGTGAACAGCCACGCCGAGGAGCACCACCGGCAGACCGGCCACCCCCTGATCCGGTCCCTGGCGCCCGGCGAGGACTGGCGCTACTGCTACCTCGACGGTGCCCTGGTCCGCGCGCCGATGGGCGCGACCCGGGAGTAGCTCCCGGGCCGCAGAGGCCGGCTCAGTCCAGGCGGTACAGCACCGCCCCGTCGATCTCCTCCCGGGTGATGCCCAGACCCTCTACCGGTCGGAAGGTCACCCCGTCCCAGGGGGTGCCGGCCAGCCGATCCGGCAGGACGACCACGGACCGGATGCCGGCCTGCCGGAGGAAGGCGATGCTGCCCGGGTCGGGGAAGGACATGCTCATCGTGCGGATGTCCTGCTGGCTGGGGGGTACGAAGTTGGCGAACCCGTTGGCGACCCGGGGGAACCCCTCGGTGGACCAGAGCATGACGTGGAATTCGGAGATGCCCTCGCCGGGGAGGACCAGCAGGGGTTCGGGGGCCGCGCTGATCGCCGTGGGCGCGGGCGGCACCTCCGGGTGGGGGGTGCGGTTGACGCCCTCGGCCAGCACCAGCACCAGCGGCACCACCAGCACGATCCGCCCGGCCACCCGCTGCCACCCCGTGTCGGGCAGTTGCCGCACGAACTCCGTGATCGCACCGGCGGCCAGCACGGCCAGCAGCAGGCTGGTCCAGACCATCAGCCGACCCGGGGTGCGCAGCGCGTCCCAGCCGGGAAGCAGCCGCGACAGGGTCATGTAACCCGGATCGCCGCCTCCGGCGAGGTTGCTGCCCAGCCCCAGGGCGCCGCTGACCAGCACCCCCAGCCCCAGCATGAGGCGGTAGCGCAGGCGGAACGCCGAGTAGCTGAGCCCGGCCACCCCCAGCATGATCAAGGTGACGCCGGGCAGCAGGGTCATCTCCGGGGGCCAGGACAGCTGGCTGCGGGCGGTCTCGAAGTAGTCGCCCCACAGCCAGGAGTCCGCCGGGGCGACCAGGTATCCCCGCAGTGGCGGGGAGAACATCTCCGTCCAGGACAGATCGCGGCGGGCCTGCGGGTACAGCTCCACCACCCGCAGGTAGGTGGTCCCCAGCCAGATGCACACCGCCCCGAAGAGGGCGCCGCCGACCAGGTTGGCCACCACCACCCGGCGGCCCAGCACCCACCGACCGCCACGCCACCGGGACCACCCCAGCCCCACCGCCACCACCACCCCGGCGGCGGCCAGGATGTAGATCAGGGGCAGGCCGATCGCCAGACCTAGGCTCACCTGCCAGGCGGCCACCAGCCAACCGGCCACGATCCAGCCGGGGCGGTGCAGATGCGGCCGGTGACCCTCGCGCAGGGACCAGCCGTGGCCGCGGGCCAGCATGGCCAGGCAGAGGGCGATGCCGCCGGTGGAGAGGATGTTCAGGTGGCCGCTGTGGGCCATCCGCCACGGCGCGAAGGCCCAGGCGATGCCGGCGACGGCCGCCGCCGTGCGCACCCCACCCAACTGGCGGACCAGGGCGTACGCCCCGACGAAGGCCAGCGCGTAGGCGAAGACGAACAGCAGGTTGTAGCGGAACACCGCAGCCTCGACCCCGCTGCCGAACAGACCGGCGGGGGCGTACCCGAGCAGGGTGTCCGTGTAGACGTAGCTGTAGGTGGCCGGCCACAAGGCGTTGGCGTGCCAGATCGCCAGCGGGTCGGTGAGCAGGGCGTGCCCGGCCCAGGCGACCTGCCAGGTCTGCAATGTGGGATCCGCCAGGTCGCCCGGGATGGTGGTCCACGGATTCTTCAGGGTCGGCCAGGTGAGGACGACGGCCAACAGCAGACCGGCCACCGAGGCCAGGGTCCACTCGTGGCGCAGCAGGCGCGAGGCCGTCCGTGCGGCCGCCGCCAGCCGCCCGGCCCCACCGGTCGACTCGGCCGGCGATTCGGGCCGGTCAACCTCGGGTTCCCGGCCCTCGACGGAAGAGGTTTCGGGCAGCTCTCGCCGTGTCGTCTCCACGTACCCTCCTGTCGGTGCCGATGTCGGCGTACCAGCCTCGCATCGTTGGCAGAGAAGCGCCATCATCGATGAGTTCTGGAACTTCCGGGACCGCCGACCGGAGCCCTGCGTCCCAACCGATGGGAGACGCCTCAGCGGGGCCGGTGCAACCGGCGGTACACCGGGGCCAGCCGCTTGTGCAGGTCCCGGTAGACCGCGAAGATCTCGTCGTAGGTGGCCCGGTGCTGCGGGATCGGGGTGAAGACCCGATCCGTACGCATCAGGTCGGGGATGTCGCCGAAGTCGAGCCGACCGGTGCCGACCGCACCGATCCATCCCGCCCCCCGGGCGTTCACCGCCAGCGGTCCGGCGTCCCGGCGGATCTCCACCCCCAGCACGTCGGCGAAGATCTGACACCAGGAGTCCGACAGGGCCCCGCCGCCGGTGATCGCCAACGAGGTGACCGGGATGCCCAGGAACCGGTCGACCGCCCCGGTGAGCCAGCGGGTGTTGAGGGCCACCCCCTCGAAGACCGCCCGCAGCAGGTCGGAGCGGTTGGTGTCCAGGGAGATGTTGAGGAAACCGGCGCGCAGGTTCGCGTCGTCGACCGGGGCCCGCTCGCCGTACAGCCAGGGGGTGTAGAGCACCCCGTTGGCCCCCGGCGGCACCCGGGGGATGATCAGGTCGAAGGCGTCGAAGATGGTGCCCCCGTCCCGGCTGAGGTGACCGGCGCCGAGCAGGGGATCGTCGTACTCGACGACCTTGTCCCGCAGCCAGGTCAGGTTGGCCCCGGCGGTGGCCTGCAGGGCGGTCATCAGGTAGCGGTCCCCGATCGCGCAGGGCACCGAGGCGATGCCGGCCGCCACGTCGGTCTTCTTGGCGGGCACATGCGCGGCGATCCAGGAGGAGGTGCCCAGGTAGAGGTGGGCCTGCCGGTCGCCGGTGGTGCCGGCCCCGATCGCCGCTGCGGTGGTGTCGATCGCCCCGGCCACCACCTGGACCGACTCGGGCAGCCCCAGGTGTGCGGCGGCGGCCGGGGTCAGCGGGCCCAGCACCTGGGTGCAGGCCACGATCGGCGGCAACTTGCCGGCGTCGATGCCGCAGTCGGCTACCAGGGCAGGGGAGTACCGGACCTCGCCGGGGCGGCGGTTGTCGGTCACCCAGGAGGTGAGGATCGAGTCGACAGTGGCCACCGTCCGACCGGTGAGCTTCAGGTTGATCCAGTCCAGCACGTTGAGGAAGGCGGCGGTGCGGGCGTACACCTGGGGCAGTTCGTCGCGGACGAACAGCATGTGGGCCGCGGGGTCCTTGCCGGTGGGGGAGGGCATCCCCCCGGTGAGCCGCAGCCACCGCGCGATGCGGCGCACGGACATCCCCTGGTACGCGGGGAAGCCGCCGAACTGTCGACGCAGGTGGGGTGCCCCCCGCATGTCCAGCCAGGAGATGCACGGGGTCAGGGGTTCCCCGGCGGAGTCCACCGCGATGGTGCCCTCACCCTGGGTGGAGGCACAGACCGTGGTCACCGCCCGCATCTGGTCGGGATGGGCCCGACCCAGGTCGGCGGCGACCGCCCCGAGCGCGGCCCACCAGGTCGCCGGATCCTGTTCGGCGCCGCCCCCGGGCAGCACCCGCAGCGGCAGGGACCGCTCGGCCCAGCCGGTGACGGTGCCGTCGGCGGCGACCAGGGCGGCCTTCAACGCCGAGGTGCCCAGGTCGACCGCGAACACCTGAGGGGCGGTGGCGGCCACCGGCTCAGACCCCCTCGACGAGGGCGAAGACCTGATCGAAGCGGGTCAGGGCGTCATCGATGACCGCGTCCGTGTCCGCCATCGAGGTGTACATCCGGGAACCGGCCAGGGTGATGATGCCGTGCGCGGTGTACGCCGCCCCCATCTGCTCCATCAGCCGCTTGCGGGCCTTGTTCTCCTTGAGCAGCTTCACCGGGTGCCGCATGTCCAGCAGCATCACCCCGCTGCACTCCAGGTGCACGATCGAACCCTGGTTGTACGCGACATACGGCAGCCCGTACGAGTCGATCAGCCGTTGCAGTCCCCGGGTCAGCCGGTCACCGGCCCGCCCGGCGATGACCGGGGCTCCTGTCCGGGCCATCTCCTCGATGGCGAAGTAGCCGGCCGCGCAGGACAGCGGGTTGGCCGACAGGGTCCCGCCGACCTGGATGTGCGCCCCGCTCTTACCGTCCAGGCCGGAACCGAAGACCGCCATCACCTCCGCGCGACCACCCACCCCACCGGCCATCGGGTAGCCCCCGGAGACCGCCTTGCCCAGCACGGTCAGATCCGGGGTGACCCCGAAGTAGCCGGCCGCCCCGCCCAGACCCAGCCGGAACCCGGTGACCACCTCGTCGAAGATCAGCAACGCGCCGAACTCGTCACACAACTGGCGGACCTGCGCGTTGAAGTCCCGGGGCGCGGGCCGGGTGCCGGACTCCGGGCCCACCGGCTCGACCACCACGGCCGCCGTGCCGCCGCGCAGCCGGTTCTCGATCAGCTTGCGTCTGAGCTGCCCCAGGTCGTGCGGGAAGGCCTCCCGGGTGCGGGCGGTGGCCCCGAAGGGGATGCCCTTGGCGTTCATCCGGTACGTGCCAGGCACCCGCAGCCCGTAGACCATGGTGTCCGACCAGCCGTGGTACGCCCCACCGACCTTGATCACCATCTTCTTGCCGGTGAAGGCCCGCGCGCCGCGGACCGCCGCCATCACCGCCTCCGTGCCGGAGCCCAGGGCGCGGTACATCTGGATGTGCGGCATGTACCGGTGGATGATCTCGGCGAGTTTGAGTTCGTACTCGTGGAACAGGCCGGTCACCGGGCCGCACTCGCGGACCACCTCGGCCACCCGCTCGTTGACCGGGCGGTAGTTGCTGCCCAGGATGGTCGGCCCACCGGCCTGCAGGAAGTCGATGTAGGTGTTGCCGTCCCGGTCGACCAGGTACGCCCCCTCGGCCTTCTCGATGGCCAGCGGGAAGGGGTAGTTGAAGGCCAGGTTGTGCTGCACCCCGCCGGGGATGCGCCGTTTGGCCCGGTCGGTGATCTCCTTGCTGGCCCGACACTTGGTGTCGAAGTAGTTCAGCACGTCGAGCAGCGCGTCGTGCCGCAGCCCCCGGATCGGCTGGGCGGTCAGGGCCTTCAGCCGCCGCATCACGTCCTCGACGTCCGGGTAGGTGCTGATCGCGTACCCCAGCCGGGCGGACTCGGCCCCGCTCGCCTCCGGGTCGACCGCCTCCGCCGTGGTTTCCGCGGCGACCGCGTCGGCGCTGGGCAGCGGCTCGTCGGCCGGTACCCGCAGCGGCTCCACCGCCTCGGTGATCTGGGCGGCGATGCGCTTCTCGTCGGCACGCAACTTGCCGAAGGCGATCTCCCGGATCGCGGTGGGGATGGTGAAGACCCGACCCGCCTCGCTGGTCAATGCCAGCAGGTAGGCGATGCAGACCTTCTCCAGCAGGGCCATGTTGAACACCGCCCGGTCCGGGTCGGTGCCCACCGCCACCACCCCGTGGTTGGCGATGATGAAGGCGTTGTCCCCGCTGGCCACCTTCTTCTGCACGTTGCGGGCCAGGAAGGAGGTACCCGAGGGGGCGTAGTCGATGATCGCCACCTCCCGGCCGAGGAACCGCACCTGCTCGTCGGTGAGCGCCGGGATCGGCTTGCGCAGAAAGGCCAGGGCCGAGGCGTACGGCTGATGGGTGTGCACGATCGCGTTGACGTCCGGGCGTTCCCGGTAGATGTTGGCGTGCATCCCGCACTCGATGGAGGGCTTGAGTTCCACCCCGGAGTCGTCCGGCACATGCCGGCCGTCGAAGTCGACGATGCAGATGTCCTCGACCCGCATCCGGTCGTAGTCGTAGTTGCTCGGGGTCACCGCGTACAACCGGTGACCGGGCACCCGCACGGACACGTTGCCCTCGGTGGCCTTGAGGTAGCCACGGTCGAGCATGGTGCGGCACATGTCGACCACATGCTGACGGGACAGGCGATGCTGCACGGCCCTTCTCCTCCGTCGACTCCTGGCCGTCGCCGGGTGCGCGGCGGCTCCATCCTCGCCCGCCCCGGCGGGCCGGGGCACCGTCCGTACGGCAGCGAGAACCCGGCCGCAGATTGTCCTCAGGTGACAAAATCTGCCGGGTGAGCGCGCCCCTGTCCGCCACCCCCTGGCGGCGACTGCCCACCGACCTGGCCACCGCCATGCGCCCGCACCTGCCGGCCACCGTGCCCGCCGTGGCGGTGGCGGTCACCGAGGCCACCCCCGCCTTCGCCACCGTCACGGACGAGAAGTTCCGCCGGGACGTGCACACGGCCGTCCAGGTGGCCCTGGACCGCTTCCTGGACCTGGTCGGCACGGACGAACCCGCGCTACCACCCCGCATCCGGGAGGTCTTCGTCGCCCTGGGCGCCGCCGAGGCCCGCGAGGACCGGGGCCCGGAGGCGCTGCTGGCCGCGCTGCGGATGGCGGCCCGGGTGCTGCTGCGGACCGCCTCGCAGTCCCTGGCCCGGCTCCGCCCGGTGGACACCGAGGAACTGATCGATCTCTCCGACGCCGTCAGCGCCTATGTCGCCGAACTGGCCGCCGCCAGCACCGACGGGTACGCCCTGCAGGTGCGCGAGCAGGCCGGCGAGGACCGGCGGCGGCACCTGGCCGAACTGCTGCTGCGCGGCGACGGCATGGCCAACGCCGTGCAGGCCGCCGCCGCCCGGATCGGCTGGCCGGAACTGCACACCGTGGTGCCCGTACTGCTGCCGCTGGAGCAGGCCCGCGACGCCCGGTTCCGGTTCGGCGCGGACGGCCTGGTCGTGGAGCGCGGCCGGGACGCCGTGCTGGTGCTGAGCGCCGGGCCCCGGACGACCCGGGCCGCCCTGAGCGCGGCGTTGGCCGGCCGGTGGGCGGTGGTCGGCCCGGCCCTGGCCTGGCCGCAGGTCCCCGCGGCGGTACGCCTGGCCGAACAGGCCGCCGGGCTTGTCGAGCCTGACGCTGGACCGGTCTTCGTCGACGACCACCTGGTGTCGTTGACCCTGCGCGGGGAACCCGGCGCCCTGGCCGTGCTCACCGAACGCAGACTGGCCCCGCTGCACGACCTGCGTCCGGCGCAGCGGGACAACCTGCTGGTCACCCTGCATTCCTGGCTGCGGCACTGGGGGGCCCGGGCGGAGGTCTCCGCCGAACTGTTCGTCCACCCGCAGACCGTCAGCTACCGGCTGAAACGCCTGCGCGACCGGTATGGCGGCGACCTCGACGACCCGACCGTCCGGCTGGAACTGCTGGTGGTGCTGGCCGGCCTGTTCGGCCCCCCACGACACCACGCAGGTCGGTAGGGTCTGCCGCATGGAGGCCGCCGACATCGCCGCCCGCTTAGGGGTGCCCGTCGAGGAGGTCGAGCGGGTGCACCGGCTCGCCGCCGACCTGCCCTCGGCTCCCCTGCCCGCCAGATCCGCAGCCCCCGCGATCCTCGACCGCCTGGCGGTACCCCCGGAGGACGCCGCCGAGATCATGGCGGCCTGGCCCGACCCGGACTCCCCACAGTGGACCCCGGAGCTGCGCTGGCTGCTGGACCGCTCGATCGCCCTGGTTCGCGCCGACCTGGGCGGCCACGGTTGGCTGCCGCCCGGCCCGGAGTTGCCCCGGGACCGAGGCCCCGCCTGGCGGCACCTCTACGTGTACGCGTACCTGGCCCTGGTCGAGGTAGCCATGGGATACCACCGTGACCACGGCATCCCCGAGCCCGTCTCCTGGACCGCCTTGGCCGACCTGGGCCGGAACCTGGCCATCGACCGGCGGATGAACGGCGAGGGTTGGCCGGTCATGCAGAGCTGGTTGACCCTGCATGTGCGGGGTGCCGTGTACGAGCTGGGACGGTTGCAGCACCACCGGGGCGGCGCCACCCTGGACCTGCACATCCCGGACTCGGGGCCGATGACCCCGCAGGCCGTGGCGGACTCCCTCGATCAGGCCCGGGAGTTCTTCCCGCGCCACTTCCCCGAGGAGCACTACACCGAGTTCGCCTGCGGCTCCTGGCTGCTGGATCCCCAACTGGCGGAGTACCTGCCGGCGGACTCCAACATCGTCCGGTTCCAGCGCCGGTTCGAGCTGGAACCCTACGAGCAGCCCGAGGGGCTGGACCCCGATGTGGAGGTGCTGCGGTTCGTGTTCCGGACCCTGACCACCCCACTGGAGCGGTTGCCGCGCCGTACCGTGCTGCAACGCGCCGTCATCGACCACCTGGCCGCCGGCCGCCACTGGCAGTGGCGGCGCGGCCGGTTCCCCTTCTAGAACACCCCTACGCCGGTCCGGCGGTCAGCACCTCGGCCAGCATCCGATGGCCTTGGGCCTCGAACGCCTCGTCGCCCACCTGGTGGGCCCAGGCCGCGGTGCCGATCGCGTTCCGGACCAGGGTGCGGTGCCAGGCGCCCGGCTCCCGAGGATCGGCACCGTACCCGTCGAGGAAGGCCGCTTCCAGGCGCGGATCCCGACGGAACTCCTGCACGGCCAGCCGGGCGAAGTCCGTGAGGGCGGGACGCAGTGCGGCCCGGCCGAAGTCGATGATGCTGACGACTCCGTGGTGAATCAGCCAGTTGCGGGGCTGCCAGTCCCCGTGGGTGGGCACCAGGATGGCGGGCGGGGTGGGCCAGTCGGCGATCTCGGCCCGCAGCCGCGCGACGGTGCTCGCGGGAATCCGGTGTGGTCGGCCCAGCCAGGCCAGTGACCGCTCGTTCTCCCGCCGCTCGTAGTCGTCGTTGAGGACCGAGGTCTGGGCGTGCAGCAGGGCCAGCAACTCGCCCGCCTGCCGGTAGGTGTCGGGCTGCTCGGCGTGGGCGGTGCCGAGCACCAGGTCACCGGGCAGGTAGCGGGTGACGAGGATCTTCTCCTGGATGCTGCCGTGCACCAGGGTGGGTGCCCGGCCCCGGTCGGTCCAGGGCCGCAACCAGGTGCGGTGGGCGTGCAGTTCCCGGGCGATGTGGCGGTCCTCGGCACCACCGGCCTTGACGATGAACCGGGACCCCGCCCAGGAAACCTCGACCACCCTGGTCGCCACCAGGCCCCAGCTGTGCTCCCGCACCAGGGTCGCCCCCGGCAGCCACCGCCGCAGCAGTACCCGCTGCCCTGGCGCCAGCTCCTCGTCCCAACCCGCCGTCCGCCCGGCCCGCTCGACCCGGTCGGAGGTCGCTGATCCTGGCCTCGCATGGGCGTACCGGGTGATCCAGAGACCGGGGATGGCCTCCAACTCGTCGGTCCGCACGAACCCCAGACCCTCGTACAGCCGCCGGGCGGGGCGGTTGTCCCGGCCCGTGGCGACGACGACTCGACGGTGACCCGCGATCACCAGAACGGCCGCCACCAACCCCCGGCCGGCTCCTCGCCGATGGGCCGCCGGATCGACCAGCAGCCGGTCGATGTCCACCAGGGAGTCCTCCTCCGACCAGCCGATCGCCCCGATCAGGGCTTCCTGCTGGAAGGCGCCGAGCCACCTCAGGGGTGCGGAGCGCAGCGCGTCGAGGGTCTCGTGCAGTGGCGGGATCCGGTCGTCGCCGATGAGCGCCGCCTCCACCGCGTACGCCGCCTGCTGGATGCTCAGCAGTCCCCGGACCAGGGCTTCGTCCCTGCCCGGTGCGATCTCCCTGATCTCCATCGGTGGATCTCGCCTCCCCGATCAGCCGTCCAGGCGGAGGCCACCGCACGATTGTGCACCCTCCGCAGCAGCCCTGCCCATGATCGTGCTCGATCTGGGATCGAGTGGCTCACGTCAACGGGTAAGCCACTCGATCCCGGATTGAGAGGGCTGCCCAAGCCCGTCATTCCCAGCGGAACAGCAGGGCGGCTACCAGGGTGCCGAGGAGTACCGTGGCGCCGAGACCGAGCAGGGGTGCCGCGTCGATCGTCGAGCCGGCCCAGGCGGCGGAGAGCGCGTCCACGGCGGCACCGAAGGGCAGCCAGGCGCCGAGTTCGGCCAGCGGTTCGGGCAGATTGTCCCGGCCGCCGAACATGCCGCCCAGGGCGCCGATGAGGAAGAAGGTGACCAGGCCGATGGCCACGGCCGAGTTGGGGGTCGGGGCGACCGCGGCGACCATCATGCCGAGGGCGTACATCGCGGCCATCGTGAGTGCCAGCACCCCGAGGGCCACCGCCAGGTCGGCCGGTGGCCGGGCACCGAAGGCCGCCAGCGCCACCCCGGCGGCGACCGTGATGCCGGTGAGGGTCTGTGCGACGCTGACGATCGTCTGGGCGGCCAGCACCAGCGCGGGCGAGACCGGGGTGACCGCCAGCCGCCGCAGGATGCCCGAGCGTCGGTAGTAGGCCAGGAAACTCGGCATGTTGATGATGCCGATCATCGCGACGACCATGGTGACCACCAGCGGGAGGACGAACACCTCCAAGGCCGTACGCCCGTCGGCCACGACCTGGCCGCTCGCCGGACCGGCGCTGGTCAGCAGGATCAGCAGCGGCAGGCCCAGCGGGACGACCAGCCCGGGGGTGTCCCGTACGACCATCCTGGCCTCACATCCGACGAGGACCAGCAGGGCGCGCGCCCCGGGGCGATGGGGCAGGGCAGCGGTCGTCATGCCGCCTCCTCCAGGTTCTTGCCGGTCAACGCGACGAAGGCTTCGTCCAGGGTGTCGGTGCCGGCCCGACTGCGCAGACCGGCGGGGGTGTCCACGGCGATGACCCGGCCGGCGTCCAGGACGGCTACCCGGTCGCAGAGCCGTTCGACCTCCTCCATCGCGTGGCTGACCAGCAGGAGGGTGACCTGATCGGACCTGAGCCGCTCGATGGTGCCCCACATGCGGCGCCGGGCGGTCGGGTCCAGGCCGGTGGTCAGCTCGTCGAGGATGGCCACCCGGGGCCGCCCGACCAGCGCCAGGGCGATCGAGAGCCGCTGTTTCTGCCCGCCGGAGAGCTTCTCGAAGATGGTCCGGCGTTGCCGGGTCAGGTCGACCAGGTCCAGCAGTTCGTCCGTGGGACGGGGATCGGGGTAGAAGCTGCGGTACAGCTCGACCAGTTCGCTGACCCGCAGCGCATGATGCAGGTAGGCGTCCTGGAGTTGGACGCCGAGCACCTGCCGCAGCCGGGCCCGGTCACGGCGGGGATCCAGGCCCAGGACCCGTACCCGCCCCCGGTCGGGGACCCGGAGCCCGGCGATCATCTCGACGGTCGTCGTCTTGCCCGCGCCGTTGGTGCCGCACAGGCCCATCGTCTCACCGTGCTCGATGCGCAGGCTGACCTCGGTCACCGCCTGGACGCGGCCGTACCGCTTGGCTAGGTCTTCGGCGAGGACCGCCGGCTCGGAACTGGTCATGTCCGCCACGCTACGAGCACAACCATGGTCGATTCCCGTACCGGAAGTCATGACCCCCGACCATGACTTCCGGCACCGGTTATCGGGGCGAAACCCATCTAGGGTGGCCACATGCGACGTGTCGGCACCGAGGAGTGGTCCGGTCTCGCGATGCTCGTGGTAGCGGTGGCCGTCGCCACCCCCGGTCTGTTCGGCGGCGCCGAACTGCGGATCGGGCGGGGTTGGTGGATCGCCCTGTTCGTGCTGCTGCTGGCGGCGCTACTGACCGCACCGGCCGCCTCCGAGCAGCGCCGGGTGGGACACCTGGCGTACGGGGTGGCCGTGGTAGCCGCCTGGGCGCTGGTGCTCACCATCCACCAGGTGGGGCTGCTGCCGGTGCTGCTGGTCCTCACCGCCGCGATGAGCGTCTACCTGGTTCCGCTGCCGGTCGGGCTGGTCGTGGTAGCCCTCAACACGGGGGTGATCATCCTTGTCGCGGTGCCGACCACCCGTACGCCGGGGGAGCTGGGCCTGATAGTGGGCTTCTACGTGCTGATCCAGTTGGCCTCGCTGCTGAGTTCGATGACCCTGCTGCGGGAACAGCGGATGCGCCGGGAACTCGCCGCGGCCCATGTGGAGTTGAAGGCCGCCGGGTTGCGGTTGGAGGAGTCCGCCCGGACGGCGGAACGGCTGCGGATCTCCCGGGAGTTGCACGACCTGATCGGTCACCAGTTGACCGTGCTGACCCTGGAGTTGGAGACCGCCCGACACCTGGACGGCCCCGCGGTCCAACAGCACGTGGAGCGGGCCGACCGGGTGGCCCGGGACCTGCTCGGCGACGTCCGCACCACGGTCGGGCAACTCAGAGCGGAGGCGGTCGACCTCGAAGAGGCCCTCCGGCGGATGGCGCGGGACCTGCCCGGCCTGGAGGTGTCGATCGAGGTGTCGCCGCAGGTGTGGGTGGACGAGGAACGGGGGGCCGTCCTCGTCCGCGCCGCCCAGGAGATCATCACCAACACGATCCGGCATGCCGAGGCGCGCGAACTGCGGATCTCGATCACCGGTGACGACGGTGTGATCGTGCTCGACGCGCGCGACGACGGGCGGGGTGCGGGTGATCCGGGGTTCGGCAACGGGCTGCGTGGCCTGCGGGAACGGTTCGAGGCCCTCGGCGGCGACCTGGCGGTGGAGGGCTCGGCCGGGTTCCGGGTGACCGCGCGGATGCCGACCTCATGATCCGGGTGGTGGTCGTCGACGACCAGACCCTGATCCGGCAGGGCATCCGGGGGCTGCTGGAGGTCGCCCAGGTCGATGTCGTCGGTGAGGCGGCCGACGGTCGGGAGGCCCTGGCGGTGATCGAGCGCACCGCACCCGATGTGATCCTGCTGGATCTGCGGATGCCCCGCTTCGACGGCATCTGGACCATCGAGCAGTTGCAGGCCGCCGGCATCGACATCCCGGTGCTGGTGCTGACCACCTTCAACGACGACGCCCTGGTGCTGGCCGCCCTGCGGGCGGGGGCCCGCGGCTACCTGCTCAAGGATGTGACCTTGGCGCAGCTCACCCGGGCGATCCGCACCCTGGCCGGGGGCGGCACCCTCATCGCCCCCTCGATCACCGACCGGATGCTGCGGGCGATCCGCTCCGGTCCCTCCCCGGCCGGCCCGGAGGCGCCCATGGTGGTCCGCCTGACCGAGCGGGAGGGGCAGGTGCTGCGGCTGGTGGCCCAGGGCTACAACAACCGCGAGATCGCCGGTGCGCTGTTCCTGGCCGAGGGCACCGTCAAGAACCACGTCTCCACGATCCTGACCAAGCTGGGCGCCCGGGACCGGACGAACGCGGTGCTGCGTGCCCTGCACGAGGGCATCCTGGACTGACCCGGGGCGTCGATGTCCCGTACCCCGAGCCTGCGGACCTGCCGGGACCCTGCTAGACCATCCTCAGGGCCTGGCCACCGCGCACCGGGTGGCGGGGACCCTCGACGCGCTCGACGCCACGGCCTGGCCGTGGGGTGATCGCGCACCTGAACCGCGCCGGAAGGAAACCGCCCGTGACCCTGACCGTACCCGCGTCCACCCTCGACTACTTCGGGATCGACTCCCTCATCGACGAGGACACCCGGCACCTCCAGGCCGCCGTGCGGGCCTTCGTCGACCGGCGGGTCCGGCCGCACATCGCCACCTGGTACGAGGACGGTCAGTTGCCGGCCCGGGAACTGGCCCGGGAACTCGGTGAACTCGGCGTGCTGGGGATGCACCTGACCGGGTACGGCTGCGCCGGCACCTCCGCCACCGCCTACGGGCTGGCCTGCTACGAGTTGGAGGCCGGCGACTCCGGGTTGCGCTCCCTGGTCTCCGTGCAGGGTTCCCTGGCCATGTACGCGATCTGGCGGTTCGGGTCGGAGGAGCAGAAGCAGCAGTGGCTGCCCCGGATGGCCGCCGGTGAGGCGATCGGCTGCTTCGGGCTGACCGAGCCGGACTTCGGCTCGGACCCCTCCGGCATGCGCACCCGGGCCCGCCGGGACGGCGGCGACTGGGTGCTCGACGGCACCAAGATGTGGATCACCAACGGGTCGATCGCGGACGTGGCCGTGGTGTGGGCCCGCACCGACGAGGGGGTACGGGGGTTCCTGGTGCCCGCCGGCACCCCCGGCTTCACCGCACCGGAGATCACCCGCAAGCAGTCCCTGCGCGCCTCGGTCACCTCCGAACTCGTCCTGGACGGGGTCCGGCTGCCCGCCGAGGCCATGCTGCCGGAGGCGGCCGGGTTGTCCGGGCCGCTGTCCTGCCTCAACGAGGCCCGGTTCGGCATCGTCTTCGGGGCCCTCGGCTCGGCCCAGGACTGCCTTCAGGCCACCATCGAGTACGCCCGCACCCGGCAGATCTTCGACCGGCCGCTGGCCGCGTACCAGGCCACCCAGCTCAAGCTCGCCGACATGAGCCTGGAACTGGGCAAGGGCATGCTGCTGGCCATGCACCTGGGGGTGGCCAAGGACGCCGGCACCCTGGACCACCGGCAGGTGAGTCTCGGCAAGCTCAACAGCGTCCGGGAGGCCATCGCGATCGCCCGGGAATGCCGCACCATCCTCGGGGCGGCCGGCATCACCCTGGACTATCCGGTCATCCGGCACGCCGCGAACCTGGAATCCGTGCTGACCTACGAGGGCACCTCCGAGGTGCACCAGTTGATCATCGGCCAGGTGCTCACCGGCCACTCCGCCTTCCGCTGAGCCGACCCGCCCTGGGCACCTGCCCGGGGCGGGTCAGCCGGTGCTGCGGGGGCGGGCGCCGTCGAGGAAGAGGGCGACGATCCGGGCCGGGCCGGTGTCGTCGGTCAGGTCGGCGGCACGGGCCAGGTGCAGGAAGGCGTTCATCAGGAACTCCGGCTCCCCGGCGACCAGGCCCGCCTGCCGCGCCTCGGTGAAGAACTCCGTGACCGGAGCCAGCAGCAGGGCGACGTAGCGGGCCGAGACGTGGTCCCGGGTCGCCTCGCTGACCAGGGGAAGGGCGTCGTAGATGCGCTGCTCGAAGGTGATCGCCTCACCCTTCTGCCCGGCCACCACGGTGGCCAGGGCGTGCAGCCGCTGCTCGACCGCACCCGGGTCGGCCAGGGCGGCGGCGACCTGCCCGCCGACGGCCTGGATGTAGCGTTCGGCGACCGCGATGTAGAGGTCCTCCTTGCCACCGGGGAAGTGGTGGTAGATGGAGGGCTTCTGGATGCCGACGGTCCGCCCCACCTGCGCCAGGGAGATCCCCGGGTAGCCGGTGGCGGCCAGTTGCTCGGCGAAGGCGTCCATGATCTGGACGCGGGTGTCAGGCTGCGGACTCATCGGTTCTTCCTAGCGGTGCGCAGGGCCAGGGCACAGGCGGCCATCCCGGCGACGATCAGGACGGCGACTGCGGCCACACCGGCGGGGGCGGCGGTCAGCGGGTCGCCGCCACCGAGCTGACGGGCGGTTTCGACGATATAGGTCAGCGGGTTGACCATCGCGATCACCCGCATCCAGGTGGCCAGGTCGTCCACCGGCGCGAAGACCCCGGTGAAGAAGGAGAGCCCGAACACGGCGAGGGTGACCAGGCCGGTGGTGGAGGCCGAGACCGACCGGATGGCCAGCGCGGTGCTCAGCAGCGCGACCCCGAGCCCCAGGGCCGCCAGCAACAGGAACACCCCCAGCACCCCGGGCCAGCTCTGCGGACGGTAGCCGATCAGGGCCGCGCCGAGGACCGTGACGACCATCTGCACGGCGACCGCCAGCAGGGCGGCGACGACCGGGCCGACCAGGAACGGCACCGTGCTGCCGCGGGCCAGCCGCAGCCGGTCCAGGTAACCGCTGGTCAGGTCGCGCAGGACCAGGGTGCCGGCGGCACCCGCCCCGGTGGCCACCCCGGTGAGCAGGATCAGCGGGAGCAGGAAGGCGATGAAGTTCGTCCCGTGCAGGTAGCTACTGCCGACCGTGGTGAGCTGCCCGGCGTAGACGAGCAGGAAGAACAGGCTCTGCGCGACCGGTGAGATCAGCAGCGCGGGCGAGCGGAGCACGGCCCGGGTGGATCGCCGTACGGCGGCGAGAACGACCGGAGCCGGAGTGCGGCGGGGCGGGGCGACCGCCAGCGGGAGGGTCATCGGATGCCTTTCGGTGGGGTCAGCGGGCGGCCAGGGCGACGAACACGTCGTCCAGCGAGGGTTCGCGCAGGTGCAGTCCGGTGAGGTCTCCGGTGCGGTCGCGGATCTCGTCCAGGGCGTCGCGCAGGGCGGCCGGGTCCTCGGAGATGCTCAGGCGTACCCGGTCGCCGTGCTCCTCGTCGGCTTGGAAGCCGATCCGGGAGTGGGCGACGAGGGCCTTGGCGGTGGCCTCGCTGGTCAACTCCAGGGTCAGGGTGCGGGTGCCCACCCGTTGTTTGAGGGAGGTCGGGGTGCCCTGGGCGACCAGCCGTCCCTCGCGCAGCACCGCGATGTCGGTGGCCAGGACGTCGGCCTCGTGCAGGTCCTGGGTCGAGATGAGCAGGGTGGTGCCGCCCTGGTTGAGCCGGGTCAGTTCGGCCCAGAAGTCGAGCCGGGCCAGGGGGTCCAGGCCGGTGGTGGGCTCGTCCAGGATCACCAGCCTGGGCTCGGCGACCAGGGCCACGGCCAGGTCCAGCTTCCGGCGGGTGCCGCCGGAGAGGGTGGCCACCCGGGAGGCGCGGTGCTCGCCCAGGTCGAACAGGTCCAGCAGGTCGCGGGTGCGCTGGGTCCGCTGCCGCCGCCCCAACCCCAGGGCCACCGCCTGGAAGTCGAGCACCTCGGCCGGGGTGGCCAGCGGGTCCAGGGCGTTCGACTGCGGCGCCAGGCCGATCAGGCGTCCCGCCTCGCGGGCCTGGGTCACGGTGTCGAACCCGCCGACCCGGACCGAGCCGCTGGTCGGTACGCGCAGGGTGGCGATGATCTCCAGCAGGGTCGATTTGCCCGCGCCGTTGTGCCCGAGGACGACGCAGCGGCTGCCCGGCTCGACCCGGAGGGTCAGCTCGTCCAGGGCTCGGCGGGTCTTGTAGATCTTGGTGAGATCGGTGGTCTGCACGATGGGCTCCGGAGTCATGCCAGCAGCCTACCTACCGTTAGGTAGGGGGTGGATGTGGGATCGCCCACTGGCCCGCTGAGCCGCCGTGCGGGGCGAAAACCCGGTGCCCGGGGGTGCCGGCGGGCACTAGGGTGGCGCCCCATGAGCCCTGCGGAGATTCGGCCCTTGACCGCCGCTGACCTGACGGCCTGCGGCGAACTGCTGGCCCAGCGACACCGTCGGCACCGCGCCGCACAGCCGTTGCTCTCCGCGCGCTTTGAGACGCCCGAGGCCGCCGTCGCCGAGGTGCGGGCCGCCTTTGAGACCCCGGAAGCCTCCGGCGCGGTGGCGATCCGGGCCGGGGCACCGGTCGGCTTCGTGCTCGGTGCCCCGAAGACCTCGCCGCTGTGGGGGCCGAACATCTGGGTCGAAGCGGCCGGGCAGGCGAGCACCGACCCCGAGGTGATGCGCGACCTGTACGCCGCCGCCGCGACCCGCTGGGTCGACGAGGGCCGCACCGCCCACTATGTCGTCGTACCGGCCCATGACGAGGATCTGGTCCGGGCCTGGTTCCGGCTGGGCTTCGGCCAGCAGCACGCCCACGCCGTCCGACCGGCCACCAGGCCGGCGGCGGCACCCTGGCCGGAAGGGCTGTCGGTGCGCCGGGCCACCCGGGCCGACATCCCGGACCTGGCCCGGCTCGACCTGGAACTACCGGTGCACCAGGGACTGTCCCCGACCTTCTCGGCCGGGCAGGTCGGCACCGTCGAGGAGAGCCTGGAGGACTGGGCCGAGGAGATCGACGACCCGGAGTACGTCACCTTCGTCGCCGTCCGCGACGGCAAGGTGGTCGGCTCCGCGATCGGCTGCGCCTTGGAGAAGTCGAGCGCTCACCTGGGCCCGGCCCGCCCGGACAACGCCGGGTTCCTCGGCTTCGCCGCGGTGTTCCCCGCCGCCCGGGGGGCCGGTGCCGGTCGGGCCCTCGGCACCGCCGTCCTCAACTGGGCGGTCGACAGCGGTTTCGACTGCGTGGTCACCGACTGGCGGGTGACCAACCTGCTGTCGTCGCGCACCTGGCCCCGGCTCGGCTTCACGGAGACCTTCCTGCGCCTGCACCGCACGATCGGCTACTGACCGGGGGCCCCGGGCCGGTCCGGGTGGGCTCCGAAGATCCGGCGCAGGGGGTTGGGGGCCGGTCCTCGCTTGCTCCACTCCCGGGGATAGCCGAGCGAGACCTCCTCGAACCGTACCCCGTCGTAGTGGGTCGTGCGGGGGATGTGCAGGTGACCGTAGACCACCGCGGCGGCCCGGAACCGGACATGCCAGTCCGCGGTGAGCACGGTCCCGCACCACTGGGCGAACTCCGGGTACCACAGCACCTCGGTGGGCTGACGCACCAGCGGCCAGTGGTTGACCAGCAGGGTCGGCAGGGCCGGGTCGGTGGCGGCCAGGCGACGTTCGGACTCGGCCACCCGGGCGTGACACCAGGACTCCCGGTCCGGATAGGGGTCCGGATGCAGCAGCATCTCGTCGGTGCAGACCACCCCGGTGGCGTACGCCTGCCGTAGCGCCTCCTCCTTGGTGGCCGCCCCCGGCGGCCGGAAGGTGTAGTCGTAGAGCAGGAACAGCGGCGCGATCGTCACCGGCCCGCCCGGCCCGTGCCAGACGGCGTAGTCGTCCTCCGGGGTGAGGACCCCGATGTCCCGACACATCCGGACCAGCTCCCGGTACCGGTGCTCGCCGCGCAGGCGTACCGGATCGGCGGTGTGGGTCCACAGCTCGTGGTTGCCGGGGGCCCAGATGACCTGGGCGAACCGGCTGCGCAGCAGGCGCAGGGTGGCCTCGATGTCCGCGAAGCGTTCGCCGACGTCACCGGCGACGATCAGCCAGTCGTCCGCCGACTCCGGCTCGATCCGGTCGACGATCCGTCGGTTGTCCGGGTACGCGACATGCAGGTCGCTGGTAGCGAAGAGTGATCCGGTCATCCCCCCGATCATGCCAGCCCGCCGGCCGTCCGACAGCCCTCGAAAGTGCCGTCGTGCCGCGCACTTGACCCTCGACCGTCAGGTGGCGTGCCTGAGCAGGTGATGCAGGAGGCTGACGACCTCCTCGGGCGTGAACTCCATGGCGTTCTCCCCGACGGTCACCTCGAACGAGCACCGGTCGGGGTCCGGCGCCGACCGGGTACGGCCGAACAGCTCCACCCCGGTGTCGGCGAGCAGGGTCTCGGCCGCCCGCTCGGCGGCGGCCGGGCCGACCGGCAGGTGCACATGGAACAGCGGCGTCTGCGGTGGGTTCGGCACCACCCGGGCCACCCCGTCGGCCGTGATGGCCGCCGCGATCGCCACCGCATGGTCGCGGTATGCCGCCAGCCGGGGCAGGTGGGTGTCCAGGCCGTGCAGGGCGGCGAGCGCGATGGGCCAGGCGTCGTAGACGTCGCCACCGAGCCGACGCCGCCAGAGCCGGGCCTCCGCTAGGAGGTCACGCGGCCCGGCGAGCACCGCCCCGCCGGTGCCCTGAAGCCCCTTGTAGAGCGAGACGTACGCGGTGTCGAACAATCCGGCGATCTCCGCGAACGGCCGGGCGTAGTACGTCTGGGCCTCCCACAGGCGCGCACCGTCGAGGTGGATCGCCGCACCCCGTTCGCGCATCGCCGAGGTCTGGGCGACCAGGTCCTCCCACTCCGGCAGCAGCCCGCCGATGTCGCGCTGCGGGAGTTCCCAGAGCACCGCCGCCAGCGGTTCGCCGAGGGCGGCCAGGTCGGTAAGGCGCATCAGCCGGTGCCGGTCGCCGACCGGGTGACACCGCAGACCGTGCACGACGGCGTACCCCTGATGCTCCCAGACCTCCAGGTGGCTCTGCGGATGGGCGGCGAACGCCCGACGCCCCCGGCGGTCGGCGTGAATGCGCAGGGTGACCTGCTGCGCCATCGTCCCGGACGGGAAGAACAGCGCCTCCTCCTTGCCGAGCAGCGAGGCGATCCGCCGTTCCAGGACGGCCACCGGACCGTCCGGGCCGTTGGGCGGTGTGTCGGCGTCGACCTGCGACAGCATCGCGCGCAGCAGCTCCTGCGGGCGGCGACGCAGGGCGGAGTGCAGGAACAGGGACCGTCGTACGGCCCGGGCCGGCGCGGGCTCCTGGGGCTGGCCGGCGTCCTGCGACGGAGAGGGCTCGGGGCTCATGCCGAGCAGCCTAGCTTGTTGCAAACTATTTGCAATAGCCAAGATCATGTGATCGGGCGGGGCTCCCGACGAGAACGAGCGGGTCCGCCACCGCAGTACCGGTGGCGGACCCGTGGGTCGTACGTGGTGGGCTACCGGCTCAGAAGACGAGGGCCTTCTTGCCGCCGACCACCGGCAGGCGCAGCTCACTGTGCTTGGGTGCGACCCGCAACTCGGTGCCGCCCAGCGGCAGCAGGGTGTACGCCTGGTCGGTGGAGAAGACCACCACACCGATGCGGTGACCCGCCGGGAAGACGTAGTCCTTCGGCTCCAGGGTCCACGTGAAGTCGTACAGCTTGCCCTGCTTCAGCGGCTCGCTGCGCGAGGCGCTCTTGCGGTTCTGCGGGTCCATCCATCCCCGGGTCACCACGGTCGGTGCAGCGGTCGAGCCCTCCGGGCCGTAGTTGACCAGGTACGCGGTCAGGTTGGCGTTCGGCTTGTTCTCGATCGCCATCCGCAGCCGCATCTCGGCCCGCCCGGAGATCCGTACCTCCTCGGTCAGCGCCGGGGTGCGGTAGACCAGCCGGTTGGGGTTGGCCACGTCCGGGGCGGCGACCAGCGAGTTCGGCGTCAGGGTGCGGCCGTTGTCGACGAAGCTCTGCTCGGTGGTGGCGTCCTTGGGCCGCTTGCCGGCGGTCAGGGTGCCCGGGCCGGTCGGGTCGGTGGCGCCGAGCTGGAGCTTCACCTCCCGGGTGGCCGGGTCCGGCCAGTTGGCGTACGTGGCGTTGACCCGGTTCTCACGCTGCACCACCGCGGTGGGCTCGTTCATGATGCCGTTGGGCACGTTCCACAGCCAGAAGTCGAACCAGCGGTTCTCGGTCTGCTTGTAGGTCCAGGTCTGACCGTCCGGCAGGGTAACCGCGGCGGTGTTGCCGGGGGAGCTGTGCCCACCCTGGTGCAGCCAGATCTTGCGCGGCACCTTGTGCTCGGCCAGCTCGTCCCACCAGCCGGCGAACTGCTCGGTGCGCACGTTCCAGTCGTTGAGGCCGTGCACCACGAAGACGCTGGCCTTGACCTTCTTGGCGTCGAGGTAGTCCCGGTCGGCCCAGAACTTCGAGTAGTCGCCGGTGACCCGGTCCTGCTCCTCGGTCAGCTGCGCCATCTCGTCGGCGCAGTGGCCCTCGGAGCGGGCCCGGCCGGCGGTGTACTTGGCCAGGATGTCGGCGTCCTCGCCCTGGTAGCCGCCGGGGGCGACGACCAGGCCGTTGGCCCGGTAGTAGTCGTACCAGCTGCTGATCGCCGCGACCGGGACGATGGTCTTGAGACCCTTGACTCCGGTGGTGGCGACCTGGTTGGGCAGGGTGCCGTTGTAGGAGGCGCCGGTCATGCCGACCGCACCGGTGCTCCAGTCGGCCTTGGCCGGCGCGCCGGCGGCGTCGTAGCCCTCGGCCCGGCCGTTGAGCCAGTCGATGACCGCCTTGGTGCCGAGGGTCTCGGCCTGGTCACCGCTGGTCGGGCAGCCGTCCGAGTCGCCGGTGCCGACGCTCTGGCCCAGCACCACCGCGTACCCGCGCGGCACGTAGTAGTCGTCCAGCTGGCCGGGCAGGTTGGGCTTGGTCACCGCGCCCTGGTCCTCGACGTCGGCGGACAGCGAGGCGGACCGACGGGTCAGGCCGTTCTGCGGCAGGTCGTCGACCAGCACGCTGTGGTAGGGCACGCTGCCCCAGGTGCCCTTGCGGTACGGGCTGTGCTCGAAGATGACCGGCACCTTGAAGCCTTCGGTGGCGGTCTCCCGGGGACGGGAGATGTCGATCGCCACCCGGTCACGACGGCCGTCGCTGTCGGTGTCCAGCGGGGTCTCGACGTACACCCGCTCGACGACCGCGTCGGCGAAGGAGAAGACCGGCTGGGTCATGCCGTCGGCTACCACGATGCCGGGGGTGGCGGCGGGCGCGGGTTTCGCGGAGACCGGGCTGGCGCTGAGCACCAGGGCACCGGTCACACCCACGCCCACCAGGGCTAGATGGGGGGTTCGACGCACGTAAGTTCCCTTCACTCGGCTGTTGGCCGAAGTCAACAAGGGGGTTGGGGGTTGATGATCCACATGCTAGACCTGGTCACCGGGCCGGCGGCACCCCCACTCACTCCCCTGACGTGCGAAAGTCTGAATGGGAGGCCGATGCCGTCTGTTCGGTCCACCCTGGGGGGTCAGGCGGCCGCCGCCTGACCCACCGACCTGGACCCTCGCAGGGTCCCCGCCAGGGCGCCCAGCACCTCCACGGTGGAGCCGAGGGCGAAGACGAAACGGTCCGGTCGCAGCAGCACCGCCTCGCAGCGGTGCCGCCGTAGCCAGGGGATGATCACGTTGTCGAGGTCGATGACATGTACCCGCTCATCGGCGGGCTCGGCCCCGGGTGACGCCGGGCCGGCGGCGTCGCCGGGGTGCACCACGATCGCGCGGACCGGCGGACGAGCCGGTCCGCCGGCCGGTACAGAGGTGCCCAGCACCGCGAAACCGGCACCCAGCACCTCGTCCAGCAGGACCGGGACCCCCGACCCGAGCAGGGCCACCCGCGGCTGCGGGAACATCGTGCCCACCGCCCCGTAACGCCGCCCACCGGCGAACAACCCCTGGTCGTACGCCGGAAGGGGCTTGAACTCGAAACGTCGCACGAACCGGCGGACCCGGGGCAGGGTCTGCGCGGCCCGTAGCGCGGTGTCCCGCAGCCAGGCCGCGCGACGGTCGCGG
The DNA here is from genome assembly GCF_043198155.1 of Micromonospora sp. NPDC048871. NCBI lineage: Bacteria > Bacillati > Actinomycetota > Actinomycetes > Micromonosporales > Micromonosporaceae > Micromonospora > Micromonospora sp. NPDC048871. The sequence goes on along the minus strand of NZ_JBICUM010000004.1, from coordinate 397,789 downwards.
GCCAGGAACACCCGCCCCAGCCGGACACTGGTGGCGGCCATCGCGGCGGTGTGTGGACGCCGCTCGGTCTCGTAGCTGTCCAACAGGGCCGGGTCCGCCTCCCCGTCCAGCACCAGGGCGAGTTTCCAGGTCAGGTTCGCCGCGTCACGCAGCCCGCTGCACAGCCCCTGACCGAGGAAGGGGGGCATCTGATGAGCGGCGTCGCCCAGCAGGAACACCCGACGCTCCCGCCACCGCCGGGCGATGAGCTGGTGGAAGGTGTAGATCACCGCCCGGGTGACGGTGAACCGGGCCGGATCGACATACGGCTCGATCAGGGCGGCGATCCGATCCGGTCGGGTCATCTCGGCCTCGGTCTCGCCCGGCCGGAGCATGAACTCGGCCCGGTAGCTACCCCGGGCACCGGGGGAGACGAAGGCCGGGCGCCGCCAGTCGCAGACGAAGGTGGTGTGCGCCCGGCGGATCCCCTCCGGCGGCACCTCACCGGAGACGGCCAGCCACGGTTCGGCGTAACTGGCCCCGGCCAGGGGGATGTGCACGGCCGCCCGGGTGGTGCTGCGGGCACCGTCGCAGCCCAGCACGTACCGGGCCCGCACCGGGTACGACTGGTCGGTGTGCAGGTCGCGCAGCACCAGGTGCACCCGCTGGTCGTCCTGGTACAGGCTGACCAGTTCGGTGCCCAGCCGCAGTTCCACCTGGTCGTAGCGGTCCAGCCCGGCACGCAGTACCCCCTCCAGCCGAGGCTGGTCGAAGAAGTTCAGCGGGGCGTGGCCGAAGCCGAAGTCGACCTGGGAGAAGTCGATGGTGGCGAAGGTACGGCCGGCGGCGTTGAGATAGTCGGCCCGGGTCGGCTGGTGCAGGTCGGCACCGATGGAGTCCAGCAGGCCGACCTGCTGGTAGATCCGCAGCGCCTCGTCGTCGCAGGAGAAGGCCCGGGGCTGACCGTGCGGTGTCGTGCTGCGCTCCACCACCAGGGTGCTGACCCCGCGCAGACCGAGCAGGTTGGCGGTCAACGCCCCGACCGGGCCGCATCCGACCACCACGACGTCGACCTCTGCGGCTGCTGGCTGAGCGGGCTTCATGACTGTTCCTCCCACGGGACCGCCCGACGCTCCGGGCGTGGATCTGACCGGGTCAGCACAGCAACCGGGGGTGGAAGGCCCGTGGAGATGATGTGGAGGTGGTCAGGGACCGGCCGTGGAGAAACCGTTGAGCGGCGGTGGGAAGCGGGCGAGCAGCAGGCCGGCGCCCTGCTCTGCGGCGAGCCGGGCGCCGGTGGCCAGCGCGGCCGGATCCTCGCGGGCCAGACCGCGTACCCGGTGCAGTTCGGCGGCGAACACGGTCTCACCGAGCCGGTCGGCCACGGTCAGGCCCTCCCGCGCCAGCTCCGCCGCGGTGTCGCGGTCACCGGCGGCCAGGTACGCCTCCGCCATCCCGCCGTAGGTGACCGTGCGGGTGGCGCGCAGCCCGGGACGGTAGATGCCCTCCGCGGCGGCCCGCATCGCGGCCAGCCGCTCGGGGGCGCCGTCGCGGGCGGCGGCCCACTCCAGGAAGAACTCACCGGTGGCCACGAAGTGCGGCATACCGTGGGCCGCGCCGATCTCCCGGCATCGGTCGGCGGCGGCCCGCACGGTCGGCACCTCCCGCTCCTGAAGCCCCATCCAGGCGGCGAACAAGGCGGCGTTGGCCCGGCCGTACAGGTCGTCCGTCTGCTCGGCTAGCAGCTCGGCGTCGCGGATGTCCCGGCGGGCGGCCACCGGGTCACCGCGCAGGGACCGGACCAGGGCCCGGAAGTTGTGGGCGGCCAGCACCGGCAGCCGACCCACCTGCCGGCCGAGCTGCCGGGTGTCGACCCCCCGAAGCCGGTCGATAGCGGCGGTGAGCCGATCCTCGGCCACCTCCAGCCGCCCGGTGAAGTAGCCGACCACACCGAGCAGGTACTCACCGGCCGCGACCGTCAGCTCCGTACCGTCGCCCTCGGCCAGCCGCTCGGCCAGCTCGGCGGCACCGGCGTAGTCGGCCTGGTTGGCGGCCAGCTCACCCAGCGCCCACAGGGCCGGCCGCACATCGGTCTGCGGGTCGACCAGGGCCAGCAGGTCACGAGCCCGGGCACAGACCTGGTCGACGGCGTCGGCACCCACACCCACCGTCATCTGGAGCAGGGCGGCCCGGTGCAGTTGCACCTCGAGTTCGGTGCGGGCCGCCGCCGGGGAGGCGGCGACCCGGGCCAGCCGCTGCGCCGCCCGGTCCAGATGACCCAGGGCGTCCTCGTAGGCGAACCGGCGGGTGGCGTCGTCGGCCGCGGCCAGGGTCCACCGCAGATGCTCCTCCTCGTGACCGAGACCGACCGCCCGCCCGTAGTGGTGTGCCAGCTCGGCCGGGCCGACGACCCCGCAGCGCTCGTACGCCTGCGCCAACCGGGCGTGCAGGGTGGCCCGCCGGGGCGGGGGCAACTGCCCGTAGGCGACCTCGGCGAACAGGGGGTGCCGGAACCACACCGCGCCGGGCTCGGCCTCGGTCACCAACTCGGCGGTGTAGGCCGCGCTCAGCGCCTCGGTGATCTCCTCGGCCGGCCTCCCGAGGACCTCGGCCATCGTGGTGGCATCCAGATCGCGCCCGGCCACCCCCAGCAGGGCCAGGCAGTCGCGGGCCGGGGCGGGCAGCCGGCCCAGGCGCAGCCGGACGGTGTCCCGGATGCTCGGTGGCAGGTCCGTGCCGGCCGGGTCGGCCCGCAGCAGTTCGGTGATGAAGAAGGGGTTGCCGCCGGTCCGGTTGACCAGCCGCGCCAGCACCGGCTCGGCCGGTGCGGCCCCGGTGCGCTGCCGCACCAGGTCGGCCACCGCCTCCGCCGCCAGCCCGGTCAGCCGCAGTTGGTCGAATCCCGGTCCGCGGGCCAGTTCCGCCACCGTGGCCACCAGCGCCGGGTCATGGTCGTACGGCCGCAGGGTGGCCAGGACCAGCGCGCGGGCACCGGCCAGGGCCGGGACGAGGAACCGCAGCAGCAGCAGGGAATCCGGGTCGGCGGCGTGCAGGTCGTCCAGCACCACGAGCAGCCCGGCCGGCTCGGCCGCCGCGCGGACCAGTTCCGCCACCGCCTCGTACGCCTGGAACCGGGCCGCCGGATCGGGGGACACCTGGCGGGTCGGATCGTGGGCCGGCCCGACGGCGAACCCCTCCAGGCCGGGTACCGATCCGCTGGTCCCGACCTGCGGCATGGCCACCAGGGCCCGCACCACCTGCCGCCACAGCCAGAACGGCGGCGCCTGCCCGAGATCGGGACAGCGCCCCCACACCACCGCCACCCCCTCGGCCTGGGCCAGGGCGGTGACCCTGGTGGCCAGGCTGGTCTTGCCGATGCCCGGCTCGCCGACCAGCACGGCGGTGCGGCCATGCTCGCGGGTAGCCGCGGTCAGCGCCGCCACCAACCGGGTCAGCTCCGCGCCCCGACCCACCAGCGGCCCCACAGGGTCACCGGGGGCCCTCGGCCCGAGGTGGGTGTCGGGGGTCCTGGGCGCGAGGTGGGCCCCGGGGGTCTCCGGCAGGTGGTGTGCGCCGGAGGTCCTCGGCAGGTGGTGGGCGTCGGGGGTGTCCGAGGCGGACAGCGCGGCAGTCTGATCGCCGGTGCCGGTGCCGGTGCCGGTGCCGGTGCGGGGGAGGACCGGTCGGCCGGCGGCCGGCTCGACCGCCTGGTCCAGGATCGCGGCGTGCAGCTCACGTAGCTGCACCCCCGGATCGATGCCGTACTCCTCGGCCAGGATCCGACGCCCCTCGTCGTAGGCGGCCAGCGCCTCGGTCTGCCGCCCGGCCCGGTACAGCGCCAGCATCAACTGGGCGCGGGCGGCTTCGCGTACCGGGTGGTCGGCCACGAACTGGCGCAGCTCGGCGAGGACGGCGCCGTGCCGACCGGCGGCGACGGCCGCGGTGAACCGGCCCTCCTCGGCGATGAGCCGCAGCTCGGTCAGCCGCGCCGCCTCGGGACGCACCACGGTCAACTCGGCGACCCCGGTCATCGGCTCGCCCCGCCACAGCCGCAGGGCGTCGAGGTAGTCGCGTTCGGCGACCGCGGGTGCCCCGGCGCTCAGCCGGTCGGCCGCCCGGTCCACCAGTCGTCGGAACCGGACGGCGTCGATGTCGTCCGGTTCCACCCGCAGCTGGTAGCCCTTCGGCTGGCTACACAGGACCCGGGCCGCCTCGCCGGGGGAGCGGTGCGGCTCCACCGCCCGCCGCAGTCCGGCTACGTGGGTGCGTAGGGTGATCTCGGCACTGGGCGGGGGCCGGCCGTCCCACAGGGCGTCGACCAGCCAGTCGGTGGCGACGAACCGGTTCGGCCGAAGCAGCAGCAGCACCAGCAACGCCCGCTGTTTCGGCCCACCGAGCGGCACCACCTGCCCGTCCCGGACCACCTCCGGCGGCCCCAGCACCCGGAACTGCACCCCACCACCATCTTCGGCCCGACCTGGCCCGGCCGAGTATGCCAGGCGATGATCCGCCGGACCTGTCATCGCTCAACCGGTGTCCTGATCGGAATCCGACAGTCGTCGCGCTGGCAGAGGATCAGCCCATGGTCTTGGCGCCGTCGATGGCCTCGCGGATGATGTCGGCGTGACCGGCGTGCTGGGCGGTCTCGGCGATGAGGTGCAGCAGCACCCGACGGGCGGACCAGCGGGCCCCGGGGGTGAACCACGGCGCATCGGGCAGCGGCTGGCTGAAATCCAGATCCGGCAGGGTGCGGATCAGGTCGTCGGTCTGCTTGGCGGCCTCGTCGTAGGTCGCGAGCACGCCGGCCAGGGTCTCGCCCGGCGACATCTGGAACATCTTCGCGTACTGCTCGAGACTGGCCGGGTCACCGGCGTCAGGCAACGCGGTCGGCCCGGCCTGGATGAAGTTCACCCAGTTCCGCTCGGTGCCGGCGACATGCTTGATCAGCCCGCCCAGGCACAACTCGCTGACGGTGCTGCGCAGGCCGATCTGCTCGTCGGTCAGGTCACGCGTGGTGTTCCGCAGGAAGAACCGGTGCAGTTGCAGGGTCTCCAGCAGGTCGGCGCGCTCGGCGGACAGGGTGGGCTCGGCCATCACAGGCCCCTCTCGTCGGTGTCAGCCGCACGCTATCGGCCACCCCCGACACCTTCACCGATCCCGACGAGCGCGACCGGTGCGGCACGGAGGGTCAGCTGCCCGCCAGTGCCTCGCGCATCCGGTTGATCTCGACGTTCTGCTCCACGATCACGCTGCTGGCCAGCTCGTTGACGAGGCGATCGGAGCCGAGCACGAGCACCTCCTCGGCCATCTTGATCGCGCCCTCGTGATGCTCGGTCATCATGGTCACGAACATCCGGTCGAACTCCGCCCCGCGAGCGGCGGTCAGACGGTTCAGCGCCTCCGCCGTCTGCATGCCGGACATGGTGTGGCGGTGGTCGCCGCCGGAGTTGCGGTTCAGACCGCGTTCGGCCAGCCAGGTCTCCATGTACTTGATCTCGGGTTCCTGGGCCGCCAGCATCCGTTCCGCCATGCGCTCGAGCTTCTCGTTCTCGGCCCGTTCGGCGACCAGTCGGGCCATCACCAGGGCCTGCTCGTGGTGCGGGATCATCATCGTCATGAATCGGACGTCGGCGTTGTTGTGCGGGTCCCGGGGCAGGGCCGACACCTCGTTCGCCGGCGCCGTCCGGGCCGCCTCACCGGGACGGCCGGGCATCAACACCGGTGCGGTGGAGTCCGGCAGGCCGGGGGACTCGGTCGACTGCGAGGGGCTGGCGGTCGCCGCCGGCTCCGACCTGTCGTCCGGCAGCAGGAACAGCACCGCCGCCCCGACGACGGCCACCGCCAGTACCGCCAGTTCGATGAGGACGACCGCCCGCGACTGGCGGAGAACCTTGCCTATCCGTACGCCTTGCACGACTTGCCTCCCGCGGTGGACCTAGCCTGGCCGGGATCGTAACGCGACCTGCGGATATGACAGCAGGGGTTGGTGGCGAGAAAAAGGCGTCATTAGTCGTTCCTGCGGTTGTTCGTGCTCCCGGTGTTGCCTAATCGTGATCATGGTGTCCGGTCTACTGTGGCCCAAATCACAAAAATTCTCGGTGCCGCAGGTTATCGTCCCGCTACCCCCAATTTCACCCACGACGAAGGGTGTAACTACATGTCACAACCGACTGCGCGAGGGAAGCGGAGGGCCGTCCTCGGCCTCGCCGCCACTGGCGCCCTCCTCCTCAGCACGGTCGCGGCGGCGCCGGCAAGCGCCGCCGCGAACGTGATCCCGGGCGTTGACGAGATCGTCAGCAGCGCCAACCTCACCCAGATCGCCAACGTGCCGAAGTTCGGCGGCCTCGCCGCCGAGTCCTCGTACAACAGCGACCTGGCCTTCCAGGGCGACCACGTGTTCGCCGGCAACTACAACGGGTTCAACGTCTACGACGTCAGCAACCCGGCTTCGCCGCAGGTGGTCAGCCAGGTCATCTGCCCCGGCGGCCAGGGTGACCCGTCGGTCTTCGGTAACCTGCTGTTCTTCGCGGTCGACTCGGCCCGCAGCGACGACTCGTGCAACAGCGGTGCCGGCTCGGTGGCCAACCCGGACCACTGGGAAGGTGTGCGGATCTTCGACGTCAGCGACAAGGCGAACCCGCGGTACATCAAGTCGGTCCGCACCGACTGCGGTTCGCACACGCTGACGCTGGTCCCCGGCAAGGACAAGGTCGTCGGCAAGGGCAAGAAGGCCAAGACGGTCAAGGCGACGGACCTCTACGTCTACGTCCAGTCGTACAGCCCGTCGGCGACGGCGGCGTACTGCAAGACGCCGCACGACAAGATCTCGATCATCAAGGTTCCGCTGGCGAACCCGACCAGCGCCTCCGTGGTGTCCACTCCGGTGCTCTTCCCGGACGGCGGCGGCGCCCGCACCAGCGGTTGCCACGACATCACCGCCTACCCGGAGCTGGACCTCGCGGCCGGCGCCTGCATGGGTGACGGTGTGCTGATGGACATCTCCGACCGGGAGAACCCGGTGGTGCTGAGCCAGGTCCAGGACACGAACTTCGCGTTCTGGCACTCGGCCACCTTCAACAACGCCGGCACCAAGGTGATGTTCACCGACGAGCTCGGCGGCGGCAGCGGCGCGATCTGCACCTCGGCCTACCGGACCAACCAGGGCGCGAACGCGTTCTACGACATCGTCGGCTCCGGCGCCGACCGTCGCCTGGTCTTCGCGAGCTACTTCAAGATCCCGCGGGAGAACAGCAACACCGAGAACTGCGTGGCCCACAACGGCTCGCTGATCCCGGTGATGGGCCGCGACGTCATGGTCCAGGCCTGGTACCAGGGCGGCATCTCGGTGATCGACTTCACCGACTCCGCCAACCCGGTCGAGCTCGCCTACTGGGAGCGGGGCCCGCTGTCGGACACCACTCGCATCCTGGGTGGCTCCTGGTCGGCGTACTGGCACAACGGCTACATCTACTCGAACGACATCCAGAAGGGCTTCGACGTCCTCAAGTTGGACGACCCGCGTACCAACAACGCGCGGGCGATCGCCTTCGAGGAGCTCAACGTCCAGACCCAGCCCAGCTACCCGGCCTGCACCAAGGTGCTGACCGGTAAGCAGAAGAAGGGCAAGCTGGAGGTCAAGTCCGGCATCACCTGCATGGACGGGGCGAGCGTGAACGGCTCGATCAAGGTCAAGGAAGGCGCTGGCCTGATCATCTTCAACTCGACGGTGAACGGTTCCATCGACGCGAAGAAGGCCTCGGTGGTGTCGATCGTGGAGAGCACCGTCAAGGGCAAGGTCAAGACCGAGGACATGGACCACAAGCACTGCCACGTCCACAAGAGCAAGGTCACCGGCGGCGTGCACAAGCGCTGACCCGGTACCTGTCAACAGCACCACAAGCTCCGGCCCGGCGGTCTCCCCGCCGGGCCGGAGCCCTTGGTGGTCCGGGTCAGTCCCGACACAGGGGTACGTCCGGCTCCACGACTGTGCGGTTGATGATGTCCTTGCTGATCAGGGTCGCCTCCTTCGGGATCGGCACCCCCAGCACGATCTCGATCGCCTTGGCCAGGGGTTGGGAGACGTTCAGGCCCTCACCGGCCCGGGCGGTCACCACCAGGGTGGTACCCCGACACTTCACCGCCGGCCCGGCCAGGGGCAGACCCACCCGCCCGGCCGCCGAACCGTTGGTCAACCCCAGGGAGGCCACCACGCCGACGAAGGGGCCCGCGCCGGCCACCGGCAGGCCGAGCATCAGACCGAAGCGGAACTCCGCGGCCACCACGATCGCCTCGACACCCACCGACACCCCGCGCAGGGACTGCATGATGCTCTCCTGCACGGAGAAGGTCGGGGTCAGCACCGAGCCCCCCTCGTACCCGATCGGGCCGGTCAGTCCCCACCGGCCGGTACCCGAGATGTTGCCGTTCTTGGCGGTGAAGGCCGTCTGGACCAGGAACTTGAAGGTCTGCTTGAGGGTGGCCGGGAAGCCACCGATGATGATCGGCTGGCTCAGCTCGATCGGCAGCTCGATCCGCGCCTTCTTGTTGTCGCTCAACCCGCCCTGGGCCCCGGCCGCGATCGTGATGGCCAGGCCCTGCACCCCGTCGATGCGGAACCGGGGGTGGGGGATCACCCCGTTGGTCACCTTCACCTTGCCGGACAGCCGCAGGTTGTCGAGCAGCAACTGGATGTCGAAGTCGACCTTGAGGCCGGAGGCCGCCGTACTGTGCTGAGCGGTCAGGCCCACCTTGGTCCGGCCCGCGTACGCGGTGACCCCCCACCCGCCGATCTTCCGTTCCATGCTGTGGGCCGCACCCGCCCCGCCCGGGGCCCGCGCCGGCCCGAGGACGATCGGGGGTACGGCCAGGTGCAGGTCGGACAGTCCGGCGGGGTCCGCGCCCAGGCCGCTAGCGCCGCTCCCTGAGCCGAGTGCGCTCCCGCCTGGGCCGATGGTGTTCCCGCCCAGGCCGATGGCGTTCCCGCCCAGGCCGATGGCGTTCCCGCCCAGGCCGATGGCGTTGCCGCCCAGGCCGATGGCGTTGCCGCCCAGGCCGGTGGCCTGCGCCGGGTCGGGCAGCACGGGGGTGGCCGGTGCCTCCTGCTCGACCACCTCACCGAGCAGGTCGGGTAGCGCACTGAACTGCTGCGTGGTCAGATCCAGCGGTTGGTCGATGGTGAGGTCCGCGTCCCGGATCACCTCGGTCAACTGCACCGGAGCCAGGGTGACCGCCCGGTCCCCGCCGGACTTCTGGACCCGTACCACCCGGCCGACCGCCTGACTGGTGGCAAACATGATCTTGCCGGGCTCCAGGTCCTCCGCTCCCGGCGCGTCCCCGTCGATGACATAGGTGAACCCGTCGTCGCTGACCGAGCGGATGACCTTGCCACCGCCCTCGACGAGCACCACGTCCGGCTGGTAGACCACGGAGTCGTCCGGCTTCGGGGCGTACCCGTACCGGTCGTCGGCCGCCCCGCCGCCACCCGGCAGCTTGACCCCGCTGCATCCGGCGGTCAGCACGACGGCACAGATCAGGGCCAGTGCACCGGCTGATCCACGACGGATGACGGCCGCGTCGACCCGGCCGGCGAACGGATTGCTCAGCATCTTGTGACGCTATGCCGGAGCAGGCCCGCGCCGAATCCGGTGTTTCCCTACGAATCACAGCTGACGCTTGTGTGGCCCTCTCCCGGTCGAGGCGTCGACTGTCGATATGTTTGGCCCCGCCGGGCCGGGGCATGTCTGCCCCGAGAGGACAACGTCCCAGGTCGCGGGAGGAAGCGATGCCAGCAGGATCGAGTCCCAAGCGGGAACGGCAGTACGAACACATCAAGGCCAGCGCCAAGAAGCGCGGGGTGGGGGAGCGCCGCGCCGAGGAGATCGCCGCGCGTACGGTCAACAAGGAACGGGCCCGCGCCGGCGAGTCGCGTACCGTCAGCCGATCGTCGCTCGACGACGTCTCCTCCGGCCACCGGGGCGGCAAGCGGTCGCACCGCGGGGCGCAGGGGCGCACCAGGGAACAGCTCTACAACGAGGCCCGCCAACGCGGCATCCGAGGCCGCTCCCAGATGTCGAAGGCCCAGCTGGAGAAGGCCCTGTCGGCTCGGTGAGGCCCGCCGCCATGACGCCGAAACGGCGGGGTGGGCAGCGGCGGGAAACCGCCGTTTCGGCGTAACGGAGTCGATCAGCCCGCGACCGGCGTCGGGATGTCCGACCCGCCCACTAGCCTGGGCGGTATGCAGCAGGCAGTGTCCGGTGGCGGCCCCCATGGCTGACGCCGAGGACGTACGGCGACTGGCGCTGGCGTTGCCCCAGGTGGTGGAGATCGAGAGCAAGGGCTTCGACTTCCGGGTGGCCGACAAGGGCTTCGTCTGGTCGTATCCCGAGCGTCGACCCGGCAAGCCCCGCGTCATCCGCACCGACATCGCCGTGCTGTACGTCGGCGACGAGGCCGAGAAGCAGGCGCTGCTGCTGGGGGAACCGGACAAGTTCTTCACCACCGGCGGCTACGAGGGGTTACCCCTGGTCATGCTGCGACTGGCGCGGGTGGACGCCGACCGCCTCGCCGAACTGGTCACGGACGCCTGGCGGATGCGCGCCCCGGAATCCCTCCTAGCCGAGATCGAGGAGCGCACCGGCTGACCCACGCCTCCGTCCAGACCAGGCCACCGCCTGCCCCGTTGAGGCTGCCGCCTGCGCCCTGACGTTGCTCCCGCTCAGTCGCGGTGCCCGCGCCGTTGAACCTGGCCTCGGGGGTGTCCGGGCAGCCACCCACCGGACCCGCATTTTGGATCTTGGTGGTTCGGCTGTGGCATGGTGACGGAATGGAACCGCAGGTGGCAGCCGGACAGGCCCGACCCGAGACCGTTCGGCTCGGCCTGCGGTTGCTGCGGGACTACCACCGGCCGACCCTCGCCCGGATGCGGGCGCTGCTGCGCAGCATGACGACCTCGTTCGTGGTGCTCAGCGCGACATTCTGGCTGTTGCCCGGGGTGAACACCACCGGCCTGGTGGGCCTGCTGTGGCTGGTCGGTCTGGTCACCGCGGTCGGCGCGGTGCTACGACCCCTGCTGCTGGCGCTGGCCACCGCCCTCGGTGGACTGGGTGCCCTGGGCATCGGGGTGGGGGTGCAGGCCGTCGTGATGTACGTGGCGCTGCGGCTGGCCCCGGAGGCCCAGGTGGCCGGGTTCCCGGTGGCCTTCGCCGCCGCCTGGCTGGCGGTGGCGCTCGCCGCGCTGGTGAACTGGCTGGCCGACGCCGGCACGGACGACTCGTTCGTCAGTGAGATGCTGCGGTTGATGGGTCGGGTCCGCCGAAGCGCGGACGGCCGCCCGCACTGGCGACGGTGGCGCCGGCGTACGGTCGCGACCACCGGAACCACCGAGGTGGCCGAACCGGCCGAGGGGTTGTTGATCATCCAGCTCGACGGGGTGGCCACCCCGGTGGTGCAGTGGGCGGTGCGCGCGGGCAACCTGCCCACCATCGGCCGCTGGCTGCGTTCGGGCAGTCACCGGATGACCCGCTGGCACACCGGGCTGCCGGCCACCACCCCGGCCGCCCAGGCCGGCCTGCTGTACGGCGAGGTCAACCAGGTGCCGGCCTACCGCTGGTACGAGAAGGCCGGCGCCGACGGCGCACCGGGTCGGCTCGTGGTCACCAGCCGTCCCCGGGACGCGGCCGAGGTCGAGCGGCGGGTCTCCACCGGTCGGGGTCTGCTGCGCGACGGCGGGGTCAGCATCAGCACCGCCTTCTCCGGTGACGCTCCCACCAGCCTGTTCACCATCAGCCGCGCCGGGCTGCCGGGGCGCTCCACCCCGGGCTATGCGGCCTTCATGACCAGCCCGTACGGCTTCGCCCGGGCCTTGGTGCTCGGTGCCGGTCAGGTGTTGCGGGATGTGCACGGGGCCCGACGGCGGCGGGTGCGGGGGGTGCAGCCCAGGGCCGACCGGCGGGGGGCCTATCTGGCCCTGCGGCCCCTGGCCAATCTGCTCAACGACCTCAACGTGGCGCTCATCGCCGAGCAGATGGCCCGCGGTGCCCCCGTGGTCTTCTGCGACTTCGTCGACTACGACGAGGTGGCCCACCATGCCGGGCCGGCCCGGCCGGAGGCGATGGCGGCCCTGGAGGCGCTGGATCACACCCTGGGCATCCTGCAACGACTGGCCGCCGACGGGTCCCGGCGCTACCACGTCGTGGTGCTCAGTGACCACGGGCAGAGTCAGGGTGCCACCTTCCGCCAGCGCTACGGCGAGTCGCTGACCCAGTTGGTCCGGCGACTGACCGCCACCCAGGCGGTCCTGCCGGAGCCCACCGACGAGGAGCAGGCGGGACGCCCCGAGACGTGGGAGCGGGTAGACCGGCTGCTGACCGAGGTGACCGGCCGCAGCGGGATGACCGCCACGGCGACCCGGGTGGCGGTCTGGTCGGCGGCCGAACGCACCGAGCCGATGCGGGCGGCAGGGCGCACCGAGCCGATGCGGGCGGCCGAACGCACCGAGCCGGTGCCGGCGGCAGGGCGCACCGAACCCGTGCCGGCGGTGGAGGATTCCGAGCCGGAGACCGTGGTGGTGGCCTCCGGCAACCTGGCGATGATCTACCTGGCCCGTCATCCGGGGCGGCTGACCCGCGACCGGGTCGACACCCTGGCCCCCGGGCTGATCGACGGCCTGGCCGCACACCCCGGCATCGGGCTGGTCGTGGTCGACTCGGCCGCCGGTCCGTTGGCCATCGGGGCGCGGGGGGTGCACCGGCTGCGCGACGGCCAGGTCGAGGGGGAGGACCCGCTGGCACCGTACGGGCCGCGAGCCCGCCAGGACCTGCTGCGCCACCAGCGGATGGCGCACGTCGGTGACCTGGTGGTGATCAGCGCCGTGGAGCCCGGTCTGGAGGAGGTGCCGGCCTTCGAGGAACTGGTCGGCAGCCATGGCGGGCTGGGCGGATGGCAGAACGAGGCGCTGCTCATCCATCCCGCCGACTGGCCGCAGGAGGGTGACCTGGCCGGGCCGGAGGCGGTGCACCACCAACTGCTGCGGTGGCTGCACCGCCTGGACCTGCGTGCTCCGGACCCGGCCGAGCCGTCGGAGGAACTGGCCACCCCGGGTTCCGCCGACCGGGTGCACCGGCCGAGGCGGGTGCCGGCTACGGCGTCGCCGGTGGCTGCACCGGCATCGGCCGACGCCGTCCCCACCAGCCCAGTACCTGGCTGACCAGCAGCACGAGCACGATCGCGGCGATCACGCTCTGCCAGGGTTCCGGGAAGACGGCCCGGCCCAGCACCCCGATGGCGGCGTACAGGGCCGACCACAGCAGACTGGCCGGCAGGTTGAGCACGGCGAAACGACGCCAGGTCACTCCGGAGACCGCCGCGGCCAGCAGCACCGGCAACCGGCCGCCGGGGATCAGCCGGGACACCAGGAACAGTGATACCCCGGCCTCGCGTACCCGGGCGGAGACCCGGTCCAGTCGCTGCGGGCCGCGCAGCCAGCGCAGCCGCCGGGCGATGCGCTCCCCGCCCCAGCACAGGGCCAGGTAGACCGCCAGGTCACCGAGGTAGGCCCCGATCGCCCCGGCCAGCACCACGAGCAGCACGATCAGCGGATCCTGGTACGCGGCCAGGGCGGCGGCACCGCTGACCGCCGCGCCGGTCGGCACCACCGGGACGACGGCCCCGAACAGCACCACCACCGCCAGCCAGGCCAGCGCGCCGAGGGTGGCGGTCATCGCTGCGGCACGGTGACGGACTGACCCGGGTGCAGCACCCGCACCCGGGTGCCGGGGGCGATGGTCGAGGTGTGCCGGGCGAAGTCCTCCCCGGGATCGAAGAACCGGTCCGGACGGATCCGTTCACACCCGACGGGCCAGAAGGTGCCGTAGTGGATGGGCACCGCCCAGGCCGCGGCGGCCCGGCGTACCGCCTCGGCCGCGCCCTGCGGGTCCAGGTGGCCGGGCCCGAGGGTGGGACCCCAGCCGCCGACCGGAATCAACGCCAGGTCGACCGGCCCCAGGTCGGCCATCTGGTCGTGCAGGCCGGTGTCCCCGGCGAACCAGGTGCGGGTCCCGCCCTCGACCAGGTAGCCGATGGCGGGTGCCTGCTGCCGGGACCAGGGGCCCCGACCGGCGGGGTGGACCGCCGGTACGGCGTGGACGGTGACCGGGCCGATGGTGGTCTGCCGGCCGGGGGCCAGTTCGATGCAGTCGCCCGCGGCCGGGCCCAGCCTGCGGCGGACCAGGGGTGCGGCGCCGGCCGGCACCACCAGCGGGGTCCGGGTGGGCAGCCGGCGTAGCGAGGCGAAGTCCAGGTGGTCGGCGTGCAGGTGCGACACGAGTACGGCGTCCGGGGTCCCGGACAGTCGGGGGGTGGGGCCGCGTCTGCGCCGCAGGTGGGCCAGCCGGTCCCGCAGCAGGGGGTCGGTGAGCAGCCGCACGCCGGAATCCTCCAGCCACACCGTGCTGTGCCCGTGCCAGGTCAGATGGGCCACACCGACACCCGTACCGCCGCCATGCCTGCCACCGTATCCGCCCGGGTGACCGGCGCCCTCACCCGCCACCCACCGGGGACCGCGGGCCAGCCTTGCAGGAATCGATGAACTTCTTGTTGTGTGATCGCTCACATGTTAGCGTCACAAGCGGCTAGTGGGAGCCGAGAAGCACTTGATGTTGGCGCTAACATCTACCAATCCCGATGGCCTTAGCGGTTCCCGGCCACCGCGGTCCCGTCCCGGACCGGCCAGGTGAACCCGAAGCCCACCACCACCCTCAGGAGCCCATGGTGAAACCCGTACCCTCGCTGCTGCCCGGCGCAAGAGGTCGGCGTCGGCTCGCCTGGCTGGCCGTACCCCTGATGCTCGTGACCTTCTTCGCCGCCCCGGCGAAGGCGGACAACCCCATCGTCCAGCACGTCTACACCGCCGACCCGGCACCCCTGGTGCACAACGGTCGGCTCTACGTCTACACCGGCCGCGACGAGGACGCCTCGACCTACTTCACCATGCGGGAGTGGCGGGTCTTCTCCACCACGGACATGTCGAACTGGACCGACCACGGGGTGCCGATGAGCCTGAGCACCTTCGCCTGGGCGGACGCAAACGCCTGGGCCGGGCACGTCATCGAACGCAACGGCCAGTTCTACTGGTACGTGCCGGTGCGGCAACGGTCGAACGGGCAGATGGTCATCGGGGTGGGGGTGTCGAACTCACCCACCGGGCCGTTCCGGGACGCCCTGGGCCGTCCGCTCACCGGCAACGGGGAGATCGACCCGCACGCCTTCATCGACGACAACGGGCAGGCCTACCTCTACTGGGGCAACCCGAACCTGTGGTACGTCCGGCTCAACCAGGACATGATCTCCTTCTCCGGCAGCCCGACCCAGATCCCCCTGACCACGGCCGGGTTCGGCACCCGCACCGGCAACTCCAGCCGCCCCACCCTGTACGAGGAGGGTCCCTGGGTCTACAAGCGCAACGGGGTCTACTACAACATCTTCGCGGCCGAGTGTTGCAGCGAGTTCATCGCCTACTCCACCGCACCCGGCCCCACCGGACCCTGGACCTACCGGGGGACGGTCATGCCCCGGCAGGGGGCCAGCTTCACCAACCACCCGGGGATCATCGACTACGCCGGAAATTCGTACTTCTTCTACCACAACGGTGCCCTGCCCGGCGGCAGCGGCTACACCCGCTCGGTGGCGGTGGAACGCTTCACCTACAACGCCGACGGGTCGATCCCGCTGATGAACATGACCACCGGTGGTGCGCCGCAGATCGGCACCCTGAACCCGTACGTCACCCAGGAGGCCGAGACCATCAACTGGGGCAACGGCATCGAGACCGAGGCCTCCAGCGAGGGCGGGGTGAACGTCGGCTGGATCGAGAACGGCGACTGGATCCGGGTCCGGGGTGTCGCCTTCGGCACCGGGGCCTCCTCCTTCACCGCCCGGGTGGCCTCCGGGTCCAGCGGCGGCAACATCGAACTGCGCCTGGACAGCGCCACCGGCCCCCTGGTCGGCACCTGCGCGGTCCCCGGCACCGGCGGCTGGCAGACCTGGACCAACACCTCGTGCGCCGTCAGCGGTGCCACCGGCACCCGTGACCTGTACCTGCGGTTCACCGGCGGCAGCGGCTACCTGTTGAACATCAACAACTGGCGGTTCACCGGCGGCTCGGCC
Organism: Micromonospora sp. NPDC048871; assembly: GCF_043198155.1. Taxonomy (NCBI): domain Bacteria; kingdom Bacillati; phylum Actinomycetota; class Actinomycetes; order Micromonosporales; family Micromonosporaceae; genus Micromonospora; species Micromonospora sp. NPDC048871. Next base: position 381,649 of record NZ_JBICUM010000004.1, on the reverse strand, counting down.
ACCGGTGGAAACCTGCTGACCAACGGCACCATGGAGAACGGCACGACCGGCTGGTCGGTGTTCGGCAGCGGCACCCTGTCGTCGGCCACCAACGTCGTCCGGAGTGGGTCGCGGTCCCTGCTGCACAGCGGGCGCACCGGCTCCTGGAACGGCCCCAGCCAGGAGGTGACCTCGGCGCTGACCAACGGGCGGACGTACACCACGACCGTCTGGGTGCGTTCGCAGAGCGGCACCCCCTCGGTCCGGCCCACCCTGGCGTTGACCGCCAACGGCACCACGAACTACGTGCAGCTGACCCCGGCGGCGACAGTCAACGCCAACGGCTGGACCCAGCTCACCGGTACGGCCACCGTGTCGTGGAGCGGCACCCTGACCCAGGCCCGCTTCTATGTCGAGACGGCCTCCGGCACCGAGGGCTTCTACCTGGACGACGTCTCCCTGCAATGACCCGCACCACCCCGACGGGCCCGGCCACCGGTCGGGCCCGTCGGTCGGTCACCGCCGCACGGCAGGGACCCCGATCAGCTCGGCCGATGCATGCGGGCCGCCTCTCGGATGCCCGCCCACAACTCCTCGTCGGTCACCACCAGGTAGACCAGCGGGCAGTCCTGTGGGCCGGTGACCTCCAACTGGCACAAAGTGCACGGCTGATCGGGGCGAAGCGGACACCTGGCGTCCGGTCTGCGGCCCGTCATGCCCTCATGGTCTCCGCCCCGCACCCCCGCTGACCAGGCCGTTCGGCCCTTGTCCCCAGGCCGGGCTACGACCCGGGCCCCGGCGGGATCGCCGGGGCCCGGATCGCTCAACTCACGGTTGGGCGGCCCACAGCAGAGCCCGACCCAGCTGCGGGTGCAGCCCCTTAGGGTGCAGCCGGAAGGTCGGGTTGGTGCCGAAGAGCACCACCCCGTTGCCGCCGGCGCTGACGCTGCGCACGATGCTGGCCTGGTCAGCGGCGGCGGCCTGCCCGTTGGCCCCGGTCCTCGCCCACCAGCCGGCCAGCAGGGGGTCCGCCGCGTACGACTGCTCCACGCTGACCCCCGGGCCCAGGTTGGTGAACCAGACCGGCTGACTGATGAAGCTGTACGCGCTGGCCTCGGCGGTGACCGGGCCACCCCGGTTCACCACGTTGACCACCCCGCTGGCCAGCGACGGCCCGGCGGTGGCGGTGACGCTGAGCAGCGCGGTCGCGTTGCCGAAGCTCGCCCCGGCGGTACCGAGGCCGACCACCCCGCCGCCGCGGGCCAGGAAGGCGTCCAACGCCGCCCGGTTGACCGGGGTCAGGCCGGCCACGTTGAGGTTGCTCGCCACCAGCAGCACGTCGACCTCCCCGGTGAGGGTGTCGGCGAGGGTCGCGGCGGTGACCGCCCGGGTGGCGAAGCCCAGGGCGGCCAGGGTGTCGCGGGCCTCCACGCCACCCAGGTAGCCGACGACGATCTCCTTGACCGGGGTGCCCCGCCAGCGGGCCGGAGCCCGCTCGAAGGTGACCCCGTGGGTGCGGACCGCCTCCTGAAGCAGCCTGCGGCTGCCCGGGCTGGTCTGCACCACCACGGACCCGTCGGCCAGCCGGTGCACCCGCAGGCCCTTGCGGATCAGCGAGTTGACCACCAGCAGGTCGGCGGCGTCCTGGATGTCGAGCCGCACGTCGGTGTTGGCCGGCGGCAGGGTGCCGCTGGCCACCCCGTCGTACACCCGGGTCAGCTGCACCTTGGGCAGCTTGGCGTCCCACAGGGTGTCGACGGTGGCACCCCAGGTCAGCCCGTGGCTCCAGGCCGCCGGACCGGCGTAGAGGTCGTCCACCCGGTCGGTCAGATCGATGCCCGGTTCCAGCAGGGAGTTGACCAGGCCCCGCTTGGGTTGGTGCAGGTCGATGACGTACGAGCCGGCCGGGTAGCTCTTGCCGGCGGCCCGGAAGGGGTGCTTGGCCCGCCACACCCGGCCACCGCTGCCGATCAGCAGGTCCACCAGGCGTGCGGCGGCCGGCTCGGAGCGCTGCCCGGCGCCGGTCGGGATCACGTACCCCCGGGGGAAGACCGTCTGGTAGTTGTCCTCCGGGCCCCAGCCCGGCACGAAGCCGTCCGGGATGTCCCGCAACGGCTCACCGGCCCAGCCGCGCCGGTAGACCTCCGCCTGGTCGAAGATCAGTTGGTTGCGGTGGTCCTGGATGTAGCGCAGCGAGGACTTGATCGCCACCTCGTGCACGTCGGTGTTGATGCCGGAGCGCCGCACCCGCTCCTGCGGGGTCAGGTTGGCCCCGCGCGGGTTCAGCGGCGCCTCGATGGTGTACGGGATGCTGCTCTGCAACAACGCGAAGGACGGCACGTAGATCGGCGGGAAGTCGTCCCAGACCCCCGGCGCGTCGTCCCGGAACGGGATGCGGGCCCGCTGCGTCTCGGGGTGGCCGAGCGCTCGCAGGTCCTCCTCGATGCCGAGGGCGTTCGGCAGGGCGTGCTTGATGAACAGGTCGTACTCGTTGTTGACGTTGTGCGGCGGGGTGCTCGGGTGCAGCAGGGTCGGGTTGACGTAGCCGTGCAGATCCAGGGTGATGATCGGCTTGGTGTCGATGATCAGCTCGCGGATCAGGTTCGTCTCCGGCTGGGAGACGATGGTCAGATCCCGGTTGAGGTCGTACCCGTTGCCGTTGGGCCGGGTGCCGGCGATCCGGCCGTCCGGGTTGGCGGTCACGTTGAAGATCAGGCGGTTGCGCTCCAGCAACCGGACCACCTCGGGGTCGCGGCTGGTGGCGTACTCCTCGATGACCCGCAGCGCCGCGTCGGTGCCCTCCCACTCGTTGCCGTGGATGTTGGCGTTGATGAACAGCGGGGTCTTGTACCCGGCCAGCAGCTTGCGGTCGGTGCGGGCCCGGACCGGGTCCTCCTCGATGAGGCGCTTCCACTCCTCCTGCTGGCGGGCCTGCTGCCGGGTCTCCGGGGCGGTGACGACGACCGCGTACAGGTCATGGCCGCCGCTGGAGGTGCCGGCCACCCGGGCGGAGACCCGGTTGCTGGCGGCCTGCAACGCGTTCAGCTTCGGGGCGATGTCGTGGTAGGGGATGACGCCGATCGGGATGGAGGCGTCGGCGGGGTTGGCCGGCCAGACCGGGAGCACGTTCTGCCGGGGGTAACCGGTGATCTGGTGAATGCTCGGTGAGGACGGTGGCACGGCCGGCAACGCCGAGGCGTTGGCCGGCGCGGCCCAGGCTGTCGTGCCGAGCAGGGCTAGGGAGAGCCCGGCGGTGGCCAGGCGTACGGACATGGTGTGCACGATGGACAGCTCTCCTGTCGGATGAAGCGATTGCCGTACACGGGCGTGCGGATAGGGCCGGAGACCTACGGCAGGAAGTCGCCCGCTGCGGGCGGGAAGGGGGGATGACCCGGCGTCAGCGGCAGGGTCGACAGGCAGCGCTGGCGACGCGCAGGAGGTCGATGTGACCTCGCTTCGTCAGGTAGGCGCTTCGCACGACAATGATCTTTATGGAGACACGTCAGAGTGTCAAGGGCCATGCGCTGACCGTCATCCCGAGGTGGGTCGCTCCAGGGTGGACCTGAGGGCGGCCAGCCGGTCCACCGCCGCACTGGCGTACGCCCCGATCCACCGGTCGTGGATGCGCTTGATCGGCAGAGGATCCAGGTGGTTCCACCGTTCGCGCCCCTTGCGTTGGGCGATGACCAGCCCGGCGGCCTCCAGCACCCGCAGGTGTTGCAGCACCGTGGTCCGGTCCAGGGGGGCCAGCCGTTCGCACAGGTCGCCGGTGGTGCGGGCCTGGTCCTTGAGCAGGTCGAGGAGGCGCCGTCGGGTCGGTGAGGCGAGCGCCTTGAACACCTCGTCCAGATCCTGGTCCGGGTTGTCGGGCTCGGCGCGACCGTCTGACATGTTATAAAAATACAACATGTCAGCGTGAGGAGATCAGCATGGACCTGCGGTTCAAGATCGCCGGCCGGATCAGCCGTCCGGTGCATGAGGTTTTCGAGGCCGTCGTCGACCCGGAGCAGCTCTCCCACTACTTCACCACCGGGGGAGCCAAGGGACGGCTGGCCACCGGGGCCACCGTCAGCTGGGACTTCGCCGACTTCCCCGGCGCCTTCCCGGTCGAGGTGGTCGAGGTGCAGCAGGACCGACGGATCGTGCTGCGCTGGGCGGCCGACGACGGCGAGGAGTCGACCGGGGTCTACCAGACGACCGTCACCATGGAGTTCGAGCCGCTGGGCGCCGACCGCACCCTGGTCACCATCGCCGAGGAGGGCTGGCGACCCACCCCGCAGGGACAGCGTGCCTCGTACGGCAACTGTGAGGGGTGGACGAACATGCTCTGCTGCCTCAAGGCGTGGCTGGAGCACGGCATCGAGCTACGGACCGGCTTCTACGCCTGACCGATGCCGACCGGGGAGCGTTCCGCGGCTCGGAACGCTCCCCGGCTCTCGGCCAACGGTCAGCCGACGAACTTGAAGTAGGTGCGGTACTGGAATCCGTTGTCGAGGGTCAGCACGAACTCCCGGCAGGTGCCGGCCCAGGCGGGGTCGGTCTTCCACACGTAGTTGTAGCGACCGTTGGCGTTGGCGGACATCTTCGAGTTACCCGGGTTGACCGCCTTGACCGGGGTCGGTCGCGGGGTGATCGACCCGTCCGGGTGCACGGTCTGCAGGGTGTCGCAGTCCACCAGACGCGAGTAGGGAGAGTTGCTGGCCAGGATGTCCAGGCCCCGGTTGCCGGCCAGCTGGAACTGCATCGGCACGGCCGATCCGGCGCTGACGGTGTTCATCCCCGAACGGTTGATGAAGTCACCCCGGCAGGACGGGTGGGTGTCGAACGCCTCGCTGTTGTCGTCCCGGTTGGTGGTGCCCTGCACGGCGCTGTAGCCCAGCCCACGGCGGGCGAAGGAGGCCCACAGGGTGCAGGAGTTCTCCCCGCCCGTCAGGGCAGCGTCCGCGGCGATGATGGCGTTGCGGCCGGTGACGAAGCCGGGGCCGCAGCCCTGCATCTTCAACCCGTCCATCACCAGCTGCAGGGCCAGGTTGTTGCCCCCGGTGTTCCACGGGTCGTAGACGTTCGGGTTGAACCCGTGCCGGTCGATCAGGTCCCAGGTCATGTCCCAGAGCACGGCGGCCCAGCCGTGACCGATGCCGTGCGGGGCAGCCAGGGAGGTGCCGTTGAGCCAGCCACCGGTCTTGATGCTGTCGTAGGTGAAGGGCTGGATCTCCATGTTGCGGGAGTACGGGCGCGGCCGGAAACCGTCACCGGTGCGGCTGTCCTGGAACAGGGCGTACTGCCCGTAGCCACGCGGGCCCTCGGGGTTGTCGAGGGAGGGGTTGATCAGGGAGACGATCGCCAGGAAGTCGCTCCAGCCCTCGCCCATCTGCTCGTTACCGGTCAGGCAGTTGACCGTCGGGCCACCGGTCAGCCGCAGGGAGACCCCGTGGCCGTACTCGTGGAAGATGGTCTCCGCGCGGAAGGAGGCGTCCCGCATGGCCGGGCGGTCCAGGTTGCGGTGCACCCGACCGGCGGAGGGCAGGGCGGCCTTGATGGCGTTGCCGTCGGCCTGGCTCACCATCACCGCGGGGATGCCGACCGCCGGGTTCATCGACCCGTTCATCACCACCGGGGCGCTGGCCACGTTGTTGACCACCACCACGGCGGCCGCCCCGGCCTGCTCGGCGTTGCTGACCTGGGTGTGGTAGTTGCAGCTGCTGCTGCGGTCGAGCACGGCGATCGCCCCGGCCGGCAGGCTGTACGCGGTGCAGCCGTCACCGGTGTTGCCGACACCGTCGTCGACAAGCGCCATGGCACCGGCGAAGCCGGCGCGGGTGGGCGCGGGGGTGAACCGGGCGTACTCCGCCTGGTAGGTCGCGGCGCCGGCACCCGAGCCGACCGTCACCGCGTTGGGCAGGCCGAACTGGTTGCCCGGCCAGAGGAACATCTGCATCCGGGGCCGGCCGCCGTCCATCGCCGGGGTGGAGAAGTTGGCGTTGTTCTGGCCGGAGCCGTCGTGCGCCTCGCACATCACGTCGTCGCCGCCGACCCCGCCACGGCCGTAGTTGTTGACCTGGAAGTTGCCGGCCGGCTCGTCGAATCCGTAGCCGTAGGTGAGGTCGTGGACGACGTTGCACCAGTAGAACTGGTTGACCACCGCGGCGTCCCGGTAGGTCTGCGGGTGCTCGTCCAGGTCGGCCGGAAAGTCGAAGTTCAGACCCGGTCCGCCGTCCGGGGAGCTGCCCGGGTCGACCTGGTTGTTGGCGTCCCGGTCGGTGTAGGCGTGGGCGTTGTTGCCCCGGGTGATGGTGTACTCGGGACCCGGGACCCCGTCGGTGTCGTGCCAACCGTACGGCGAGGCGGTCCCCTCGGCCGGGTTGGTCACCAGGTTGCGCGGCCCCTCGTTGGCGTCGTTCTTCGGGAACTCGAAGACCCGGTAGCTGGACCCGTCGAGGACCTGGTTGCGCGGGAGGACGGTCGGGATCTCGATGTCCGCGGCGGCGGTGGCCGCCTGCTGCTCCGGCCGACCCAGGGTGGCGGCCAGGTCCTCAGGACTGTCGTGGGTGGTCCAGTCGTCGCTGTCCAGCAGCTCACCGGTCTGCGCGTCGACGGCCACGTTCCACAGGTGCGGGTCCGAGGAGTCGTCGATGACCAGCTGCCAGGCCAGCCGCAGCCCCTCCTCGGTCGGCTGCCAACCCAGCTTCGCCGGAATCGGCTGCTCGGAGATGCCGCTGCCGGAGACCACGGTCCGCTGGGCCGCACCACCGGCCCGGCTCATCACCCGTGGGCTCTTGGGATCGGCCAGGTCCAGGGCCTCGGCCGCGGCCTCGACCGCCTCGACCGCGTCCAGCGAGGCCGCGCCGGAGGCCTTCTCGGCCAGGTCGGCCACCAGGCTGTCACCGACGAAGACGACACTGCCGTCCCGGGCCAGGTTCACCGTGGCGGTGGCCCCGAACACCTCCAGGTTCTGGTGCCGCTGGGCCAGGTTCACATGGGTGACCCCGTTGTGTCGGCTGGTGTACATCGAGGCCACCGCGAGGTCGCTGAGGTCGGCGGCGCCGACCCCGTGCTGGACCGGGTTGGCCCGCAGGTAGTTGACGGCGAGGGCCTCCGGGGCACCCTCGTTCGGGCCGGTGAGGAAGATCGGATTAGGGGTTCCGGTCCCTTCCTCCGGCGCCGCGGCGGCGGGTGTGGAAACCGATGTCAGGGACACGACGAGGGTGGTGGACAACACCAGCGCGGCGTTGCGTCGACCACGAGATCTCCGGGGGGATGAGGGCACCAGAGGCTCCTTCGCTGTACGGGAAACGGCGGCTTGTCGCCGCGCTGCCCCGCGGCCCTGGTAAGCCGCGATGGCAGGGGCCGAACGCACCGGAGGGAGCGTTCCGACGTGCGGGACGCTCCCTCCGGCTCTACCTCAGATCGTTGCCGTGGATCAGCCGATGAACTTGAAGTAGGTGCGGTACTGGAATCCGTTGTCGAGGGTCAGCACGAACTCCCGGCAGGTACCGGCCCAGGCGGGGTCGGTCTTCCACACGTAGTTGTACCGACCGTGGGCATTGACGGACATCTTCGACTTTCCGGGGTTGACCGCCTTGACGGGGGTCGGCCGCGGGGTGATCGAGTCGTCGGGGTGGACGGTCTGCAGGGTGTCGCAGTCCACCAGCCGCGAGTACGGCGAGTTGCTGGCCAGGATGTCCAGGCCCCGGTTGCTGGCGAGCTGGAACTGCATCGGGGCAGCGGAGCCGGCCTTCACGGTGTTCATCCCGGAACGGTTGAGGAAGTCACCGCGGCAGGACGGGTGGGTGTCGAACGCCTCGGTGTTGTCGTTGCGGTTGGTGGTGCCCTGCACGGCGCTGTAACCCAGGCCCCGGCGGGCGAAGGACGCCCACAGGGTGCAGGAGTTCTCGCCACCGGTGAGGGCGGCGTCCGCGGCGATGATGCCGTTGCGGCCGGCGACGAGGCCGGGGCCGCAGCCCTGCATCTTGAGCCCGTCCATGACCAGCTGCAGCGACAGGTTGTTACCGCCGGTGTTCCACGAGTCGTAGACGTTCGGGTTGAACCCGTACCGGTCGATCAGGTCCCAGGTCATGTCCCAGAGCACGGCGGCCCAGCCGTGACCGATGCCGTGCGGCGCGGCCAGGGAGGTGCCGTTGAGCCAGCCACCGGTCTTGATGCTGTCGTAGGTGAACGGCTGGATGTCCATGTTCCGCGAGTACGGACGCGGCCGGATGCCGGCACCGCTGCGGTCGTCCTGGAACAGGGCGTACGGACCCATGCCGCGCACCCCGTCGGCGGTGTCCACGCTCGGGTCGAGCAGCATGGTGACCGCGAAGTAGTCGCTCCAGCCCTCACCCATCTGCTCGTTGCCGCTGAGGCAGTTGATGTTCGGGCCACCGGTCAGCCGGTTGGAGATGCCGTGACCGTACTCGTGGATGATGATGCCGGCGTCGAAGTCACCGTCCCGGATGCCCGGGTGGCTCGGGTGCTTGCGCACCGAACCGGTGACGTCACCGGCGGCGATGGCGGCCTTGATGGCGTTGCCGTCGGCCTGGGTGACCGCGACCGCCGGGATGGCGACCGGCGTGCCGGTCATGGCCCCGGTCAGCACCGGAGCGGCCCCGGCGGCGTTGTGCGCCACCACGACGGCCTTGGCACCGAGGGACTGGGCGACCTGGGTACGCAGCAGGTAGGTGCAGGCCGCGGTGCCGCCGTCGACGACCGCGATCCAGTTGCCGCCCGGCAGGGTCGCCGGGTAGGTCGCCGTGGTGCAGCCGGTGCCGCCGTAGACGTAACGGTGCCCCGGCAGGCCGGCCACCGAGGGGGCCGGGCTGAACCGCGACCAGCCCGCGTCGAACGAGCCCACGCCGTCCACGACGACCTGGTTCTGGGCACCGAACTGGTTGCCCGGCCACAGGTACATCTGCATCCGCGGGGCGGCGCCGTCGGCGGCCGGGGTGGAGAAGTTGGCGTTGTTCGTGCCGTTGCCGTCGGCGGCCTCGGCCCGGACGTAGTCGCCGCCCACGCCGCCACGGCCGTAGTTGTTCATCTGGAAGTTGCCCGACGCCTCGTCGAACCCGTACCGGTGGGTGACGTCGTGGATGATGTTGTTCCAGTAGAACAGGTTCGCCGTCGCCGCGTCCCGGTAGCTCTGCGCGTGCTCGTTCAGGTCGACCGGGTTGTCGAAGGTCAGGCTCGGCCCACCGTCCGGGCTGCTGCCGAAGTCGGGGGCGTTGTTGCTGTCGGTGTCCTGGTACGCGTGGACGTTGTTGCCCTGGGTGGTGGTGTACTCCGCGCCCGGGGCCCCGTCGGTGTCGTGCCAGCCGTACGGCGAGGCGACCCGGTCGGCCGGGTTGGTCACCACCGTGCGGGGGCCGTCGTTCGGGCTCTCCGCCGGTCCGGCGTACACCCGGTAGGACGAGCCGTCCTGCACCGGCTCATGGGTGTGGAACCCGGCGCTGTTCAGCGTCGTGGCCCGCCCCGGAGCCAGGGCGTCCAGGTTGTCGGCGACCTCGTGGGCCTCGTGCTGGGTCGTCCAGTCGTCGACGTCGAGCAGCTCGCCGCTCTCCGCGTCGATGGTGGCGTTCCACAGGTGCGAGTCCGAGGAGTCGTCGATGACCAGCTGCCAGGCCAGGCGCAGCCCGTCCTCGGTCGGCTGCCAACCCAGCTTCGCCGGGATCGGCTCGTCGGAGATGCCGCTCTCCGACACCACGGTCTTCTGCGCCGCGCCACCGGCCCGGCTGAGGACCTTGGGGCTCTTCGGCGCAGCCAGGTCCAGGGCGTCGGCGGCGGCCTCGACCGCGTCGACGGCGTTGAGGTCCGCCGTGCCGGAGGTGCCCTTCGCCAGGTCCGAGACCAGGGTGCCGCCGACCAGGATGACGCTGCCGTCCTTGGCGATGTTCACCGTGGCGGCCGCACCGAACACTTCCAGGTTCTGGTAGCGCTGGGCCAGGTTGACGTGGGTGACACCGTTGTGCCGGCTGGTGTAGCTGGACAGGATGCTCAGGTCGCTGAGATCCGCGGCGTTCACCCCCTGCGCGGCGGGGTTGCCGCGCAGATAGCGAATGGCGATGTCCTCGGCGGCACCGTCGTTCGGGCCGGTGAGGAAGATCGGGTTGGACCCGGCCGGCGCCTCCTCGGGTGCGGCCGAGGCGGGATTGGCGGCGAGTGTGGTCAGCGACGCGACGAGGGTGGTGGTGAGCACCACTCCTGCGGCACGTCGGCCACGAGATCGATGGGGCTGTAGGGGCACCTTTGCTCCTTTTGGGGGTTGAAAGGACAGCGCGGGCTCCGATTCACCACCGCCGGGGCGGTCCGTCACGACTGTCCGCGACACTCGCCCGGTGGTCACTGTGCGTGACCGGGTCCGTGCGAGGTGAATCGCGTTGACGCTACGGTGCAGCTCACGACCGGTCATCCGACGGGTGACCAAACATTTCGATGATTCGCTTATACATATGTCGATTGCATCGGCCGTGACAGGATGGCAGGGTGCCCGACCGGTCGGCTCCCGCCATCGCTTTCGCGACAACCTTTCTGGTGTCCTCCTCTGTGGAGGAGGTCTTCGACCATCTCAGTGATCCGCACAGCTACCTCGGACTGTCGCCGTTGATCGTGGCGGTGGACGAGGTACGCATCAGCCGGGACCCCGAGGGCCGCACGGTGGCCGACTACGTCGCGGTCGAGCGGTTCCGGTTCCTCCGCCTGCTGCGCTGGGACAACCGGATCCGGGTACGCATGGTCACCACCCGGCCGGGCGCCCAACTGGTCAGCGAGGTGGCCAGCCCCGGAGGGGTGCGACTGCGGGCGGTGGTGGACCTGACCGCCGAGGCGACCGGGACCCGGGTGCACGAGCAGGTCACCGCTACCGCCCCGGCCCTGCTGCGGCGCTTCGTGGCCGACCAGGCCCGTCAGGTGGCGGCCTACCGGGCGGCCGAGTTGACCCGCCGCATGAAGGGTCAGGCCGAATCCGCCTGATGCAGCAGCCGGAGTTGACCGATCTCGGCGACGTTCTTCATCAACTCCGCGTTGACCCAGGCGAGCAGATGCGCCACGGTGTGCTCCGGGTCGTGTGGCCAGGGGAACGGCGCCACCCGGTCGAGGTCGGCCTCGGTGAGCCGGTCCAGCACCTCCTGCCACTCGGTCCGTAGCCCACCCAACCAGGCGATGGTGGGTGCGCCGTCCCCGGGCCAGTGAATCTCCGTGCGCTCGCGGGGTGGTCGGCCCTGCAGGTGGTCTAGGGCGACCCCCCACCACCAGCCGATGTGCCAGGTGAGCCAGGCGATGGTGGGCACCGGCACCGGATCGGGCTCGGTGTCCGCCCAGTCCGGCACCCACCGGCCCGCCGGGTCCCGGCGAACCGTCCAGCAGTGCGCCGCCGGCTCCCAGCGGAACTGCTCCGGCGTCAACCGCTGAAGGTGGTAGTCGAACAACGACCAGGTCAGGTCGAACTGCCAGCGCAACAGGTCACGACGCGAGGAGGACATCGCTGGATCATCGCATCCGACGCCGTACCCGCCGAGGGGTTTTCGGCCGGTGTGCGCCTCACCCGGCGGCGGTGTGCGGCAACCCGGCGGCGGTGTCGGGTGTCCACGGCCAGGGCACCTCCCGGCAGGCCGCCTCGACCAGCAGCGCCTCGATGCCGCGCAGGAAGGGCTCGACCCGCTGGGCCGGGAAGTACCGGGTGTCGGCGGTGACGACCAACTCCACCCCCTCGGGTGCGTCGAGCACCTGGAGGCGGCACCGCCAGGGGAACTGCTCCAGCTCGGCCAGCCAGCGGAAGCGACTGTCCGACAGCATCGTCCGCAGGCCGGCCGCGTCCGGGCCCGACCGCCCCGGGTCGACCTCGCGCAGCAGCCGGGCATCGTTGAGATAGCAGTAGGGCGCCAGGAAGGTCCGGTGATCGTGACCCAGGTCGGTGAAGGTGCGCTCCCACACCGCCGGGTCGTAGTAGGCGTGCCGGTAGGCGTCCAACGCCGCCCGCCCGGCCCGGGACAGCAACTCGGTGAAGCCGGGTCGGCCGGACAGGTCCAGTCGACACAACCCGATCTGGTTGAGGGTACCGATGGCCTCGGCGTGCCCGGGTTGGAAGCGGTTGTTGGCCATCACCACGATCCCGCAGGTCTGCTGGCCGTCGCCGGTCAGCCCGGCGGCGGTGGCCGCCAGGATCACGTTGGCGGTGCTGGTCCGGTTCCGCGCCGCCACCAGCCGCACCGCGTGGTGCGCCGCCGTGGACACCAGCGAGCCACGTCGGTAGCGGGGCTCCGGCGCCGGCCCGACCGGGTCGGACAGGCTGGGGGTGAGGTCCGCCAACTGCCGCACCCAGTACTCCACCGCCCGCTGTGAGCGCCGCTGCTCGACCTCGCGCTCCCGACCGGCCAGACCCAGCGACTGAAGGCCGGCAGCGGCGGGTGTGGAGCCGGCCAGCAACACCCGCAGATCGCGCAGCACCAGGTCGGCGGCGTGCACGTCGACGGTGGCGTGACTGAAGACCACCACCACCTGCCGTACCCGGCCGTCCACCGTGACCAGGGCGGCCCGCAGCGGCCACTCGGCCACATGGTCGAACCGGGGTGTCGCCAGCCGGGTGGTCAACCCGGTCGCGGCCGCCCGGCCGTCGGGGTCCTCGGCGGGCCGCGGCACCGGGTGTACGAGCACGGGCAGCCGACCCGAGGCAGCCGCCTCCTGATGCAGTTCGTCGTCACGGCGACGGAACCGGGTACGCAGGGACTCGTGCCGCTCCAGCAGGGCACCGATCGCCGTGACCGCCCGCGCGACCGTCAGCTCCGTGCGGGCGGGGACCGGCAGCTGACGGGGCAGGCACAGCGCCCGGTACCCGGCGGGGGAGTCGAACTCCTCCAGGCTGCGCCACATCGCCCGCTGCCCCCAGGTCAGCGGCGCGTTGGCGGCCCGTCCACCGGCGAAGGAGGCGGAGACGACCTCCTCGCCCTCGGCCAGGACCGCCACGCCCCCCGACTCGCCGCCGACCGGGGCGATGACGGGCGACGCACCGGTGGTGGCCCCCGGTGACCAGGGCCAGGGCACCTCGTCGTGGGCCGCGGCCACCACCAGTTCCTCCATCTCGCGCAGGTGGGTGTGCACGGCGTCCATCCCGATGTACCGGGTGTCGGCGGACAGGGTGATGCCCACCCCGCCGGGTTCGTCCACGACATGGGTCAACATGTGCCAGGCCGTCTGATCCAGCCCCTCCGTCCAGGACAGGGTGCTGGCGGCCATGGCGGCCCGAAGATCGGCGGGGGTAGCCGCCGGTGGCCGCCCGCCACCACCCACCGACAGCCGTACGTCGTTGAAGTAGTACTGCGGCCCGAACATCGCGTCGAAGTCGATGCCCTGCTCCTCGAAGGTCCCGCGTAGCGAGGCCGAGTGGTAGTAGGCGTGCCGCAGGCCGTTGAGCGAGGCGGTCCAGACCCGGGAGAGCACCTCGGTGAAGTCGGGCCGGCCGGACAGGTCCATCACGCAGAAGCCGACCTGACCCAGGTTCGCCACGGCCTCGGCGTAGTCGGTGCGGAATCGGTTGTGCGCCATCGGAAACAGGCCCACCAGGGTACGCCCGCTGTGCCGGGCGGCGACCGCGTGATAGGCCGCCAGCAGCACCGCGGAGGCGCTGACCCGGTGCCGGGCGGCGACCATCCGGGCGGCGGTGCCGATGGCGGACGAGACCAGCACCCCCCGACGTACCGGCGGGTCCAGCCCCGGGCCGGTCTCCTCCCATGGTTCCTGCGGCAGCCGCCGGTACTCCCGCAGCCAGTAGGCCGCCGACCGCTCGGAGCGTCGGAGGTCCGGGCCGTGCTGGAGCAGGGCCACCTCGGTCGACTGGGGACCGGGTGGGGTGGGCAGACTTCCGCGCAGCAACAGCAGCCGGAGATCACGCAGCACCACCTCGGCGGCGTGCGCGTCCACCGTGGTGTGACTGAACACCAGCACCACCTGGCGTACCCGGTCGTCCACCGTCACCAGCGCCACCCGCAGGGGCCACTCGGCGCTGTGGTCGAAGGCGACGTCGCCGAGCCGGGTGGCGGCCGCCCGGGCCGCCTCGGCACCGTCGTCCACCCCGGGGCAGACCAGCACCGGTAGCACCCCGCTGGCCACCGCCTCCTGTCGCGGCTCGCCGTCGATCACCGGAAGCCGGGTGCGCAGCGCGGCGTGCCGACTGACCAGCGCACCCACCGCCCGCAGGGCCGTCGGCAGGTCCTTCGCGGCCCGCGCCGAGATCACGATGGTACGCCGCAGATTGAGGAAGCGGTGGTTGGAGCCGAACCGGCTGATCGAGCGCCAGAGCACCTGCTGGGCCCAGGTCAGCGGCGCTGTGGCGGCGCCGGTACCGCTGAACTCGACCGGGGCCAGGGGCTCCGAGGCCCACTCGACCGGGATGACGACGTCCGCGAATGGCATTCCCGACCGTAGAACGGACCGTACGGGTGCCGGATCGATCGATCGAGTCTTGCACAGTGGACCGATCAGCCGATTCGCGCTTTCCGATGCACGATGCAGACTACGGACTCCCATCCGTCATCGGAGTGAGGCGCTGCGTGACAAACGTTGACGCGCCGGCGTGGAGTCCTGCCCGCTCGCCGGAACTACCCCGATCCACCGACCGCCCGCGTCTGTCGTTCGGCCAGGAGAGAATCTGGTTCACCGAGCAGCTGACCCCGGGCACCGCCGCCTACGTCATCTACTCGACGCTGCGACTGCACGGCCCGCTGGAGATCGATCTGCTCCGGGCCGCCCTGGACGCCACCGCCGCCCGACACGACAGCCTGCGGATGCGGTTCACCGAGAACGCCGACGGGGAACCCGTAGTGCAGGTGGCGCCCGAGGTGCGGGTACCGGTCACGGTCACCACCGCCGAATCCGACCAGGCCGCCCGGGAACTGGTCGCCGCCGCCGTCGACACCCCCTTCGACCTGACCGCCGCGCCGCTGCTGCGGGCCCTGGTGGTCCGGATCGACGACGAACAGCACCTGCTGCATCTGGCGATGCACCACATCGTCAGCGACGGCTGGTCGCTGGACATCGTGATCGGCGAGGTCGCCGCCACCTACGGCGCGCTGCGCGACGGCGGCACCGCCCCCGCCGCCCCGACCACCGGGTACCTGGACTACGCCGCCTGGCAGCGGGCCCGACTGGACGGCCCGGCCAGCGGCGACGGGTTCGCCTACTGGCGTACGGCGCTGACCGAGGTGCCGCCGCTGGAACTGCCCACCGACCGGCCCCGCCCGGCCGTGCTGTCGTACGCCGGGGGCACCCACCGCTTCGCCTTCGACGCCGAGCTGACCGACGGGCTGCGCCGACTCAGCCGTACCCACCGCAGCACCCTGTACATGACGCTGCTCACCGGCCTGCAGGCCGTCCTGTTCCGCTACAGCGGCCAGCGGGACTTCGCCATCGGCTCCCCGGTCGCCGGCCGGGTGGTGCCGGAGCTGGAACGACTGGTCGGCCTGTTCGTCAACACCCTGGCCCTGCGCGCCGACCTGTCGCCGACCACCACCGGCCCGGACACCCCCGCCGAGCCCAGCTTCGCGGCCCTGCTCAAGCGCACCCGGGGCACGGTGATGCGGGCGCTGGCCCACCAGGAGGTCCCGTTCGAGCGGCTGGTCGCCGACCTCAATGTGGCGCGTGACGTCAGCCGTACCCCGGTCTTCCAGGTGTTGTTCACCCTGCAGAACTACGACCAGGGCGGCACCGGTTGGCCGGCCGGGCTGCGGGCCGAGGGGGTGGGTACGGACGCCGCGACCGCCCGGTTCGACCTGTCGCTGTACGTCGGGGAGAGCGCCGACGGCCTGCGCGGCATGTTCGTCTACAACAGCGACCTGTTCGACGCCGCGACCGTACGGCGACTGGCGGCCGGCTTCGAGACCCTGCTGCGCGGCGCGATCGCGGCACCGGACCGCCCGGTGGTCGACCTGGACCTGCTGGACCCGGCCGAACGGGACCGCACCCTGGCCCTGGGGCGACCCGACACCGACGACACCACCGGGGTCACCGGCGGCGCCACCACCCTGGCCGACCTGATCGACCGGCATGTCGCCGCCACCCCGGACGCCCCGGCAGTGGTCGGTGAACAGTCGCAGACCCTGACCTACCGGGAGCTGGACCGCCGGGCCAACCGACTGGCCGCCTGGCTGCGCGGGCGGGGGGTCGGCCCGGACAGCCTGGTCGGGGTGCTGCTGGAACAGTCCGTGGAGTTGGCCGCCACCCTGCTAGGGGTGCTCCGCGCCGGCGGGGCCTACCTGCCGCTGGATCCGGAGCAGCCGGCCGCCCGGCTGGGCCTGATGCTCGCGGACGCCCGCCCCAGCATCGTGCTGACCAGCGCCGACCTGCGAGACCTGCTGCCGGCCGAGCTGCACACGGCCTGCCTGGAGGAGGTGGCAGCCGACATCGCAGCCGGCCCGGACACCCCACCCGAGGCCACCGCGACCGGTGACAACCTGGCCTACGTCATCTACACCTCCGGCTCCACCGGCGTCCCCAAGGGGGTGGCGGTGGCCCACCGGCAGGTGCTGCGCTACCTCGACGGGGTAGCCGACCGGTTCGCCGTCGTCCCGGCCGCCCGGTACGGGCTGCTTCAGTCGATGTCCTTCGACTTCAGTGTCACCGTCTTCTATCTGGCCCTGGCCACCGGCGGTGCGGTGCACCTGCTGCCCCGCCGGTGCACCGGCGCGGAACTCGCCGAGCGGCTGCGGGCCCGGCACATCGACTACCTGAAGATCACCCCCTCGCACCTGATGGCGCTCACCGCCGACGCCGAACCGGACGAACTGCTGCCGGCCCGGGCGCTGATCCTCGGCGGGGAGGCCTCCGAACTGGAGCGGATCGCCCCCCTGGCCGCCGGCGGGGCCCGGGTGTTCAACCACTACGGCCCCACCGAGGCCACCGTCGGCGTGACCACCTACGAGGTACCCCCCACCGAGACCGGCGCCGGCCCGGTGCCGATCGGTCGGCCCCTGCCACACGCCCGGGTCTATGTCCTCGACGAGCGGATGCGCCCGGTGCCGGTCGGGGTGCCCGGCGAGCTGTACCTCGGCGGCGACCGGCTGGCCCGTGGCTACCTGAACCAGCCCGAGCTGACCGAGCAACGGTTCCTGCCCGACCCGTACGGCCCACCCGGCGCCCGCCTCTACCGCACCGGCGACCTGGCCCGCTGGCGCAACGACGGGCAGCTGATGTTCCTCGGCCGACGCGACCACCAGGTGAAGATCCGCGGCTACCGGGTCGAACTGGGGGAGATCGAAGCCGCCCTGCGGGACTGCCCCGAGATCCGGCAGGCGGCGGTGCTGCTGCGCGAGGACCGGCTGGTGGCCTACCTGGAACCGGCCACCGAGGTGGACCCGCCCCAACCGGCGCAGCTACGCCGCCGACTCGCCGAACGGCTGCCCGAGCACATGCTGCCCAGCCGCTGGGTGCTGCTGGACCGGCTGCCGTTGCAGGACCACGGCAAGGTGGACCGGCGGGCCCTGCCCGCCCCGACCGACGAGCCGACCACCGATGCCGAACAGGTGGCGCCGGAGGGGCCGGTGGAGATCCTGATCGCCGGGATCTGGCAGGCGGTGCTCGGGGTCGCCCAGGTCGGCGCCGGGGATGACTTCTTCGACCTGGGCGGGCACTCCCTGCTGGCCACCCAGGTGGTGGCCCGGCTGCGGCGGGAACTGCCCGAGGTGCTTGGCGCCGCCGCACCGACGGTCAGCGTGATGGACCTGTTCCGCCACCGCACCGTACGCGAACTGGCCCAACTGGTCGGCGGTGGCGCCACCGCCGACAGCGGGCTGCTGTACGAGCTGACCCCGCCGGTGCCCGCCGGAGCGCGCATCGCCACCATGGTCTGCGTCCCGTACGGCGGCGGCAGCGCGGTGGTGTACCAGCCGCTGGCCGACGCGCTGCCCCCCGGATACCGGCTGCTGTCCGTGGCCGTACCCGGACATGACATCGGGGTGGCCGACGACCCCGCGCCCATCGAGGAGGTCGCGGCCGAGGTCGTCGCGGAGATCCTGGACCGGGTCAGCGGCCCGCTGATCCTCTACGGACACTGCGGTCCCGGCGGGGCCCTGGTGGTGGAGGTGGCCCGGCGGCTGGAGGCGACCGGCCGGGAGTTGGCGGCGGTGTATCTCGGCGCGGTCTTCCCCTTCGGCCGACCCGCCGGTGGCCTGCTCGGCCCGCTGCTGCGGCTGCGGCTGGCCGAACGGCTGCGCAGCGACCGGATCTACCGCACCTGGCTCCAGGCCCAGGGCACCAACATCGGGCAACTCGCACCCGAGGAGGTGCGGTTCCTGATCCGGGCGATGCGCCACGACGCCGAGGTGTCCGAGGAGTACTTCACCGAGCTGATGCGCCAGCGGGTGACCCCACTGCGGGCGCCGATCATCTCCGTGGTGGGGGAGCGGGACCGGGGCACCGAGTTCCACGAGGAGCGCTACCGCGAGTGGCACTTCCTCAGCGACCGCACCGCCCTGGCCGTGATCGACGAAGGGGGCCATTACTTCCTCAAGTACCGGGCCCCCGAACTGGCCGAGATCGTCACCGAGGTGCACCGGCGCCTCGACACCCCCACCCCGGTGGTCGAGACCGGGGTCGACCCCGAGCCGGCCTGGCAGTTGGCCGCCGTCTCCGACCGGGGCGCCGAACCGCCGCCGACCGGCCGGAGCCGGACGGACACCGCGCCCCCACCGAGCATGCGGCGCTTCGGCATGGTCGCCGCCGGACAGATCACCTCCGGCCTGGGCACCGCGCTGACCACCTTCGCCGTACCACTGTGGATCTACACCCAGACCGGCTCACTGGCCCGGTTCGCGCTGTTCGCCGTACTGGCGCTGCTGCCCGGCCTGCTCATCGCGCCGTTGGCCGGCGCGCTGATCGACCGGTTCAGCAGGCGGGCCGTCCTGCTGACGGCCTGCGCCGCCGCCGGTGGCGGCAACGCCGCGCTGGCCGTACTGGTGCTCCTGGACCGGGTCGAGATCTGGCACTTCTACCCCTTCACCGCCTGGCTGTCGGTGGCGCTGGCCTTCCAACGCCTGGCCTTCGTCTCGGCGGTGCCGCAACTGGTGCCCAAACGGTTCCTCGGTCACGCCAACGGCCTGGCCCAGACCGCCGTCGGCCTCACCCAGTTCGTGGTGCCGCTGGCCGCGGTGGCCCTGCTCCAGGCCGTCGGCCTACGCGGCATCCTCCTGGTCGACGTGGCCTGCTACCTCTTCGCCATCACGGTGCTGGCGGTGGTGAAGTTCCCCCGCACCCTGGCCCTGCAACGCCGCGAGAGCATCGGCGCGGAGATCCTCGCCGGACTGCGGTACGCGCTGCGCCGCCGGGAGTTCCGGGCCATGCTGGCCTTCTTCGCCGCCCTGAACCTCTTCCTCTTCCCGGTGCTGTTCCTGCTCTCCCCACTGGTGCTCGGCTTCGCCGGCCTCGACGAGGTGGCCCAGGTGGCCCTCACCGGCGGGATCGGGGCGGCCACCGGCGGCCTGGTGATGCTGGTCTGGGGTGGTCCCCGGCACCACCGGATGCGCGCGGTGCTGCTAGGCACCCTCGGCATCGCCGTGGCCGCCATGCTGACCGGGCTGCGCCCCAACCTGGCCCTGATCGCCGCCGGCGCCTTCGGGATGTACGCCTGTCTGGCCATCGTCAACGGGGTCTACGCCACGATCATCCAGACCAAGGTGCCGCCGCGCGTACACGGCCGGGTCTTCGCACTCAACCAGATGGTCGCGCAGTCCACCCTGCCCCTGGGCTGGGGTCTGATCGCCCCGGCCGCCGCCCGGATCGCCGAACCGATGCTGCTGCCCGGCGGCGCCCTGGCCGACACGGTCGGCGTCGTCCTCGGGGTCGGCCCGGGACGCGGCCACGGCCTGCTCTACGTGCTGTTCGGGCTCTGCATCGCGGTCACCGCACTGGTCTCGCTGGTGATCCCGGTGCTGGCTCGCTTCGACGACCAGGTGCCGGACGCCCCGCCGGACGACCTGGTCGGCATCGAGGAACGCCAGGCCCGGGCCGCCGCCGTGACGACCAGCCCGGCACCGGCCCTCCGGAAGGCGGCCTGAGGTGGCCACGACGACCCCCGCCCCCCGTACGGTGCCGGACCTGCTGGACTGGCGCGCCGGCCTGCACCCGGAACAGGTGGCCGTCGAGGTGCACGGCGTGGCCACCCTGACCTTCGCCGACTGGGCCGCCGAGTCGAACCGGCTGGCCGCCGCCCTGCTGGCTGGGGGACTGTGTCGGGGGGACCGGGTGGGCCTGCTGTTCGGTGCCCACGACTGGACCCGCTTCGCGGTCGCGTACTGCGGGGTGCTGCGGGCCGGCGGGGTGGCCGTGCCCCTGTCCGACCGGCTGGCCGCCGGACAACTCGAGTACGCCCTGACCCACTGCGCGGCCACCGCCGTGCTGCACGGCGACGGGACCCCCGCCCCGACCGTACCGGCCGGGCTGCCGGTCTGGACCTGCGCGGACCTGCTCACCGAGGCCTCCCCTGTCGAGGCCACGGCGGCCCGCCCCGGTGACCTGGCCCAGATCCTCTACACCTCCGGCACCACCGGGCGGCCCAAGGGGGTGGCGGCCAGCCACGCCAACCTGACCGTCGGGGCACCCCAGCATCCCCGCCGGCTGGCCCTGGCCCACTCCCGGCGGTTCCTGCACGCCTTCGCCATCGGCACCAACGCCGGGCAGACCATGCTGCTCAACGCGCTCACCGCCAAGGCCGGTGCGCTGACCCTGCCCCGCTTCACCCCGGTCCGGTTCGCCCGGCTGGTCGAGGCACCCGGCACCGGCACCGTCTTCGTGGTCCCGTCGATCGCCGTCGAACTGCTCGACTCCGGCGCCCTGCGCGGGCGGGACACCAGCGGGGTACAGCTGATCGGGTCCACCGCCGCGCCACTGGCACCGGCGGTCGCCGCCCGGCTGGCCGAGGTCTTCCCGGCGGCCACCATCGTCAACTACTACACCTCCACCGAGGCGGCCCCCGCGCAGACCACGATGATCTACGACCCGGCGCGGCGGGAGGCGGTCGGCCGACCGGTCGGCGGGCAGCTGATGGTCGCCGACGCCGACGGCAACCCCCTGCCGGTCGGCACCACCGGCGACGTGTGGCTGCGGGCCCCCTTCACTCGCGCCTACTACCGGGACGAGGCCGCCAACCGGGCCACCTTCCGCGACGGGTGGGTGCGGATGGGCGACATCGGCCGGCTGGACGCCGACGGCTACCTGTACCTCACCGACCGACACCAGGATGTGATCAAGACCGGGGCGTTCAAGGTCTCCACTCTGGAGGTGGAAGCGGCACTGTACGAACACCCCCTGGTCGCGGAGGCCGCCGTGGTGGGGGTGCCGCACCCGGTGCTCGGCTCGGCGGTCGCCGCCGCCCTGGTACCCCGCCCACCGGCCGGCCCGGACGACCTGACCCTGCCGGTGGTCCGCGGCTTCCTCGCCGACCGGCTGGCCGACTACCAGTTGCCCGCCCGGGTCCTGGTGCTCGACCGGCTGCCGCACAACGAGGGCGGCAAGGTGCTCAAACGGCAGCTCACCGACCTGTTCGAGAAATGACAGACACCAGCACAACCAGGGGAGCAGATGTGGGCACCGCCGAGGCGACCTACGCACAGCACGCGGTCTGGTTCACCGAGCAGGCCGGGACCGCCGGCACGGCGTATCACATGGCGTTGGGGGTACGGTTCGGCGCCGAACTGGACACCCAGTCCCTCGTAGCGGCGTGCACGAGTGTGATCGAGCGGCATCCCATCCTGTCCGCCCGGCTCACCGGCGACCACGACGGCACCCCCCGCCTGGCCCCGGCCGACACCCGCCCCTCGGTCGGCTGCGGTGACCTGACCGACGCCCGGATCGCCGAGGAGATCGCCCGCCCCTTCGACCTGCACACCGGGCCCCTGGCCCGGTTCACCCTGCTCACCGGCGCCGAGGGTGACCATCTGCTGCTGGTAGCCGCACACCATGTGGCCTTCGACGGCACCTCCAAGGACGTCCTGGCCCGGGACCTGGCCGTCGCGTACGCCGCCGCCCGGGCGCAGGAGCCCACCGAACCGTTGACCCGCGCGGACGACCACACCGACCTGGCCGCGGCCGAACAGCAGCGGGTCGCCGCCGACCTGCCCGCCGCCCGCGAGTACTGGGCCCGGCACTGGTCCGGCCCCGGTGACGTCGTCCTGCCCGGTCTGCGTCGGCTGCCCACCGGTGCCGAACCCGGTGTCGCCGTGGCCGCGGACCTGCCGGCCGACCTGGTCGAGGGGGTCGACCGGCTGGCCGCAACGCTGGGCCTGACCCGCTTCGAGGTGCTCTTCGCGGCCCTGCACGCCCTGCTGGCCCGCTACGGCAACCAGCACACCCCGGTGGGGGTGGCGCTGTCCACCCGTACCCCCGAACAGGCCGACCTGATCGGACTCTTCGTCAACGAACTGCCGGTCACCGCCGAGACCGGCCCGGCGACCTTCCGCGACCACGCCCAGGCGCTGCGGACCCGGCTGCGGGAGGTGTACCGGCACCGGGCCGTGCCGCTGGCCCATGCCGTGACCGGCCTGCGGCCGGCACCGGCGCTCACCCCGGTCAGCGTCGGCTACCGGCGCCGTGGTGCCGATCCGGTCTTTCCCGGGGTACCCAGCCGGGTGGAGTGGACCCTGTTCAGCGGTGCCGCCCGCAACGCCCTGCACGTGCAGATCGTCGACGCACCCACCGGCATCACGGTCAGCCTTCAGCACAGCCCCACCGCCATCGACACCGAGGCGGTACGCCGCATCGGCGGACACCTGCACACCCTGCTGGCCGCCGTGGTCGCCGACCCGGACCGGCCGGTGGCGCGGCTGCCGCTGCTGTCCGACGAGGAACTCGACCAGGTAAACCGGGCCGGCACCGACACCGCCCGCAGCTATCCGGTCGCGACCGTACCGGACCTGTTCGCCGCCCAGGTCGCCGCGGCCCCGGAGGCCCCGGCCGTGCTCGACGGTGACCTGACGTTGAGCTATGGCCGACTGGACGAGGCCGCCCGGCGGCTGGCCGGGGCGTTGCGGCAGCGCGGGGTCGGCCCCGCATCGCTGGTGGCGATGCCACTGGAGCGGTCCTGGCAGGCGGTGGTGACAATGCTGGCGGTGCTCCGCTGCGGCGCCGCCTACCTGCCGATCGACCCGGCTCACCCGGCCGCCCGGCAGGAGATGGTGCTGGCCGACGCCGCCCCGACCCTGGTGGTGACCGCCACCGGGACCACCTCGGACCGGCCCACCCTGGCCCTGGACGAGGTCGCCCTGCTCGACGGCCCGGTGCCGCCGGACCCGGCCGAACGCCCCGGCGCCGATGCGTTGGCCTATGTGCTCTACACCTCCGGATCCACCGGCCGTCCCAAGGGGGTGGCGGTGAGCCACGGGCCCCTGGCGAACATGCTGTTCGGGTTCCGGGACCTGCTGGACAGCGGGCCGGCCCACCGGTGGCTGCACCTGACCTCGCTGTCGTTCGACATCTTCGCGGTGGAGGTCCTGCTGCCCCTGGTCACCGGCGGGCAGGTGGTGGTGGCTTCGAAGGTCAGCGCCCTGGAAGGCGCGGCCGTGTCGGCGTTGATCCGCGCGGCCGGCGTCACCCACGCCCAGGCCACCCCGTCCGGCTGGCGGGTGCTGCTGGAGGCCGGCCTCGGCTCCCCGGACGAATCCACGCCGCCGCTGGTCGCCCTCGCCGGTGGCGAGGCCCTGCCGGTCACCCTGGCCCGGGAGCTGCGGGCCCGCACCGCCCGGTTGATCAACGCGTACGGGCCGACCGAAGCCACCGTGTACGCCACCGTGGCCGACATTCCCGCCGACCCCGCTGAGGTCACCATCGGCACCCCGCTGCCGAACGTGCGGGCGTACATCCTGGACGCCGCCGGTCTGCCCGCGCCCATCGGCCTGCCCGGTGAGCTGTACCTGGCCGGTGCCGGGCTGGCCCTCGGCTACCTGGGGCGCGACGACCTGACCGGGCAACGGTTCGTACCCGACCCCTACGGTCCGGTCGGTGCCCGGATGTACCGCACCGGTGACCGGTGCCGGTGGCGGCCGGACGGGCAGATCGAGTTCCTCGGCCGCACCGATCACCAGGTCAAGATCCGGGGCCACCGGATCGAGTTGGGGGAGATCGACGCTCGGCTGCTGGACCACCCCGGGGTGGTCGAGGCGGTCACCGTGCTCCGGCAGGACACCGACGAGCCGCGCCTGGTCGCCTACCTGGTGCCCCGACCCGGCGCTCTGCCGGAGTCGGCCGACCTGCGGCACCACCTTGCGGCGAGCCTGCCGCAGGCGGCCCTGCCCAGCGACTACGTCACCCTGGACCGGCTGCCGCTGAGCGCCAACGGCAAGGTGGACCGGGCCGCCCTGCCCGCCCCGGCCGAGCGGCCGACCGAGCCCGAGGCCACCGCCCCGGTCGACGACGATCCCCTGGTGGCGGAGTTGCGGCTGATCTGGCAGGAGGTGCTGCGGATCCCGGACATCGGGGTGCACGAGGACCTGTTCGACCTGGGTGGACACTCGCTGACCATCACCCGGATCAGCGGACGCATCCAGCAGCGACTAGGGGTGGAGGTACCGCTGGACGCCTTCTTCGACACCCCGACCATCGCCGAGATCGCCGACATCGTCCGACAGTTGACGAAGGAGTCCTGAGAGTGGCTGACACTGAACTGCGCGAGCGGGTCGCGGCCCTGGTGGGCGAGGCCACGGCCGGCGAGGTGGCGGCGGCCGACGTACTGACCGGCGACTCCCTGGTCGCCCTCGGCGTCGACTCCCTGGCGCTGCTGCGCCTGGTCGACGCGATCGAGCTGGAGTACGGCGTGGAGATCGACCTGGCCGCCGCGCCCGCCCTGGACACCCTCGACGACCTGGTGGCCCTACTGGCCACCACCCACCCGGCGCCCACCCCCGACCAGGCCTGACCGGTCGACGGGTCGGCGTCCGTCGTCGGCCCGGGGTCGGCCCGGGGTTGGCCCCGCCGTATCGGCGATATGGCGGTGTCACCTGCGGTGGGACACCGCCATTCCGGCGTAACGGCGGCCTCCCACCGGGAGGCCGCCGCCTGCCGGAGGTTGGTGATCGCATTGGTCGGCGCCGCTGTGCGCTAATCTCCCAGCCAGATGGTCGTCGATGCGAGGAGCGTGATGTCCCCCAAGACCGGAAGGCCCTCCTACCTGCTCGATCCGCCCGCCCGCAAGGCCTCTGCCCGGACCCGTCTACTGGCCGGCCTCGCCGCGGCGGCCCTGGTTGCCGGCCTGCTCGGTGGTCTGATCGGCTACTCCGTGGGACGGCCGGGCGAGACCGAGGCGAGCATCGCGCGGCTCCAGAAGGCCGAGGCCGAGCGCGACGTGCAGCAGATCATCGAGCTCACCGAGCTGGCCCACCGCACCGGAGACGAGCTGTCGCCCATCCTCACCACCATCCGGCAGGCCTCGGAGGCCGGTCGCCCGCCGGAGGCGGCGCAGGTCGGCCAGTGGCAGCAGACCATGCGCCGGCTGGCCGAACAGTTCGCCGATCCGCCGTCGGGTACCACCGCCACCAACGTCGCCCGTGGCGGGCTGCGCAGCTCCGTGGAGCAGGCCGCCATCGCGGTCGACTCGCTGGCCCTGCCCGCTGCCGCGAACACAGCCGAGGAGCGGCTGAGGCTGGCCGCACGGCAGGCGGCCGTCGCCGTGACCACCTGGTCGGTGGCCGCCACCCAGCTGGATCAGATCAACATCGACGCCGGACAGGGCCACCAGCACGTACACCTGGACACCGGTGGCGCGGACGGCGCCCTGACCCCCGACGGCGCGGCCGAGGGACACGGCGGCTGACCCGCCGCCAGCCCACACCCCGGGCGGTGGCGACGGGTGCCGGGTCCGCAGTCCACATCCGGGTGGTGGGACGGCGGCGGGTGCCGGTTTGCAGCCCCGCCGCAGCCCACACCCGGGTGGTCCCTGCCGGTATCGGCCCAGTGGGGATCCGGATGCCGTAGTCGGTCATCCTTCGCAGCAGCCGCCACCGGGGGAGAGGCTGACCAGCGGCAGGTCCCCGCTCGGGGTGACGGAGCAGACGCCGGTCTCGGGCAGGTCCAGCTGCACGTCACGGGCGGCGGTCCAGTCCCCGGCCAGGGCTGCGGCGATGGAGCGGACCTGCTCGTACCCGGTGGCCATCAGGAAGGTCGGGGCCCGACCGTAGGACTTCATGCCGACCGCGAAGTAGCCGGGTTCGGGTTGGGTCAGTTCGTCGACGCCGTGCGGGCGGACGGTGCCGCAGGAGTGGTCGTTCGGGTCGATCAGGGGGGCGAGGGCCCGGGTGCAGCCCAGCACGGGATCGAGGTCGAGGCGCAGTTCGGCGGCGATGCGGTGGTCGGGCCGGAAGCCGGTGGCGGCGATGATCCGGTCGGCGGTCAACGCCCGCCCGTCGGCGGCGGTCAACTGGAGGTGCCCGTCGACGGCGGCGACGGCGTGCACGGCGAAGCCGGTGACCAACCGGACCCGACCGGAGTCGACGAGCAGCTTGACTCCGGTGCCCAACGCCCCCCGGCCGGGTAGCGCGTCGGCGTCCCCGCCGCCGATCGCCCGGTCGATGGAGCCGCCCCGGGTGACCCAGGTGATGGTGGTGTCCGGCTCCTGCTCGGCCAGTTCGGCGAGCGCGAGCAGGGTGTTCGCGGCAGAGTGTCCCGCGCCGACGACGATGGTGTGCCGGCCGGCGTACCGCTCGCGGTCGGTGCCGAGCACGTCCGGCAGCGCCGGGTCGATCAGGGTCCTGGTCCGCGGGTCGGTCTCGCCGTGCGCGGGGAGTCCGTTGGCGCCGAGCACGTTCGGGGTGTGCCAGGTGCCGGAGGCGTCGATGACGGCGGCGGCGTGAAGGTCCTCGCCGGTGGCCAGCCGTACGACGAACGGCGCCTGTTCACGGCCGGCGGTCCGGACCCGGTCGACACCGACGCGGCCGATCGCCGCGACCGGGGCCTCGTAGCGGAGGTGCGGGGCGATCTGCGGCAGGGCCGCCAGCGGTCGCAGGTACGCCTCGACCAGCTCCGCGCCGGTGGGCATGAGTTCGAGGTCGGGGGTGGTCCATCCGGCGGCGGCCAGCAGCCGCTGGGCGGCCTGGTCGAGGTTGTACCGCCAGGGGGAGAACAGTCGCACATGTCCCCACTCGGCCACGGCCGCTCCGGCCGAGGGGCCGGCCTCCAGCACGGTGAAGGGCAGCCCCCGCTCGTACAGGTGGGCCGCCGCGGCCAGACCCACCGGCCCCGCGCCGATCACCACGACCGGGTACGGTCCCTCGACCCGTCCAGCCAGTGGAGCCGTCGCGCTGACATCAGGCGCGACTGATGTGTCGACCGGGTCGCAGCAGCCCGCCTCCGCCGTCACGTTCTCGCTCGGGCCGCAACCGGTGTCGGTCTGCCCAGTGGCCGCAACGGTGCCGCAGCATGCCGCGGCGGTCTGCTCCTCGCTCATGTTCACGACTCTCTCTGCTTGTTGACGTGGGCGGACGCGCGTCGCCGCGACCCGTCCGTCGATCAGGTGATCCGGCCCGCGACCGCGCCCCGGGCGCAACGCGTCAGCCTTCGATCGGTGGCTCGATTCCTGTCGAACCGGTGCCCACTACCTTGCATCCTGGCTAGACAACTGTCAAGCTAGACGCATGTCTGTCCTTCCCGTGCTGGACGCCGCGCCGGGCTGCTGCCCGCCCCTGGCGGTGCAGCCTCTCGCGCCCCCGGTGGCCGGCGAGCTGGCGCCGCTGTTCAAGGCCCTGGGTGATCCGGTCAGGCTGCGGCTGCTGTCCCTGATCGCCTCCAGCACGGAGGTCTGCGTCTGTGAACTGACCGAGGCCTTCGAGGTCACCGGGGCCACCATCTCGCACCACCTGCGGGTGCTGCGCGAGTCCGGCCTGGTCGACAGTGAACGCCGGGGCACCTGGGTCTACTACTGGGTCCGCCGGGAGGTCCTGGACCTGCTCGGCAACCTGCTGTCCGGCGACACCGGCACCCCGAGTCGTGGGGCGCCCGCGCCACCGCCTGCGCGACCCGAAACGCATCAGAATCCGCTGATATCAGCCAATCCTGATGTGGTGCGGTTGTTGGCGGATCCGTTGCGGGCGCGGATCGTGCAGATCCTCGCCGAGGGCCCGGCGACCACCTCGCACCTGGTCGCGGAGACCGCGGCGAAGCAGCCCAACGTGTCCGGACACCTCAAGCTGCTGCGCGAGGCCGGTGTGGTGACCGCCGAGCCACGGGGACGCTTCACCTACTACCGGCTGGTCCCGGACCTCCTCCAGGGTGCCGCGCTGCACCTGGCCGACCTGGCCGCGCAGGCCCGGGCCAACTCCGAGAACTTCCGGGCCTGCTGACATGAGGGCCACCCCGGCCGGCGGAGCACCGTCGGCGGTCGTCGCGCGGCTGTCGCGTCTCGACCGGTACCTCCCGCTGTGGATCGGTCTGGCCATGGCCGCAGGCCTGCTGCTCGGCCGGCTCGTCCCCGGTCTGGACACCGCCCTGGACGCGGTCACGGTCGGCGGGATCTCCCTGCCGATCGCCCTCGGTCTGCTCATCATGATGTACCCGGTGCTGGCCAGGGTCCGCTACGACCGGCTCGACTCGGTCACCGGCGATCGCCGGCTGCTGCTGTCCTCGCTGCTGCTCAACTGGATCCTCGGCCCGGCCCTCATGTTCGCCCTGGCCTGGATCTTCCTGGCCGAGCACGCCGAGTACCGCACCGGCCTGATCATCGTCGGCCTGGCCCGCTGCATCGCCATGGTCATCATCTGGAACGACCTGGCCTGCGGCGACCGGGAGGCCGCCGCCGTCCTCGTCGCCCTCAACTCGGTGTTCCAGGTCCTGGCCTTCGGCCTGCTCGGCTGGTTCTACCTGTCCGTGCTGCCGAGCTGGCTCAACCTCAGCGGTGCCGAGTTGCAGATCTCCGGGTGGGACATCGCGGTCAACGTGCTGATCTTCCTCGGCATCCCGCTGCTGGCCGGCTACCTCACCCGCCGGTTCGGCGAACGCATGAAGGGCCGCACCTGGTACGAGCGCCGCTTCCTGCCGAGGATCGGCCCGATCGCCCTCCACGGGCTGCTGTTCACCATCGTCATCCTGTTCGCACTACAGGGCGACGCCATCACCTCGCAACCCTGGGACGTCGTGCTGATCGCGGTGCCGCTGCTGGTGTATTTCGCGGTCATGTGGGCCGGCGCCTACGCCCTGGGCCGGGCCATCGGCCTGACCTACGCCCGCACCACCACCCTCGCGTTCACCGCCGCCGGGAACAACTTCGAGCTGGCCATCGCGGTGGCCATCGGCACCTTCGGCGTCACCAGCGGCCAGGCCCTGGCCGGCGTCGTCGGCCCGCTCATCGAGGTCCCGGTGCTGGTCGCCCTGGTCTACGTCAGCCTGGCCCTGCGCCGACGCCTGTTCCCCGCCGAGACAACGACCACGACGCGGCGCGGTCCTGCACCGGATGTTGTCGGATCCGGCAGGCCCCGCGGGCGATGACCTCGCCATCGCCCGCGAGGAGATCAACACCCCGAACCGATCCCACCCGAGCGACAAGGAACAGCTTCGTGTCCGATGGCGACAAGCCCAGTGTCCTGTTCGTCTGCGTGCACAACGCCGGCCGCTCCCAGATGGCCGCCGGCTGGCTGCGCCACCTCGCCGGCGACACCGTCGAGGTCCGCTCCGCCGGCTCCGCCCCCGCGGAGAGCATCAACCCCGCCGCCGTCGAGGTCATGCACGAGGTCGGTATCGACATCACCGACCAGACCCCCAAACTCCTTGAGTACGACACCGTCGAAGCCTCCGACGTCGTCATCACCATGGGCTGCGGCGATGTCTGTCCCGTCTTCCCCGGCAAGCGCTACGAGGACTGGCAGCTTGAAGACCCGGCCGGCAAGGGTGTCGAGGCCGTGCGCCCGATCCGCGACGAGATCAAGACCCGCATCGAGCAACTGCTCGCCGACCTCGTCCCGACGACCTGACCAGAGGCTGCCGCAGCACGGCGAGAGTGATCCACCCCGGTCGAGCTGATCAAGGATGGAGCGGAGGTTCCTGGCACCGAAGCGGGCTGCCCCGGTGCCAGGAACGGATCGGCCGGTCAGCTCGCCGTGCAGCTCGGGGTCGGGGCGGTGTTCGTGCCACCGAACGTGCCGAGGAAGCCGAACGTGGTGCTGGCGCCCGGGGCCAGGGTGCCGTTGTAGCTGACGTTGCGGGCGGTGACCGCCGATCCCTGGCTGGTGACGGTCGCGTTCCACGCCTGGCTGATCGTCTGCCCGTTGGCGAAGGTCCAGGTCACCGTCCAGTTGCTGATCGCGGCCGAGCCGGCGGTGACGCGTACCTCGGCCTGGAAGCCGCCGGTCCACTGGTTGGTCACCGCGTACGTCGCCGTGCAGGCGTCACCGCCCGGCGGCGGGGTGGTCGGGCCCGGCGGTGGGGTGGTGGGTCCCGGCGGTGGGGTGGTCGGCGGGGGAGTGGTGGTGGGGCCGCCCCAACCGGCGGTCGAGTCCAGCCAGGCGGCGCGGCGCAGCATCCAGTCCCGCAGGTACTGCACCTGTCCCTGCCAGGTGGGTGCGGTCGGGGTGATGAACGGGCCGATCATCCGCGTGCTCAGGTTGGGCCAGCGTTGGAAGTTGCGCTGTGCCGCGTTGGTCAGCGGCGTGCTGAGCGCGTTGAGGCGGGACTGCAGCGCCGCGTCGGACAGCGGGCCGCGGCGCAGCGTCTGCCAGCGCAGCCGGACCTGGTTGACGAAGGCGGGGTCGCGCAGCAGTTGCGTGAACCAGTCGTTGGCCAGTGGCTGTCGTCCCTGCTGGTGCTGCCAGCCGGAGGTCTGGTCGTTGGCGAAGTAGCCACCCACCCCGAAGCTGAGGTCGTAGTCCCACAGCGGCCCGGCGAAGATCTTGGTGTCCCGGTCCTTGTAGAAGTACGCGCTGCGCACGTACGAGTCCATCTCCCGGCTCAGCTCGTTGACGATGAGCTGATCGATGAAGGAGTCCACGTCGATGTACGCGCGATAGCCGGTCGTGGGGTCGGCGAAGTTCGGTGCCCGCAGCACGTTGTGGAACTCCTGGATGTGGTTGCGTAGCCAGTCGCGCTGTTCCGGCTGCAACGGCGACGGGTCGGCGACCTCCAGGTAGTTCCAGCAGGTGGCGGCGGGGCCGGTGCACGGCAGGGTCGGTTCCTCGGCGGCCATCCACTCGAATTTGAAGATGTAGCCGCCGGTGATCCTCGGCAGCGTCCGGTCGTCGGCGCGCAACTGCTTGAGGTCGAGGCGGTTCTTCGAGTTCTTGATCGTCTCGACGATCATGTAGACGCCCATGTAGTCGTCGGCGCCGACCGGTCCGGCGTCGGTGTTCAGATAAAACTCGGCGAAGGCGTACCGGGGGGCGGGCAGGCCCATCTCCCGACCCAGGTCGTAGACGAACGCCTCCCGGATCAGCGCCTTGTCGGTGAACGGGCCGCGCAGCACCCAGTCCGAGTCGGCCGGCATGCCCAGCACCGGGTAGTCGGCGTCATCGTCGTCGTTGTCCCAGAACTCGATCCGGTACGGCGTCTTGTCGAAGCTCGACGACGACTGCCCGCGCAGCCGGAACCCGGCGCGGGTCGCCACGGTGGGCGCGGCGGCCAGCGAGGTGCTGCCCCCACCAGGTTCGAAGATCATGGTGGCGGCGTCGAAGTAGTCCCGCTGGGGACGCCCGGCGCCGTACGAGTCGATCAGGATCACCGGCAGGTCGTGGGCGGTGGTGGTGTTACGGGCGACGTACATGGCGGTGCCGGGCGCGCCGGTGGCGGTCTGCCCGACGAAGGCCTGGGCGCGCAGTTGGGTGGTCCGGACCAGCCGCAGCGGTGCGCCGGAGTACAGCGTCGACGCGGCGGTGGGCAGCCGGCCATCGGTGGTGTAGCGGATCTGGGCGCCGCTGACGGTGGTGCCCAGCGAAACCGTGACCTCGCCGGCGAAGGTGCCGCTGGGAACGGAGAAGGTGATGTCACCGACCAGGTCGTCGGCGGCGGCAGCCGCGACGGCATCGGCCGTGGCGCTGGCGGGGTGGTCGCCGATGCCGGCGGTGGCTGGTTCGGCGCCGGCCGGGGGCGGTGCCGGGACGAGCAGTCCGGCGACCAGCACGGCGGCGACGACGCCGCCGATAGCGCGTGCCGGGGCGGCTGCGATGCGTGTTCTGCGGGCGGTCAGACGCACGATGCCTCCTGGACGGATCGGGGGATGGTGGATGGGGCGGTGCCTGCCGACGGTCTGCTGTCGCGGAAGTGCCGGCGTAGCGTCCGTCGCCACGGCGAGTCCGGCAGTTCCGGGCGCAGGGCGGCCAGCCCGGTGGCGTACTTGGAGATGCGGACGGGCCGCGTTCCCCGCTGCCACAGCATTCGATCGGCCGGTGAGGCGGCCCGGCTGGTCTTGGTCTCGACCACGGCGAGGTCGGGCAGCCGCAGCGTGCGGTCGCCGTCCTGCCAGGTCAGTTCGGTGTCGATGGTGACCCGGCTGGCCGTGGCGGGCAGCAGCAGGGTCATCCGCTGATAGGTGGTGACGAGCACCGGATCCAGCGTGCTGCCCGAGGGCGGACAGATCGCCTCGCGTGCCAACGCCTCCTGCACGAAATCACGTCCGGGATGCACGGTGGCGCGGTCCTGCGGCCGGTACGGCAACCGGTGCTTGGTGATGCTGCCCCGCGCTCCACTGATCTTGACTTCCAGCCAGCACTGCGCGGAATCCAGGTAGCTGCGGGTGCGCACCTTGAAGCGCCTGCGTCGTCGGTACGCCGCGCAGTGGTAGCTGGCCAGCACCGGGGTGTCGAAGTACACCGACTCGTAGCGGAAGGCGCGGACACCATCGATCTCCAACACCCGGGCGTACGGGGACAACTGGGCCAGCAGGTGCGGGACCTCGTCGAGGGGTACGACGTACTTGCGGTCGATGCGGGTCTGTAGCGCGGCCTGGTCGACGAGTTCGGTCAGCCCGACCGGCGCGAGTTCCGCCAGCGGAGCGGTGATCGGGGTCATCGACCCGCTCCCGCCTGGGCCGGCCTGCCGGCCGCCACCGGGGCGCCACCTCGACCCCGCACCGAGTACCGCACGTCGACCAGGGTGGTCTCGTTGACCAGGTCGAGTCGTTGCACGGTGGCGGTGTGCACCCGGGCGCCGAGCAGCTGTTCCAGTTGGGCGACGAGCGTGACCTGATCGGTGACGGCGGAGTCGAGCACGATGATCTGGTGCCGGTAGTGGCGGAGCAGCCGGGGATGGTCGCCGAGGAACATCACCACGAGGATGAGACCCATCAGGCCGCCGCTGAGCCAGACCGAGGTGGTGCTCAGCGCACCGAGGATGCCCAGGGCCAGGGCGGAGAAGTAGTAGGCCACCTCGTGCTGGTCGAGCTCCGTCGACCGCAGCCGGATGATCGACAGTACGCCGAACAGCGCCAGCCCCAACCCGAGCCCTGCACCGACGTTGCTGGCGCTCAGCGCGCTGGCCACGGCGAGGACGCCGACGTTGACGCCCAGATAGGCGACGACGAGATCGCGGCGACGGTGGCGTGGGAAATAGAGCCCGAAGACGAGCAGTACCACCGCGCAGATGTCGATGGCGAACAGGACGAGCTGCGGCATCTTCTCCGTCCTCCTGGGTCGCTGCCGCGCCGGCCTGGCATCGTCCACGCGATGTGCCGTGCGCGAGTGACGAGCGGCCGAACACGGCCGGAACTTCCGGTGAACTTGCGGGAACGATTGCGGAATCGTAAGCCTATGCATCGAAATAGGTCAATGCTGATCACATGGTCGCCATTGCGACGGCGCTGCCTCCGGCGGTGGTCGGCCGGGTTGATCGGTAGCCCCCGCCTGTCGGAACGGCTAGTTGGTCGGCGGCCTGGCCGGCTGTGCCGCGGGCGCGAGGGCCTCGGTTCCGAAAGCCTTCAGAGCCTTATTGGTATTTGCACTTCCACTGCCGGAGTTCGCCGAACCACCATTGATAGACGTCGATCATCTGAGGCGTCCTGCTAGGGGGGTTCAGGTGATCACGGGTCGTGGGGTGCTCGTCGGAGACGAGTGCGGCACCTTCCGGAGCTCCGGCCGTACGGCACCCGGTTCTCCGGGTGTCGTCAACCGTGGGGTAGGCGACGTCGAAACTTCCGAAAAACTTCCGGAAGTCATTGACGTACGTGAAACCGCGCTGTAATACTTCCGGCCAGTAAGGCCGATGCGATCCCTTTGTCAGGGAATCGCGGGCATCGTCCCTAACCCGCGAGTCCGGATTCACGCTGCCCACTCGGGCCACCGGACCCGGAAGGAGCACCAGATGAGCAAGGATTCCCGAGCACCCGGCCGGCCGAGACGGCTGCGGGCGGCCCTGGCGCTGTCTGCTGTCGGTCTGATGGCCGCGGCGGGTGCGGTGGTGTTGCCGAGCAACGCCAGCGCCGCCGAGACCACCCTCGGTGCCGCAGCAGCGCAGAGCGGCCGGTACTTCGGTACCGCCGTGGCGGTGAACCGACTCAACGACGCGGCCTACACGAACATCCTGAACCGCGAGTTCAACCAGGTCACCGCCGAGAACGAGATGAAGATCGACGCCCTCCAGCCGCAGCAGGGGCAGTTCAACTGGGGCAACGGCGACCGACTCGTCCAGCACGCGCGCAGCCGCAACATGCAGGTCCGGGGCCACACCCTGGCCTGGCACTCGCAGCAGCCCGAGTGGATGCGCAACATGTCCGGTCAGCAGCTGCGCAACGCCATGCTCAACCACGTGACCCAGGTCGCCACCCACTACCGGGGCCAGATCGCGTGGTGGGACGTGGTGAACGAGGCCTTCGAGGACGGCTCCAGCGGCGCCCGCCGTAACTCCAACCTGGAGCGCACCGGTAGCGACTGGATCGAGGCGGCCTTCCGGGCGGCCCGGGCGGCCGACCCGAACGCCCAGCTCTGCTACAACGACTACAACATCGACAACTGGAACGACGCGAAGACCCAGGCCGTCTACCGGATGGTGCGGGACTTCAAGCAGCGGGGCGTGCCGATCGACTGCGTCGGTCTCCAGTCGCACTTCACCGGTGGCTCGAACTACCCGAGCAACTATCGCACCACCCTGTCCAGCTTCGCCGCCCTCGGCGTCGACGTGCACATCACCGAGCTGGACATCCGCAACGCGCCGAGCGACGCCTACCGCAACACGGTGAACGACTGCCTGGCCGTGCCGCGCTGCAAGGGCATCACCGTCTGGGGCATCCGGGACTCCGACTCGTGGCGTTCCAACGAGAGCCCGCTGCTGTTCGACGGTGGCGGCAACAAGAAGGCCGCCTACACCGCGGTGCTCAACGCCCTGAACAGCGCCGCCCCCGGTGGCGGCGACCCGACCACCCCGCCGCCCGGCACCACTCCGCCGCCCGGCACCACCCCGCCGCCCACCAACCCGGGTGGCTGCACCGCGACGATGACCCCCGGCCAGGTCTGGGGTGACCGCTACAACACCTCGGTCACGGTCAGCGGAGCCAACAACTGGTCCGTGGTCGTCAACATCACCCCGCCGCAGCGGATCTCCGCCACCTGGAGTGGCAGCCCCACCTGGGACGGCAGCGGCAACGTGATGACGATGCGCTCCAACGGCAGCGGCAACACCTTCGGTTTCACCACCATGATGAACGGCAACTCCGGGGCTCGACCCCAGATCGTGTCCTGCACCGCAAGCTGATCACACCACCACCGGTCGTGGGGGGGGGGGGGGGGGGGGCCCCCCGCCGCCCCCCCCCGGGGGGGGGGGGGGGGGCCCCCCCCCCCCGCCCCCCCGCGGCGGGCCCCCCCCCCCCCGAGCACCCGCGG
>NZ_JBICUM010000004.1:0-345916 GCF_043198155.1 Micromonospora sp. NPDC048871 | reverse complement strand
CACCCCCTGCTTTAACCCCACACTCAGCCCCGCACCCGCGGGGCCCCCCCCCCCCCCGGGCCCCCCCCCCCCCCCCCCCCCCCCCCCCCGGGGGGGGGGGCGGGGGGGGCACCCCCCCCCCCCCCCGACGCCCTTTCGGTGCTGCGGCGGCCAACCACCCGCTCGGATACCGTCAGCGCGCCGAACCGGCGTCGAACAGGCGAGGGGTGGCAGGCTGGCAGGCATGGACAGGGAGCAGGTGACCGGCTGGATCGCGGCCTACGAGCGGGCCTGGCGTACGCCGGGCACGGAGGCGCTCGCCACGATCTTCACCGAGCAGGCGAGCTACCGGCAGGGGCCGTACCGGAAACCGGTGGTGGGTCTGCCGGCGATAGCCCGGATGTGGGAAGCCGAGCGGGACGGCCCGGACGAGGTGTTCCAGATGACCAGCGAGGTCGTCGCGGTCGAGGGCGACACCGCGGTGGCGCGACTGGAGGTCCGGTACGGCGACCCGGTCGACCAGGAGTACCGCGATCTGTGGATCATGCGGTTCGCCGAGGACGGGCGGTGCGCGTCCTTCGAGGAGTGGCCCTTCTGGCCGCCGAAGCCGACCGCCGCCCAACCCACCGAAAGCTGACGCCGCAGCGCCTGCCCACGACCTGACCGGCCGCCCCCGTCACCCCGCCGTGCAGGACCGCGACCGGCGGCGGTGAAGCCCACCGGCTCGCCGATGCCGGGTTGCTGGTCGTCGACCGGCCGGTGCGGGTGGCGCCGAGCTTGTCGCCCGGCGCTCCGGAGCAGCTTCACCTGCGCCGCGAGCGTCCGTCCGGCACACCCGAGGCGGACGCCCGCGAACTGGTGGCCGGTCAGGATCGGGCGCTCGGGCGGTAGTCGAACCAGTCGAAGGCCGCGCTGCCCTCGGTGACGTAGAGGCCGAACACCCGACCGGTGAAACCGGCCGCGACCTCGGTGGACAGGTACCGTCCGTCGAGTTCGGCGAGCACTACCGGCCCGGTGTCGGTCAGCACCTCGAAGCTGACCGTGTCGCAGCCGGCCGGGCGTACCCCGAAGGGGGCGCCGGGGGCCGTCACCTGGTCGGCGGCGGTCACCGTCGGGGGGAGCAGGTCATCGGTACGGGTGGCGATGGTCAGGGTGACCGGGCCGGTCGGCACCGACAGCTCGCCGAAGACCTGCCGGAAGGGTCCCACCCGGCCGATCACCTGCACCAGTCCGTCGGCGACCTCGATGTCGTAGTGGTGGGCCTCGTCGATGCGCAGGGTCAGTCCGGCCCGTCCCGCACCGGGGTCCAGGTGCACGCCGGCCCGGCAGTCGTGGTGCTGCTGCCGACGGGCGACCAGGGTGGCCCCGGACCGGTCCAGGGTCGTACCGGTGGCGTGCAGGGTCAGCCAGCCGGGCCGCTCGGTCAGCGACCAGCTCTCCTTCGGCCGCTCCCGCAGCGAGATCCACTCCGGCGTGAGCGCCTCGGTGGCGTCGAAGTCGTCCCGATAACCGCCGGTAGCGGGCGGTGCGGCCAGGGCGGGTGGGCTACCGGCCGGGGCGGTCATGGTCTCCTCCACCGGGTCCACCACCGGCCAGCCGTCCACCCAGCGCACCGGCACCAGGAAGGTCTCCCGGCCGAGTACGTGGTACGGCGGCCACTGGCCCTTGGCCCGGATGCCCAGCAGCACCATCCACCAACTGCCGTCGGTGGCCTGCACCAGATCGGCGTGGCCGGTGGCCTGCACCAGCCGATCCGTGCTGCGGTGGGTCAGGAAGGGGTTGACCGGGCCGGGCTCGAAGGGGCCCCGGATGCTGCGCGAGCGGGCGATGGAGACGGCGTGCCCGGTGTGCGTACCGCCCTCGGAGACCAGCAGGTACCACCAGTCGCCGATCCGGTACAGGTGGGGGGCCTCCGGGTACTGCCCGCCGGTGCCCGACCACATCGGCACCGGACCCTCCAGCACCGCGCCGGTCTCCGGATCGATCCGGTACGACTCGACCCCGGACACCGTCAACCAGCAGTCCCCGTTGTCGTCCCAGGTCAGCGAGGGGTCGATGTGCGGCACGTCGAGGTGGACCGGCTCCGACCAGGGGCCGGCCGGGTCGGTGGCGGTGACCAGCAGGTGGCGGCCGGTGGTGACATTGGTGGTGACCATGTAGAAGCGGCCGTCGTGGTGCCGGATGGTCGGGGCGTAGATGCCGGCGGAGGCGTGTGTGTCCGGCGGCAGTTCCAGTTGGCTGGGCCGGTCCAGCACGTTGCCGATCTGCCGCCAGTTCACCAGGTCCCGGCTGTGGAAGATGGGTACGCCGGGGAAGTACTCGAAGCTGGAGCAGACCAGGTAGTAGTCCTCGCCCACCCGACACACGCTGGGATCGGGGTGGAAGCCGGGTACGACGGGGTTGCCGAAGGTGGCGGAATCGGTCATGTGCATCGATGCTAGGCGGCACCCTGCCCGACTCGTACCCCCGGTTCTCAGGGGTTGGGTGGGGTGACCGCGATGATCAGGTGGGCCGGCTCGTCGCTGGCGTTGCGGTAGAGGTGGGCCAGGCGGGAGTCGAAGGTGACCGCCTCCCCGGCGGCCAGGGCGTGCTTCTCCCCGCCGATCTCGGCGACCACCTCGCCGGTGATGACGATCGCGCACTCGGTGGAGGGGTGGGCCCAGGGCTCGGCCGAACTGGCGTCGCCCGGGGCCAGGTAGGCCTGCAGCACCTCCAGGTCCCCCCGTCCCGGGGTCAGCCGTTCGTAGGTGATCTGGCCGGGGGGAGCGGTCAGTCGGCTGCGGGTGCCGGCGCGGCTCAGGTGCACCGCGGGGGCCTCGGGTTCGGAGAACAGTTCGGCGATCGAGGTGTCGAAGACCTGGGCGAGTTTCCGCAGGGTGGCCAGGCTGGGGTCGGTAGCGCCGTTCTCGATCTGGCTGAGCAGCGCGGGGGACACCTCGGCGGCTGTGGCGAGCTGACGCAGCGTGAGGGAGTGCTGCTGTCGGAGGTCGCGGAGCCGGTCACCGAGCATCTAGAACCTCGATCCGATAACAGTGTGGCTGAAATTGTTTGACCAAGCTATACAGGCCTGTCTAGGGTGGTCAAACAACATCCGGGCAGTGTTTGGTGTAGGTATACACGCCTCGTTCGGGCAGGAACCGGACGAACGCGAGTCCAGCTACATCCAACCCTGAGACGACGTTCCTGAAAACCCGAGACACCGCGACCGGAGACACCGGCGTCACGTCCCAGGTCGTTGACAATTCGCGGCCCACGCCGGACCGCGCCGTACGAAGGTAGGAACAGCATGTCGGTGTTCCCCCGCCGGCTTCGCGTCGGAGCATCCGCTCTGGCGGCGCTGGCCATCATCTCCACCACCGCCTGCACGGCCGGCGGCGGTGGCGGAAACGCTACTGGTGGCGGCGCGGCCACCCTCACCGTCAACACCTCGTTCGTCCTCAAGACCCTCGACCCCGGTCGGGTGTACGAGGCCACCGGCCTGACCGCGGTGCACGCCCTCTACGACACTCTGCTCACCTTCGAGGGCTCGGACGTCAGCAAGCCGGTCCCGGCCCTGGCCGAGTCGTACGAGGTCTCTCCGGACGCCAAGACCTTCACCTTCAAGCTGCGCCAGGGGGTGAAGTTCTCCGACGGCAGCCCGCTCACCGCCGACGACGTGGTGTTCTCCCTCAACCGGCTGAAGAACCTCAAGGCCAGCCCGGCGGTCACCGTCAGCGAGCTGAGTGTCAGCAAGACCGACGACAGCACCGTCGTGGTCACCTCGGCGACTCCCAACCCCAACGTGCCGGTGGTGCTGTCGATGCCCTCCACCGCCGTGATCAACTCCGAGGTCGCCCAGCAGAACGGCGCCAAGGACGGCGAGGACGCCGCGCAGGGCGACACCGCCCAGCAGTACCTGGACACCACCTCCATCGGCAGCGGCCCCTACCTGCTCAAGTCGTACGAGCCGGAGTCCCAGGTGGTGCTGGAGGCCAACCCCGAGTACTGGGGTGACAAGCCGAAGTTCGACCGGGTCGTGCTGCGCAACATGGACGTGCAGACCCAGAAGCTGACCATGCAGCGGGCCGAGGCCAACGAGATCTCCCTGGACATCTCCGGCCGGCTGCTCGACGGCCTGCCGGACACCCTGCAGACCTCCGGGGTGCAGGACACCGTCTACTTCCTGTTCCTCAACGCCGACCCGGCCGTGTCCGCGGTGACCGCCGACCCGAAGTTCAACCAGGCCCTGCGGGCCGCCATCGACTACCAGGGCATCGCCGCCCTCTACGGCACCGGTGCCGCACCGGGCGCCGGGCTGGTCGCCCCCGCCTTCCCGGGCGCGCTGCCCGAGGGTGAGGCCTCGACCCGGGACCTGGCCAAGGCCAAGGCGCTGCTGGCCGAGGCGGGCCTGACCAACCCCAAGGTCAAGTTCAGCTACCCGGCCATCACCTACAAGGGGGTGGACCTCGGCACCGTGGCCACCAAGGTGCAGGGCGACGCCGCCGAGGCCGGCATCACCCTGGAGTTGAACCCGCAGCCGCTGACCACCTTCCTGGACGAGATGCGCGCCGGGAAGATGCCGATGGGCTTCACCCCGCAGAGCCTGAACTACCCGGTCGCCGACTCCCTGATCAACAACATGGCGCCCGGACAGCCCACCGCCCTGCGGTCCGGCTGGACGGTGGAGCGGGCCGACCCGGCGGTCGTGGCCGCCGGCAAGCAGGTCACCGAGACCCTCGACCTGGCCCAGCGGGCCACCGCGATGCAGGAATGGCAGCGACTGATGAACCAGTCCTCCCCGTACATCGTGCTGGCCAGCAACTCCTCCACGGTGGTGGCCACGGCCGACCTGACCGGTGCGGACTACACCGCGGCCGGCTGGCAGGTCGACGTCGCCGCGGTCGGCCGCAAGTAGCCGGCAGCACCGATGACGACAGTGCAGGACGGCGAGCCGGGCGCGGTCACCACGACCGCGGCCCGGCCCCGGCCGGGCCGCGCGTACCCCCTGCTGGTCTTCCTGGCCAAGCGGCTGGCGATCACCGCGGGCCTGCTGCTGGGGGTCACCGTGGTGACCTTCGGGCTGGTCAACGTGGTGCCCGGTGACCCGGTCACGGCGAACCTGTCCGACCAGGCCCTCAACGATCCGGCCACGGTGGCCGCCTTCCGCGAGAAGTGGGGCCTGGACCAGCCGCTCTGGGCGCAGTACCTCCAGTACCTGGGCAACCTGGTCACCGGTGACCTGGGCATCTCCCAGCAGACCGGGCGCTCCGTCCTGGACGACCTGGTGCGGTACGTGCCGGCGACCATGGAACTGGCCATCCCCACCATGGTGCTGGCGTTGCTGATCGGCACCGGCGTCGGCATGCTCGCCGCGGTCCGCAACGGCCGGTTCACCGACCAGTTGGTCCGGGTGGGCTCCCTGCTGGGCCTGTCCACCCCGCCGTTCTGGCTGTCGCTCGTCGTGCTCTACGTCTTCTTCTACAAACTGGGCCTGGCCCCCAGCGGGGGAAGGCTCTCCACCGCCTTCAGCCCACCGCCCACCGTCACCGGCATGTACACCGTCGACGCGGCCCTGGCCGGGCAGTGGGACGTGGCCTGGGACGCCGCCCAGCACCTGGTCCTGCCGGTGCTGGTGCTGACCTCCCTGACGGTGGCGCTGCTGGTGCGCTTCGTCCGCTCCGCCATGCTGGAGGTGCTCCAGCAGGACTACATCCGCGCCGCGTACGCCAAGGGTCTGCCGACCCGGGTGGTGCTGCGCCGGCACCTGCTGCGCGCCGGCCTGGTGCCGGTGGTCACCGTCTCCGGCCTGGCCTTCGCCTCCCTGCTGTCCGGCACCGTGCTGGTGGAGAGCATCTTCGGCTGGCCCGGCCTCGGCCAGTACGCCTACCGCAGCGCCACCGCCCTGGACCTGCCCTCGATCCTCGGCGTCAGCCTCTTCGTGGCACTGGTCTACACCCTGGTCAACCTGACCGTAGACCTGCTGTACGGCCTCATCGACCCGAGGATCCGGCTGTCATGACCACGATCGCACCGGACCCGGTGACCCCAGATGCGAAGGTGGACCGGGCCCTGAACCGACGCCGCTGGCTGGGCCGGCTGCGCGGGGGGTCGACCGGTCGGCCGATCTGGCGGCAACCCATCGCCCTGGTGGCCCTGATCATCCTCGGCGGATGGCTGCTGGTGGCGCTGTTCGCCCCGCTGATCGCCCCCTACGATCCGCTGGCCCAGAGCCCGCAGGCGTACGCCCCACCCTCGGCGACCCACTGGTTCGGCACCGACTCCCTGGGCCGGGACATCCTCAGCCGGGTGATCCACGGCGCCCGGCTGTCCATCCCCCTGGCCCTGGCCATCGTCTGCCTGGCCCTGCTGATCGGCGGCCTGCTCGGGCTGCTCGCCGGCTACCTGGGCCGGTTCGTCGACGAGGCGCTGATGCGCCTGACCGACCTGGTCTTCGCCTTCCCCCAGATCATCCTCGCGATGGCGGTGACGGCGGCGTTCGGCCCGAACACCCGCAACGCCGTCCTCGCCCTGGTCATCGTCTCCTGGCCGGTCTACGCTCGGGTCATCCGCAGCGCCGTGCTGAGCATGCGCGGCGACGACTACCTCAACGCCGCCCGGCTGCTCGGCGTCGGGCCGGTCAAGGCCCTGCGCCGCGACGTACTGCCCAACAGCATCGGTCCGGCGATCGTGCTGGCCACCCTGGAACTCGGCAACGCGGTGCTGCTGCTGGCGGCGCTCTCCTTCCTCGGTCTGGGGCCCCGACCACCGGCCGCCGAATGGGGCTCGATGGTCGCCCTCGGCTCCCAGGACCTGTCGATGTGGTGGGTCAGCGTCTTCCCCGGCCTGGCCATCCTCACCGTCGTGATGGCGTTCAACGTGCTCGGCGACGCACTGCGCGACCGGCTGGACCCCCGCTACGCGAAGGGACGCTGAGATGGCGCCGCTGCTCGACGTCGACTCCCTGGCCGTCACCCTGCCCGGTCCGCGCGGCCCACTGCCGATCCTGCACGACGTGTCGTTGACCGTCGAGGAGGGCGAACTGGTCGGCATCGCGGGGGAGAGCGGCTGCGGCAAGAGCCTCACCGCCCAGACCCTGCTGGGTCTGCTGCCGGCCGGTGCCAGGGTCAGCGGTTCCGCCCGGTTCGCCGGCACCGACCTGCTCGGCCTGGACCAGCGCGGCTGGCAGCGGGTCCGGGGGGCGGGCATCGCCATGGTCTTCCAGGACCCCACCGCGGCCCTGCACCCGATGCTCACCATCGGCCGGCAGCTCACCGAACACATGCGGGTGCACCTGCGGATGGACCGCCGGGCCGCGAACCGGCGGGCGGTGGAACTGCTCGACCAGGTCCGCATCCCCGACCCCGAACGGGCCCTGCGTTCCTACCCCCACCAGTTCTCCGGCGGAATGCGGCAACGGGCGGCCATCGCCATCGCCCTGGCCGCCCGCCCTCGGCTGCTGATCGCCGACGAACCCACCACCGCCCTGGACGTCACCGTGCAGGCCGGCATTCTCACCCTGCTGGACCGGCTGCGCGCCGAGACCGGCCTGGCCGTCGCCTTCATCACCCACGACCTGGGGGTGCTCAGCGCGTTGACCACTCGGGGTTACGTGTTCTACGCCGGGCGGGTGGTGGAGACCGGCCCGACCGGGTCCCTGCTCACCGCACCCACCCATCCGTACACTGCGGCGCTGCTCGGCGCCCGCCCGCACGGCACCCAGGCCGTCGGTACCCTGCGGCCCATCCCGGGCGGCCCACCGGCACCCGGCCAGGCCCCGCCGGGCTGCCCGTTCCAACCCCGCTGCGGGTACGCCGAACCCGCCTGCGGCAACGCTCCACCGCCCCTGGCCCCGGCCGGTGAGCACCGGTCGGTGGCCTGCGTGGTCCGCCCACACCTGGAGGTGGCAGCGAGATGAGCGACCTGCTGCGGATCAGTCAGGTGCAGGTGGAGTACCGCGCCCGGGGTGGCGGGCGGGTCCAGGCGGTCGCCGGGGTCGACCTTCAGGTGGCCCCCGGCCAGATCGTCGGCCTGGTCGGGGAGTCCGGCTGCGGCAAGTCCTCGCTGGCCCGGGTGGCCGTCGGGCTGACCCCGCCGAGCGCCGGGGAGGTCAGCTTCGCCGGCCGCCCGATCACCCCGCTGGGCTGGCGGCGCAGACCGGAGACCGAAATCGGTCTCCAGATGGTCTTCCAGAACCCGTACGCCTCCCTCAACCCCCGGCGCACCATCGGCGCCCAACTGCGCGACGGCATCCCGGCGACGGTCACCGGCGCGGCCCGCGAGGCGCGAGTGACCGAACTGCTCGACCGGGTGGGCATGCCCGCCGAGGCCGCCGACCGCTACCCGCACCAGTTCTCCGGCGGGCAACGGCAACGACTGGCCATCGCCCGGGCCCTGGCCCCGCAACCCCGCATGATCATCGCGGACGAGCCGGTGACCGCCCTGGACGCCTCCTCCCAGGCCCAGGTGGTCAACCTGCTGGTCGGGCTGGTCCGGGAACTCGACATGGGCATGCTCTTCATCTCCCACGACCTGGCCCTGGTCCACGAGATCGCCGACGTCACCGCGGTGATGTACCTGGGCCGGATCGTGGAGACCGCACCCACCCGGGACCTGTGGCGCGACCCCCGCCACCCCTACACCCGGGCCCTGATCGACGCGGTGCCCCAGATCGGCCCCACCCCCCGGCTGCCCGCCACCCTCGCCGGAGAGGTACCCGACCCGGCCAACGCACCCACCGGCTGCCGGTTCCGGCCCCGCTGCGCCCACGCCTTCGCCCCCTGCGGTGACCAGCCACCCCACCTCGACCTCGGCGGACGCAGCGCCGCCTGCTGGCTCAACGACCCCACCACGGCCCCGTCCGTGGCCGCCCACTGAGGACGCCGCC
Organism: Micromonospora sp. NPDC048871; assembly: GCF_043198155.1. Classification (NCBI taxonomy): domain Bacteria; kingdom Bacillati; phylum Actinomycetota; class Actinomycetes; order Micromonosporales; family Micromonosporaceae; genus Micromonospora; species Micromonospora sp. NPDC048871. The sequence goes on along the minus strand of NZ_JBICUM010000004.1, from coordinate 337,074 downwards.
ATGCATCACGCAACCGAACAGGTCCTGGTCAACCTCGCCCTCTACGACGGCATCGACGACCACCTCCAGTCCGACCGGGGCGTCTGGATCGGCGCCGACGGGATGATCCGCGCCGTCGGCCCGGTCGACGAGGTGCTCGCCGAGGCCGGCGACGTCCGGGTGGTCGACCTCGGCGGTGACGTGGTGATGCCCGGCCTGACCAACATGCACGTGCACCTCTCCCTGGGCCTGCCCGGTCACCTGGCCGACGAGGTGCACCGGTCCAACCTGGCCGAACTGGTGCTGCTGATGGCCGACTCGGCGCGGCGCACCCTGCACGCCGGGGTCACCACCGTCCGGCTGGTCGGCGAGGGCCGCTACGCCGACTTCGCGCTGCGTAAGGGCATCGAGGCCGGTGCGGTGGACGGTCCCCGGATCTTCACCGCCGGGCACGCACTCTGCTGCACCGGGGGCCACGGCTGGGAGGCCGACGCCCTGGAGGCCGACGGGGCCGACGGGTTCCGCAAACTGACCCGAGCCCAGATCCGGGCCGGCGCCGACCTGATCAAGGTGTGCATCTCCGGCGGCATCGCCGGCCAGTACGAGGCCATCGACACCCCGCAACTGCTCGACGACGAGATGGCCGCCGTCATCCAGGTCGCCCACGACTGGGGCCGCAAGGTCACCGCGCACGCCGGCCCGGCCGACACCGTACGCCGGGCGGTCCAACTGGGCCTGGACTGCGTCGAGCACGGCTACGAGCTGACCGACGAGGTCACCCGGCTGATGGCCGAACGCGACGTCTGGTACGTCCCGACCATCGTGGTCAGCCGCTGCGAACAGTTCTTCCGCGACTCCGGGGTGCCCGGCTGGCTGATGGAGCGGGCCCTGGGGGCCGGCCCTCGGCACTGGGAGAGCCTGCAACACGCCATCCGCAACGGGGTGCCGATCGCCCTGGGCAGCGACATGCCGCCGCACGCCGGCTACGACGAGACCACCGCCACCGTGCGGGAGTTGGAGTTCATGGTGGAGGCCGGGATGCCGGTCGCGGACGCCCTGAAGGCCGCCACCATCCGCCCCGCCCAGTGGCTCGACGCCGACGACCGGCTGGGCAGCCTCACCGCCGGCAAACACGCCGACCTGCTGGTGCTGCGCGACGACCCGACCCGGTCGGTGTCCGCCCTGCGTACCCTGCACACGGTCATGAAGGGCGGGGTCGTCTACCGCGACGACCACGGCCGTACCCGGACATCCCGATGACCGCCGTCGGTGCGGTCGCCGACGACTACCTGGCCGCGCTGGCCCACCTGGACCCGCAGGCCGCCGAGGCGGCCGGGGGCACCCCGGAGTCGCAGTTGGCCGACCTCTCCCCGGAGGCCTTCGAGGCCCGCGCGGCGCTGGCCCGGCGGACCGCCGCCGCGCTGACCACGGCGACCGCCCAGGACCCGGCGCAGCGGGCCCTGGCCGGTGCCCTGGCCGAGCGGCTGGACAGCGAGATCGCCCTGCACGAGGCCGGTTTCACCACCCGGCTGCTGGCCCCCCTGGCCACCCCGGTCCACCTGGCCCGGCAGGTCTTCGACAACCTGCCCCGGAACACCGCCGCCGACTGGGCCGACCTCGCCGCCCACCTGCACCGGCTCCCCACCACCCTGGACCAGTACGCCGCCACCCTGCGCCACTGCGCCCAGCGCGGCCACCTGGCCGCCCGACGGCAGGTGCGGGTGGTCGCCGAGCAGTGTGCCGACTGGACCGCCACGGACTTCTACGGTCGCCTGATCGCCGGCTACCCCGGCGGCCCGCTGGCCGACCGGCTAGGCGAAGGGGCCCGCCGGGCCACCGCCGCCACCGAGGGGTTCGCCGCCTTCTTGCGCACCGAACTGGCCCCGATGGCCTCCGATGTGGACGGTGTCGGCCGGGAGCTGTACGAGGTGACCTCCCGCGCCTTCCTCGGCGCCACGGTCGACCTCGACGAGCTGTACGCGTACGGCTGGGAGGAGCTGGCGCGCACCGAGGCCGAACTGCACATCGCGGCGGTCGACTGCGGCTACCCGGACCCGGTCACGGCCCGCACCGCCCTGGACGCCGACCCCGCCGGGCGGGTGCCGGTCGGACCGCTGCTGGAACAGTGGCTGCGCAAGCGCACCGCCCTGCTCACCGACCAGCTCGACGGCACCCACTTCGACATCCCGGCGGCCACCCGCCAGGTCGAGTGCCGGATCAGCCCGGCCGCCTCCGGGGTCATGTACTACACCCCGCCGGACGCCCACCTGACCCGCCCGGGTGCCATCTGGTGGTCCGTGCCCCCGGGCCAGTCCAGCGTGCCGGTGTGGCGGCATGTAGGGACCCTCTGCCACGAAGGGCTGCCCGGTCACCACCTGCAACACGCCATCACCCTGACCACCGCCGAGCTGCATCCCTGGCAGCGCCACCTGTGCCAGGTGCACGGGTACGCCGAGGGCTGGGCCCACTACGCCGAACGCCTCGCCGACGAACTGGGCCTCTTCGCCGGCCCCGGTGAACGCCTCGGCATGCTCGACGGGCAGATGTGGCGGGCCGCCCGGGTCGTCATCGACCTCGGTCTGCACCTCGACCTGCCGATTCCGGCCGGCAACGGATTCACCGACGCCGACCGGTGGACCCCGGCCGTGGCCGTGGACCTGCTGACCCGGGTAGCCGGGCTGGACCCGGCGACCGCCCGCTTCGAGGTCGACCGGTACCTGGGCTGGCCGGCCCAGGCCCTGGCCTTCAAGGTGGGGGCCCGGCTGTGGCAGCAGACCCGCCGGGACGCCGAACGTCGCGCCGGTGCCGCCTTCGACCGCAAACGGTTCCACCACACCGCCCTGGCGCTCGGGCCGATGGGCCTGGACCCCCTGCGCGCCCGCCTGGCCGAGACCCTGCCCCCGCGACCCGAGCCGGAAGTGACCCGATGAGCATCGACGAACTGACCAGCACCATCAGCGACATGTACCGGTCCCTGGGCGACCGGCCCGCCTTCGACGCCCACCTGCACCCCGACCTGACCATCTGGGAATCCGACGCCGACGACCTGCTGACCGGCCTGGCCGCCCTGGACGACCTGCGGAACCGGCGGGCCGCCGCCGCCACCGGCCCGGCTCCGGCCAGCGTGGCACCGGAGCAGATGCGCGCCGAGAGTTGGGGCGACACCGGCCTGGTCCGCTACCTGCTGCGGGCCCGGTTCGGCGACGACCGCCCGGACACCTGCTTCCGGGTCACCGACGTCCTGCGCCGCGACCACACCGGCTGGCGCATCGTGCACCACCACGCGGAGGCGATCCGATGAGCACCGAGGAACCGACCACCAAGGTGTACGACCTGCGGGTCGTGGTCGAACGGATCGAGGGCCGCTCGGTCTGCGGCATGAAGGTCGGTGACCACATCGACCTGACCGAATCCAGCCGGCTGAGCCTCCCCGAAGGCCAACACTTCTGCATGTACGCGCTGGCCGCCTGCCTGCCGCTGCTGCCCGCCAAGCAGCGGGCCCTGGCCGAGGGGGACTGGATGGCCCAGGACAGCCATGTGGCCTGCCCGGACCCCGAGGAGCGGCTCATCATGCGCATCGAACGCACCGACCTGCGGCAGATCCCCACCGAGGAGTTGACGTGACCGGCGACCACCTGGTCGGCATCGGCCTACAGTCGGACAAGTCCGCCGACGAGTACGCCGAACTCGCCGAGTTGACCGAACAGCACGGCTTCGACGTGCTGTCGGTCTTCGGTGACCTGATGTACCAGCCGCCGGTCTTCCCGCTGCTGGTGGCCGCCCGGCACACCCGCCGGGTCCGGCTCGGCGCGGCCTGCCTCAACCCGTTCACCCTGCACCCCGTGGAGATCGCCGGTCAGGTGGCCGCCCTGGACCTGGCCTCCCACGGCCGGGCCTACCTGGGCCTGGCCCGGGGCACCTGGCTCCAGGAGGTCGGGGTGACCCAGGCCCGGCCGCTGCGGCGCATCGCCGAGACGGTGCAGATCGTCCGGCGACTGCTGGCCGGCGACGACAGCGGTTTCCAGGGTCGGGAGTTCACCCTGGCCCCGGGCACCGCCCTGCGCTACACCCCGGCCCGCCCCGACGTGCCGGTGCTGGTCGGCACCTGGGGGCAGCAGACCGCCCGGTCCGCAGCCGGATACGCCGCCGAGGTCAAGGTCGGTGGTTCGGCGAACCCGGCCATGGCCAAGACGATGCGGGCCTGGCTGGACGAGGCGGCCGGTCACCGCACCGGGGTGGTGCTGGGTGCGGTGACCGTGGTCGACCTGGACGGGGAACTGGCCCGGCGGGTGGCCCGTACCGAGGTGGCCATGTATCTCGCGGTGGTCGCCGCCCTGGACCCCACCGTCGAGGTGGACCCGGAACTGCTGGCCCGGATCCAGGAGCATGTGGCCCGCCGGGAGGACGCCGAGGCCGGTGCCCTGATCGGTGACGACCTGCTCGACCTGTTCGCCTTCTCCGGCACCCCCGAACAGGTCGCCGCGCAGGCGGCAGCGGTGTTCGACGCCGGGGCGAGTCGGGTCGAGTTCGGCACCCCGCACGGACTCACCCCGCGTACCGGCATCGACCTGCTCGGCCGGCGGGTGCTGCCGCTGCTGCGCGGCTGACCCACCCCACCCCACCCCACCCCACCCCCACGCGCGATCTTGCAGTTCCGGTCGTCGATTCGCGGCTTTTGACCTGACTCTCAGCGACCCAAACTGCAAGATCGCGCGTGGGGGTGGGGTGGGGGGTGGGGTGCCTTGCTGTTGGGTGGGGTGGTTTTGGGATGCTTCGTGCATGGCATCTCCGTTACCGACGTCCATGGACGACATCCGGGACGAGCCGCTGCGGGCTCAGTTCGAGTTCTTCCTCGATCAGCACCGCGCCGCGCTGAGCGGCTGCCTGGATGGACTGACCGAGGAGCAGGCCCGCAGGTCGCTGGTGTCCTCTCGCACGACCCTGCTGGGCCTGGTCAAGCATGCGACCTTCGTGGAGAAGGTCTGGTTCGACGAGGCCGTCAACTGCCGGTCGCGGGACGGGATCGGCATCCCCGCCACACCGGACGAGTCCTTCATCCTGGACGACTCCGACACCATCGCCGACATCCAGCGAGAACACCGGGAGACCTGCATGCGGTCCCGCCGAGCGACGGCGCCGCTCGACCTGGACGACCTGGTGTACGGCAACCGGCGCGGCCCGCTGCCGTTGCGCTGGGTGTACCTGCATGTGCTGCGGGAGTTGGCCCAGCACTGCGGGCACGCCGACATCCTGCGCGAACAGATCCTGGCCGAGTGATCCGGCCGGGCACCAAGCGACGTCAGCGGCGCAGGGCGTAGAAACCGCGCCAGGGTGCGCCACCACCCCACAGTCGGTAGCCACCGATCAACGCCAGCAGGTAGGCGGCGGTGGCCGGACCGGCCAGCAGCCAACCGCCTCCGGCCAGGACGGTCAACGCCAGCAGAATCGCCAGGTGTCTGCCCGTCGGCTCGGCGAGGCCGAACAAGTGGAGCTCGACCGGGCTCAGCTGGTAGTTACGGCGCGGTCGGGTACGGGCGGTGCTCGCCGGCCAGAGCCGCCCCACCCCGGCGACGTCGACCAGGTACATGCGCCGCAACCCTGGGCAGCGGCGCAGCTCGACGCTCAGCGGCAGCTGCGCACCGCCGGCCGGGTCACCGGCCAGCCGGCGCACCAGCCGGCGATCCCAGACGATCCGCTGGTACCAGATCCGGTCGGCGTCGCGTAGTTCGAGCCAGAACGATGTCGGCTCGATGCCCCAGTGCCGTTGCGCCACCATGACCCAGGCCTCGGCCGGTCGACCACGACGCCGCGCGCCGAGCAGCCAGCGCCCGAGCCGCCACGTCCACGCCCAGGCCAACACGTACCCGGGCAGCAGCACCAGATGGACGAGCACCTCCCGCCCTCGCGGCTCGATCTCGAAGAATTCGGGATAGGCCGGCATCACCGCGTACGGCTGAGCCGGGTCGTACCGCACCGGCACCTGGCCGCCCTCCCGGTAGCTGTCCGGGTCCACCGGCTTCCACCGCACCCGCCATTCGGCTCCGGTGGCGTCGTGGTAGGCGACCTCGATCCGGTCCTCCGCGCCGAGCCGGGCCCCGGTGACCGTGCCCAGGGCCTGCCCGGTCAACGACGCCACCTCCTGGCGCTCCCACTCCATCAGGTGCCACACCGTGCCGGCGATGGTCAGCACCAGCAGCAGCCAGCCGATCAGCACCTTCCCGACGGTGAGGTTCGCCCGCTTCGGTCCGTCGACGATCGACACCGGTGGCGGCGCTGCGGCTGCCGGGGCCGACGGCGCGAGGACGTGTTCCCACTCGATGAGGAACGCGCGGGCCCGTGCGGAGATCGCCGCGAGTTCGGGATCGACCGGCGGCGTCGCCACCTCGCGCTCGATTCGCAGGGCGGAACGCAGGGAGTAGACGCCGATCCCGAGGAAGAGGACGGTGAACCCGGTTCCCCACATCCAGAACCGGCCGTCGGTGTGCAGAGTGTCCGCCGTAGGGCTGCTGACCCGTCCCGTCACCGTCACACCGTCTTCGAGGGGGTCGCCGTGGCGGGGCGTGAGCTTCACCGCGTCGATGCGGACGGCGCCGTCGGCGGAGACGAACGGCCCGGAACAGGTCCACCGGGGTCCGTCCTCGGTGTCGGCGTACACGCAGTCCTCGACGGTCACCGCACCGGCCACCCCGCCGTACGTCGCCCGGAACGAGTCGACCGCGAGGACGGCCATCCAGATCGCGACACCGAAGATGACCGTGACGTACGAGAGCATCAACCAGTGGTGCAGCTCGAACGCGGGCATCCGGCGCAACGGCCCTCCCCGATCGTCGTCTCGTCGCGTGGCAACAGGGTGATCCGACACTGTAGGCGAGCCCGGCGATCGACCCGAGCGCCGATAGTCTCGACGGATGACCGAATTGGCGACGGCGCAGGCCGCGAAGCTGCTCGGCCGGGCCCGACAGGTGGTGGTCTTCACCGGCGCGGGCATGTCCGCCGAGAGCGGGGTGCCGACCTTCCGCGACGCCCTCACCGGCCTGTGGCAGCGTTACGACCCCCAGGAGTTGGCCACCCCGGCGGCCTTCGAGACCGACCCGGCTCTCGTCTGGGGCTGGTACGAGTGGCGCCGCGCGGCCGTCGCGCGGGCCCGACCGCACCCGGGGCACCTGGCCGTGGCCGCGATCGAGACCCACGCCCCACACACCGTGCTGGTCACCCAGAACGTGGACGACCTGCACGAGCGGGCCGGCTCCACCGACCCGCTGCACCTGCACGGCAGCCTGTTCGCCCCCCGCTGCTCCGCCTGCGCCCACCCGGCACCGACCCCCGCCCCGCACGAGCCGACCAAGGGACGGCGGCTGCCCCCGCCGCGCTGCGACCGCTGCTCGGCGCCGGTCCGGCCGGGCGTGGTGTGGTTCGGTGAGGCGTTGCCGCAGTCGGCCCTGGAAGCCGCCGCCGAGGCCGCCGCCTCCTGCGAGGTACTGCTGACCGTCGGCACCTCCGGCCTGGTGTACCCGGCCGCGGAGATCCCGCACCTGGCCGCCCGGTCCGGCGCCACGGTGATCCAGGTCAATCCGGAGCCGACCCCGTTGGACCCGGTGTGTGAGATCAACCTGCGTGGCCCGGCCGCCCGGGTGCTTCCCGCCCTGGTCGAGGCCGCCTGGGGCGACGTCGGGTGACTACGGGCGTTCGACCCGGACCGGGTCACCGCGGACCAGCCGGTCGTGCAGCTGCCACCGCGCGGTGGTGGCGTCGCGTACCGCGCTCTCGTCCCGGTCCGCGAGCCGCTGCCGCAGCAACCGCAGCGCGATCCGGCGGTTGAGGCTGAACTGCCGCTCGGTGTCGACCACGACCACCAACCCGGTCGGGCGGTGCGTCGCCCGTACCGCCGTGCTGGCCTTGTTCCGGTGCTGACCACCGGGCCCGCCGGTGCGGCAGGCGACGACCTCCACCTCGGACTCCTCGAAGGAGGTGGCCTCCGTGTCCGCCGGGCAGGGCTGGGCGGTGACGTACCAGTTCTTCCGACCCACCCCGGCCCGGTACGGGCTGGGTGCCTGCCAGCACAACGTGCCGGTCCAGGAGGCGGTGAAGCCCTCGGCACCGGCGCCGTCGATCTCCACCAGCACCGAGCGGTAGGTGCCGGGCCGGTCACCGGCGACCGTGTCGACCCGGTGCACCCGTAGCCGCTGCCGTGCGGCCTCGGCTTCCAGGCGTCGCAGCAGCTGGGCCAGCGCCCAGGCGCACTCCTGCGGGCCGCGTCCGGCCGACAACAGCAGACGTACCCTCATCGCCGGCCCCGCCGCCGTCGCTCGTCGCGCCGCGACCCGGCCGCCAGGTCGGCCGTCTTGTACGTGACCAGGGGAATGGTGGTCGCGATCGGGGTGGCCAACCGGTGCGTGACCAGGTCCGCGATCACCTGCTCGATCCGTTTGTACGCCCCCGGCGCCTCCTCGAAGAGCAGTTGGCGGTCGCCACACACCACCAGGGACCCCACCGGGGTACGCCGAAGCTCCTCGACGGTGTGCTTGGCCCGCCCCCGGCGCAGGGCGTCGGCCCGGGACATCTTCCGTCCCGCACCGTGCGCCACCGAGTAGTTCGCCTCCGGACCGGCGTGCGCGGCCACCAGGTAGGACGGGGTGCCCCGGGTGCCGGCGATCAGCACGTCCCGGCCGTCACCCGGGGCCGCACCCTTGCGGTGCAGGTAGCCGCCGTCGCGTACCTCCACCAGGTTGTGGCACTGGTCCACGATCGGCTCGGTCGGCGCGGCGCCCAGGGCGTACGCGACCCGGGCGGCCAGTAGCCGACGGTTCAGCGCACCCCACCGTACGGCCTCGTCGTGTCGGGCCAGGTAGGCCTGTGGATCCGGGGCCGGGCCCGCGCCGTGCCCTTCGGTGTGCTCCCGTAGGATCCGCTCGCCCAACCCCCGGGAACCGGAGTGCACGACGAGCACCAGGTCACCGGCGGCCAGCCCGAGCCGACTGGCGTGGGTCGGGTCGAGCACCGTCCCGATCCGGGCCAGCTCGACGAAGTGGTTGCCCCGGCCCACCGTGCCCAGGCCCTCGAGGTGGCCGGCGGGTATCTCGCCGGTCAGCACCGTCCAGGCCGGATCGTCGGCGTCCAGGTCGGGATTCAGCGGCCGGTCCAGGTCCGGGAACCGGGCGGCCAGCTTCTCCGGTACGGGTCGCTTGAGCCGGATCGGGAACACCGCGATGCCGCAGCCGATGTCGGATCCGACGAGGAACGGATACAGCACCCGGGAGGCCATCGCGGCCCCGATCGGGGCGCCCTTGCCCGGATGCAGGTCGGGCATGGCGGCGACGTGGATCATGCCGTCGAGGGCGGCTACCTGACGACACTGGGTGTGGGCCTCGGACTCGATCCAACTGGTGGGTGAGGCGAAGACGCTGATCGTGGCGGGGTCGGAGGCGGGCAGCGTCGACTGCCGCAGGTGCAGCTCAGACAAGGATTTCTCTCCCGAGGAGAATGAGGAGGCACGGACGGTGGATGAGGGCACGAGGGGGCGCGGAGGGGTCTCGGCGCGGCGGGGTGCGATCCGTCAGTACGTCATGCGCCCACCCTGGCGCAGCCCGCCCGGCGGGACAACCGGTTTTAAGGTGCCGCCGCGCGGAGCGCGGAAAAGTCAGCCCCGGCCGCTACTCTCACGCCTCGTGACGTCGCAGTTGAACGAGATGCCCGCCGACCTGCTGGAACTGTTCCCGGACGATGCTCCGCGAACCCTCGCCGTGCCGCTGCCGCCCGGCCAGACCGTACGCGGCAGCGAGGGTGTCGACGATCGGCCGGTGTTGTGGATGAGCGAGGAGCCGGCACCGGCCGGGCTGTGGTCGCGCCTGCACGCCGTACATCAGGACTCCGGGTTGTGGCCGGTGCTGCTGGACGGGCTCGGCGGTGACATGTCCCGCCCCTGGACAGACGGTGAGCTCTGGCCCGCGGCCTCCACTCCCGACCAGCATGACGTCGAGGGGGTGCTCACCGACCGGTGGGCCGCGCTGACCGACGACGACTCGCCGCCCCCGGCCGATGAGGATTCCCTCACCGCCCCGTACGGCCGGACCTGGCCGGGCCTGGCCCCGGAGCTGCCGTCCCGGGTGGGGGTGCGACAGCACGCCGACCACTGGGCCGAGCAACTGTCGCAGGCCCAGCCGGAGATGCGTCTCGGCCTGGTCGCCGCGCCGCGCGGCAGCGACGTGTTGGCCACCCTCGGGTGGCACGGCGCGATCAACCACATCGGGGTCGCCGAACTGTGCGCGGTGCTGCGCAGCTGGGAGGACCGCTTCGGGGTACGGGTGATCGGGGTCGGCTTCGCCGAGCTGTACCTCAGCGTCGCCGCGCCGCCTAGCAACCTGGATGAGGCGCTGCCCATCGCCGCCGAACACTTCGCCTTCTGCCCGGACAACATCCTGCAAGGGCAGCGTCCGTACACTCTCGCCGCCTACGCGGAGCGTCTCGTCGACGCCCCGACCTGGGCCTTCTGGTGGGACTGAGCCCCCTGCTCAGACCTGCGGCTTCGGCGGCCGGCGGGCGGTCAGGGTGACCAGAGGCGCGACGTGGGCGGTGGTCCGGTCGCAGACTCCCACCTAGCTCCTCGTCACGCTATGGATAAAGCGGTATAGGGCGATGTGTTTACGCCATTCTCCGCACGGTCCTAATCTGCGGCTGCCGGTGGTGCCGGCGTTCCCTACCCGGCAGGAGAAGACGTTGCGAGTAACTACGGTGTTGCGTGCCTGCACGGCACTGGCTCTGACCCTCGTCGCCGTGGTCGCCGTGCCGACCACCGCTCCCGCGACCACCCCGGTGGCTTCCGCCCTGGCGGTGCCGGACATCTCGCTGACCAACACCAAGGCGCATATTCAGCAGTTCCAGACGATCGCTACCAACAACGGCGGCAACCGACGCGCCACCGGCGCCGGCTACACCGCCTCGGTGACCTACGTCTACAACAGACTGGCCGCCGCCGGGTTCACCGTTACCCGGCAGAACTGCACCTCCGGCTGCACCAGCGGCGCCGGTCCTAACGTGATCGCCGACTGGCCGGGCGGTGGGGACCCGAACAGCATCTACATGTTCGGCGCCCACCTGGACGGGGTGTCGGCCGGTCCCGGCATCAACGACAACGCCTCCGGGTCGGCGACCCTGCTGGAGATCGCCCTGACCCTCGCGGCGACCAATCCGAGCCTGACCAGCCGGGTCCGGTTCGCCTTCTGGACCGACGAGGAGCAGGGCCTCAACGGGTCCCGGTTCTACGCCAACTCCCTGTCCAGCACGGAACGGGCGAAGATCAAGGCCTACTTCAACTTCGACATGGTCGGCTCCGTCAACGGCGGCTACTTCATCAACCGGATCACCTCCGTGCCCGGCCAGACCCTGAAGGCGTACTACGACTCCATCGGGGTGCCGACCGAGGAGAACACCGAAGGCGCCGGCCGTTCCGACGACGCCCCCTTCAACGCGATCGGGGTGCAGACCTCCGGGGTGGCGGCGGGCGCCTCCCGGGTGAAGACCGCCGCGCAGGTGACCAAGTGGGGCGGCACCCAGAGCGCCTTCGACCCCTGCTACCACCGGTCCTGCGACACGTACCCGAGCAACATCTCCGACACTGTGCTCAACCGGGCCGGTGACGCCGCCGCGTACGCCCTCTGGACCCTGGCCGCCGGCACCCCGGCGACGACGGTCTGGTCGGATACCTTCGAGACCTCCACCGGCTGGACCACCAACCCGGCCGGCACCGACACCGCCACCAGCGGCAGCTGGGAGCGTGGCGTGCCGCAGGCCACCAACTCCAGCGGCGCCAAGCAACTCACCGCCCTCTCCGGCACGAACAGCCTGGTCACCGGCCGGCTGGCCGGCACCTCCGCCGGCGACCACGACATCGACGGCGGTACGACCAGCGTCCGCTCACCCGCCATCACCCTGCCCGCCACCGGCCCGCTGACCCTGAAGATGTCCTGGTACCTGGCCCACGGCAGCAACGCCACCAGCGCCGACTACTTCCGGGTCTCCGTGATCCACAACGCCGGCACCACCCCCCTCTTCACCCAGTCCGCCACCGCCACCAACCGCAACGCCACCTGGACCTCAAGCAGTTGGAGCCTGACCCCCTATCCCGGCCAAACCGTAAGAATCCTCATCGAAGCCGCCGACGCGGGCACCGCCAGCCTGGTAGAGGCCGCCGTAGACGACGTCACCATCACCCAGGGCTAACCCTCGCGTCGACATCCGCTAGCACCATCTCCGTTGATCATGAGGTTGGCGGCAGCGTGGATATCAACGACTGCCGTCAACCTCATGATCAACCATTGCGGGCGGGGGGTGGGGGTGGGAGAGGGTGGGAGAGGGTGGGAGAGGGTGGGAGAGGTGTTGGTGGGTCAGGCGCCAGGTGCCAGCGCGGCGGGTGAAGATTCGGGTGCCGCGGGACCAGGTTTCCGTGCTTTCGCCGTCGGGCGGGGTTACTCGTATGCGGTTGAGGCCCCAGGAGACGGCCAGGTCGCCGGCTATCAGGATGGTCTGGTTGGGGATCTCCCAGGTCACCTTGCCGTCGGCGGCGGCGTCCAGACCGGCCTGGCAGACCTCACGTACCGCTGGTGCGCCCACGTATTGCAAGGGGCCGTCGTGTTCGTACGACACGATGTCGGGGGCGATGGGCTCCATCAGGGCGTCGAGGTCCTGGGCGGCGGTCGCGGCGAACCACCGCTGGTGCAGTTCGCGTAGCTCCCGTTCGTCGGCGGCCGGGTCCCGCACGGCGGTGTCGAGCGGGAAGGAATGGTGCTCGTGGGTCACCACCCAGCGCCCGTCCTGACGGCGCAGACCCAGCGTGAGGCGTAGTCGCCGGTCAGGCGCCGCGGCGAGGTCCGCCGCCGTGCCGCAGCGCAGCAGGGCGTACGCGAACGCCACCTCGCCGCCGGCCGTGACCTCCAACGACTCGATCTCGAACGAGGCGCCCTGGGCCTGCCAGCGGAAGAACGGCGGCCAGCTCTGCCGGTAGGCGGCCAGCCCTCGTACCCCCTGCTGCGGCGGCGGCACGTCGAACATCACGATGTCCTCGGCGTGGTCGGCCAGCACGGCATCGAGGTCGCCGCGGTGCACCGCGGCGACCCAGCGTTCGATCAGGGTGCGGATCTGTTCCTCGTCAGTCGCCATGATCGGTCCTTCCGGGTCGTTCGGGGTCCGTCACCCCTACAACCCGGGCCGGGCGGCAAACTCATCGCACCCCGGCTGGCTCGCCGTCGAGTCGGGCCGGCAGCCCGTAGCGTGGGAAAGCGGCGTCGAGGAATGAGACCACCTCGGCGATCCGGGCGCCGCGCAGCGTGAGCAGGTCCAGACCCGCCGGCAGGTAGGCGCCCTGGGCTTCGTCCCAGCGGTACGTGCCGAACGCCAGCTGCCCGTTGGCCCGGCCCGGCAGGAAACGCCAGCGGTACGAACCCACCACCTCGACGAGGAAACCTCGGATCGCCGGCCGGCCCTCGTACCAGACCCGCAGTGGCGGCATCGAGTACCGCGCGTCGTCGGTCAACATCGCCACGATGGCCTCGACGTCACCGGCCTCCCAGGCCGCCGCGTACCGGAGGGCCAACTCCCGCTGTCCCGCGTCGCCGAGCGCCCCCAGGGTCCGTTGCTGGGTCTGCTCGGGCAGCAGACCGGTGAGGACCGCGCGGGCCCGCTGCAAGGCGCTGTTGACCGCCGCGACTGTGGTGCCCAGCAGGTCGGCGGCCTCCCTGGCCGAATAGCCGAGCACCTCGCGCAGCAGCAGCACCGCCCGCTGCCGGGCCGACAGATGCTGCAACGCGGCGACGAACGCCAGCTCCAGGCTCTCCCGGGCGATCATCCGGGTCTCCGGGCCGAGCTGCTCGGTCCACCCCATCAACCGCTGGGGGTACGGCTCCAACCACGCCAGCTCGGCCGTCGCCGCGACGTCCGGTCGAAGGTCGGTGGGCAACTCCCGGCGCCTCCGCCGCTCGATCAGGGTCAACGCCCGATTCGTGGCGATCCTGTAGAGCCAGGGCCGGATCGATCCATGGTCATCCTGGAACCGGGCGAGGTTCCGCCAGGCTCGATCCAGGGTGTCCTGGACGGCGTCCTCGGCGTCGTGCAGGGACCCGAGCATCCGGTAGCAGTGGGCGCGCAACTCCTCGCGCAGCGGCCCGACCAGCCGCCCGAACGCCTCCCCGTCGCCCGCCCGCGCCGCGTCGAGCAGTTCCCCGTACCCCTGCTTGCGCTCCATCATCGGCAGGCTACGCCGACCCTGACCCCGCCTGCCGCCGGCGACCGTGCGTGAGTCGGCATCACTCTCCGGTACGACACGGAGACCCCCGGTGGCCGGAACCCCCGACTCTCGAGGCTGCCGAGGTGCGGCGGCCGGTCAGCCAATACCCTTGACCACGAGCATGGCTTCTGGCACGTCACACGCTCGGGCTGGACCGGTCCGCGCTGGCTGCTCCACTCGAGAGGTACCTCTATGCCCGGTATATCGGAATCCGTCACGTACCTCATCGTGGACGGGGAGAACATCGACGCCACTCTCGGCAACAGTGTTCTGGAGCGCCGGCCGGCCCCTGCGGAGCGACCCCGGTGGGAGCGTCTGCGGGAGTTCGCGCGCGACACCTGGCGGCAGCCGGTGAAGGGCCTGTTCTTCCTCAACGCCTCCGGTGGCGTACTGCCGATGCCGTTCGTCCGGGCCCTGCTGAGCATGGATTACCGGCCCATCCCGCTAGCTGGTTCATCGGATCAAAAGGTGGTGGACATCGGCATCCAGCGGACTTTGCAGGCCATCGCCCGGCGCCCGGGCAATGTGATGCTGGCCAGCCACGACGGTGACTTCCTGCCGCAGCTCGGCGAGCTGCTGCTCGACGGCGATCGTCAGGTCGCGGTCGTCGGGTTCAAGGAATTCCTCAACGCCGGCTTCGCCGAGCTGCCGGGCCTACAGATATTCGACATCGAGGAGGACGCGGACTGCTTCACCAACGTGCTTCCTCGGGTCCGCATCATCGACCTCGAAAGCTTCGACCCGGAGCGCTTCCTGTAGGCGGCGCGAACTGGCCGGCGGAGCGGCCTTCACCACCGCGCCGCCGGGTACCGGCCGCCAGGGCTGTGGTCGCCGCGCTGCTGCGGCACGGCGGACCGATCAGCCGTGCTGGTCCAGCCAGCGACTCACCGCCGCGAGGTCGATCCGGGTCAGTCCCCGGTCCGGGTCGACACGATGCGGGAGTGCAGGTTGCGGGTGCTGGGCGGCGACCCATCGCCGGTCGGCGTCGCTGATCTCGTCGTCCAGCCAGACGAACGGGCGACCTGCCGCCCACCGCACCAAAGGCTTGGTCTTCCAGTGCACTCCACGTGGTGGTTCCTCGCCGTCGTCGGGCCAGTCGACGAAGGGTAGAGCGGGCAGACCGATCCGGGGCGCCACGACCTCGTTGGCCTCGGCCACCCAGGTGCTGGCCCAGACCAGCTCACCCGGCAGGGCCAGCAGCCGATCACCGTCGGCGGGATCGAGACGGTCCAACAGCGGATTCCCGTGCTGATCGGGCCCGTCGTCATGCCCACCAGCACAAACTGCGTACGGCCGGGACCGTAGCGGGATCAGCACCCCGTCGATGTCCACGAAGATCAACGATGGTCCGACGCTGCCAGCCACCGCCGAACCGTACCGCCCGAGTGGTGCACGCAGGAACGCGAGCACGGTTACCAGGCGGCCGATAAACGCCTACGGCATGACAGGGCATATAGCGCGCCATGATCCATGATGGCTGGCATGCGAACCGTCCCCACCGGCCCAACTCCCAGTCAGACTGTTCGCGGCCGGCTGCGCTCGCTGGCTGCCCTGGAACTCATAAACATCCCACTGCAAGCTTGGATATGGTTCGGCCTGGTCGGGCTCCCAGCCACGGCAACCAACCTGCTCGGCTTCGCCTTGTTCGCGCTCCTGCTGATCGAAGGCGCCGCCTACTGGGCAGCCAAACTGCATCGGCTCAACGCCCGCCACCCCCACCTCCCGGCGCTACCGGCCTTCCGCGCAGCCCGCACCGCCAACCCACTGCTCCTAGCCGCCGCCCTCCTGGCCACCGGCTACGCAGCCGTGACAACCCCAGGCCGCACCTCCTGGCCGGGACTGGCCTTCGCCCTGTTCGCCATCCTGGAACACATCAACTACTTCCACCTCCAACTGATGTACGACACCCCCACAGACCTCCGCCGTCTCCGCTCAACCGGCCCCCGCCCCTCCCATCTGGCCCGCGACCTCACCCGCCCAACCCCTCCCCGTTGATCATGAGGTTGGCGGCACTGTGGAGATCAACAACTGCCGCGAACCTCATGATCAACGGGGAGGAGGGGGGTCTGCTGGGAGCGGAATCGGTTGGTGTCCAGCGGCGATGTCAGTGATGGTTGCCTGGTGCCCGATCTGATTGACGTCGCGCTCGGTGATGTTCGCCTTTCGTTGTGGGTGTGGCCAACTGGTGGTGTGGGCCGTATCCCGGTGGTGCTGTTGCCCGCCACCGGCCGGACGGCCCAGGACTGGGACGTGATCGCGGCGGAACTGGCCGCCGAGCGGACGGTGTACGCCGTCGATCTGCGCGGTCACGGAGGCAGCGACTGGCCTGGTGAGTACCGGCTGGAACTGTTCGCCCGGGACGTCCTGGGCCTCCTCGAACGCCTCGATATCGGCCCGGTCGACCTGATCGGCCATTCCCTCGGCGGCCTCATCGCCTGCCGGGCGGCGGCGGCAGCCGGACCGCAGCACATCCGTCGCCTGGTGTTGGAGGACATCGGCTTTCCGCGCCCTCGTCCACCTGCGCCACCGGAGCGGCCGGCGGGGGAGTTGCCATTCGACTGGCGGGTGGTGGAGCAGGTCCGCCCCGAGATCGACGACCCGTCTTCAGACTGGCCCGACATCATCGCCCGGATCACCGTACCCACCCTGCTGCTCGGCGGCGGCCCGTCGAGCCCAGTGCCCCAGCGACACGTCGCCGAACTCGCCGACCGGTTGGCCGACGCCCGACTGGTCACCATCGACGCCGGGCACTTGGTGCACGAGACCGAGCCGGATGCCTACCTCGACACGGTGATCGCGTTTCTCGACGCGTAGCCGCAGCGATGGCGAGCGGATGGGCGGGATGGTGACGTCGACCCAGTCTCTGCCCGCCTCCAACCGTCGTGGCCACGACCCGCTGGCACTGGGCCCGGACGGCATCGGTCGTGGTTGACCTCAACCTTCCTTCAGCTCCTACCGTCAGCGCATGAGTGAACTCGACGAGGCTTACCAGCGGGTCCGGCTCTCCGGCCCGGAACGAAACGGGTGGCTCTCCAACCACGCACCCATGGCGGTCGAGGCCATGGCCCGCCACGGCCACGGCGAGGCGCTGCACCGCTGGTTGGACGGGTACGCCGACCGGCTGGAAGACCGGCCCCGGGGGATCGCGCCCATCGCCGCCGACCGGTCGGTGTACGCCGTCGACCTGCGCGGCCACGGAGACAGCGCGATCCGGATCCACGCTGGGGCGACCTCGTCGCCCGATCACCGCACCTACCTGCTGATCGGCGGTGGCCCGTCGAGCCCGGTATCCCAGCAGCACGTCGCCGAACTCCCTGACCGGTTGGCCGACGCTCGTCTCGTCACCATCACCGCCGGCCACCTGGTGCACGAGACCGCGCCGGCCGCTGCCTCGACGCGGTGCCGCATTCCTCGTTGCGTAGGCGCAGCGACGAAGGTTGCATGGACGTTTGGGGCTACGGCACCGGCGGGCGACAGCCCAACGCACCTGAGGGAACCTGCCGAGCGCTAGCCGAGCACGTCGTACACCAGCTCGCGCAGGCCGGCTTCGGCGTCGATTTCGGGGTGGTTGCGCAGGTGCTCGATGAGGTCGCTCCGCACGGCGGCGATCAGCGCGTGGGCCAGGAAGGCGGCGTTGTCGGTGCCGCGTGCCTGGCCGACGAGGTCGGTGAGTTGGGCGTGTAGTTGGGTGTAGCCGCTGTTCTGGTACGGGCTGCCAGAGCCCTCCCGCTCCAGGGCGAGGGTGAGGATGCGATGGCGTTGTTTGAACCGCCAGGTGCGGGTCAACAGTTCCAGGGCGGTCTGCGCCGGCGTCTCTTCGGCGACCGGCGCGGTGAGTTCACGGTCTATGTGCTCCTGGTAGAGCGCGAGAAGCAGACCGCGCCGGTCACCGAAGCCCCGGAAGATCGTGCCCTTGCCGACACCTGCGGCGGCGGCGACGGCGTCCATCGAGACCTCATCCGGGTGGGTGGCCTCGTGAAACAGGCGGGCAGCGGCAGCCAGCACCATGTCCCGGTTGCGCGCCTTGTCGACTCGCATGGCACTCCCTTGACAAAACGGACCGTCAGTCCGCTACAGTGAAGCGGACCAGTGGTCCGAATCTTAGCGGCCACCGATCCGAGGAGGAACCTGTGTCCGACACCCCCGTGGAGATCTTCCGCCGCGCCACCGACCGCCTGCTCGCTCACGACATGGCCGGGTTCACCGCGCTGTACGCGGACGACGCCGTCATGGAGTTCCCGTTCGCGCCACCAGGCTGGCCGCAACGCCTCGACGGGCGCAAAGCCGTCGAGGCATACCTGGACGGCTACACCGATCGGCTGGACGTCCAGCGCGTGCACGACGTCGTCGTGCACGAGACCACCGACCCGGACGTCATCGTCGCCGAGATGGCGATCAGCGGCCGGATCGTCGCCAACGGCGAGCCGTACACCGTCCGCTACGTCGCCGTGCTGACCATCGCCGGCGGACTCATCCGGCATTACCGCGACTACTGGAACCCCCTCATCCTCACCGAGACCATGATGGAGACGGAGGTATCGGCATGACGGTGTTGGTGACCGCAGCGACCGGGACCACCGGCAGCCGTCTCGCCCGGCGACTGGCCGGCGAGAACATCCCGGTACGCCGGGCCGGCCGCTCGCCGGGCGCGGACGTGCGATTCGACTGGGCCGATCCCACCACGTACCCACGGGCCGTCGACGGCGTGCGGGCGATCTACCTGGTGGCACCACCGGGCGCCGTCGACCCCGAGCCGGTCGTCGTGCCGTTCCTGGAGCAGGCCCGGCGGGCCGGCGTACGCCGAATTGCGCTGCTCAGCTCGTCGGCAGTGCCGATCGGCAGTCCTGGTCTCGGCATGTTCGGCGCGCGTCTCGCCGATTTTGTGCCGGAGCCGGTGGTGCTGCGGCCGACCTGGTTCGCCAGCAACTTCACCGGCGACCGCCCACACGCTCAGTCCGCCCGGCGCGACGGCGAGATCGTCAGCGCCACCGGCCGGGGGCGGATCCCCTTCATCGACCCCGGGGACATCGCCGCCGTCGCCGCGCGGGCACTCACCGACGCCGAGGTGCCCGGCGGCGACCTCGTCCTGACCGGTCCGGAGCCGCTGAGCTTCGACGAGGTCGCCGAGATCCTGAGCGACACCACCGGCCGGGCCGTGCGCCACCGCGAGGTCACCTCGAAGGAGCTCTCCGAGCGGCACCAACGGAACGGCGTGCCGGCCGCCTTCGCCGATGTCCTCGCCGCCATGGACGTGATGATCGCGGAGGGCGCCGAGGACCGGACGACCACCACCGTCGAGGACGTGACAGGTGTGCCGCCGCGATCACTACGGCAGTTCCTCCTGGCCGAACGCACGGCGACGGCTCTGCCCTCGACACCCTAGTCGCGGAGGGGGTAGGGGACGAAGGTGCTGCGGTTCTCGTCCACGTCCAGTTGGCGGCTGATGGGTGGGGCGGCTCGTTGGGGGCAGGTCATGCGTTCGCAGGTCTTGCAGCCGGGGCCGATGGGGGTGGCGGCCTCGGCGGCGTGCAGGTCCACCCCGGTGGAGTAGACCAGGCGGCCGGCGTGGCGGGTCTCGCAGCCCAGGCCGATGGCGTACACCTTGCCGGGTTGGCCGTAGCCGCCGTGGTGGCGGGTGATGGTGCGGGCGATCCACAGGTAGCGTTGCCCGTCCGGCATCGCGGCCACCTGGGTGACCACCCGGCCGGGCGCGCCGAACGCCTCGTAGACGTTCCATAGGGGACAGGTCCCGCCGGTACGGGAGAACGGGAAGCCGGTGGCGGACTGACGCTTGGACATGTTGCCGGCCCGGTCCACCCGGACGAAGGAGAAGGGCACCCCGCGCGCCCGGGGCCGCTGCAACGTGCTCAGCCGGTGGCAGACCGTTTCCCAGCCGATTGCGTAGTGCTGGGTGAGCAGTTCGATGTCGTACCGGCGCTGCTCGGCAGCGGTCAGGAACTGTTCGTACGGCAGGATCAGCGCCGCCGCGAAGTAGTTGGCCAACCCGACCCGGGTGAGAATCTGGGTCTGCGGGTCGTCGAAGTGCTCCGATTCGACGATCTCGTCGATGACGTCGGCGAATTCCAGCAGCGCGATCTGGGCGGCCATCCGCATCGCCTCCTGGCCGCCGCGCAGCGAGGTGGACAGGTGCAGGGTGCGGGTCTGCGGGCGGTAGCGGTGCAGTTCCCCGCCGAGGGTGCCGGCGTCCTCGCGCAGGATGCGTACCCCGTGCCGCTGGGCGAGTCGGTCGCGTAGCCGGCCCCGTATCTCGCCGCGCCGCAACCCCATCGCGGCGGCCAGCCGCTCGGCCTCCTCGTCCAGCTCCGGTACGTAGTTCTGCCGCCGGTAGAAGAACTCGGTGACCTGGTCGTGCGGGCTGCGCCCGAGCCGTTCCCGGTCGCCGACCAGCTCGGCGAGCTGCTCGTCGGCCTGCTGGTAGCGCCGGTGCAGGTCGATGACGGCGGCGGCGACCTCGGGCAGCCGGGTGGCCAGCTCGGTCAGGTCGGCGAGGCTGGCCCGGCTGGGTAGGGCCTCCCGCAGCCCGGTGACCAGGCGGGGGGTGTCGTGGGCGGCGAAGACGGTGGGGTCGACCCCGAACAGTTCGGTGATGCGCAGCAGCACCGGCACGGTCAGCGGTCGGGTGTCGTGCTCGATCTGGTTGAGGTAGCTGGGGGAGATGCCCAGGTGCCGGGCCAGCTCGGTCTGGCTGAGGGCCCGTTCCTCGCGCAGCCGGCGTAGCCGGGCCCCGGCGAAGGTCTTGCTGATCGTCCCCACCTCCCACCCCAGCAGGTTTTGTCGGGTCACATTAGCACCGCTGCCAATAGGGCAATTAACAATTTTGCAAAACGCCTCTCAGGATTTACAAGAATTGGCATTTTCCGTCCCTCGACCCGGCTGACGAGCCCATGTGAACGTGGGTTCCACACCGGCGGCCGGCAGCGGCGCTTGAGCGGCAACGGTGTGGCCACGAATTGTGAAGGGACGAGAGACGATGCCTACCCCGGTCGAGCAGTTGCAGCACGAATGGGACACCAACCCCCGCTGGCGGGGTGTGCGACGTAGCTACCGCGCCGAGGACGTGGTGCGGTTGCGGGGCGCGATCCAGGAGGAGCACACCCTGGCCCGGCACGGCGCCAACCGGCTGTGGCGCCTGCTGAACAGCGAGGACTACATCCACGCCCTCGGTGCCCTCACCGGCAACCAGGCCGTGCAGATGGTCCGGGCCGGGCTCAAGGCGATCTACCTGTCCGGCTGGCAGGTGGCCGCCGACGCCAACCTGGCCGGCCACACCTACCCTGACCAGAGCCTCTACCCGGCCAACTCGGTGCCGGCGGTGGTCCGCCGGATCAACAACGCGCTGCTGCGCGCCGCCCAGATCACCACCGCCGAGGGGGACACCTCCGGCATCGACTGGCTGGCCCCGATCGTCGCCGACGCCGAGGCCGGTTTCGGTGGGGTGCTCAACGCGTACGAGCTGATGAACGCCATGATCGCGGCCGGCGCGGCCGGGGTGCACTGGGAGGACCAGCTAGCCAGCGAGAAGAAGTGCGGCCACCTCGGCGGCAAGGTGCTCATCCCCACCGGGCAGCACATCCGCACCCTGGAGGCGGCCCGGCTGGCCGCCGACGTGGCCGGGGTGCCGAGCGTGGTCATCGCCCGCACCGACGCCCAGGCGGCCACCCTGCTCACCACGGACGTGGACGAGCGCGACCAGCCCTTCGTCACCGGCGAGCGGACCGCCGAGGGCTTCTACCGGGTGCGCAACGGCATCGAACCGTGCATCGCCCGGGGCCTGGCGTACGCCCCGCACGCCGACCTGCTGTGGATGGAGACCAGCACCCCGGACCTGGAGGTCGCCCGTCGCTTCGCCGAGGCGATCAAGGCGGAGTACCCGGACCAGCTGCTGGCCTACAACTGCTCGCCGTCGTTCAACTGGCGCAAGCACCTCGACGACGCCACCATCGCCAAGTTCCAGCGGGAACTGGGCCACATGGGCTACAAGTTCCAGTTCATCACCCTGGCCGGGTTCCACGCCCTGAACTACTCGATGTTCGACCTGGCCCGGGGCTACGCCACCGACGGCATGGCGGCCTACGTGTCGCTGCAGGAGCGGGAGTTCGCCGCCGAGCCCGCCGGCTACACCGCGGTCAAGCACCAGCGCGAGGTGGGTACCGGCTACTTCGACCTGATCAGCACCGTGCTCAACCCGGCCGCCGAGACCACCGCGCTGCGCGGCTCCACCGAAGAGGAGCAGTTCGCATGAGGTACGAGATCATCGGCCCGATGGCCGAACGCTTCGACGAGGTGCTCACCCCCGAGGCGCTGGAGTTCCTGGTCACCCTGGACAGCGAGTTCGCCGCCCGGCGGGTGGCCCTGCTGGACACCCGCCGGGCCCGGCGGGACCGGTTCGCCACCGGCCAGCTGCCCGACTTCCTGTCGGAGACCATCGGGGTGCGGGCCGACCCGACCTGGCGGGTGGCCCCACCGGCACCGGGGCTGAAAGACCGGCGGGTGGAGATCACCGGCCCCCCGGAGCGCAAGATGACCATCAACGCGCTGAACTCCGGCGCCAAGGTGTGGCTCGCCGACTTCGAGGACGCCACCGCCCCGACCTGGCACAACGTCATCTCCGGGCAGCTCAACCTGATGGACGCCCTGGACCGGCGGATCGACTTCACCGACCCGCGCGGCAAGCGGTACGCCCTCGGCGAGGAGTTGGCCACCATCGTGGTCCGGCCGCGCGGCTGGCACCTGGTGGAGAAGGGCATCGTGGTGGACGGCCGGCCGATCTCGGCCAGCCTGGTCGACTTCGGGCTCTACCTGTTCCACTGCGCCCGTCGGCAACTAGCCGCCGGTGCGGGACCGTACTTCTACCTGCCGAAGCTGGAGGACCACCGCGAGGCGCGGCTCTGGAACGACATCTTCGTCTTCGCCCAGCACTACCTGCGGCTGCCGCAGGGCACCATCCGGGCGACCACCCTGATCGAGACGATCACGGCGGCCTTCGAGATGGAGGAGATCCTCTACGAGCTGCGGGAACACTCGGCCGGATTGAACGCCGGCCGGTGGGACTACATCTTCAGCATCATCAAGAACTTCGGGCAGTGGCCGGACTTCGTCCTGCCGGACCGGGCCGCGGTCACCATGACGGTGCCGTTCATGCGGGCGTACACCGAATTGCTGGTGCGGACCTGTCACCGGCGCGGTGCCCACGCGATCGGCGGGATGGCCGCCTTCGTGCCGGCCCGTGACCCGGAGGTCAACGCCACCGCCCTGGCCAAGGTGCGGGCGGACAAGCAGCGGGAGGCCGGCGATGGGTTCGACGGCTCCTGGGTGGCCCACCCCGGCCTGGTGTCGACCTGCCGGGAGGTGTTCGACGCGGTGCTCGGCGAGCGCCCGAACCAGCTCGACCGGCAGCGGGACGAGGTGTCCGTGACCGCCGCCGACCTGCTCTCGGTGGACAAGACCCCGGGCCAGGTCACCGAGAGCGGCCTGCGGTCCAACATCGCGGTGGCACTGCACTACATCGACGCCTGGCTCGGGGGAGCAGGCGCGGTGGCGCTGTGGAACCTGATGGAGGACGCTGCTACCGCCGAGATCGCCCGCTGCCAGCTGTGGCAGTGGCTGCACCACGGTACGCCGCTGGCCGAGGGGGGCAGCGTCACCGAGGAACTGGTGCGGGCGATGTTGGCCGAGGAGGTGGCGACCCTGTCCGAGGGGCGGGGGGAGGCCGAGCGGGAACGCGCCGCGCAGGCGGCGCGCATCGTCGAGGAGACCGCGCTGGGCGAGGGACTGCCGGCCTTCTTCACCACCGGCGCGTACGCCCGGCACCTGGGACCACGCCGCCGGTCACTCGCGACGGCCGGCTGAGAACGACCGGGGTGGGGCTTAGCGCCCCGCCCCGATCAGCCGTCGATGCGGGTGATGTTGCGGATCTTGTTGGCGGCGTCCAGGGCGGCCACCTTGTACGCCTCGGCCAGGGTGGGGTAGTTGAACACCGCGTCGATCAGGTAGTCGACCGTGCCGCCGCAGCCCATCACGGTTTGTCCGATGTGTACGATTTCGGTGGCGCCGGTGCCGAAGACGTGCACACCCAGCAGGCGTCCGTCCTCCGGTGAGACGAGCAACTTCAACATTCCGTACGAGTCACCGACGATCTGCCCCCGGGCCAGCTCGCGGTAGCGGGCGATGCCGACCTCGAACGGGGTGGCGCTGTCGGTCAACTCCTGCTCGGTCCTACCGACGAAGCTGATCTCCGGGATGGTGTAGATCCCGATCGGCTGCAACTGGTGCATGGCCCGCACCGGCTCGCCGCAGGCGTGCTGGGCGGCCAGCCGACCCTGTTCCATCGAGGTCGAGGCCAGCGCCGGGAAGCCGATCACGTCACCGACGGCGTAGATGTTCTCCACGGCGGTGCGGTAGTTCGCGTCGACCTCGATGCGACCCCGCCGATCGGCGGTCAGGCCGGCGGCATCCAGGTCCAGCCCGTCGGTCTGCCCCTGACGCCCGGCGGAGTACATCACCGTGTCCGCGACGATCTTCTTGCCGCTCCTGAGGATGCACAGCGCGGCGGTCTGGTGCTTCTCCACCGCGGCGACCTCCTCGCCGAAGCGGAAGGTGACCGACAGGTCCCGCAGGTGGTACTTCAGGGACTCGACGATCTCCTCGTCGCAGAAGTCGAGCATCCGCTCGCGGCGTTCGACCACGGTCACCTTGGTCCCGAGGGCGGCGAACATGGAGGCGTACTCCATGCCGATCACCCCGGCGCCGACCACCACCATGCTGCGCGGTACGGCCTGGAGGTTGATGACGCCGTCGGAGTCCACGATGGTCCGGTCGTCGAAGTCGACACTGTCCGGGCGGGCCGGACGGGTGCCGGCGGCGATGATCGCCTTGTCGAAGGTCACCTTGGATTCCTGGCCGGATCCGCCGTCCACCCAGACCGAGTGGGGGTCGGCGAACCGCCCGGTGCCGGTGATCACCGCTATCCGGTTGCGAGCCAACTGGTTGCGGATCACGTCGGTCTGCCGGTTGATCACATGCTGGGTGCGGGCGGCCAGGTCGCTGACCGTGATGTCCTCCTTGACCCGGTAGCTGCTGCCGTACAGGTCCCGCTGGCTCAGGCCGGTCAGGTAGAGCACGGCCTCGCGCAGGGTCTTGGAGGGCACGGTGCCGGTGTTGATGCACACCCCGCCGATCATGTCGCGTCGTTCCACCAGGCCGACCCGTCGGCCGAGCTTGGCGGCGGCGATCGCGGCCTTCTGACCACTGGGTCCGGAACCCAGCACCAACACGTCGTAGTCGTACACGAGCGTAAGGGTCGCAAGATGCGTCCGCCCGCGCCAGGCCTGCCGACCGCCGGAGGCAAGGGTTTACCTACTCGGAACATCGTCGATGGTTGACATGCAAGTGAGCACTTGCCTATGGTGCCGTGGTGGGCGACGTGTACAAGGCGCTGGCAGATCCCACCCGGCGGGCCATCCTCGACGAGTTGCAGGAACGCAGCGGCCAGACCCTGTTCGAGTTGTGCGTCCGGTTGACGGGAAAGGGGTTCACCTCCACCCGCCAGGCCATCTCCCAGCACCTGGCCGTGTTGGCCGAGGCGGGGCTGGTGGTGCTGCGCCGTCAGGGCCGGTACACCTTCATCGACCTTGACACGTCCCCACTTCAGCAGATCTATCGGAGATGGCGGGTGGGACCATGCGAATCGGACACGTGAGTGTTCTCGTCGACGACCAGGCCAAGGCCCTGGCCTTCTACACCGGGGTGCTCGGCTTCACCAAGAAGACCGAGGTGCCGCTGGGCGAATACAGCTGGTTGACCGTGGTCTCCCCGGAGGACCCGGAGGGTGTGGAACTGCTCCTCGAACCGGATCAGCACCCGGCCGCCCTCGCCTACAAGAAGGCCCTCGTCGCCGACGGGATCCCGGTCACCATGTTCACCGTCGCGGACGTGTCGGCCGAGTACGAGCGGCTGACCGCGCAGGGAGTGACCTTCACCCAGCCCCCGCTGGACGCGGGGACCGTGACGACCGCCGTCTTCGACGACACCTGCGGCAACCTCATCCAGATCGTGGCGCCGCACGGGTAGGGCTGTCACCTACCGGGGCGCCCCGGCGGGCGGGACGGGGGCTTGCGCCGGTGGCGTACGCCCGCCCGCCGGGGCCGACCTGCGCCTCAGCAGTTGGCCCCGCTCCCCGGCACCGGGCGGCGCGATCACGTTGTCGGAGAACTCGGCGTCCGAGGGGGCCAGTTCGCCCAAGCGGTGTCAACGTCCCTCGCGCGTCGCCATGCCGGGGCGTCGGTAGAGGTGGTTTCCCCTGTCCAGGCATCCGGGCTGGCACTTTCGGCCATCTCCACGAAGAAGCTTGATCATGATAGGTTAGGCTTACCTAACCAGGAGGTGCTTATGGGGTTCGCCGCAGAGGTGCGTGAGCTGACCAGGGCGGACCATCGGGCCGCGCAGAGTGTGACGTACTTCGACGCGTTGTTGTCGGGACATCTGGACCGGGCCGGGTATGCTGC
This sequence comes from Micromonospora sp. NPDC048871, assembly GCF_043198155.1. Classification (NCBI taxonomy): domain Bacteria; kingdom Bacillati; phylum Actinomycetota; class Actinomycetes; order Micromonosporales; family Micromonosporaceae; genus Micromonospora; species Micromonospora sp. NPDC048871. The sequence continues at coordinate 310,296 of NZ_JBICUM010000004.1, read as the reverse complement.
GCTGCTCGAACAGCTGCATGTGGTCTACCAGACCTTGGAAGAGGCCGCCGACACGATGCGCGACGATCCGGTGGCCGGCCCGTTCGTCGTCGACGAACTGCGTCGACTGCCGCGCATCGTCGATGATCTGTCCTTCCTGCACGGTCCGGACTGGACCGGTCGGGTCACCCCGAGTGACGCCACCGCGCAATACCGGGCACGCCTGCGCGAGGTGGCCTTCTCCTGGCCGGCCGGTTTCGTCGCCCACCACTACACCCGATACCTGGGTGACCTCTCCGGTGGTCAGGTGATGGCCCGCGCGCTGCGCCGCACCTTCGACTTCGACACCGACGGGACCCGGTTCTTCATCTTCCCCGGCCTGGACGCGCGTACCGTCAAGCAGCACTACCGCGAACTGCTCGACGCGGCGCCCTGGGACGCCGTCGAGCGGCAACGCTTCCTGGGCGAGGTGTCGTACGCCTACCGGCTGAACACCGCCATGCTCGACGACCTGGGGCGGGCGGTCACGCAGGGGAGCGCGGCGTGACCGCTACGAACCCCGTCACCCCCGAGGTGGTCGTGGCGGTGCTGCGACACATGAACACCGACCACGCCGACGACTGTCGGGTGATCTGCCAGGGGTTGGGCGGCCAGCCGACGGCCACTGCGGCCACCATGTCGGGCATGGACGCCGAAGCGATGGAGTTCCTGGCCGTCGTGGACGGCGTCGAGGTGCCGGTCCGCATTCCGTTCGCCGACCGGATCGTCGAGCGCCGGCAGATCCGCGCCGAGGCCGCCCGGATGTACCGCGAGGCGTGCGCCGCGCTGGGCCGTACCCCACGACCGGACGCCAGCTGAGCTGACCGCATTACCGTAGACCTGACGCCCCTGACCAGCCCGGCTGGTCAGGGGCGTACCGGCAGCACGAGCGGGACACCGGTGTGCGGGTGCGGCAGCACCTCGACCTCGTGCTGGTAGACCTCGCTGAGGCGATCGGCGGTGAACACTGTGCCCGGTGGCCCGTCGGCGACCAGCCGGCCACCGGCCAGCAACGCGATGCGGTCCGCGTACGCCGCCGCCAGGCCCAGGTCGTGCAGCACGATCACGACGCTGCCACCCTGCCGGGCCCGATCGCGGGCCAGCCTGAGCACCAACTCCTGGTGATGCAGGTCCAGTGCGGCGGTCGGCTCGTCCAGCAGCAGCATCGGGGTGCGCTGGGCGAGCACCCGGGCCAGTGCCGCGCGTGCCTGCTCGCCACCGGAGAGCGCGGAGAACACCCGGCCGGCGAACGCCTGCATCCCGGTCAGCCGCAACGCCTCGGCCACCGCGTCGTCGTCCTCGGCGGCGAGCCGCGTACCGGCCCACGGGGCACGTCCCATCGCGACGACCTCGGCCACGGTGAACGGGAACGACATGGTGGCACGCTGCGGCAGCATGGCGCGCAGTCGGGCCAGCTCGACCGGTGCCCAACGGGTCAGCGGCCGGCCGGCGAACTCGATGGTGCCGGTGGCGGGAGCCAGGTCGCCGCAGATCGCGGCGAGCAGGGTGCTCTTGCCGGCACCGTTGGGGCCGGCCAGCGCCAGCAGTTCGCCGGGGCGCACCGCGAGGGACACCTCGGACAGGATCGGTCGCGTGTCGCGCCGGATGCTCAGGCGCTCGACCCGCAGGCCGATCTGGTCCGGATCGACATCAGCCCACATCATCCCCAACCTCCCGCTCGGGCCCGAGTCCGGCGCAGCAGCCAGAAGAAGCACGGTCCGCCGACCACGGCGGTCAACACGCCCAGCGGCAGTTCCTGGTAGTCGACCAGGGTGCGGGCGGCCAGATCCCCGGCGACGACCACGATGGCCCCGCCCAGGGCGCTGGCCGGCAGCAGCAGCCGGTGTCCGGGGCCGGCGACCATCCGGACCAGGTGCGGCACCACCAGACCGACGAAGGAGATCACCCCGGTGAAGGCCACGGCCGCGGCACCGAGCAGGGCGGTCACCGCGACCATCGCCAGCCGCAGCCGTTCGACGTGGACGCCGAGGTGCCGGGCCGACCGGTCGCCGAGGGCGAGCAGGTCGAGGCGGCGGGCGGCGGCGACAGCGACCGCGATGCCGACCGCCGCGCACGGGGCGGTGACCGCCACCGCCGCCCAGTTCGCCTGCGCCAGGCTGCCGAGCTGCCAGAAGGCGATGGCCCGTACGGCGTCCGCGTCACCGAAGAACATCAGCAGGCCGATCAGCGCGCCGGCCACCGCGTTGACCGCGATGCCGGTCAGCACCAGGGTGACCACCTCGGTCCGCCCGCCGACGCGCGACATCGAGTAGACCACGGCGGTGGCGGCGAGACCGCCCAGGAACGCCCCGGCGGCCACGGTCCAGCCGCCGAAGGTGGCCGCTCCGGTGATGATGACCGTCGCCGCGCCGACCGCCGCGCCGGAGGAGACGCCGATGACGCCGGGCTCGGCCAGGGGGTTGCCGAAGACGCCCTGCATCAGCGCACCGGCACAGCCGAGCGCGGCCCCGACGATCACGGCGAGCACGACCCGGGGGAAGCGCACCACCCACAGTGCGCTCTCGCCGTGGGTGGCGCTCGGTGTCGGTCCGATGTCGAGGCCGATGCGGTGCAGGATCGAGCCGAGGACCTCCGCCGGGGGGACCCGGACCTGCCCGGTGCCGGCGGCGACGAGGCAGAGCAGCAGCAGGGCGACCGCGAGGCCCGCGACCAGGCTTACCCGTCTCACGCGCATGATCCGTACACCGCGTCGGCCAACGCCCGGATGGCCCGGCCGGTACGCGCGCCGAAGGTGAGCAGCAGCCCGTCGTCCATGTCCACGATGCGGCGGTGCTGACCGGCCGGGGTCTGGGCCACCCCGGGCAGGGTGAGCAACCCGTCGACACCCTTGACCGACTCCAGCCCTTCGGTCATCACCAGGATGACGTCGGGTGCCGCGTTGATCAGTCCTTCGCTGGTCAGCGGGCGGAAGTTGGACAACCCGATCTCGGTGCCGGCGTCGGTGGCGCCGATGGCGCGGATCATCTCGTCGGATCCGGCGCCCCTGCCACCGATCAGGTAGACCCCGGCGGTGCCGCGGACGTACAGGAACGCGATGCGCAGTGGTGCGACGTCGGGTGGTGCGACCCGGCGGGCCGCGGCGATGTCGCTCTCCACCCGGGTCACCAGCAGTTCCCCGGCCTCCGGTACGCCGAGCGCGGCGGCGATGGTCCGGATGTTGCGGCCGATGGCGGCCAGGCTCTGGTCGTCGTCGACGAGGACCACCGGGATGCCGGCGCGGCGCAGTTGGGCGAGCACCTCGGGCGGGCCGATGCTGTCGTCGGCGAGTACGACGGTGGGGTTGAGGCGCAGAATGGCCTCGGTGGACAGGTCGTGTCCGGCCGGGGTGACCACGGGCAGGTCGCTGGCGGCCGGGAAGGTGGTGGAGGTGTCCCGGCCGATGACCCGGTCACCGAGCCCGAGACTGAACACGATCTCGGCGATCGAACCGTAGAGGTTCACCGGCAGGATGCGGCTGGCGTCGGTGACCGTCACGCTGGAGCCGTCGGCCGAGGCGACCGTGGCCGGCAGGGTGCTGCCGGGATCGACGCCGATCGGCGCGATGTCCACGTCGGTGACCACGGCCGTGGTCGGTCCGCAGCCCGTCGTCGGGGCCGCCGTCGAGGCGGCGGGCGCACAGGCGGTGAGGCCGAGCAGCGCGGGCAGCGTCAGCAGCGTCAGGCACCTTCTCATCGCTGTTCCCGGCGTCGGCCCCGCATCCGCAGCGCCACCACGACGACCAGCAGCACGGCAAGTCCCGCCAGGACCGCGGTGAACCAGCCTCCCGCGCCGGAGGTGTCGCTGACCTGCGTGGTGAGCAGGGGCTGTTCGGCGCCGGGTGCCGGTGCGGCCTCGCCGCCGGCGGCGTCGGTGGCCCCGGCAGCGGCGGCCGAGCCGACGATGGCTGCGGGCGCCGAGCCGGTGGCGGCCGGTGTGGTCGAGGTGGAGGTGTTCGTCGGCGCGGCGGAGGTGTTCGTCGGCGCGGCGGGAGCGGGTGCGGCCGGGGCGGCAGCGGGTGCGCTCGGGCTGGCCGGGGTGACGAAGGTTACCGGCACCTTGACGTCCTGGGAGCGGTCCGAGGCGCGGGTGTGGTCGTTGCGGCTGGCCACCACGCAGCGGCCGGTGGTGCAGTCCACGTCGCCGATCTTTGAGGTGATCTTCACCTGCACGGTGAACGATCCGCCCGCGCCATACGCGACGGTCAGCCCTTCGGCGTACGAGGGTGGATTGGAAGAGATCCAGTGCGAGGCGCCGGTGGAGCCGGTGGTGTCGACGCCGCCGCCGCAGGGTGAGGGTGCCACGCCCGCGCCGTTGTCGACGCAGTACGCGACGTAGATCCCCTTGCTGGTGTCGTAGCCGGAACCGGTGACGGTGACGGTGGTGCCGACGAGCGAAATCCCACTCGTCTTGCTGACGGAGAGCCGTTGACCGTTTGGTCCCTCGCCGACCGTGTTCGCGTACGCGGGGCTGGCCGGAAGGGTGCCGAGGGCCAGCAGTATCGCGCTGACCAGGGCGGCGGCTAGGCGGGCAGGCATGACTAACCTCCGTTGGTATGGTTAGGCTAACCTAAGTCGATCTTGCCAATCGCGCAAGAGGGCGTTCGGGGGATTCTCCAAAAAGTTAGGTGAGCCTAACCTAACCCTGCCCTCCCCCTGCTGAGAGGAAGACACATGTCCGTACCCAGACCCGGCGGTGTTCGCCGACGGTCGTACCGGTGGGTGACGGCCGCGGTACTCGGTGCCGCCGCCGCACTGACCGTGGTGACCCCGGCCACGGCGGCACCCACCGCTGTCACCGGGGGAAGCCTCGACTGGGGCTTCAAGAGTTCATTCCGCGCGTACGTGTCGACCGGCAACGGCAACCCGCCGATCGCGGTCACCGACGGTGCGACCCGCAACGCCGACGGCACCTTCAAGTTCCCGGCCACCGGCGGCACGTACGACAGTGCCACCGGAGCGACGACGGTGAACTACGGCGGCACGGTGGTTTTCTCGTACCCTGCGCACTTCTTCACCATCACCCTGGCCAACCCGACCGTGGTCCTCGACGGCGCCGGCGGCTCCCTGCTCGCCGACGTCGACCTGCAGGCCAGCGGCGGCGGCTTCCAGCCGGTGCGCATCGAGCAGGCGGCCATCGCCACCCTCGCCACGACCAGCCCGACGGTCTCCGGCGGCACGGCCTCCTGGAGCAACCTCACCACCACGCTCACCGAGACCGGGGCCACCGCGTTCTCCGGCTTCTTCACCGCCGGCACCGTGCTCGACCCGGCGTCGTTCACCCTCAGCACCGGCGTCGGTGGCGCTCCCGCCGCCCCGTCGGTGACGGTGAACCCGTCCGCCGCTCTCGACCCTGAGGGCGCCACCGTCACCGTCACCGGTACCGGGTTCGACCCGGAGGCCAACGGTGGCGTCGGCTTCTACCTGGCCTTCGGGCCCAAGGGTGAGAACTACTGGACGAACTCGCGTCCCTACAAGCCGGTCAAGTGGGTGCACAAGAACGCCTCGTCGTCCGCCGCTCAGGTGCGGCTGCCCGCCGACGGCAGCTTCTCCACCACCCTGGACCTGGTGCCGACCTACATCGACGGCAACGGCAACAGCGTCGACTGCACCGCGATCCAGTGCTACGTGATGACCTTCGCGGCGCACGCCTCCAGCGACCGCAGCCAGGACACCTTCACCCCGATCACCTTCGGCGGTGGCCCGAGCGGCGCCGAGCAGGAGATCACCGCCGAGGTGCTCCAGTCCGGCCCGCTGACGCTGACCGCCTCGGGCAGCAGCGTTGCACTGTCCGCCGTGCACCCCGGCGCCTTCGCCGGCGGCGCACTCCACGCGGTGACGGTCAGCGACCTGCGCGGCACCAACGCCGGCTGGAACGTCGTCGGTCAGGTGGAGGAGTTCACCAGCGCGCTCGGTGGCGCCATCGCCGCCGACAACCTCGGCTGGACGCCGAGCGCGTCCGTGCTCGCCGACGGTCTGGTGGGCGCAACCGGGGTGGTCAACCCCGGTGCCCCGGCCAACCCGGGTAACGGCCTGGGCAGCGCCCGTACGCTGTGCGCCGCCGGGGCCGGGGCCAGCGCCGGCAGCTTCCAGTGCGGTGCCGACCTGCGCCTCGGGGTCCCGCCCGCCGCCGCGCCGGGTGACTACACCGCCACCCTCACCCTGACCCTGTCCTGACGCGTGGAAGGGCACCTTGTTGTGCGCAGACTGATGACGAGGTGCCCTTCTCCGCACCTGGTCGCCGCGACCGCGGTCCTCACCGTGCTAGCCACCGTCCTGGCCGGCGGCCCGGCCGCCGCGTCGGCACCCGCCCCGACCCCGAGCGCCACCGGCTTCACCTGGGCGGTCCAGCCCTCCGGCCCGTCCGGGCCCACCGGGCGCAGCTACTTCGTCCACGATGCCGAACCCGGCCAGCGCATCGACGACCGGGTCGCCATCACCAACCTGAGCAAACGCGCGATGACCTTCGCGGTGTACGGCGCCGACGCGTTCACCACCACCGACGGCGGGTTCGCCCTGCAACCGGCCAGTCGCCCCGCCACCGACGTGGGCGCCTGGACCACCTTCGCCGAGCGGACCTACCGGGTGCCCGCCGGGGAACAGGTGATCCTGCCGTTCCAGATCACCGTGCCGGCCAACGCCACACCCGGCGACCACGCCGGCGGCGTGGTCGCCTCGATCGCCCAGGTGCAGTCCGCCGGCGACGGGGGACAGGTCAACCTGGACCGGCGGGTCGCGGCCCGGATCTACCTGCGGGTGGCCGGCCCGGTCCGTCCCGGCCTCCAGGTCGAGGCGATGCGGATCGGCTACGACAACCCGCTCAACCCGTTCGGCACCGGCCCGGTCGTGGTCAGCTACCGGTTGCGCAACACCGGTAACACCCGACTGACCGGCACCACCCAGGTACGCCTGACCGCCCCGTTCGGTCTCCGGCTGGCCCGTACCGAACCCGTCGACGTGCCCGAACTGCTGCCCGGCGCGGCGATCACCATCACCAAACAGATCAACGGCGTGGCACCAGTCGGTCGGCTGACCGCCGCCGTGGCCGTCGACCCGGCCACCCCCGACCAGATCCTGCCCACGGTGCGCCGTACCGTCGGCACCTGGGCCGTACCGTGGGTCTGGGCCGCCGTCCTGCTCACCGGTCTCGGCTGGCTGCTGGTCATCCGGCTGCGCTCGGCGCGGCGTCGACCGCCGACGGTCGAGAAGTGAGGCTCCCGACCTCCGCTCTCGCCCTGATCGCCGCCCTCGCCCTGACCGGCGCCCCGGATCCCGGCCCTCACGTCGGCGTGGACCGGACCGAGGCGAAGCCGGGGGAGCAGGTGCTGGTCCGGCTCACCGGCTGGCCCGGCGGTACGGTCCGCATCGAGCTGTGTGGCACGGGCACGCCGGCACGCTGCGCGGTGGACAGTTCGGCACAGATCCACCTGCCGGCTGGCGGCACCGGTGGGACTCCGCTGACCGTCGTGGCGCCACCCGGCGGTTGTCCCTGCCAGGTGCGAGTGATCACTCTGGACAACTCGCTGTCGGCCACCGCGCCGCTGGTCGTCACCGGGGCACCCGCACCGGTCGATGACACCGTCCGGCAGGCGGCCACCCGGCCCCCGACCGTCCTCGCGGCGCATCTGGAACGCGCCGACGGGTGGACCGCCCACTTCGGCGCGCCCGCCCGCCGGACGCTCGTGCTGCGACTGCGCAACGAGCAGCCCGCACCGGTGAACGTGGCCTGGTCGTTCAGCGTCGGTCGAGGCCCGGACCCGACCGGCTTCGTCATCCCACCCGACCCGGACGAATTCGCCGCCGGGGAGGAACGTGAGATCCGGGTGCCGGTCACCCTGCCGGCCCTCGCCGTCGGCAATTACCAGATCCAGGGCGACATCGTCACGGCGGGAGCGGCGAGCCGGGTGACGGCGAGTACCGACCACCAGCCCTGGGGACTGGCCGGAATGCTCGGGTTCGTGCTGACCGCGCTGGCGGTGATCCGACCGCGTCGCCGTCGCAGGTTCAGGAGTCGTTCGGATCTATCACGGCGATGAAGGCCGGGGTGTCATCGACGGGGCAGAGGTCCCCGGCGGGTGTTGGGTCCATTCTTCGGCTGTCGCCATGAATGGGTACCGGCAGCTTGCCGCGTCTGCTCGACCGGCTCGGGGCGCACGACGGTGGCGTGGTCGTCCCGCCGCGCTACGACATCCGTGGCTGGCGGCCGGGGGACGGTGTGCTCAACGCCGACGCCCTCGCGACGTACACGCGCCGACTGGCGGAGCGGGTGAACGTGGTCCTCGACAGCGCAGGCTTCCTGATGCTGTTGGGCGGTGACTGCTCAATCCTTTACGTGGCCGCTACGGCATCGCCTACCTTGACGGGCCGATGTGCTCGACCCTGCGGTCATGCCGGCCGCCGACGTGCCCGACCCCGGCGGCTTGGACTATCCGCATCTGGTGGAGTTGCTCCGTCCGCTGCTCGCGAACCCAGCCTGTGTCGGCCTTGAGGTGACGATCTACGACCCGGACCTCGACCCGGACGGCCGCTACGCCGCCGCGCTCGTCGAAACCCTGGTCGACGCCCTGGGAAGCTGATCGATCAGAAGCAGTAGAGCGTGTTCAGCCAACCTGTCAGTCGAACCGGCGGACCTGATCGCGGCGGTGGCCCCAGACGGTGAGCCCGGCGAAGATCGTGAGCCATACCGCGAGCATCACCAGTGACAGCGGCCCGACGGACTCTCCGGTGAGCGCGACCAGCACCAGGTCGGTCGCGCCTCGGGTGGGTACGAAGGGTGCAGGCGACCCCGCTCAGCGCGGGCAGCACCGGGTCGGTCAGTGTGACCCGTTTGAGCCGGACCTGGCCGCGGATCTCGGCGACACTGTCGTCGGCGATGATCCGGCCGTGGTCCAACACCACGACCGGTCGGCCAGCGCCTCCACCTCCTCGATGTAGTGGCTGGTCAGCAGGACGGCTCCGCCGTCGGCGTGGAAGGAACGGACGCCCTCCCACAGGGCCCGCCGGGCGTCCACGTCGAGACCTGTGGTGGGCTCGTCCAGGAAGACCAGCCGAGGCCGCCCGACGAAGCCAGCGCGACCGCGACCCGCCGCTGCTGCCCGCCCGCTACCCGAAGGCGGCCGCGTACGCCGACAGTGTCGCCGCCGAGGGCCGGCTACCCGAGGCGGACGGACCACAACAGCCGGACTGAGCGCCGCGGCCGGCACCGACCGTTCTCACCGATGCGCTGAGGTCCATCCCTGCTGCTGCAACCGTTCGATGCCGTCCAGCAGCAGGTCCAGCGCGAACTCGAACTCAAACTGGTCGTCGCAGCCGGATCCCACCACCGAGGCGTCGTCGTGGGAGGCGGCCGTGGCGATCGCCGCGAGGTGCGGGAACCGGGCTGCGACCTCCGGCGGCAGGGCGGCCGGCTGCGGCACGGTGGTCGGGCCGGACCGGCCGGCGTCCCGGGCGGTGTCGAACAGCTCCTGACTGAAGCCGAGGACCCGGCTGCCCAGCGCGTGCATCACATGGTGGGCCAGGTCGGCGGAGAGGCCGCCGGAACGCAGGGTGGCGACCACCGAGTCGAGGTAGCCCAGGATCGCCGGGGTCGCCATGTTCCGGGACTCGATGGCCAGCGCCGCCCAGGGATGGCGTCGCAACGCCGCCCGCGCCGACAGGATTCCTCCCCGGACGGACTGCTTCCAGTCGGCGTCGGGCGTCGGCGGGTCGATCTCGCCGACCACCATGTCGATCATGGCGTCGAGCAGTTCGTCCTTGTTGGCCACGTGCTTGTAGAGCGCCATCGGCACCACGCCCAACTCCTGGGCGAGGTTGCGCATGCTCAGCGACTCGATCCCGGCCGTGTCGGCGAGCGCGACGGCGGTGCGCAGGACCCGGTCTCTGCTCAGCGGCGTCCGCCGGGGCGTTCCTGCCTGCTCAGCCATCGTGATCCTCGTCTTCCGGGGGCCGGGAGAACCATAACCGCCTTGACAGGTGTACGGCGTACACCTATCGTCAAATCGCACAGGTGTACGCCGTACACCTACCGATGGGGAGGTCATGATGAGAGCGATCGTCCAGGACCGGTACGGACCGCCGGAGACCCTGCACCTGGCCGAGGTCCAGGTGCCGGTGCCCGCCGCCGGCGAGGTGCTCGTGCGGATCGAGGCCGCCGCGCTCAACGCGTACGACTGGCACATCGTGCGGGGCGACCCGTGGATGTCCCGGTTGGCCTTCGGCCCCTCGAAGCCTCGGGCCCGCATCCGTGGCCGCGACTTCGCTGGCCGGGTGAGCGCCGTCGGTCCCGACGTCCACCAGGTACGCCCCGGCGACGCTGTCTTCGGCGACCTCGGCGACGCCAACGGCGCGTTCGCCGAGTACGTCTGCGTACCGGAGACCCTGGTCGCGCCCGCGCCGACGAACCTGACCCCGCAGCAGGCCGCCGCCCTGCCGCTGGCCGGGGTCACCGCCCTCATGGGGCTGTCCGACGTCGGAGGGGTCGAGCCGGGTCAGCGGGTCCTCATCAACGGCGCCTCGGGCGGGGTCGGCACCCTGGCCGTGCAGTTGGCCAAGGCCCTCGGCGTGACCGTCACGGCGGTGTGTTCCACCCGCAACGTCGACCTGGTCCGCACCCTGGGGGCCGACCACGTCATCGACTACACCCGCGACGATTTCACCCGCGCGGGTCGCCGCCACGACCTGGTGTTCGACCTGGTCGGCAACCGCTCGCTGGCCGCCCTGCGGCGCGCGGTGACCCCGACCGGGACCCTCCTGCTCTCCGGCGGAGGGGTCTACCGGGACGGCAGTCTGCTCGGGCCGGTCTGGCTGCTGGCCCGGGGGCGGCTGCTGGCGCCCTTCGTCCGGCAGCGCATCGCCGTCCTGACCACGACACCCAGCCGCGCGCACCTCGACACCCTCCGCGGGTACGCCGAAGCCGGGCAGTTGACCCCGGTCATCGACCGGAGCTACCCCCTGGCCGAGGTGCCCCAGGCCATCGGCTACCTCGAGGGCGAACACGCCCGAGCGAAGGTGGTCATCGCCGTTGCGCACGCTCCCGCCGCGGCGATGGAAAACCCGTAACCCATCGGTTACGCTTTACCGGTGGACGAGATAGCGGCCGCCATCGCCGATCCGGTGCGTCGGCGGATCATGGAACTGCTGCGGGAGGATCGGCTCACGGCCGGTCGGATCGCCGCGCACTTCGAGATCAGCCGGCCGGCGGTCAGTCGTCACCTGCGCGTACTGCGGGAGAGTGGTCTGGTGCGCGACACCGTGGTCGGCCGCGAGCGCCGCTACGAGCTGGACCCGACCCGGCTGGTCGATCTGCTCCAGTGGCTGACGCAGTTCACCCGGGCCGAGGCCTGGGAGCGCCGGTTCGACGCGCTGGAAACCGAGGTTCACCGTACCCGCCGCGAGCGCCGCACCGGCGGCTCGCCGACATCCCGTGAGGAGCGGACAGCTTGACTCCCATACCAACCGGACGCCTCGTCGACACCGAGAGCGGTCCCGCCCTGGTCGTCACCCGGGAATTTCGGGCCCCGATCTCCGACGTCTGGGCCAGCCTGACCGAACCTGATCGCACCGCCCGCTGGTACGGCCGCTGGTCCGGCCAGGCCGGACCCGGTCGAAGCATCCAGGTGCAGATGGGCTTCGAGGAGGGACAGCCGTGGTCCGAGATGCGGATCGACACCTGCGATCCACCCCACCGGCTCGCCCTCTCCAGCCAGGACGAATCCGGTCTCTGGCGGATGGAGGTGCTGCTCACCCCGCAGGGAGAGCGGACGGAACTGCGCTTCGTCCAGCACCTGGACACGGTCGAGGGGCTCGGTGAGATCGGGGCCGGCTGGGAGTACTACCTGGATCGCCTCCTGGCCGTCCACAACGACACCCCGATGCCCTCGTTCGAGGACTACTACCCGGCGATGAAGGCCTATTTCGATCAGTTCACCGGGTCGCCCGGCTGAGCCGCCGGGCCGGCAGGTGACCGGTCCGCCGGATGTGATCCATACGGCAGCGTCGAGTGCCTTCGGCCCGTTTTGTTCTCTCTGGCCCGGGTACCGCCCCTGGGGTCTGCTCGTTGTGTTCCAGGGAGGTACCCGCAGAGATGGAATCGCGTAACCCCGCCAAGGCGGTCAAGGATGTCGTGGAGTCAGCCGCCGAGAAGGTCACCGAGGCGCTGACCCCGCAGGCGCCCGGTGCCCCGGGCAGCGCCCCGCCGTCCCTGGCGGAGCCGACCACCCCGCACGACCCCCTGCCACCCAAGCCGGAGCAGGGCACCCCGCAGACCCGTACCCCCACCGGGGCGAAGACCGGTGTCCCCGCGAAGGCCAAGGGTCAGCAGGGTGCCTACCTCACCACCGCGCAGGGGGCGCGGCTGCGCGACACGGACCACTCGCTGAAGGCGGGGCCACGCGGACCGGTCCTGCTCCAGGATCACCACCTGCGGGAGAAGATCACCCACTTCGACCACGAGCGCATCCCGGAGCGGGTCGTGCACGCCCGGGGCGCCGGCGCGCACGGCATCTTCACCGCGTACGGCACTGCGGAGAACGTCACCCGGGCCGGCTTCCTGCGTAAGGGCCGCGAGACCGAGGTCTTCGTCCGCTTCTCCACCGTGCTCGGTTCGCGCGGTTCGGCCGACACGGTACGCGACACCCGTGGCTTCGCCACCAAGTTCTACACCGACGAGGGCACCTTCGACCTGGTCGCCAACAACATGCCGGTCTTCTTCATCCAGGACGCCATCAAGTTCCCGGACATCATCCACGCCGCCAAGCCGCACCCGGACCGGGAGATTCCGCAGGCGCAGAGCGCCCACGACACCTTCTGGGACTTCGTCTCCCTGCACACCGAGGCGCAGCACCACACCATGTGGAACATGTCCGACCGGGGCATTCCGCGCTCGTACCGGACGATGGAAGGCTTCGGCGTCCACACCTTCCGCCTGGTCAACGCGGCGGGGGAGACCGCGTTGGTGAAGTTCCACTGGAAGCCCAAGCTGGGCGTGCACTCCCTGGTCTGGGAGGAGGCGCAACTGCTCAACGGGATCGACCCGGACTTCCACCGCCGGGACCTCTACGACGCCATCGAGGCCGGCGCCTTCCCCGAGTGGGAACTCGGCATCCAGGTCTTCCCGGACACTCCGGAGGAGACCTTCGCCGGCATCGACCTGCTCGACCCGACCAAGATCGTGCCGGAGGAACTGGCCCCGGTGCAGCCGATCGGCAAGCTGGTGCTCAACCGCACCCCGACGAACTTCTTCGCCGAGACCGAGCAGGTGGCCTTCCACGTCGGCCACCTGCCGCCGGGCATCGACGTGACGAACGATCCGCTGTTGCAGGGCCGCCTCTTCTCGTACGTCGACACCCAGCTGACCCGGCTGGCCGGGCCGAACTTCTCCCAGATCCCGATCAACCGGCCGCACGCCGCCGTCAACGACATGCTGCGTGACGGCTTCCACCAGCACGCCATCCACGCCGGGGTGGCGCCGTACCGGCCGAACTCCCTCGACGGGGGCAACCCCTTCCCGGCCGGAGAGGACGACCACCCGTTCGTCGACGTACCGGTCCAGGTGGCCCAGGCCCCCAAGGTCCGGCAGAGCCCGGCCTCCTTCGACGATCACTTCAGCCAGGCCCGACTCTTCTGGTTGAGCATGTCCCCGGTCGAGCAGGAACACATCATCCGGGCCTACACCTTCGAGTTGGGCAAGTGCTACCACCAGGCGATCAAGGAACGTCAGCTGCAATGCCTGGCCAACATCGACCCGGTGCTCTGCGCCCAGGTCGCCACCGGCCTGGGACTGCCCGCACCGGAGCCGACCGTGCCGCTGGCCGAGGTCACCCCCAGCCCCGCGCTGTCCCAGGTGGGCCGGCAGTGGCCGGTCGACGGCCGGATGGTCGGCATCGTGGTGACCGACGACAGCGACCTGGACACCATTCATCAGGTACGTCGCGCCGTCTTCGCCGCGGACATGGTGCCCCTGCTGATCGCCGGGCACGGCGGCATGATCGGCGATCTGCCGGTGCAGCGCACCTTCGCCACCGGCCGCTCGGTGGAGTTCGACGCCCTGCTGCTAGCCGCCGCGCCGCCACCGGCCCCCGACGCCCTGCCCGCCCGGGACGCCAAGGCCGGCGCGGCCAACTCCGCCACGATCGACCCCCGGGTGCTGCTGCTGGTCGAGGAGGTCTGGCGGCACGCCAAGGCGATCGGCGCGTGGGGCACCGGCGTCACCGTCCTGGACCAGGCCGGTGTCACCGGCAGCCCGGGTGTGGTCACCGGTGACTCCGGCGACGACGTCTTCGACACCGTCCAACAACTGATGACCAACCACCGGGTCTGGGAGAGGTTCCCCGCCTCGGTGTCCTGACTCTGCCGCACATGAGCCCGTGAGGCCGCACCGCCGAATCCCGGTGGGGCGGCCTCACGGCGTGATCCGTTCACCTCACTGCTGCGCCACCAGGGTCTTGCGCATCTGCTGCGTGACCACCCGGTATCCCGAACTGCCGTACAGCCCGACGGCGCGGGCGTTGTCCCCGAAGACGTTGAGTTCGATGGCGCCGACCCCGTGCCGGCGAACCGCGTCCTCACCGGCGGCCAGCAGGGTCCGCCCGTGGCCCGCCCCACGGTGGGCCGCACCGATCTCGATGTCGTAGAGGAAGGCGCAGTCCGGGACCCCACGGGGATGGGTGAGGCCGATCCACAACACCCCGATCGAGGTCCCGTCGTGGAGTTCACCGGTGAGGAACAGCATCCCGGGGGTGCCGAAACCCTCCGGCAACAGGGTGGCGTTGTTCTGTCGGGCCAGTTCCTGGGCTTCCTCGGCGGGCCAGTTGCCGGCCGCCACCTGCGCGTCCGCGAAGGCCCGCACGATGCCGGCCCGCCACTGGTCGAACTCGGCCTCGGTCATCGATCGCACGGTCAGTTCAGACATGCGGGCGATGCTCGCACATCGCGTCAATCGGTCGGGGTACCGAACCAGCGGGGTAGCTGGGCCAGCAGCTCCTGCTGGTCGGTACCGGCCCAGGCGATGTGGCCGTCGGGCCGCAGCAGGATCGCGGGCACCTCCAACTCGGCGCTGGTGTCGACGACGTGGTCGACCCGGTCGGCCCATCCGGCGACCGAGAGCTCGCCGGTCTGGTCGAGCAGCAGTCCACGGCCGCTGCGGGTCAACTCGTAGAGGCGTCCCCGGCCCAGCGACACGTCCCGCATCCGTCGGCCCAGCAGGTCGTGCCCCGGGCCGAAGTCGTACCGCACCCGGATCGCGGTGATCTTCTCGGTCAGGTAGCGGTTGACCTCCTCGAAGTCCATCAGCTCCGACAGCAGTCGGCGCAGGGACTGCGGGCCCGGCTCGGTGGAGAGCAACTCCATCTGCGCGCGGGTGTTGTCCAGCACCTCGGCCGCTACCGGATGCCGTTCGGTGTGGTAGCTGTCCAGCAGCCCCTCCGGCGCCCACCCGTTCACCTCGGCGGCGAGTTTCCAGCCGAGGTTGAAGGCGTCCTGGATGCCGAGGTTGAGGCCCTGCCCGCCGGTCGGGGGGTGGATGTGCGCGGCGTCGCCGGCCAACAGCACCCGGCCCACCCGGTAACGCTCGGCCAGCCGGGTGGAGTCGCCGAAGCGCGACAGCCAGCGGGGCGAGTGCACCCCGAAGTCCGTGCCGGCGTACGCCCGCAGTTGCTGTTTGAACTCGTCAAGCGTCGGCGCGACGGTCCGGTCGACGGCCACTTTCTCGGCGGGCACGACGACCCGGTACACCCCGTTGCCGATGGGCCCGAGACCGAACCGCTTCTGGATTTTGCGGATCTCGGTGACCTTGGCGACGATCGTGTCCAGCGGGGCATCCGCCTCCATCTCACCCAGCAGGGTGTCGACCCGGCTCGGCTCGCCGGGGAAACCGACCCCGAGCAGGTTGCGTACGGTGCTGCGCCCGCCGTCACAGCCGACCAGGTAGCGGGCGCGCAACCGGGTGCCGTCGGCCAGTTCGGCGGTGACCCCGTGCTCGTCCTGGCTCAGCCCGACCACTTCGTAGCCGCGCCGCAGGTCCGCCCCGACGGCCACGGCATGCTCGGCGAGCAGCCGGTCGGTGCTGGTCTGCGGGATCCCCAGTATGTAGGCGTGCGCGCTGTCCAGTTCGGGCGCCGGTTTGTCGATGGCGGCGAACCCACCTACCGGGTACCGCTGGCCGTTGGCGAGGAAGGTGTCCAGCAGTCCGCGCTGGTCCAGCACCTCGATGCTGCGTACGTGCAGGCCGAGCGACCGGACGAAACTGGTCGGCTCCGCGTCCTTCTCCAGGACGACGACCTGTATCCCGTGCAGCCGCAATTCTGCGGCCAACATCAGGCCGGTCGGTCCGCCGCCTACAACGATCACGTCAAACATGCGCCGCCCGTTCACATGGAGTGGATGAGTCGGCCATCGCGCGCTGCCGCACGGTAGGGAGATCTCCCCTCCGTTTCCGCAGCTCGTGGCCTCGGTCGCAGATTCTGCGGCATCACCCGGGTCTTGCCGCAAGACCCCATGTGCGCTATAAGTTAAGAGTGGCAGGAAGCGACCGCTTCCTGCTTTTTGTATTTCTCCGGCGATGCGGGCCGTCGTTGCCGGACGCGCGCCCTGACGAGCTTCGGACGCGCGCCCTGTCGAGCTGAGAGCGTGCACGGATCGCGGTGACCGGCCGAGGACGCACCGGCGCCAGGATCAGTGCAGTGCGACGGCCACCGGCTCCGCCTCCACCACAGCGTGCTGGTCGGGCCGGGCCACGACGAGCAGGGCTACCAGCGCCGAGGCCAGACCGCCGGCGATCACCGCGGCCATCGCCACCGCCCCGTTGCCGAGCACCCCGACCAGCGGGGCGGCCACCGCACCTACCCCGAACTGCACCGCACCGAGCAGGGCGGAGGCGGTACCGGCCGCCTCGCCGTGCCGGCTGAGCGCCAACGCCGGCGCGTTCGGCAGGGCGAGGCCGGTCGCGGCCAGCACCAACCACAGCGCGGCCAGCAGCGCCGGCAGCCCGCCGAAACCGGTCAGGGCGAGCGCGACGAGCACCACAGCCGCGCCGGTACCCGCGAGCAGGGCGACCAGCAGGATCCGTTGCGGGGTGTAGCGGCGCAGCAGTCGTACGTTGCCCTGGGTGGCGGCGATCAACCCGATGGCACCGGCACCGAAGGCCAGCCCGAACTGCTGCTCGTCCAACCCGTACTGCTCCTGCATCACGAAGGAGGACCCGGCGACGTAGGCGAACAGGGCCGCCATGGCCAACCCGGCGACCATGATCAAGCCGACGAAGGCGCGGTCGCGCAGCAGGGATCCGTAGAGCCGCGCGATGTGCGCCGGCCCGCCGCGTTGCCGCCGCGCGGGCGGCAGGGTCTCCGGCAGGCCCAGCAGAGCGATGAGCATCAGCAGTACGCCGAAGACCGCCAGGGCCGCGAACACGCCACGCCACTGGGTCCAGCGCAGCAGTTCACTGCCGAGGGTGGGGGCGAGCACCGGTGCGGCCCCCATCACCAGCAGCAGGCGGGAGAGCATCCGGGCGAAGGCCGTACCGGTGAACAGGTCGCGGACCACGGCGGTGGCGATCACGGCGGCCGCCGCCGCGCCGAGGCCCTGCACGACCCGCAACCCTCCGAGGACGGTGACGTTCGGGGCCAGTGCGCAGCACACCGAGGCGACGATGTGCAGGGCGGTGCCGGCGATCAGGGGTTTCCGACGGCCGAAGGCGTCGGAGAGGGGACCGATCAGCAGTTGACCCAGGGCCAGACCGATCAGGGTGCCGGTGAGGGTCAACTGCACCGCCGCCGAACTGGTCCCGAAGTCGTCGACGATCGCGGGCAGCGCCGGCAGGTACATGTCGATGGTCAGCGGCCCCACCGCGATCAGCGACCCGAGTACGAGGATCAATCGCAGGCGCTGCCGGGGGCTCATCAGGTCGCCGGGCATCACCGGCGGCGGCGCGACGGCGGGGTCGACAGTCGTCATCGGGTCGTCTCCACCGGTCGGGCGGTCAGGGCAGGTAGCGGTGCGATCGTCACAACTGGCTGCAAACCTCAGATCGCCGACCTGATTCCCGGTCCAGCCATTGGTAAGGCAGGTCACAGCCTGTCCTCACCGATCCTCGCACCCCCAGCCTGCCCACTGGATCAGGACCCACCGAGGGGTACGGCGGCACCCGCACCGGGCGCCAGCCCCGCAACCTATCTGCCTAGGAAGCTCTACGGGTGGTGCAGCGGGCACCACCGGCTGCCGTTCGACGGGGAACCACCAGCGGCGGGGGGCATGAAGGGTCGGCACGGCGAGGTCAGGCCGGTCGGGTCGGCCAGGGTGGGGCAGGCCGGGGCAGGTCAGCGGTCGGCGCGGATCAGGTCGGCGGCGCGCCAGGCCAGGGCCATCACCGGGGCGTTGAGGTAGCCCGAGACGAGGATCGGCAGTACGGAGGCGTCCACGATCCGCAGACCCTCCACCCCGCGTATCCGCAACCGGGGGTCCACCACGAAGTCGTCGCCCGGCCCCATCGCACAGGTGCCCACGGCGTGGTACCCGCAGTAGCCCTGGGCCAGCCCAGCCTCGATGATCTCCTCGTCCTGCTGTACGGCCGTTCCGGGCAGGGTCTCGGCCACGATCCGCCCAGCGATCGGCGCGGTGCCGAACAGCTCCCGGACCCGCCGGAAGGCCCCGACGGCGACCCGCCGATCGTGGTCGGCGGTGAAGTAGTTCGCCACGATCGCCGGTGGGGTGCCGGGATCGGCCGAGGTGATGGCCAGGCTGCCTTCGCTCTCCGGTCGGGTCACCGTGACCTGGGCCATCAGCCCGGCCTCGGCTTCCAGTTCGAGGGCCCGCCCGGGTCGCCGGGGCGCCGCCGAGAAGGGGGCCAGCAGCAGTTGGGCGTCCGGATGTGTCACCTCCGGGGCGGAGCGGAAGTACGCCCCGACGTCGTACACCGGCAGGGCCAGCAGTCCTCGTCGGGTCGACAGGTACCGCAGCATCTCCCGGGCCTGCCCTAGCGGGCTGCGCAGGCGGGCGTTGTAGCCGGCCCGGCCGGTCAGCCGGAACTGGAGGGGGGTGGTGCGGTGCTCCCGCATCCCGATCCCTACCCGCGGGCTGTCCAGCAGCACCGGGACCCCGGCCCGGCGCAGGGTGTCGGCCGGGCCGATGCCGGAGACCTGCAACAGTTGCGGGGTGGCCAGCGCCCCGGCGGCGAGAATCACCTCGGCGGTGGCCCGGTGGTCGAGGTCCTGCCCGCCTCGGCGGGTGCGTACCCCGATGGCGCGTCCGTTCTCGACCAGCAGGCGTACCACGATGGTGTCGACCACGACGGTGAGGTTGGGGCGGTTGCGGACCGGATGCAGGAAGGCGTCCGCGGCGTTGCTGCGGCGGCCGTCGCGGATGGTCGCCATCAGGTAGCCGATGCGCTCGTCGTCGGTGGCGTTGAGGTCGTCCACCCGGCGCCAGCCCAGTTTCTCCCCGGCGGCGATGGCCTCCTCGCAGACCTCGTCGGTGCCGGTGGCGGTGGAAAGACGCAACGGTCCGCCGGTGCCGCGTACCTCGGAGGCGCCGAGCGGATTGTCCTCCAGGCGCTTGAAGATCGGCAGCATGGTGTCCCAGCCCCAGCCGGGGTTGCCGAGCCGTTCCAACTCGTCGTAGTCGATCCGGTCGCCCCGGCCGTACACCATGCCGTTGATGGAGCTGGACCCGCCGATCAGCCGGCCGCGCTGCCAGATCTCCTGCTGGCCGGCGCGGACCTGCGCCGGATAGTGCCAGGCGGTGCGCCGGTCGTCCATCAGCCGGCTGAATCCCTTGGGGATGCGAACCCAGGGGCTGCGGTCCCAGCCGCCGGCCTCGATGAGCAGGACCCGGGTGCCCGGGTCCTCGGTCAGTCGGTTGGCCAGTACACAACCGGCAGCGCCGGCACCGACCACGATGTAGTCGAACTCCGCCATGCTGCCCCCCGGTCGCGGCCTGTCGTAGCGCACCCACCGTAGTGCGTTGATCACCGATTGGGGAAGGTGCTTCATGTCGGAGAAATCCGACGCAGGGGTGAAACCCACCGCCCGACGTGGGCGTCATCAGGATGAATCGACCGAGGACCGGCCGCCGACGGGGCTGCTGGCGACAGCGGTCGGGACCACCGGGAGGCAACCGTGGTGCTGGGTAGGTGGCTCGCTGGGGCGAGTCTGGTGGCGCTGACCGGCGTCACCGCGATGATGTACGGGGCGACCTCGCCGGCCGGGGAGGCGACGGCGTCGGCGGTAAAGCCGGCGGCTGAGGCGGGGACGGCGGCTGAGGTGGTGGCGCAGCCGCCGGCCGCGAAGCCCAAGCCGAAGCCGACCGCGAGCCCCGATCCGGTGCTGTCCGGCGAGCGTCGGGTCACGATCGTGCGGGTGGGGGCCTTCGAGTCCGGCCTGTCCCTGCTCGACGGTGGTCGACTGGCCGAGGTGGACGGCGCCGAGGGACGGCAGGTGTTCGTGCCGACTCCGCTGGGCGCGGGGGAGTACCTGATCAAGGCGTACTACGGTGGCGGCACCGGCAAGCCGGTCTGCTGGCAGTCGCACAACCCGCAGAACACCCAGCCGCTGTATGTGCGGGGTGCCACCTGCCGGGCGGGCGACCCGGCGCAGCGGTTCGTCATCGCCCCCGCCGAGGGGGGAGGCCCCCGCGAGTATGTGATCAGCAACCGGTGGGCGTACCTGCGTGATTCGGCGCGCTCCGGGTTGATCCTGGAGGAGTTGGGTGACGCGGCGCCGTTGCGCAGCTTCCGGTTCAACGACACCGGACCGGCCCCGCGCAAATGACCCGCGCGGCGACCCGGCCACCCACCTCGGGTCGGGTCGCCAGCGGCGTGACCAGGCAGTTTGCTCATTCAACCCGGTCGGGTGGGAGACTTGTATCGATGCGTGACGCGGCGGAGTTCGATGCCTTCTACTCCGGGTCCGTGCAGCGGGTGCTGGGTCAGCTGTACGCGATGATCGGCGACCGGGCCGAGGCCGAGGATGCGGTGGCCGAGGCGTACGCCCGGGCCTGGGACCGGTGGTCCTCGGTGCGCGAGTGCGACAGCCCGGAGGCCTGGGTACGCCGGGTGGCCTACCGGGTGGCGGTCAGCGCCTGGCGCAAGACCGTGAACCGGTTGCGGGCCCACCGGCGGGACGCCACCGGGCAGCAGGTGGCGGCCACCTCGGTCGATCATGTCGCCGTGGTGACGGCCCTGCGGCGGATCCCCACCGAGCAGCGTCGGGTGGTGGTGCTGCACCATCTGGTCGGTCTCAGTGTCACCGAGATCGCTACGGAGGTGGGCAGCAACGAGAACACCGTCAAGACCCGGCTGGCCCGGGGCCGTCGGGCCCTGGCCGCCCACCTGACCGAGGAGAGCAGTTCCCAGATGGACGGAGGGCGGCAGCGGTGAGCTTCGACAACCAGCTCGACGACGCCCTGCGGGCGTTGGCGCACGACGGGGGGCAGGAGGGCCGGATCCGGGCCGCCACCGACATCCGGCGACGCGGTGACATCAGGCGTCGCCGCCGCCGTACCGCCTCGGTGGCGTTGGCCGCCACCGCCGTCGTCGCGCTCGGTGCGGGTGTCGCCCTGGCCCGCCTCGGCGAGCCCACGCAGCCGACCCCGATCGGTCCGGCCGACCCCTCCACCGTCACCGAACCCTCCGCCGACCCCAGCGTCCGGTCGTCCAGCCCGTCCTCCTCGCCCACGGCCTCACCCGGAACGCCCAGCAGCTCACCCGCGGCGCCGAGCAGTTCCCCTGCCGCGCCGAGCAGTTCCGCCGCGGTGCCGCCGAACACCGATCGGCTGCTGTCCGGCACCCGTCAGGTGGCCATCGTGCGCACCGAGGCCTTCGAGTCGGCGGTGTCCATGCTCGACGACGGCCGGCTGGCCGAGGTCGACGGCGTCGAGGGCCGGCGGCTGTTCGTGATCACGCCGCAGGGCCCCGAAAGCTACCAGATCCGCACCGCCGCCGACCCGGACACCGACCTGACCGACATCTGCTGGGAGGTCCGCTCCGAAGGCAGCCAGCCACTACGCGTCGAAGGCGTCCCCTGCGACCAGGACGAACCCCGACAGCGTTTCTCACTCGACCCCGCTGCCGGAGGCACGTACCTGATCAGCAGCAACTCCGCCTACCTCCAGAACTCCCCAACCCGAGGCCTGATCCTCGAAGAGGCCGGCGACGCCCCGGTCACCACCCGCTTCCGCCTGGTCGACAACGGCCCCGCCCCCAACTGACCCCTGTCCGGTCAGGGGTAGCGGGTGCGCTTGATCGTGGTGAGTACGTCGCGGGCGGCGGCGGCCACGGCACAGTCCGGGACGCGGCACAGCGGGCAGCGGCCGTCCGGGCCGGGCTGGTGGTCACGCAGGGTCCAGCGGGCGGTCAGGGTAAGCCGGTTGAGCATCTGGGCCAGGGTCAGGAAGGGGGCGGTCATCCTCGGGTCACCCCCAGGGTGGCGGCCAGCGCGAGAATCGCGGCCGGGGCGTCGGGGTGACGGAGGGTGTCGGCGAGCACCTGCCGGGCGGCGGGCCGGTGGCGTACCTCGGCGGGCGCGATCCGGTCGGCCTCCAGCAACACCCGACCGGCGCCGACCGGGTCGGCATCCTGAAGGTACGCGCGGGCGACCTCGATCAGGTGGGCGGCGCGATGCTCGGGCGGCAACCATCGCCAACCGTCACGCCCGATCGCCTCCTCGTGTCGGGCGATCGCCTCGTCGGTCGTACCCGACTCGACTGCGACCGTGACCCCGGCGAGGGCCACCGCCGTCGGTCCGAAGCCGGTGTGCTGGTGGTCGTGCCCGTCGCCGACCTCGGCGGCCAGGTCGGCGGCCTCGTCCAGGCGGGCGGCGGCGGCCGGTTCGTCGCCGTGCCGGGCCGCCGCGAGCGCCGCCTGCACGAGCAGCGTCCCGCACAACGACAGTCGCGCCGGGTCGGGGTCGCCCTGACCGATCCGGTACGCGGCGGCGAGGGTGGCCCGGCCCGCCTCCCGCGCCCGACCCCCGGCCCGCAACACCTGACCGAGTTGCACGGTGGCCGCCGCCACCAGCACCGGATCACCGGCCGCCACACTCATCGCCCGGTCGGCGGCCAGCCAGCCCAACTCGCTCTCACCCAGCTTGACCAGCAGCGAGGCGGTCACCCGGTACGCCTCCACCAGCGACACCCGACCCTCCTGCGGCTCGCGGGCGTACCCCCGCTGGGCGCCGGCCACCAGTCCGGGCAGCAACCCGAAAAGCGGCGGGTACCGGGCAAGCTGGTAGCTGGTCCAGGCGTGCGCCACCGAGCCAGCCAGCGCGGCCCCGTCCGGCGGGTTCCGGCGCGCCGTCGGCCGATCAAAAGCGATGTCGTACGCGCACAGCGCCGCCCGGATCGACTCCACGCCCTCGACCCGCGTGGTCACCTCGACGGGCCGACTGTCCTGACCGAGCAGCATCGCCTGGTCGATGCGCAGCGCGGCGGCGATGTCCCGCAACGTGGAGACCTTGTCCAGCGCCCGTACGCCGCGCTCGACCTTGTCCACCCAGCTCTTCGACTTGCCGAGCCGATCGGCGAACACCTGCTGCGACATCCTCCGCCGCACCCGCCAGTACGCCACCCGCCGCCCGACCGGCACCTCACTCTCCACGGCGCGATCCCGTTGGGGATCAGTCGAACGTGGCCTACCCATGCTCTGCCGTTCGAGCGCCGGCGAGTAGGGCGAACGTCAATCCACAGCCTGCCGCCGCATGACATCCAGGCACAGCGCTTCGGTCCGATGGCCCGCAGGGACCTGACCGCCTTTCCAAGAGGTTGACCATTCGGCACCTTCCTCCCGGTATCGGTTGGTGCCCACCGCAGGGCGTGCGGAGCACTCTCCGGGGTGGGTATGCGGGCCGGAACCAAGGAGTTTGCCGAAACCAGGGAACCGACCCGGCATGGAACCTACTCCTACCTGTTGGAGTAGGTCAAGCTGCATGTAGCTAGATCATGAAACTTGCTGGAACAGGTTCCTTCGTGATCAGATTGGCGTGCCGAAGCCAGGGAACCGACGGAGATCCATATGCCGACCGAGAAAGTTGACTACCGGCGCATAGCAAACGAGATCACGAGCCAGATCAAATCTGGTGAGCGTGCGCCGGGGGAGAAGCTACCGTCCACACGTCAGCTTGCCGAGCAGTACGGCGTGCACATCTCCACGATCCACCGTGTCATGTCGCTCCTCAAAGACAGGGAATTGGTCGAGGGGCATCCAGGTAAGGGCGTCTACGTGGCTGAGCCCGAACACAAGTCCGAGTGAGCAAGGGCCCCAACGGTGGGTGGCCGAGCGTCGGGAGTGACTGCCCCGCCGGCGAACGACCGGGTAGCCGCACTGATTAAGATCACGCTCGATCTCAGATCGAGTGGTGTCGGAGTGCTGAATAGCCACTCGATCTGAGATCGAGCGCGATCTTTGTGCCCGGCAGCCCGATCGCTCCCGGTGTGACAGGGGCCGCACGCCCACTCGCGAGCCATCGGTCGTGCTGGGCGCCTCTCACCGTAACGGCGTCGAACTCGACAACTCAGCAGGGTGGGTGCCGCCGGCCCAGGTCTTCGGCCAGTTGATGCGGATGCCGGTGGCGGCGAGGTCGCCGAGGTCGATCCCTGCGAACGGGTTGGCGACGTACCGCTTCGCCAGGGTCAGTGACATGGCCGATTCAAGCCCGGAGGCAGTGGACCTCACCGAGGCGGAACTCGTCCGAGAGGTGCTGGCAGCCGAGCGTCGACGCCTGTTCGAACGCGCTTCCCCCCGCACCGACACCCAGGACAGTACGCCGGCACCGTCCTGAACATGGCGCTTCCCGCGCGTGCTGGAAGCGCGTGACGGTGTAGACCTCCTGCTGACGATCATGCCCCTCTGGGTACGTTTCTTGTCGCTGGGACGACAAGAAACGTACCCAGAACGCTGATCCTGCTCAGCAGCAGCGGCGGCGTGAGCAGGATCAGCGTCAGCGTCTCGCCGGACCGGTCGTCTCGATCCGTTCTCGCTCTCAGCTCGACAGGGCCTGCACACCACCCGGCTCGGCGACCGCCGGAGGGCTGTTCCCGTAGGGCAAGCGAGTGGCGTTGTCGACGTCTGAGATGCTTCGGGGCGTGACGACCGGCCGACCCCGAGCACACCGGCGACGCCGTCGGCGTCTGCCGTGGCTGCTGCTGGTGGTCGGCCTGGTGGGGGTGCTCGGCGCGGTCGCGTACGTCGTGGTGCCGCAGGTGTTGCCGCCCGGACCGCGCCCCTTGTTCCAGATGCCGGTGGGCTGCGGGGAGACCTGGCAGGTGGGCACCTATCCCGGTCACGGCGACAACGACGTGGACTTCTTCCCCCTCTCCGGTGACCCCTGGGGGCAGCCGGTGCTCGCCTCGTACGAGGGCACGGTCACCGTGGCCGGGATCAACGGGTCCCTCGGTGGGCGTACCCCGGAGAATCCGGAGGGTCCCCGGGGTCGGGGCGGCGGCTACTGGGTGAAGATCGACCACGGCGGGCGGTGGGAGACCCAGTATCTGCATCTGCTGGAACCGCCGATGGTGCAGGTCGGGCAGCGGGTAGCCCAAGGGCAGCAGATCGGGCGGATCGGCAGCACCGGCAATTCCGGGGCCCCGCACCTGCATTATGAGCAGCGGGCGGGCTGGCAGAAGGTGGAGACCTGGTTCGACGGTCGACCGTCCGGAATCACCCATGACGATGCCGAGTACACCGTGCGTCTGACCAGCAACAACTGCGCCGCTGTCGGTAATTGACGTCGGTCGTGCCCTGCCGGATGACCGGTTTGCGGCTAGCGTGGGGTCAAGCAGTGGCCGCAGGATCCCTGGGGGAGGACCATGTCCAGCACCAGATTCAGGTTGGCCGGCGCGACGCTCGCCCTGCTGCTCACCGCCGCGGTGGGTTGTAGCGCGGGGGAGGGCGTCGATGTCGACGGCGGGAACGCAGCCGGCGCGGGGGGTGTCCTGAACGCCGCCATCGGTGGTGAACCGGACCAGCTCGACCCGCACAAGACCTCGGCCTACTACAGCTTCCAGGTGCTGGAGAACGTCTTCGACACCCTGGTCGAGCCGGACGCTAACCTGGAGATGCAGCCGTCGCTGGCCACCGAGTGGACCACCAGTGACGACCAGCTGACCTGGACCTTCACCCTCCGCGAGGGGGTCAAGTTCTCCGACGGTACGCCGTTGACCGCCGAGGACGTCGTCTACTCGTACAACCGGATCATCAACGAGAAGCTGAACACGGCGTACAAGTTCGGCACGGTCAAGTCGGTGACCGCCTCGAACCCGACCACGGTGGTCATCACCCTGACCGCCCCCACCCCGAACCTGCTGGCCAACCTGGGCGGCTTCAAGGGGGTGGCGATCGTGCAGAAGGCCAACGTGGAGTCCGGGGAGATCACCACCAAGCCGATCGGCAGCGGACCCTTCGCGCTCAGTGGCTACACCTCCGGCGACAACATCCAGTTGGTCCGCAACGACAACTACTGGGGTGAGCGTCCCAAGCTCGACGGGGTGCGGTTCACCTTCGTCAGCGACCCCACGGTGGCCCTGCAGAACCTGCGCGGCAACGAGGTGCACTGGACGGACAACCTGCCACCCCAGCAGGTGCCCGCCCTGCGTGACGGTGACGAGCCGAAGGTCGAGTCGGTGCCCTCGACGGACTACTGGTACCTGGCCCTCAACCAGGGGCGCAAGCCGTACGACGACGTGAACGTGCGCCGGGCGATCGCCTTCGCCCTGGACCGGGAGGCCATCACCAAGGCCGCCAAGTTCGGCTTGGCGACGGTCAACCAGACCGCCATTCCGCAGAACAGCGCCTTCTACTACGAGTACGCCCCGTACTCGCACGACCCGAACCAGGCCCGGCAACTGCTAGACCAGGCCGGGGTCAGTGACCTGACCATGGACCTGATGGTGACCAGCGAATACCCGGAGACGGTGACGGCCGCCCAGGTGATCGCCTCGCAGCTGGAAGGGATCGGGGTCAACGTCAAGATCCGTACCCTGGACTTCGCGCAGTGGCTGGACGAGCAGGGCAACGGCAACTTCGACTCGTTCATGCTCGGCTGGCTGGGCAACATCGACCCGGACGAGTTCTACTACGCCCAGCACCACAGCGGCGGGACCTTCAACTTCCACAAGTACCGCAACCCCGCCGTCGACCAGATGCTGGACCGGGCCCGCACGGAGACCGACCAGGGCGCCCGCAAGCAGCAGTACGAGCAGGTGGCCAAGCAGATCGTCGACGACGCCAGCTACATCTACCTCTACAACCCGGACGTGGCGCAGGGCTGGTCGAAACAGGTCACCGGCTATCAGGTACGCACCGACCGGGCGATCCGGTTCCGCGACGTGGCGCTGACCCGGTGATCGGGCAGGGGACCGCAGGTGGCCCGCTTCGTGCTCCGTCGACTGCTCCAGTCCTGCGTGGTGCTGCTCGGGGTCACCCTGGTGGTGTTCCTGCTGCTGCAACTGGTGCCGGGTGACCCCGTCCGGGTGGCGCTGGGCACCCGGTTCGACCCGCAGACCTACGAGGCGCTGCGGGCTCGGGCCGGGCTGGACCAGCCCCTGGTGGTGCAGTATTTCGACTACCTGCGGCGGGCCCTGACCGGCGACCTGGGGGTCAGCTTCCGCAGCGGCCAGCCGGTCACCTCCATCGTGCTTGCGCGGCTGCCGGCGACCCTGTCGCTGGCGCTGACCGCGGTGCTGTTCGCCCTGGTGATCGCCGTGCCGCTGGGCATCGTCTCCGCGATGCGCAGCGGGTCGTTCGTCGACCACGCGACCCGGGTGTTCAGCCAGTTCGGGGTCTCCGTGCCGGACTTCTGGATGGGCATCATGGGCATCCTCCTCTTCGCCGGGGTGCTCGGCTGGTTGCCGCCGTCGGGCTACGTGGCCCTGACCGAGGACCCGGCCCGGTGGGCCTCGCACGTGGCCCTGCCGGCGGCGACCGTGGGGCTGGTGACGGCCTCGATCCTGACCCGGTTCATCCGCTCCTCGATGCTGGAGGTGCTGTCGGAGGACTACGTCCGCACCGCGCAGGCCAAGGGGTTGCGTACCCGGGTGGTGGTGCTGCGGCACGTGCTGCGCAACGCCCTGATCCCGGTGGTCACCGTGGTGGCGGTGCAGTTGGCCAGCCTGCTCGGCGGGGTGATCGTGATCGAGGTGCTGTTCGCCTGGCCGGGCATCGGTCGGCTCACCTACGACGCGGTCCAGGCCCGGGACTATCCCGTACTCCAGGGGGCGGTGCTGCTGGTAGCGGCGCTGTTCCTGCTGGTCAACCTGCTGGTGGACATCCTCTACGCCCGCCTGGACCCGAGGATCACGGTCAAATGAGCGCCCCTAGCGTGCACCGGAGCCAGGGGCAGCTTGCGCGGGCCCTGTCGGCGTTGCGCCGCGACCCCCTGGCCCTGACCGGTACGGCGGTCCTGGTGGTGCTGATCGTGGTGGGGGTGGCCGGGCCCTGGCTGGCTCCGGCCGGCATCAACGAGGTGGATGTCGACCGGATGCTCCAGCCACCCAGCCGGGCGCATCCCTTCGGCACGGACGAACTCGGCCGCGACGTGCTCAGCCGGGTCATGGTCGCCGCCCGGGTGTCCCTTCAGGTCGGTGCGGTCAGCGTCGGCATCGCCCTGGTCGCCGGGGTCACCCTGGGCCTGTTCGCCGGCTACTACCGGGGCTGGCTGGACAACCTGCTGATGCGCTGCATGGACGTGCTGTTCGCCTTCCCGGTGCTGCTGCTGGCGGTGGCCATCGTGGCGGTGCTCGGGCCGGGCCTGCTCACCGCGATGATCGCTATCGGGGTGGTCTACACCCCGATCTTCGCCCGGGTCACCCGGGCCGGGGTGCTGGCCGTGCGGGAGCAGGTCTTCGTCCGGGCGGCGGTCTCCATCGGCACCTCCGACCTGCGGATCATGCGTCGGCATGTGTTGCCGAACATCGCCGCGCCGCTGATCGTGCAGACCTCGCTGTCGCTGGCCTTCGCGATCCTGTCCGAGGCGGCCCTGTCCTTCCTCGGCATGGGGGTGCAGCCACCGGCCCCCGCCTGGGGTCGGATGTTGTTCGACGGCCGGGGCTTCGTCACGGACGCCTGGTGGCTGGGGGTGTTTCCAGGTGCCGCCATCTTCTGCACCGTGCTGGCGTTCAACCTGGTCGGTGACGCCCTGCGTGATGTGCTCGACCCCCGGCAGCTCACCGTCAACGAGGCCCGCAGGAGCACCGGATGAGCGATGCCGTACTGGCCGTGTCGGAGCTGACCGTCACCATCGGCACCCGACGCGGCCCGGCCCGGGCGGTGGCCGGGGTCGACTGGTCGGTCGAGGCGGGGCAGACCCTGGCGTTGGTGGGGGAGTCCGGCAGCGGCAAGAGCATGAGTGTGCTCGCCGCCACCGGCCTGGCCCCGCGCGCCGCGAAGGTGACCGGAGAGGTACGACTGCTCGGCACGGACTTCACCGCGCTGTCGGCGGATCGGCGGCGACGGATGCGGGGGCGGCATGTCGGGTTCGTCTTCCAGGATCCGATGACCTCGCTCAATCCGGTGCTGACCGTGGGCAGGCAGGTCACCGAGGCCGCCGAGGAGCATCTGGGGCTGACCCGACGGGCCGCCCGCACCCGCGCCGTGGAGCTGCTCGACCTGGTCGGCATCCCCTCGGCCGCCCAGCGGGTGGACGCCTACCCGCACCAGTTCTCCGGCGGGATGCGCCAGCGGGTGGGGATCGCCATGGCCCTGGCCTGCGAACCCGATCTGCTGATCGCCGACGAACCCACCACCGCCCTGGACGTCACCACCCAGGCCCAGATCGTCGAGCTGGTCGCCGACCTGCAACAGCGGCTGGGCACTGCGGTCGTCTGGATCACCCACGACCTGGGGGTGGTCGCCGGCATAGCGGACACCGTGGCGGTGATGTACGCCGGGCGGATCGTCGAACAGGGGCCGGTGGACGCGGTGTTCGGGACTCCGGGACATCCGTACACCTCGGCTCTGCTCGCCGCCCGACCCGACCCGGACGCCGGTGGTGGTGACCTGGTCACCATCGCGGGGGCCCCGCCCAGCCCGCTGGCCCTGCCGGCCGGCTGCGCCTTCTGGCCCCGGTGCCCGGTGCGCGGCGACGCCCGCTGTGAGCGGGAGTTGCCGCCGCTGGTGTCGATCTCCTCGGCTCACCGGGTCCGCACCTTCTACCCGCAGCGATCCGAGGGGGAGGGCTGATGAAGCGCCCTGAGGTGCAGGTGCCGACGCAGCGTGGACCGGCCGAGGTGGTCGCCGAACTGGAGGACCTGCGGGTGTGGTTTCCGACCTCGGCCGGGGTGGTCCGGGCGGTGGACGGGGTGTCCTTGCAGGTACGCCGGGGTGAGACGGTGGGACTGGTGGGGGAGTCCGGCAGCGGGAAGTCGACCACCGGGTTGGCGCTGCTGCGGCTGGTCGATCCCAGCACCGGCAGTGTCCGGGTGGCTGGGGAGGATGTGACCGGCTGGTCGCGGCGGCAGTTGCGAGCCCTGCGTCGTCGGGTGGCGATGGTGTTCCAGGATCCGCAGGCCTCGCTGGATCCTCGTCGCACCGTCGGGTCCAGCATCGCCGAGCCGCTGATCGTGCACCGGCTGGTGCAGGGTTCCGCCGCCCGGCGCAACCGGGTCGAGGAACTGTTGGACATGGTGGGGCTGGGTGGTGACCTGGCCGACCGGCATCCGCACGAGCTCTCCGGCGGGCAGCGGCAGCGGGTCGGCATCGCCCGCGCGTTGGCCGGCGAGCCCGATCTGATCGTCCTGGACGAACCGATCGCCTCCCTGGACCTCAGCGTGCAGGCCCAGGTCATGAACCTGCTGCGGCGCCTGCAACGGGAGTTGGGGCTGACCTACCTGTTCATCGCCCACGACCTGGCCGCCGTCGAGCACATGAGCGATCGGATGGCGGTGATGTATCTGGGTCGGATCGTGGAGAGCGGTACCCCGGCCCAGATCTGGCGGGAGCCGGCCCATCCGTACACCGCGGCCCTGCTGTCGGCGATTCCGGTGGCCGATCCGCAGGTCGAGCGGCAGCGTCGGCGGGTCATCCTCAGCGGGGACATCCCCAGCCCGGTGAACCCGCCGGGTGGCTGCCGGTTCCGGACCCGCTGCCCCCAGGCCCGACCGGACTGCGCGGAGACGGATCCGCCGTTCGTCGAGGTCGCCGCCGGGCACCGGGCGGCCTGCCTGTACGCGGGGGAGGCCGTACGGGAGATGCAGGTGTCCTGACCCGCCCCGACGGCTACCCGCTCTTGACGAGCGGGACACCCTTGTCCAGTATTCCTACATGTCTGATGGAGTATATGGGATAACGGGGGTTCCGGCGTGTACGTGTCGGCACGATCGGACTACGCCGTGCGGGCCATGCTGGCGATGGCGCATCGGCATCCGGAATTGGTGACCGCGGCCGTGCTGGCGGCCGGCCAGGACATCCCGTACTCCTTCCTCCAGGGCATCCTGCTGGATCTGCGGCGGGCCGGCCTGCTGCACAGCGCGCGTGGCTCCGACGGGGGTTACGCCCTGACCCGGTCGCCGGCGGAGATCACCGTGGGTGATGTGTTGCGGGCCACCGGCGGGCCGTTGACCACTGTGCGGGGTGCGCCGGCCGAGGTGGCGACGTATCACGGGGTGGCGGCCGGGTTGGGTCAGGTGTGGCTGTCGGTGCACCGGGCCATCGAGGGGGTGGTCGACCGGGCCACCCTCGCCGACCTGCTGGCCCCGGTCGAGGGTGCGGCGGGCGACCGGCGCGGTGTCGGGTGACCGACTCGCAGGCGTGCCGGACCTGGCCGGCTAAGGCTTGAAAACCTGTCGAGTTAGTGGGATATTCGGTGCGCGGTCGGGGCGGTGGCCCGTGACTGCGACCCCATGGTGTTTCTCGCTGGCAGCTAGAAGCGGGCAAATTCCCTATTTAATCGGTCGGATTTATATAGTGCGGCATGCACTGGAGGAGGACACGACTGCGATGAGGCACCGGATCAGAACGGCCCTCGCCCTCGCCATGGTCACCGGCCTGGCCCTGTCGGGCTGCGGCGGCGGCACCTCGGCGAGTGACTCCAGCACCTTGAACATCGTCGGTTTCGCGGTACCCGAGGCGGCCAACAAGGCCATCGCGGCCCAGTGGAACAAGACCGAGGCCGGCAAGGGGGTCCGCTTCAAGTCCTCCTACGGCGCCTCCGGCGACCAGAGCCGGGCGGTGGTCTCCGGCCTGAAGGCCGACTATGTGCACTTCTCGGTCAGCAGTGACGTGACCCGACTGGTCGACGCCGGTCTGGTCGAGGAGAGCTGGGACGACGGCCCGAACAAGGGCATCGTCTCCTCCTCGGTCGTCGTCCTGGCCGTACGCAAGGGCAACCCCAAGAACATCCAGGGCTGGGACGACCTGATCAAGCCCGGCATCGGCATCGTCACCCCCAACCCGGCCTCCTCCGGCGCCGCCCGCTGGAACGCCCTCGCCGCCTGGGGGCACATCGCCGCCAACGGCGGCACGGACGCCCAGGCCGAGGAATTCCTGACCAAGCTGTTCGCCAACGTGGTGTCACTGCCGGGCAGCGGACGAGACGCCACCACCACCTTCCTCGGCGGTACCGGTGACGTGCTGCTGGCCTACGAGAACGAGACGATCCTGGCCCGGCAGAACGGTGAGGACCTCGACTGGATCCTGCCCGCCACCACCATCCTGATCGAGAACCCGGGCGCCATCCTCAAGGACGCCGATCCGAAGGCCAAGGAATGGCTGGACTTCGTGCTCGGCCCGCAGGGGCAGCGGCAGTTCGCCCTGACCGGCTTCCGCCCGATCATCGACGGCGTCGACACCAACGGCATCGAGGGGGCCCTCGACCCCGCCAACCCGTTCCCGGCACCGCAGAAGCTGCTCACCGTCGACGCGGACTTCGAGAGCTGGTCGGCACTGTCCAAGAAGTTCTTCGACGAGAACGAGGGCATCATCACCAAGGTCATCGCGGCCTCCGGGAAGGCGAAGTGACCTCGGCGACTCTCGCTCCGGACCGACCGGCGGCCCCCCGCCGGTCGGTCCGGAGCGGCCTGCCGCTGACCCGGGTGTCCGGGCTGGGCCTCGGCGTGGCGATGGTGTGGTTCAGCCTGCTGGTGCTGATCCCACTGGCCGCCGTCGCGGTGACCGCCGCCGAGGGCGGCTGGGCCGGCTTCTGGCGCGCGGTGACCAACGAGCAGACCGCCGCCACCATCCGGCTGACCGTGGGCACCGCCCTGCTGGTCACCCTGGTCAACATCGTGATGGGCACCCTGATCGCCTGGGTGCTGGTCCGCGACAGGTTCTTCGGCAAGCGGGCGCTGGAGATCCTCATCGACGTGCCGTTCGCGTTGCCGACCATCGTCGCCGGCCTGGTGCTGCTGTCGCTGTACGGGCCGACCAGCCCGCTCGGGGTCAACATCGCCAACACCCGGATCGCGGTCTTCCTGGCCTTCCTCTTCGTCACCCTGCCCTTCATCGTGCGGACCGTGCAGCCGGTGCTGGCCGAACTCGACCCGGAGGTGGAGGAGGCCGCCGCCTCGCTGGGAGCCAGCCGGTACGCCACCTTCCGGCGCATCGTGCTGCCCAGCCTCACCCCGGCCATCGCGGCGGGCGCGGCCCTGTCGTTCGCCCGCGCGGTCGGCGAGTACGGCTCACTGGTCCTGCTCACCGGCAACCTGCCGATGCGTACCGAGGTGGCCTCCGTACGCATCCTCAGCAGCATCGAGAACGACAACATCGACAGCGCGGCGGCGGTCGCGGTGGTGCTGCTGGCCATCTCGTTGGCCGTCATCGTCGTGCTCGACGTCATTCAGCGGAGGGTGGTGCGCCGTGGCTGAACACTCGATCACCCGTACCCCGGTCGGTCGCCGTCCCGGCCGGTACGTGCTGCGCGCGGTGGTCACCGCGTACCTGTTCCTCCTGGTGGCCTGGCCGTTGTACCTGGTCGGCCGCAACGCCCTCGCCGACGGCTTCACCAGCCTGGGCGACATCCTCACCGATCCCGACGTCACCCACGCGCTGCGGCTGACCGTGGTCATCGCAGTGACCTCAGTCGTGATCAACACGGTGTTCGGGGTGGGTATCTCCCTGCTGCTGGTCCGCTACGACTTCCCCGGCAAGCGGACGCTGAACGCCCTGCTCGACATGCCGTTGTCGGTCTCGCCCATCGTCGTCGGGCTGGCCCTGGTGCTGGTCTATGGCGGTCGGGAGGGCTGGTTCGGCCCGACCCTCGAAGCGGCCGGCTTCCAGATCATCTTCGCCACCCCGGGCATGGTGCTGGCCACCGTGTTCGTGGCCCTGCCGCTGGTCATCCGGGAGGTCGTACCGGTCCTTCAGGAGATCGGCGACGAGCAGGAGCAGGCCGCCCGCAGCCTGGGCGCCAACGCCGTGCAGACCTTCCGCCGGATCACCCTGCCGGCGATCAAGTGGGGGGTGATCTACGGGGTGGTGCTCAGCCTGGCCCGTTCCCTCGGCGAGTTCGGCGCGGTCAAGGTCGTCTCCGGCAACGTGCTCGGCGAGACCCGTACGGCCACCCTGGTCGTCGAGGAGAAGTACCTGAACTTCGACAAGGGCGGCTCGTACGCCACCGCGTTCCTGCTGGCCCTCGTCGCTGTCGCCTGCATCATCGTCGTGTCCGTCCTCAGGCCGAAGGAAGACCGTTGAGCATCGAGATCGTCAACGTCGGCAAGCGTTTCGGCGACTTCGTCGCCCTGGACGACGTGTCGGTGAGCATCCCCTCCGGCCGCCTCACCGCCCTGCTCGGCCCCTCCGGCGGCGGCAAGTCCACCCTGCTGCGCATCATCGCCGGTCTGGAACGCGCCGACACCGGCAAGGTGGAGATCGAGGGGGTGGACGCCACCGGGCTGCCGCCGCAGAAGCGAAATGTCGGGTTCGTGTTCCAGCACTACGCCGCCTTCAAGCACCTGACCGTACGCCGCAATGTGGCCTTCGGTCTGGAGATCCGCAAGCGGCCCAAGGAGGAGATCCGGCGGCGGGTCGACGAACTGCTGGCCCTGGTCCACCTGGAGCAGTTCGCCGAGCGGCTGCCCGCGCAGCTCTCCGGCGGGCAGCGGCAGCGGATGGCGTTGGCCCGGGCGCTGGCCGTCGAACCCACCGTGCTGCTGCTCGACGAGCCCTTCGGTGCCCTGGACGCCAAGGTACGCAAGGAGTTGCGGGACTGGTTGCGCCGGCTGCACGACGAGGTGCACGTCACCACGGTCTTCGTCACCCACGACCAGGAGGAGGCCCTGGAGGTGGCCGACGAGATCGTGGTGATCAACGAGGGGCGGGTGGAGCAGATCGGCTCACCGGACGACCTGTACGACCGGCCGGCCAACGAGTTCGTCATGCGCTTCCTCGGCCCGGTCACCCAGCTCGGCGAGGAGTTGGTCCGCCCGCACGACCTGCAACTGTCCACCGACGGCGGCACCGGGGTGAGCGCCCGGGTCACCCGGATCACCCGGATCGGCTTCGAGATCCGGGTAGACCTCACCACGACCGGGGGCCAGCCGGTCACGGCCACCCTGACCCGCAACGAGTTCCTGGCCCTGGGCATCGCGGTCGATTCCGAGGTGCGGGTCCAACTGGCCCCGGGCAGCCCCAGCACCCGGGTGGGCGCCCCGGCGCAGGGCCCCGCCGCCGAGACCAGCCTCGCCGCCACCGGCTCCTGAACCCGGCCCGGTACGGGGATCGGGTGAATCGCCACCCGGTCCCCGTACGGTCATCTGCGCGGCGGGGCCACCGAGCGACGCCGTCGCAGCGGCATCGGCACCCGGACCTGCTTCGGGGCCTGGCCGTCGAGCAGCAGTTCCACCGCCCGTCGCCCCATCTGCTCGTGCGGCAGGGCGGCCGTGGACAGCCCGGGCCGCAGCCAGGAGGCGGTGGGATCGTCGTCGAAGGAGATCACCGAGATCTCCTCCGGGATGCGCAGTCCCGCCTCACCCAGGGCCTGGTACGCCCCGAAGGCCAGCCGGTCGTTCATGCAGATGATCGCGGTCGGCCGGTCGGGTCGGCCCAGCAGGGCGCGGGTCGCGGTGTAGCCGTGTTCGGGCAGCCAGTCGGGGCAGAACCCCTCCACCTGCAAGCCGACCCCGGCGGCGGCCAGGGTGGCCCGGATGCCGCGCAGGCGGGCCTCGGCGGCCAGCGAGATCTCCGGATCGCGTTCCTTGCGCCGGTTGCGGCCGATCAACGCGATCCGGTCCCGGTGGCCGTACCCGATCAGGGTCTCGGCGACGGTGACCCCGGCCCCCTCGTCGTCCGGCAGCACCCCGGGCAGCTCCGCCGCCGCGCTCGTCGCGTTGAGCAGCACCACCGGGCCGCTGAGGACGGCCGGCGGCACGGACAGCCGGCGGGTGGCCATGGCCGCGTAGATGACCCCGTCGACCTGGCGATCCA
Source organism: Micromonospora sp. NPDC048871 (assembly GCF_043198155.1). Lineage (NCBI taxonomy): Bacteria > Bacillati > Actinomycetota > Actinomycetes > Micromonosporales > Micromonosporaceae > Micromonospora > Micromonospora sp. NPDC048871. Next base: position 273,948 of record NZ_JBICUM010000004.1, on the reverse strand, counting down.
GGATGGTCTCGATGGCGTACCGCTCGAAGGCCGCGTCACCCTGGGTCTCGGCGATGAGCAGGACATGGTCGCGTTCCCGGGCCGCGTCCAGGGCGCCACGGATCAGGTCACCGGCGAAGCGGGTGGTGGCCACGATGTCGGAGACGAAGGCGATCGTGGCCGTCTTGCGGGTCCGCAGGCTACGTGCCGCCACATTGGGGCGGTAACCGAGTTCCTCGGCCGCCGCGAAGACCCGCTGGTGCGCCTGGGCGGACAGCCGAGTGCCCTCCCGCCCGTTGAGCACCATCGAGGCGGCGGTCTTGGACAAGCCCGCCCGCTTCGCGACATCGGCCAGGGTTGCTCGGTCGTGGCCCATCAGTCCTCCGATCGCGGCGGGTCGGTCCGGCACCGCCGTCGTCCATCATGATGCGTCGCGGCACCGGACCTCTGGTGCCCCGGACCCGGTTTCAGGGACAGTGGGCACGGACCCGGATCGACCGTGGTGCTGATCATCCATCGACAGTTCAGCAAGACTCACTGAAGGGACAGCGGCTTGACCGACACCCAGATCCACGGCCATGTCGACGACGGCTTCGGTCCGGTCGCCGACGTGTTCCGTGACAACTTCGCCCACCGCCGGGAGGTGGGCGCCGCGGTCGCGGTCTACCTGCGCGGTCGCAAGGTCGTCGACCTGTACGGGGGAACGGCAGACCCCCGCTCCGGTCGCCCGTGGACCGCCCAGACCCCGACCGTGGTCTTCTCCTGCACCAAGGGGATCATGGCGATCTGCGCCTACCTGCTGGTCCAGCAGGGCCGGCTGGACCTGGCGGCGCCGGTCACCCGCTACTGGCCGGAGTTCGGCCAGAACGGCAAGGCGGAGATCCCGGTGAGGTGGCTGCTGACCCACCAGTCCGGCCTGCCGGCGCTGGACAAACCCTTCACCCGCGAGGAGGTCCTCGCCTGGGAGCCGGTGATCCAGGCCATCGAGGCCCAGGCCCCCCTGTGGAAGCCGGGCACCGCGCACAGCTATCACCCGATCACCTTCGGCTGGCTGATCGGCGAGGTGATCCGCCGGATCACCGGCGAGCTGCCGGGCACCTGGTTCGCCCGGTACCTCGCCGAGCCGCTGGGTCTGCGTACCTGGATCGGGTTGCCGGCCGCCGAACGGGACACGGTGGCCTGGATGCTGGCACCGCCCGGTGACTTCGCCGCGCCCGACCCGGTCTCCGACCGGGCCGTGACCATGGGCGGGGCCTTCCCCTTCCCCGCCGACCCCGAGGGCTGGGTCAGCTTCAACGACCCGGCCATCCAGGCGGCCCAGATCCCCGGGGCGGGGGCGGTCAGCACGGCCGAGAGCCTGGCCCGCCTCTACGCCGCCTGCGTCGGGGAGCTTGACGGGCCCCGGCTGCTCACCACCGCCTCCATCGACGACGCGATCACCGTCCGTGCCGCCGGTCAGCAGGTGTACGGCTATCCCGACGCCGGACACCGCTGGGGCACCGGGTTCCTCCTGCACTCGCCGCCCCGGCCGATGCTCGGCGAGCGCAGCTTCGGCCACGACGGCGCCGGCGGGCACCTGGCCTTCGGCGACGACACCCACCAGGTCGGCTTCGCCTATGTGGTCAACCAGATGGGCGATGGTGAGGACGAGCGGGCCAACCTGCTCAGCGCCGCAGTGCGCGACTGCCTGGGCGGGTAGGCGGTCGCCGCCGACCTCGGGGCCGGGCGTGGCCCCGAGGTCGGGCGGGTCGCCCTCGTTGGAGCCAGTCAGTCCAGGCAGAACTCGTTGCCCTCCGGGTCGGCCATCACGATGAAACCGGCCTCGAAGGGCGGCTCGGGTTCGACCCGGCGTAGCCGGGTGGCGCCCAGAGCCAGCAGCCGATCACATTCGGCCTCCAGCGCGGTCATCCGTTCCTCGCCCTGCAGGTCGGGGGCGACCCGCACGTCGAGGTGGACCCGGTTCTTGACGACCTTGTCCTCGGGCACCTGCTGGAAGAACAGCCGGGGTCCCGACCCCTCGGTGTCCTCGATGGCCGATCGGGTGTTGCGTTGCTCCGGTGGCACCCCCAGTTCGGCGAGGAAGTCGTCCCAGGCGGCCAGCGGGTCGGCGCCTTCGGGTAGGTCTACCCCGGGCGGACCGGGATGCACGTAGCCCAGCACCTCTCGCCAGAACGACGACAGTCCTTTCGGGTCACGGGCGTCGAAGGTGACTTGGATATTCCGACTCATGCCCCTCACCCTGCCAGGTGGGAGAGGCTCAGGCTGTCCCGTTTTGGGTGGCTGTTCTGCGGGAGTCGGGCCGATCGGCCCGGAACCGCGAGGGCTGGTGATCAGAGACCATCGATGTTAGCGTTCCCACGAAGTCTCCCGGTGGGGAAACGGCCGCCCGTCGGTGACCGATTGTGACCGCCAACATCCCCTGTGGTCGGTGGCCCGTCTGGTGCGGCTCGGCCGGGCAGTCATCAGATCTATCTGGGCTCTCCGTGCTTGTCGCTAACTGGCTTATCCTCGCATCCCGCCTGGAATCGGGCGTTGACGTTACCTGTCGGAAACGCATAACGTCTGATGTCTAGGTCGTGATCCTCGCTGCTCTCCACGTCGCCGGCGGCGCGACCGGCGTCGATGACTCCCCGATCCGGAGGAAACGGCAATGAACCGCAGGGCTCTGCTGAGAGTGGGGCTGACCGTACTGCTGGCCGCCTCGGCCACCGCGGTCGCCGGATGCGGCGACGGCGCGGGCGGCGGATCCGGCTCGGGCGGCGACAAGCTGCTGGTCGGAGTGGACTACCCGCGCTCCGACACCGACTTCTGGAACTCCTACATCGGATACGTGCCCCGGTTCGCCCAGGAGCTGGGTGTGGAGCTGAAGACCACCAACTCGCAGAACGACATCGCCAACCTGATCTCCAACACCCAGACCTTCATCAGCCAGGGGGTCAAGGGGGTGGTGATGGCCCCGCAGGACACCGCCGCGATCGCGCCCACCCTGACCCAACTCGAGGACAAGAAGATCCCGGTGGTCACCATCGACACCCGGCCGGACACCGGCAAGGTCTTCATGGTGGTCCGGGCCGACAACCGGGCGTACGGCACGAAGGCCTGCCAGTTCCTCGGCACCAAGCTCGGCGGCCGGGGCAAGGTCGTCATGCTCCAGGGCGGCCTGGACTCGATCAACGGTCGGGACCGCACGGAGGCCTTCAACGAGTGCATGCGGCGGGACTTCCCCGGCATCACCGTCTTCGGGGAGGCCACCGACTGGAAGGCGGAGGTGGCGGCCTCGAAGTTGCAGACCCGGTTCGCCTCCGACCCGGACATCAAGGGCATCTACCTGCAGTCCTCCTTCGCCCTCTCCGGCACCCTCCAGATCCTCAAGCAGCGCGGCCTCCAGGTGCCGCCGGAGGACCCCCGGCACGTCTTCGTGGTCTCCAACGACGGCATCCCGCAGGAGTTGAAGAACATCGGCGAAGGGCTGATCGACGCCACCGTCAGCCAGCCGGCCGACCTGTACGCCCGGTACGGGCTGGAGTACGTCAAGGCGGCCATCGAGGGCAGGACCTTCCAGCCCGGCCCCACCGAACACGGCAGCACCATCATCCAGGTGCGTGATGGCCTGCTGGAGGACCAGCTTCCCGCGCCCCTGGTGACCCTGGACGGCGCGCCGATCGCGGGCGAGCCCACCACCCGGTTCGACGACCCCGCCCTGTGGGGCAACAACGCATGAGCGCCGACCGGCAGGCCCCGACCGGCGGGCCGGTCGAGGGCGACCGGCCCGTCGTCGAGGCGGTGGACATCACCAGACGCTTCGGCTCCACCCTGGCCCTGTCCGAGGCCGGCATCGTGGTCCGGCGGGGGGAGACCCACGCCCTGGTCGGGCGCAACGGCGCCGGCAAGTCCACCCTGGTCGGCATCCTCACCGGCCTGCTGGCCGCCGACGCCGGTCAGGTGAGCTTCGACGGGGTACCGGCGCCACCCCTGGCCGACCGGGACCGGTGGCGACGGCAGGTGGCCTGCGTCTACCAGAAGTCGACAATCATTCCGACCCTGACGGTGGCGGAGAACCTGTTCCTCAACCGACACCCGGGCCGACCGATCCGCTGGGGCACCCTGCGCCGACAGGCCCGGGAACTGCTCGCGCAGTGGTCGGTGGAGGTGGATGTCCGCCAACCCGCCTCGACCCTGACGGTCGAGCAGCGGCAGTTCGTGGAGATCGCCCGAGCACTGTCCTTCGGGGCCCGGTTCATCATCCTCGACGAGCCGACCGCCCAACTCGACGGCGCGGGCATCGAGCGGTTGTTCACCCGGCTGCGCGACCTGCGGGCCCAGGGGGTGACCTTCCTGTTCATCAGTCACCATCTCCAGGAGATCTACGAGATCTGCGACCAGGTGACCGTCTTCCGCGACGCCCGGCACATCCTGACCGCCCCGGTGGCACAGCTGAGCCGCCCGGCGCTGGTCGCGGCCATGACCGGGGAAGAGATGAGCATGCCCGAGGCCGCCCACCGCCCGCCTGCCGCCGAACAGCCGGTGGTGTTGTCCGTACGGGACCTGGTCACCACCTCCGGCGCCGAGATCTCCCTGGCGGCTAAGGCCGGTGAGGTCCTCGGCATCGCCGGTGGCGGGGGCAGTGGCAAGGTCGAGGTGGCCGAGGCGATCGTCGGGCTGGCCCGCCCGGCGGCCGGGACGGTCACCCTGGAGGGCCGGCGGCTGCGCCCCGGCAGCGTGCCGGACGCCCTGGCCGCCGGGATCGGTCTGGTGCCGCAGGACCGGCACCGGGAGGGCCTGGTGCCCCTGCTCTCCATCGGGGAGAACGTCACCATGACCGTGCCGCAGCGGCTGGGCCGGTGGGGCCTGATCTGGCCGGCCCGCCGGGACACCCTGGCCCGGCAGAGCATCGCCGACCTGGCCATCAAGGCCACCGGCCCCCAGGTCCCGGTCGCCGAACTGTCCGGCGGCAACCAGCAGAAGGTGGTGCTGGGTCGGGCGCTGGCCAGCGACCCCAAGCTGCTGGTGCTCATCACCCCGACCGCCGGGGTGGACGTACGCGCCAAGCAGACCCTGCTCGACGTCGTGGAGCAGGTGAGACAGCGCGGTACGGCCGTGCTGGTCGTCTCCGACGAGGTGGACGACCTGCGGATCTGTGACCGGGTGCTGGTGATGGTCCAGGGGCGGGTGGTCCGGGAGATGGCTCCCGGCTGGAGCGACAACGATCTGGTAGCCGCCATGGAAGGGGTGGATCTCCACCATGCCTGAGAGGCTGTCCACCGCCGCGTCCCCGGCCACCACCCCACCGGCCACCGCGCCGCCCCCGCGCAGCCTGGCCCTCGCCCGGCTGCGGGATCTGGCCCTGGTGCCGGCGATCATCGCGGTGGCCGTCGTCGGGTTCATCGTCAACCCGGTCTTCCTCAGCTCCGACAACATCATCAACGTGCTGCAGAGCATGTCGGAGATCGCCATCGTGGTGCTGGCCCAGACCATCGTGCTGATCACCGGGAAGATGGACCTGTCCCTGGAGTCCACCTTCGGGCTGGCCCCCGGCATCGCCGCCTGGCTGATCATCGACCCGGCCCTGACCCGGGGACTGGGCCTGGACTTCCTGCCCTCGGCCTGGGCGGTCCCGGTGGTGCTGGCGGTCGGTGCCCTGGTCGGCGCCTTCAACGGGCTGCTGATCGTCCGGTTCGGGCTCAACGGGTTCATCGTCACCCTGGGCATGCTCATCGTGCTGCGCGGACTGCTGACCGGCATCTCCGGCGGTCAGACCTTCTTCGCCCTGCCGGAGTCGATGACCTATCTGGGCTCGACCAGTTGGCTGGGGGTCCCCGCCTCGATCTGGCTGTCGCTGCTGCTGTTCGGCCTCGGCATCGGGGTGCTGGGCTACACCCGGGCCGGTCGGGCCCTCTACGCCATCGGCGGCAATGTCGACGCCGCCCGAGCCGCCGGCATCCGGACCGACCGGGTGCTGTGGATCGCCCTGATAGTCGCCAGCATGCTCGCCGCCCTGGCCGGGCTGCTGATGAGTGGACGGCTGGCCGCCGTACCGGCCGCGCAGGGCAGCGGGGCGATCTTCCAGGTGTTCGCCGCCGCAGTCATCGGTGGGGTCAGCCTCAACGGCGGCAAGGGCACGGTCTTCGGCGCCTTCACCGGGGTCCTGCTCCTTTTCATGATCATCAACGTGTTGACCCTGGCCGGGGTGCCCGCGCAGTGGACCAACTTCCTCAACGGCACGGTCATCCTGGTGGCCCTGGTGGTCTCCCGGATCACCGCCGGCAAGGCCCAGACATGACCCGGCGCACCCCCGGCAGGTCAGCCCTCCGATCCCGACAGGAGTCGCGGTGACAGAACTCATCTCCTCCGTCGAGGCCATCGACGTGCGGTTCCCCACCTCCCGCCACCGGGACGGCTCGGACGCGATGAACCCCTTCCCGGACTACTCCGCGGCGTACGTACTGCTGCGTACCACCGCCGGGGCGCAGGGGCACGGCCTGGTCTTCACGGTGGGCCGGGGCACCGAGATCCAGGTGGCCGCGGTGCAGTCGCTGGCCGCGATGGTGGTCGGTCAACCGGTCGACGAACTCGTCGCCGATCCCGGCACCCTGGCCCGCCGACTCGTCGGGGACAGCCAGATCCGCTGGCTGGGCCCGGAGAAGGGGGTAGTGCACATGGCCGCCGGGGGCCTGATCAACGCGGTGTGGGATCTGGCCGCCCGCCGGGCCGGCAAGCCGCTGTGGAAGCTGCTGGCCGACCTCACCCCGGAACAGTTGGTGGCCCAGGTGGACTTCCGCTACCTGCGGGAGGCCCTGGACGAGCAGGAGGCCCTGGCGCTGCTGCGGGCCGCCGCCGAGGGTCGGGCCGAGCGGGAGGCGATCCTGCGGGCCGAGGGCTACCCGGCCTACACCACCACCCCGGGCTGGTTGGGCTACGACGACGAGAAGCTGGCCCGGCTGTGCCGGGAGGCCGTCGAGGCGGGGTACGGGCTGATCAAGCTGAAGGTCGGCGGCAACCTGGCCGAGGACGTACGCCGGATGGGTATCGCCCGGCGGGCGGTCGGGCCGCGGGTCCGCATCGCGGTCGACGCCAACCAGGTCTGGGGGGTGCCCGAGGCGATCGGGTGGATGCGGGAACTGGCCGCATTCGACCCCTACTGGATCGAGGAGCCGACCTCCCCGGACGACGTGCTGGGCCACGCCGCCGTCCGCGCGGCCCTGGCGCCGGTCAAGGTGGCCACCGGCGAGCACATGCACAACGCGGTGATGTTCAAGCAGTTGCTCCAGGCCCAGGCGGTCGACGTGGTGCAGATCGACGCCTGCCGGGTGGCCGGGGTCAACGAGAACCTGGCGATCCTGCTGCTGGCCGCCAAGTTCGGGGTGCCGGTCTGCCCGCACGCCGGGGGAGTGGGGCTGTGCGAACTGGTGCAGCACCTGGCCATGTTCGACTTCGTCGCGCTCAGCGGCAGCACCCAGGACCGGGCCATCGAGTACGTCGACCACCTGCACGAACACTTCGTCGATCCGGTACGGATCCGTGGCGGACGCTACCTGGCCCCCACCGCCCCTGGGATGAGCGCCCAACTCGTACCCGCCGCGCTGGCCGACTACCGCTATCCCGACGGCCCGGAATGGGCCGCACCGACCATGGCGGGAGCACCCGCATGATCATCGACTCGCACCATCACCTGTGGCGCCCGGAGCGCGGCTACACCTGGCTCAACGAGCCGGGGCTGGAGGTCCTCCGCCGGCCCTTCACCCCGCAGGACCTGACCGCCGAGCTGACCGCCACCGGGGTGCAGGGCACCGTGCTGGTCGAGGGCGGCCGGTGCCATCCCGACGAGGCGGCCGAGTTCCTCGGCTACGCCGCCGACACCGCCCCGATCCTGGGGGTGGTGGCCTGGCTGGATGTGGGCTCCGGTGAGGTCGGCGAGACCATCGCCGGGTACCGGCGGCTGCGCGGCGGGGAGTTGCTGGTCGGGCTCCGCTCGCAGGTGCAGGGAGAGACCGACCCCGACTATCTGGACCGACCGGAGGTACGCCGAGGACTGGCCGAGATCGCCGCCGCCGGGCTGGTGTTCGATCTGGTGATCCGGGCCGATCAGCTGCCGTCGGCCGTCCGGGCAGCGCGGGCCCTGCCGGAACTCCGCTTCGTCCTGGACCATCTGGGCAAGCCCCGCATCGACGAGGGGGCGGCCGGGCTGCGCCGATGGCGTACCCCCTTCGCCGACCTGGCCGCCCACCCGAACGTGACCGCGAAGCTGTCCGGTCTGGTGACCGAGGCGGCACCGGACTGGTCCCCGGCGGACCTGCGGCCCTTCGTCGAGGTGGCGGTCACACAGTTCGGCCCGCAACGTCTGATGTTTGGCTCGGACTGGCCGGTGTGCCTGCTCAGAGCGGACTACCCCGGGGTGCTGCGGGCGTTGCAGGCGGCCCTGCCCCCGCTGGCCGACCGGCAGCGCTACGAGATCTTCGCCGGTACCGCCCTGCGCACCTACGACCTGGCCGGCCGGCGGGACCCCGTCCCGGCCGGCCCCGCGTGACCGGGGCGTTGGGACCGGGTCGGCTTGGCCGCCAGCACGGTACGCAGCCAGGCCTCGGAGGTGTTCACATGGATCAACGCACTGGCCTGGGCGAGCAGTTGGTCCCGCGAGCGCAGGGCCTGATAGATGGCCTGGTGCTCGTCGATGGTCTTGTGGGCCGCGTTGCCCTCGATCAGCCCTCGCCACACCCGGGCCCGCAGGGTCCGGCTGGAGAGCCCGTCCAGCAGGGAGGTCAGGGTCTCGTTACCGGTGGTCGCGATGACGGTGTGGTGGAAGGCGGTGTCGAACTGGATCAGCTTCTCGGCGTCGTCCGCCGCCGCCCGCATGTCCTGCAGGATCTGGGCCAGCTCGTCGAGTCGGGTGTCGGTCATCCGCAACGCCGCCAGGCCGGTGGCCACCGGCTCCAGCATCCGCCGGACCTCCATCACCTCCAGCAGGGTGTCGTCGCGCAGCAGTTCCACCGCCAGGCCCAGCCCCTCCAGCAGCAGCCGGGGGGCGAGGCTGGTGACGTAGGTGCCGTCGCCCCGTCGGACGTCGAGCACCCGGGCCGATTCCAGCACCTTGACCGCCTCGCGGACCCCGCTGCGGGACAACCCCATCTGGGCGGCCAGTTGTGGCTCCGGTGGCAGCCGCGCCCCCGGTGGCAACTCACCGCTCTGGATCATGCTGCGGATCTTCACGATCGCGTCGTCGGTCAGTGCCATCCACGCCCCCTTCGCCACCGGCCCGCCGGGCACCCCCGACGCGGATCCGCCGCCGGCGATCGGCCCCACCACTATAGAGACGTCGGACGTTTGCCGTGGTCGTGGTCCACGCCGGCCGGACGGTGTCCCCTCAGCATCCCCCACCAGCGGCACCGGACCGAGGAGGCGGCGTGAACCGCAGCGCGTACTACATCGGTGAGCAGACCTTCGTCGTCGAGGAGACCGAACTGGTGCCCCCCGAGGCGGGACAGGTCCGGATCGAGGTCGCCTACACCGGCATCTGCGGCACCGACCTGCACATCGCCCACGGGGCGATGGACCAGCGGGTCCGGGTACCGGCGGTGATCGGGCACGAGATGTCGGGCCGGATCGCCGAGGTGGGCGCGGGGGTCGAGGGTCACCGGGTGGGTGATCCGGTGACGGTGATGCCGCTGGACTGGTGTGGCCGCTGCCCGGCCTGCCGGGCCGGGCACACCCACATCTGTCACCGGCTGACCTTCGTCGGCATCGACTCCCCGGGGGCCATGCAGCGGTCCTGGACGGTGCCGGCCCGGCTCCTGGTGCCGCTGCCGGAAGGGTTGCCGCTGACCCACGCCGCCCTGGTGGAGCCGACCGCGGTGGCCGTGCACGACGTACGACGCTCCCGGCTGGTCGCCGGAGAACACGCAGTGGTCATCGGCGCCGGCCCGGTCGGGCTGCTGATCGGCACGGTGGCCCGGGCCACCGGGGCCGAGGTGACCGTGCTGGAACTCGACCCGCGACGCCGCGAACTCGCCGCCGAGATCGGCCTGACCACGGTCGACCCCGACACGGTCGATGTGGTCGGGTACCTGCACGAGATCACCGGGGGAGCCGGGGCCGAGGTGGTGTACGAGGTGTCCGGCTCGGCCGCCGGGGTCCGCACCGCCACGGAACTGCTGGCCGTACGCGGGCGGCTGGTCGTGGTGGCGATCCACCCCACCCCCCGGGAGGTGGACCTGCACCGGATCTTCTGGCGGGAGCTGGAGCTGATCGGGGTACGGGTCTACGAGCACGCCGACTACGTGGAGGCGGTCCGGCTGGTGCACGGTGCCCAGGTGCCCGCCGATCGGCTGATCTCCCGGATCGTGCCGCTGACCGAGGTGGCGCAGGCCTTCGAGGCGCTGGCCGCCGGGGGTGACGTCAAGGTGCTCATCGACTGTGGAGGAGACAGGTGACCATGTTCGACCTCACCGGCCGGTTGGCCGTGGTGACCGGCTGCCGTCGCGGCATCGGTTTGGCCATGGCGGAGGCCCTGGCCGCCGCCGGTGCCGACGTGATCGGGGTGAGCGCCGGGCTGGAGGAGACCGGCAGCGAGGTCGCCCGGCGGGTGCAGGCGTACGGCCGGGTCTTCCTGCCGTATCGGGCGGACCTGTCCGATCGGGACGCCGTGCGGGCGCTGGCGCAGTGGCTCGGGCAGCGGGACCGGCCGGTGGACATCCTGGTCAACAACGCCGGCACGATCCGCCGGGCACCCGCTGCCGAGCATGCCGACACCGACTGGGACCACGTGCTGGAGGTCGACCTCAACGCCCCGTTCGTGCTGGCCCGGGAGGTCGGTCGGGGCATGATCGCGCGCGGCACCGGCAAGATCATCTTCACCGCCTCGATGCTGAGCTTCCAAGGGGGTGTCACCGTCCCCGGCTACGCCGCGGCGAAATCCGGGATCGCCGGTCTGACCCGGGCCCTGGCCAACGAGTGGGCCCGGCACGGGGTCAATGTCAACGCCATCGCCCCGGGCTACATCAGTACGGACAACACCCAGGCGCTGCGCGAGCAGCCGGAGCGCAACCGGGCGATCCTGGAGCGGATTCCGGCCGGCCGCTGGGGCCGTCCGGAGGACCTGGCCGGCATCACGGTCTTCCTGGCCTCCGACGCGGCGGCCTACCTGCACGGCGTGGTGATCCCGGTCGATGGCGGCTGGCTTGCCCGCTGACCAGCGCCGATGTCATTGGCCCTTGCCTTGTTATCGATAACATTTTATCTTTCGGCATCAGGAGTGTGACACCTTCGTCGCCTGCGACGGCCCATCGTCGAAGTCGGAGGCAGTTGTCGGGACTTCGCTGGTAGGAGGGGGTTTCATGCGGCTGTCAGGCCGGGTGGGGTACGCGGGAGGCAGGTCGAACGGTACGGTCGCCGCGTTCATCGAGCTCGATCGGCTACGGCAGCGGTCGGTCGCCGCATCCGGTGACCAGTCCTGCGTGGCCGCCTTCGAGTCGACCTACCGGGCTCTGCCCGCCAGCCGGCGACGACTGTTCCGGTACCTGGGCCTGCATCCCGGGCCGGACTTCGACGTGTGCGCGGCAGCGGCGTTGGGCAATCTGACCCCGGTGTACGCCCGACGCACCCTGGCCGACCTGTGCGAGCGTCGACTGGTCGTCGAGTGTGGCACCCGCTACCGGATCCCGGATCTGATCGCTGAGCACGCCCGGCGGCTTGCTTACGAGGAACCCGCCGTGCTCCGTGCCGCCGCCCTGGCCCGCCTGGCCAGTGCGGATCGGAGCCTGGCCCCTCGCCGTGGCCGTCCGGGCGACCGACACTGAACGGCCGTCCTCCCGAATACATCTGATGTAAGCGGCCGCTGACATCCGATCCCCTGATCGCCGAGGGTGGGTCTGATCCTGCCCTGTGAGCTGTTCAACCAGCATCTTCTGCCGGGTCAGGTCAACTGAATGCCGTTGCATTGACCATTGCCTATCTCTGGTGGCGGGAGTAACATTTCGGAAACACATCAGATGTCTGCCTGTCTCGCAGGCTATCGGCTACCTGACGCGTCGCGGCCGGGATTGGCGTCCACCGGCTGATCCAGCAGGTGCCCATTCACGTTTCCGCGCTTCGGGTGGCCGGGGTCGGTCACCCCTTTGGAGGATCGATGTCAGATCTGACCCGACGGCAGGCTCTCACAATCGGCGCGGCGGGTGCCGGCGGAGCCCTGTTGCCGCTGCCCTGGACCGCCACCGCCCGGGCCGGCTCGGTGGCGCCCCCGCAGGTGTTGGCGGCCGGCGACCTGGCCCTCTGGTACGACCGGGGGGCCGGCACCGACTGGCTGCGGGCCCTACCGATCGGCAACGGCCGACTGGGGGCCATGGTGTTCGGCAACAGCGACACCGAACGCCTGCAACTCAACGAGGACACCGTCTGGGCGGGCGGCCCCCACGACTCCAGCAACCCCCGGGGCGCCGGCTCGCTGGCGGAGATCCGCAGACTGGTCTTCGCCAACCAGTGGTCCCAGGCCCAGAACCTGATCAACCAGACCATGCTCGGCAACCCGGTAGGACAGCTGGCCTATCAGACCGTCGGCAACCTCCGACTGGCCTTCCCCGGTGCCACCGGCACCTCCCAGTACCACCGGCAGTTGGACCTGACCACCGCGACCACCTCGGTCACCTATCTGATGAGCGGGGTGCGCTACCAGCGGGAGGTCTTCGCCAGCGCGCCGGACCAGATCATCGCGATGCGGCTGACCGCCGACCGGTCCGCCTCGATCACCTTCACGGCCACCTTCGACAGCCCGCAGCGGACCACCGTGTCCAGCCCGGACGGGGCGACGATCGGTCTGGACGGGATCTCCGGCAACCAGGAGGGGGTCAACGGGGCGGTCCGGTTCCTGGCCCTGGCCCACGCCACCGTCAACGGCGGCACGGTCAGCAGCTCCGGCGGGACCCTGCGGGTCACCGGGGCCACCAGCGTGACCCTGCTGATCTCGATCGGCTCCAGCTATGTCAACTTCCGCAACGTCGGCGGCGACTACCAGGGCATCGCGCGACGGCACCTCACCGCGGCCCGGGCCAGCAGCTACGACCAGTTGCGCGCCCGGCATGTCGCCGACTACCAGGTGCTGTTCGGCCGGGTGAGTCTCGACCTGGGGCGGACCTCGGCGGCCGACCAGCCGACGGACGTACGCATCGCCCAGCACAACACCGTCAACGACCCGCAGTTCTCGGCCCTGCTGTTCCAGTACGGCCGGTACCTGCTGATCTCCTCCTCGCGGCCGGGCACCCAACCGGCGAACCTCCAGGGCATCTGGAACGACTCGCTGACCCCGGCCTGGGACTCGAAGTACACCATCAACGCGAACCTGCCGATGAACTACTGGCCGGCGGACACCACCAACCTGTCCGAGTGCTACCAGCCGGTGTTCGCGATGATCCAGGACCTGACGGTCAGCGGGGCCCGCACCGCCCAGGTGCAGTACGGCGCCGGTGGCTGGGTCACCCACCACAACACCGACGCCTGGCGGGGCGCCTCCGTGGTCGACGGCGCCTTCTGGGGGATGTGGCAGACCGGCGGGGCGTGGCTGGCCACCATGATCTGGGACCACTACCTGTTCACCGGGGACCTGGACTTCCTGCGCGCCAACTACCCCGCGATGAAGGGCGCCGCCCAGTTCTTCCTCGACACCCTGGTCACCGAACCCACCCTCGGCTACCTGGTCACCAACCCCTCCAACTCACCCGAGATCGGCCACCATGCCGACGCCAGCGTCTGCGCCGGTCCGACCATGGACAACCAGATCCTGCGGGACCTCTTCGACGGCTGCGCCCGGGCCAGCGAACTCCTCAACACCGACGCCACCTTCCGGGCCCAGGTCCGGGCCACCCGCGACCGGCTGGCCCCGACCCGGGTCGGCTCGCGCGGCAACATCATGGAGTGGCTCTACGACTGGGTGGAGACCGAACGCAACCACCGGCACGTCTCCCACCTGTACGGCCTGGCCCCCAGCAATCAGATCACCCGGCGGGGCACCCCCCAACTGTTCGAGGCCGCCCGACGCACCCTGGAGATCCGTGGCGACGACGGCACCGGCTGGTCCCTGGCCTGGAAGATCAATTTCTGGGCCCGCCTGGAAGAGGGCAACCGGGCGCACGACCTCATCCGCTACCTGGCCACCCCGGCCCGGCTGGCACCGAACATGTTCGACCTGCACCCACCGTTCCAGATCGACGGCAACTTCGGCGCCACCGCCGGCATCGCCGAGATGCTGCTGCACAGTCACGCCGGTGAGCTGCACCTGCTGCCCGCCCTACCGACCGCCTGGCCCACCGGATCCGTCAGCGGCCTGCGCGGGCGGGGCGGCCACACCGTAGGCCTGACCTGGAGCAACGGCCAGGCCACCGAGATCCTCGTCCGGCCGGACCGGCCCGGCACCGTACGCCTGCGGGCCCGGATGTTCACCGGCACCTTCACCCTGGTCGACACCGCCGACGGCACCTCGCCCCGGACCACCCGGATCGAGCCCGACCTGATCGAGGTAGCCGTGCAGGGCGGGCGCACCTACCGGGCCACCGGCTCGGTGGGTACGCCCACCGCACCGACCCTGGAGCAGAGCTTCACCAACGCCGGCACCAGCAACGACAGCAACACCGGGGTGGCCAACTTCGACGGCAACGGCGCCAGCCTCTCCGCCCAGGCCCTGGCCCAGGCCGGGGTAACCCCGGGCAGCACGGTGAGCCGCAACGGGGTGAACTTCCGCTGGCCCGCCGTGGCCCCCGGCGGCGCGGACAACGCGATCGCCTCCGGCCAGTCGATAGGCGTCACCGGCACGGGGCGTACCCTCGGGATCCTCGCCACCGGCACCTACGGTGCGGTGTCCGGCACGGCCACTGTGGTCTACGCCGACGGGACCCGGCAGAGCTTCACCCTGAGCACCCCGGACTGGTACGGCGGACCGCACGCCGGTGGCTCCGCCGCCATCGTGATGGCATACCAGAACCGCCCCGGCAACCAGCGGCACAACGTCTCCGCCTGCATCTACTACCTCGGGGTGGGGTTGCAGAACAAGCCGGTGAGCCGGGTGGAACTGCCCAACATCAGCGCCCGGCCGGCGGCCAACGTACCGACCATGCACATCTTCGCCATCGCGATAGGGGGCTGAGAAACCCGCGCGACTGCGGACCGGCGTGCCGGCCACGGGGGGTGCCGTGGCCGGCACGCCCTGGTTCCGGGGGATCTCAGCCCTCGCCACCGGCCGCCACCTGCGGTTCCCCAGCCGATCGGGGGAGTGGCGGGAACGTTACGAGACCGTGACCGCTGGATCTCAGAACAGGTGTTGACCTGGTCGATGTGAGCGCTAACACTTGGCCTCCAAGTGCGACCCATGCCGCCGGGGCGACGGCGCGAGTTCAGATTGGGGAAGCCAGTGAGCAGAAGAATCCTGGCCGCTCTCGGTAGCGCCGTGCTGGCGCTGAGCCTGGCGGCGTGCAGTGGTGAGGGCGCCGGCAGCGGTAACGACAGCGACAAGCCCGGTGATCTGACCATCGGCGTCTCGATGCCCACCCAGACCTCCGAGCGATGGATCGCCGACGGCAACTTCGTCAAGGAGAAGCTGGAGGCCAAGGGCTACAAGGTGGACCTTCAGTACGCAGGCGACGACATCCCCACCCAGTCCCAGCAGGTCGACCAGATGATCACCCGTGGGGCCGACGTGCTGATCATCGCGGCGATCGCCGGCACCGCGCTCAGCGGGCAGTTGCAGGCGGCGGCCGACGCCAAGATCCCGGTGATCTCCTACGACCGGCTCATCCGGGACAGCCCCAATGTCGACTTCTACGTCAGCTTCGACAACTACAAGGTAGGGGTGGCCCAGGCCACCGCCTTGCTGGTCGGGCTGGGCCTGCAGACCAAGGACGGCGCCAAGGGTGAGGCGACCGGGCCGTTCAACATCGAACTGTTCGCCGGCTCCCTGGACGACAACAACACCCAGTACTTCTTCGGCGGGGCGATGGACACCCTCAAGCCGTTCATCGACGCCGGCACCCTGAAGGTGAAGTCCGGGCAGAACAAGATCGATCAGGTGGCGATCCTGCGCTGGCAGCAGGAGGGCGCGCAGAAGCGGATGGAGGATCTGCTGACCTCCAGCTACAACGACGGCACCAAGGTGCACGGGGTGCTCTCGCCGTACGACGGTCTCTCCCGGGGCATCATCACCGCCCTGCAGAACGCCGGCTACCGCGACGACATGCCGGTGGTGACCGGGCAGGACGCCGAGATCGCCTCCGTCAAACTGATCAACGACGGGGTGCAGGACTCCACCATCTTCAAGGACACCCGACTGCTGGCCGAGCAGGCCGCGATCGCCGCGGAGTCCTTCCTGCAGGACAAGACCCCGCAGGCCAACGACACCGAGACCTACGACAATGGGGTCAAGGTGGTGCCGTCGTACCTGCTGCCGATCGAGACCGTGTTCGCCGACGACATCAAGCCGGTCCTGATCGACTCCGGCTACTTCACCGCCGAGGAGGTCGCCGCCGGCCAGGCCAAGGGCTGACGGCGTCATCCCCGGGCTCGGCGGCGAGCACTCGCCGCCGAGCCCGGATCGCTTACCACCGCACACTTCGCCCGCACCCTGATCGAGACCGCAGGAGGGTGAGCATGGACGACCACATCCTCGAGATGCGTCGCATCACCAAGACCTTCCCGGGGGTGGCGGCGCTTCAGGACGTCACCCTCGCCGTACGCCGTGGCGAGATCCACGCCATCTGCGGTGAGAACGGCGCCGGCAAGTCCACCCTGATGAAGGTGCTGTCCGGGGTGTACCCCACGGGCGGCTACTCCGGGGAGATCCTGCTCGACGGCAAGCCGGTGGACTTCCGGGGCATCCGCGACAGCGAGGCCCACGGCATCGTCATCATCCACCAGGAACTGGCCCTGGTGCCGTACCTGTCCATCGCCGAGAACATCTTCCTCGGCAACGAACGCCGGGGCCGCAGCGGCCTGATCGACTGGAACCGCACCAACGCCGAGGCGGCCGAACTGCTCGCCTCGGTCGGCCTGCACGAGAACCCGGTCACCCCGGTGGTGCAGCTCGGGGTCGGCAAGCAGCAACTGGTCGAGATCGCCAAGGCGCTGTCCAAGAAGGTCAAACTGCTGATCCTGGACGAGCCGACGGCCGCCCTCAACGACATCGACTCGGCACACCTGCTGGACCTGATGCGCCGGCTGCGTGACCAGGGCATCACCTGCATCATGATCTCGCACAAGCTGAACGAGATCACCGCCATCGCCGACTCCACCACGGTGCTGCGCGACGGCCGGACGGTGCGGCGGCTGGAGATGGGCTCGGGCCAGGTCACCCAGGAGCAGATCATCCGGGACATGGTCGGCCGGGACCTGGACAGCTTCTATCCCGACCGGGTCTCCTCCCCGGGCGCGGAGGTGCTGCGCATCGAGGACTGGACCGTCCGGCACCCCACCCAGGACCGGCTGGTGGTCGACCGGGCCAGCCTGAACGTACGGGCCGGGGAGGTGGTCGGCATCGCCGGGTTGATGGGGGCGGGCCGCACCGAGTTGGCGATGAGCGTCTTCGGGCGCTCCTACGGGCGGGACATCTCCGGTCGGCTGTACCTGCACGGCAAGGAAATCAGAGCGCGTTCGGTGGCCGAGGCGATCGGCAACGGCATCGCGTACGCCACCGAGGACCGCAAGCGCTTCGGGCTCAACCTCATCGACGATGTACGGCACAACGTCTCCTCGGCGGGCCTGCGCAAGCTGTCCCGGGCCGGCTGGGTGCACGACAACGAGGAGACCCGGGTGGCCGAGGACAGCCGCCGGGACATGAACATCAAGGCCCCCAGTGTGCTGTCCGTGGTGGGCAAGCTCTCCGGCGGAAACCAGCAGAAGGTCGTCCTGTCCAAGTGGCTGTTCACCGATCCGGACGTGCTGATCCTGGACGAGCCGACCCGGGGCATCGACGTCGGGGCGAAGTTCGAGATCTACACGATCATCAACCGGCTGGTCGCCGAGGGTAAGGCGGTCGTCATGATCTCCTCCGAGCTGCCGGAACTGCTGGGCATGTGCGACCGCATCTACACCCTGTCGGCGGGTCGGATCACCGGCGTGCTGCCGGCGGCCGAGGCGACCCAGGAGAAGCTGATGGAACTCATGGCGAGGGACAAGGAATCCGTCTGATGACCAGCACCAAGCCCTCCTCGGTCCACAAGGGTGGGTCGGCCGAGGCTACTCCCGCCGCCGTCCTGCACGTCGGCAGCAGCGACCCGCGCGCCCTGATCATGAACAATCTGCGGCAGAGTGGCATCTTCGCGGCGCTGGTCGTCATCGTCGCCCTCTTCGCCGTTCTCACCGAGGGTGTCTCGCTGAGTCCGGGCAACATCACGAACATCGTCCTGCAGTACTCGTACATCCTCGTGCTCGCCATCGGCATGGTCATCGTGATCATCGGCGGGCACATCGACCTGTCGGTCGGCTCGGTGGTGGCGCTGACCGGCGCGGTCAGCGCCGTGGTCATCATCCGGCAGGGGCAGCCCTGGTGGGTCGGGGTGCTGGCGGCGGTGGCCGTCGGGCTGGCGGTCGGCGCCTGGCACGGCTTCTGGGTCGCGTACGTCGGCATCCCGGCCTTCATCGTGACCCTGGCCGGCATGCTGCTGTTCCGGGGTCTGACCCTGCGGGTGCTGGAGAACGTCTCCCTGTCGCCCTTCCCGGCCGAGTACAACCAGATCGCGGCCGGCTTCCTCAACGGACTCATCGGCGGCGACGGCTACGACGCCTTCACCCTGCTCATCGGCGGCATAGCGGTGGCCGGTTACGTGGTGAGCGGCTTCCGGACCCGGGTGGCGCGGATCCGCTACCAGCAGCCGGTGGAGTCCTTCGCCCTGTTCGTCGCGCGGATGGTCCTGGTCGGTGCCGTGGTCATGTGGTTCGCCTGGCAGTTGGCCAACGCCCGGGGCCTGCCCATCGTACTGATCATCCTGGCCGTGCTGGTGCTGGTCTACGGGCTGCTCACCCGCCGTACCGTCTTCGGTCGGCAGGTCTACGCGATCGGCGGCAACCTGCCGGCGGCGATGCTGTCCGGGGTGAAGGTCCGTACCGTCAACTTCTGGATCTTCGTCAACATGGGCTTCCTGTCCGCGGTGGCCGGGGTCATCTTCTCCTCGCGTTCCAACAGCGCGCAGCCGGCCGCGGGCAACATGTTCGAGCTGGACGCGATCGCGGCGGCCTTCATCGGCGGAGCGGCCGTCACCGGTGGGGTGGGTACCGTGGTGGGTGCCATGGTGGGTGGCCTGATCATGGCCGTGATGAGCAACGGTATGCAGTTGATGGGGGTCGAGCATTCGACGCAGTCGGTGGTCAAGGGGCTGGTGCTGCTGGTCGCGGTGGCCTTCGACGTCTACAACAAGCGCCGGGCCGGCGCGAGTCGTTGACCCCCGCCGCACACCTTGACGTCACGGCGGGTGGTGACCACACTGCCTCCCGTCGGACAGGCCGCATCGACGCTGATGCCGGAGGATCGGGTGGTCCCGGAGGAGATCCGTCGGCGTAACGCCGGCACACTGCTGCGCCACGTCCATCGTCGCGGCGCGATCTCCCGTGCCGAGCTGGCCACCCGGATGGGGCTCAACCGCAGCACCATCCGGGCGCTGACCACCGAGCTGGCCCGACTGGGCCTGGTAGAGGAGGAGTCACCCGCGGAGACCGGCCGGGGATCATCGTCGGCGGTCGGTTGCTGGGCGGGGACGGCGGCTACGGCTGCGAAGTCGGGCACATGGTCGTCAACCCGTACGACGGACGGGCCTGTGGTTGTGGCTCGTCCGGCTGCCTGGAGGCCGAGGTCGGCGAGCGGGCCCTGCTCGACGCCGCCGGGCGGCCCGCCGAGCTGTTCGGCCGTGCGGCGATCCGGGCGGTGACCGACGACGCCGACCGGGGAGATCCGGGCGCCCGTGAGGCGCTGCGCCGGATCGGTGACTGGCTGGGCATCGGGGTGGCCAACCTGATCAACCTGTTCAACCCCGGGATGGTGGTGTTCGGCGGGATGCTGTGCGACCTGTATCCCGGGGCGGCCGAACAGGTCCGGGCCCGCATCGCCCGCAACGTCCTGCCGGTGGCCCGCGAACACGTCAAGCTGCGTACCGCCGCCCTGGGCGACGACGCCACCCTCATCGGCGCCGCCGAACTGGCCTTCACCCCCCTCCTCACCCCCCCTCCCCGCCGATCTTGCACTTTCCGTCCCGACGAAAGGTGTGAATACCGGCATATCGGCGACCGGAAGTGCATGATCGACGGGGAGAGGGGGGTGGGGGTTAGGGGGCTGCTAGGTGCGGGTCCAGCGTTGGTTGGGGGCGGTGTGGCAGGTCCAGACGATGACGGGGGTGCCGTTGGCGGTGCCGTTGTTGTTGACGTCCAGGCAGAGGTTGGGGGAGCGGACGTTGCTGATGGTGCCGTTGCCGTTGAACGTCCACTGTTGGTGCGTGCCGCCGTTGCAGTCCCAGATCTGCACCGGGGTACCGGGGGTGGCGGTCGGGGAGATGTCCAGGCACTTGCCGAGCACCTGGAGGGCCTGACCGTTCTGGGTGAAGCTCTGGTTGCTGGCGGTGTGACAGTCCCAGATCAACGTCGCGGTGCCGTTGGCGGTGCCGCTGTTGTTGACGTCCAGGCAGCGGCCGGCCGACTCACTGCGTAGCCGGAAGGTGGGCGGCGGGGGCGGGGGAGTGGTCGTGGTGCCGCCGCTGACCCGGTAGACCACCGTGCCGTGCGCCGGCACGCTGGCCGAGATCGTCCCGGTGCTGGTCGAGGTGGTGTTGGTCCAGGCGTCCCGCAGGGTGAACGAGGTGCCGGACTTGCCGACGGCCGCCGCCGTGGTGGACACCGTGGTGGTGGAGTTGCCCTGGTTGAACAGGGCCACGGCCACGTCCCCGTTGGCCAGCCGCTTGGCCAGCACCCGGCGGGTGCCGTCGTGGGAGACCTGCACGGCCTGCAGCGCCAGGGGGTCCTGGTTGATGGCCACCAGGTTCTGGTTGCGCAGGATGTCCAGGGTCGCGGCGTTGGCGTTGCGGATGTCGTTGCCCGCGATCAGCGGTGCCGCCATGATCGCCCAGAGGGCGAAGTGGCTGCGCATCTCCGTGTCCGTCATGCCGCCGTTGCCGACCACGAGCATGTCCGGGTCGTTGAAGGAGCCCGGCGAGGCGTACGAGGCGATCGGCACGTTGACGTTGACGATGTTCTGGATGCCCATCGGGTAGCCGTTGGTCTGACCGGTGTTCCAGGCGTTGGTGATGTCCTCCGTGGTCCGCCACATGTTGGCGATGTCCCCCCAGTTGCGCAGGGGGCCGGTCTTCTCGTGGATGCTGTTCGGGTTGATGCTGTAGACGATGGGCCTACCGGTGGCCGCCAGGGCGTCACGCATCAGCGAGAACCCGGCTATCTGGTCGTTGATGGTGCCCCAGGGTGAGCACCAGTCGTACTTGAGGAAGTCCACCCCCCAGGCGGCGAACTGCCGGGCGTCCTGGTATTCGTGGCCGAGACTGCCGGTGGAGCCCGGCCAGGCGCCGAAGTACTGCGCGCAGGTCTTCTCCCGGGGCACCTGGTAGAGGCCGAAGAGCAGGCCACGGGAGTGCAGGTAGTCGCCGAGGGCCTTCATGCCGCTGGGGAAACGGCCGGCATGAGCCTGGAGGTTGCCCTGGGCGTCGCGGTTGGGATCGAACCAGCAGTCGTCCACGACGACGTACTTGTAGCCGAGATCGCGCATCCCGGTGTTGACGATCGCGTCGGCCATCTGCCGGATCAGGGTCTCGTTGATGTTGCAACCGAAGGTGTTCCAGGTGTTCCACCCCATCGGTGGGGTACGGGCCACCCCGTTGTTGAGCGCCTGCGCGGGTTTCGGTGTGTGGAGCCCGTCGACGACGACCGTGGTGAGTGTCAGCACCAGCACACTCAGAACGGCCAACCATCGTGGTCGTGCGCGCATTCGATCCTCCTCGGGACAGGGACGGATGGGTGTCGGTCATGGATCACCGACCGCGGGTCGTCGGGCGGCCCAGACGGTTCGTCGGGTGGGCGCGGGCAGGCATGGCCTGCTCACGGTCAGATGGGTCGGAGTGCCGCCACCCGTGGCGGGGACGCCGGCGCCCAGAGATCGAGTCAGCCGGGTGTCGTGCGGCGACGCCGGCGGTGACGGTGGTGGTTCTCCCGGACAGGGCCCTCCGATGTCTGGGATGTTATCGCTGACATCCAGTTATGTAAATCACCGTCAATGTCTGCGAAACGCCGGATCGCTGCTTGATCAAAAGAGGCTGGACGGCGGAGAAATCGGTGAATTCCCATGTGGGAGCGATTCGGATATGCCGTTCTGCGGCTTTCCGAAGCGGCGCGGCAGGGTCGTCGGTTTGATCCACTCAGCCACACCTGCGATCGAAGGATGTTAACGCTCATATGAGGGCGTGAAGATCCGTCGCGGCGCCTCGATGCGGGTGCCGGGCGGGCCGGCGAAGGGTCCGCGGGGGAGGTTCGTCGTCCGGGTGGCACCGAGGGACGCGCCGCCGGGGATCGGGGCGGCGGGGTGATCCGTCCCCTGAGGGTGGTCGGAGACGTCGCGGCAGGCGTCGACCGGTGTGGATGAAATGGGCGACGGCTGGCAGGGTCGTACCTCTGGCGCGGGACCCGGCGGATGTCGCAAGGTGGGTGGTGCAGGTGTCGGTTCGGCCGGTGTCAGGTGGTCACGACGGGCCCCGTACTCCGTTACGGAGCTGTTGCCGGACGGTGTCTTGACGACGCCTGATGTGAGCGTTAACACTGAGGTCCGTCATCGGCCGGAGGTGAGCATGAGCGGTGTGGACGAAGTCGGCGACCGGTATGTCGTCGGCGTCGACTACGGGACCCTGTCGGGGCGGGCCCTGGTGGTCCGCGTACGCGACGGAGCCGAGCTGGGGACGGCGGTGCACGAGTAC
The DNA here is from genome assembly GCF_043198155.1 of Micromonospora sp. NPDC048871. Lineage (NCBI taxonomy): Bacteria > Bacillati > Actinomycetota > Actinomycetes > Micromonosporales > Micromonosporaceae > Micromonospora > Micromonospora sp. NPDC048871. The sequence continues at coordinate 251,047 of NZ_JBICUM010000004.1, read as the reverse complement.
CGCAACGCCGTCATCGAGTCCACACTGCCCGATGGTGGTCCACCCCTGCCCCCCGACTGGGCCCTGCAGGACCCGCAGGACTACCGCGACGTGCTGCGCCACGCCGTACCGGCGGCCGTCGCCGCCGCAGGGGTCGATCCAGGCCAGGTGGTCGGCATCGGCATCGACTTCACCGCCTGTACGGTCCTGCCGACCCTCGCCGACGGCACCCCGCTGTGCGAGCTGCCGGACCTTCGGCACCGTCCACATGCCTGGGTGAAGCTCTGGAAACACCACGCGGCCCAGCCGCACGCCGACCGGATCAACGCCCTGGCCCACGAACGCGGCGAGCCCTGGATCGGCCGCTACGGCGGCAAGATCTCCGCCGAGTGGCAGTTCGCCAAGGGATTGCAGCTGCTGGAGGAGGACCCGGAGGTCTACCGGCGGGCCGAGCGCTTCATCGAGGCCGCCGACTGGATCGTCTGGCAGTTGTGCGGCGTCGAGACCCGCAACGTCTGCACGGCCGGCTACAAGGGCATCATGCAGGACGGGCGGTACCCCTCGACGGACTACCTGACCGCCCTGAACCCCGACTTCGGTGACTTCGTGACCAAGCTGGACGGTCCGCTGATGCCGCTGGCCGGCAAGGCCGGTGAGCTCACCGCCCAGGCCGCCGCCTGGACCGGCCTGCCGCAGGGCATCGCGGTGGCCGTCGGCAATGTCGACGCGCACGTCACCGCCGCCGCCGCGCAGGCCCTGGCGCCGGGCCGGCTGGTGGCGATCATGGGCACCTCCACCTGCCACGTGGTCAACGGCGCCCACCCGGCCGAGGTGGCCGGGATGTGCGGGGTGGTCGACGGCGGCATCAGCGCCGGGGCCTGGGGCTACGAGGCCGGCCAGAGCGGGGTCGGGGACATCTTCGGCTGGTTCGTCAAGCACGCCGCCCCGGCCGGGGTCGCCTCCCACGAGCGACTCACCGAACTGGCCGCCGCCCAGCCGGTCGGCGCCCACGGCCTGGTAGCCCTGGACTGGTGGAACGGCAACCGATCCCTGCTGGTCAACCACGATCTCAGCGGGATGATCGTCGGCCTGACCCTGGCCACCCGCCCGGAGGACGTCTACCGGGCGCTGCTGGAGGCGACCGCGTACGGCACCCGCATGATCATCGAGGCCTTCGTCGAGGCCGGGGTGCCCGTCGACGATCTGGTGATCGCCGGTGGGCTCACCTCGAACGAGTTGCTGATGCAGATCTACGCCGATGTCACCAACCGGCCGCTGGGCATCATCGGCTCCGCCCAGGGGCCGGCCCTCGGCTCGGCCATCCACGCCGCGGTGGCCGCCGGGGCGTACCCCTCGATCCACGAGGCCTCGCAGGCGATGGGCCGGATCAGCGCGGCGGTCTACCGCCCCGACCCCGACCGGGTACGCGCCTACGACGCCCTCTACGCCGAGTACCGCACCCTGCACGACCACTTCGGTCGCGGCGCCAACGACGTGATGCTGCGGCTGCGGGCGATCCGGAACGCGGCCGCCGGGTCGGCCGGGTCGACGAACGAGACCGCGCTGGAGGTTGTCGCATGATCGAGCGTGAGTTGCGGGAGACGGTGGCTCGGCTGCACGGTGAGCTGACCCGCTACGGGCTGGTGGCCTGGACGGCCGGCAACGTCTCCGCCCGGGTACCCGGGCGGGACCTGATGATCATCAAGCCGAGCGGGGTGGACTACGACGACCTGTCCGCAGACAACATGGTGCTCTGCGACCTGGACGGGATGCCGGTCGAGGGTGACCTGTCCCCGTCGAGTGACACGGCCGCGCACGCCTACGTCTACCGGGCCATGCCGGAGGTCGGCGGGGTGGTGCACACCCACAGCACGTACGCGACCGCCTGGGCGGCCCGGGGCGAGGCGATCCCCTGCTGGCTGACCGCCCAGGCGGACGAGTTCGGCGGGGAGATCCCGGTGGGCCCCTTCGCCCTGATCGGCGGGGACGACATCGGCAAGGGGATCGTCAGCACCCTGACCGGGCACCGCTCGCCCGCGGTGCTGATGCGCAACCACGGGGTCTTCACCATCGGGCGGACCGCCCGGGCCGCGGTCAAGGCCGCGGTGATGTGCGAGGACGTGGCGCGAACCGCCCACCTGGCCCGCGCCCTGGGGCAACCGGTGCCGATGGCCCAGGCCGACGTGGACGCCCTCTACGACCGCTACCAGAACGTCTACGGCCAGCGTCCCGCACCGGTGGCGAACACCTGACCCGGGTCGCGGCCCGCCCGGGTCGCGACCGACTACGCGCACCCGCGCACAGACACCACACCACAAGTACGCCACTCCGCCTGCCTCGGCCGGCGGCGTGGAACCCGCACCCCACCCGAGGAGATCCGATGAGAAACATGCGAATGTCCCTCGCGCCTCGGCGCGCAGTCGCGGCGCTGGCCGCCGTGCTTCTGGCCGGCGGCATGGCAGCCTGCGGCAACAGCGACACCGGGACCGACGGAGGAGGAAGCGGCGACGACAAGATCGTCATGGGCTTCTCCCAGGTCGGCGCGGAGAGCGGCTGGCGGACGGCCAACACCAACTCCATCAAGGAGGCGGCTGCCGAGGCGGGCATCGACCTGAAGTTCGACGATGCCCAGCAGAAGCAGGAGAACCAGATCAAGGCCATCCGCAACTACATCCAGCAGAAGGTCGACGTGATCGCCTTCTCGCCGGTCGTGGAGTCGGGCTGGGACACCGTGCTCAAGGAGGCCAAGGACGCCGGCATCCCGGTCATCCTGACCGACCGCGCAGTGGACTCGGCCGACAAGTCGCTGTACAAGACCTTCCTCGGTTCGGACTTCGTCAAGGAAGGCCGGTTGTCGGGGGAGTGGCTGGTCGAGAACTCCAAGGACGCGACCGGTGACGTGAACATCGTCGAGCTGCAGGGCACCACCGGCTCGGCCCCGGCCAACGACCGCAAGAAGGGCTTCGCCGAGGCGATCGCCGCCGACCCCAAGCTCAAGGTCATCGCCTCCCAGTCGGGTGACTTCACCCGCGCCGGCGGCAAGCAGGTCATGGAGCAGTTCCTCAAGGCCCACCCGAAGATCGACGTGCTCTTCGCGCACAACGACGACATGGGTCTGGGTGCCCTAGAGGCGATCACCGCAGCCGGCAAGGAGCCCGGCAAGGACATCACCATCATCACCATCGACGCGGTGAAGGACGGCATGCAGGCCCTCGCCGACGGCAAGTTCAACTTCATCGCGGAGTGCAGCCCGCTGCTCGGCCCACAGCTGATGGACCTGGCCAAGAAGATCCACGCGGGTGAAGAGGTGCCGCCGCGGATCGAGACCGAGGAGACCACCTTCACCCAGGAGCAGGCCAAGGAGGCCCTGCCCAACCGCAAGTACTGATCGACGCCCGGGGTCGCCACGCTGACTGGTGGCGGCCCCGCCGCGTCACCCGCTTCCCCGACGGACCGGCGGCACGACACCTCCGGTGCCACGTCCGCCCGGCCGACCCCTGAAGGGGCGGTCGGGCGGACGTCACGGGAAGGCCGTAGCCCCCGAAACGACCCAAACCCAGAAGAAGGCCTGATGGGATGACGGATAGCCGTCCGGTCCTGACGATGACCGGGATCAGTAAGTCCTTTCCCGGAGTGCGTGCACTCCACAATGTCGACTTCCGGCTCTTTCCCGGTGAGGTGCACGCCCTGATGGGCGAGAACGGCGCCGGCAAGTCGACCCTGATCAAGGTGTTGACCGGGGTCTACGGCATCGACGAGGGCACCATCACCCTGGGCGACGAGCAGGTGGCCTTCTCCGGCCCGATGCAGGCCTCCGCCGCCGGGGTGAGCACGGTCTACCAGGAGGTCAACCTCTGCCCGAACCTCTCCGTGGCGGAGAACATCTTCATCGGGCGGGAGCCCCGTCGCCTCGGCGCCGTCCGCTGGGGCGAGGTGCGCCGCCGGGCCCGGCAACTGCTGGCCCGCCTGGATCTGGACATCGACGTCACCGCCCCGGTGGCCAGCTACTCCCTGGCGGTGCAGCAGATGGTCGCCATCGCCCGGGCCATCGACGTACAGGCCCGGGTGCTGATCCTCGACGAGCCGACCTCCAGCCTGGACGCCGACGAGGTGGCGCAACTGTTCCGCATCATGCGTCAGTTGCGCGACGAGGGGATCGCGATCCTGTTCGTCACCCACTTCCTCGACCAGGTGTACGGCATCGCCGACCGGATCACCGTGCTGCGCAACGGCACCCTGGTGGGTGAGTACCCGATCGGGGAGCTGCCGCAGCTGGCCCTGGTCGAGAAGATGATCGGCAAGGAACTCGACGTCCTGGAACGGCTCGAGGAGCAGCCCCGACGGGAGTTGGCGGCCGTGGAGGGCGGCACCCCCTTCGTAGCGGTCTCCCAGCTGGGCCGTAAGGGCGCGGTGGCCCCCTTCAGCCTGACCATCCATCCCGGTGAGGTGGTCGGCCTGGCCGGTCTGCTCGGCTCCGGTCGGACCGAGGCGGCGCGGCTGTTCTTCGGCGCGGACCGGGCCGACCGCGGCGAGGTGACGGTCAACGGCAAGCCGACCAGCCTGCGCAACCCGGTCCAGGCCATCGACAAGGGCATCGGCTTCTGCTCGGAGAACCGCCGCGCGGAGGGGATCATCCCGGACCTGACCGTTCGGGAGAACATGATCCTGGCGATGCAGGCCGCCCGGGGCTGGCTGCGCCCGATTCCGCGGCGCCGCCAGGACGAACTGGTCGAGCAGTACATCAAGGCGCTCAGCATCCGCCCCGCCAACCCCGACCTGCCGGTACGCAACCTGTCCGGCGGCAACCAGCAGAAGGTCCTGCTGGCCCGCTGGCTGATCACCGAGCCTCGCCTGCTCATCCTGGACGAGCCGACCCGTGGCATCGACATCGGCGCCAAGGCTGAGATCCAGAAGCTCGTCGTGCAGCTCTCCGACGGTGGCATGGCCGTGCTGTTCATCTCCGCCGAACTGGAGGAGGTGCTGCGGCTGAGCCACAAGGTCGTGGTGATGCGGGACCGGGAGATGGTCGCCCAGCTCGACAACGACGACACCCTGGACGCCGAGCGGGTCATGCAGACCATCGCCAGCGGATCGATCAAGCAGGAGGCGAAGCCGTGAACGAGCGTCTCAGGTCGATGGCGACACACCGGCTGTTCTGGCCGGTGATGGTCCTCGTGGTGATGCTGGCCGCGAACACCGTCTACCGTCCCGGCTTCCTGGCCGTCGAGGTCAACAACGGGCACCTCTACGGCACTCCGATCGACATCCTCCGGTTGAGCGCCCCGCTGATCCTGGTCGGGCTGGGCATGACCCTGGTCATCTCCACCGGCGGCATCGACCTGTCGGTCGGTTCGATCTGCGCCATCAGCGGCGCCATCGCCTGCCTGCACATCAGTCAGGCGCCGGATCAGAACAGCATGGTCACCGTGTTCACCGCGCTGGCCATGGCCCTGGGTGCCGCACTCGTGCTCGGCGCCTGGAACGGGGTACTGGTCTCCGTGATCGGCATCCAGCCGATCATCGCCACCCTCATCCTCATGGTGGCGGGCCGGGGTCTGGCCCAGTTGGTCACCGAGGGGCAGATCATCACCATCAACTCGGGGCCGTACCGGGCGATCGGGTTGGGCCACTTCCTGACCCTGCCCTTGGCGATCTTCATCGCGTTGGGTGCGGCCCTGCTCATCGCGGCGCTGACCCGGCGTACCGCCCTGGGCATGATCATCGAGTCGGTGGGCGGTAACCGGGAGGCCAGCCGACTGGCCGGCATCCGGTCGGCCCGGATGGTCTTCCTGGTCTACGTGGTCAGCGCGGCGTGCGCGGCCGTCGCCGGCTTCATGATGACCGCGAACGTCTCCAGCGCCGACGGCAACAACGCCGGTCTCTGGGTGGAGCTCGACGCGATCCTCGCGGTCGTCATCGGCGGCACCTCCCTGGCCGGCGGCCGGTTCTACCTCAGCGGCACCATCCTCGGTGCGCTGATCATCCAGACCCTCACCACCACGGTGTACGCCATGAACATCTCCCCGCAGACGGCCCTGCTGTTCAAGGCGGTGGTCGTGATCGCGGTCTGCCTGATCCAGGCACCGGCCTTCCGCGCCAAGTTCAGTCGACGCAAGCGGGGTACCCCGCCCCCGCCGGCCCCGACCCCGCAGCGTCAGAAGGAAGAGGTGACGGCGTGACCACGACCTCGCTGACCACCGGCCCGAGTTGGGCCCGGCTGCCCCGGCGTCACGTGCCGGTGCTGGTCACCCTCGCCCTGCTGCTGGTCATGTACGGCATCGGGGTGTCCCAGTACCGGGCCTTCTCGAACATCCAGGTCATCTTCAACGTCTTCATCGATAACGGTTTCCTGCTCGTGGTCGCCGTCGGGATGACCTTCGTGATCCTCACCGGCGGCATCGACCTGTCGGTCGGCTCGGTGGTCGCGATGACCGCGATGGTCTCGGCCTGGTTGCTCCAGTCCGGCCTGCCGGCGTTGCTGGTGCTGGTCATCGCCCTGCTCATCGGGCCGACTCTCGGGTTCCTGATGGGTTGTGCGATCCACTTCTTCGACATCCAGCCCTTCATCGTGACATTGGCCGGGATGTTCTTCGCCCGGGGCATGTGCACCTTCATCAGCGACTCCTCGATCCGGATCACGGACGGGTTCTGGACCACGATGGCGCAGCACCGGATCGGAGATCCCCGAGGCAACTTCGTCTCGGTCAGCGTCCTGATCGCCTTCGCGGTCGTCCTGATCGCCGCGTACGTGCTGGCCTACACCCGGTTGGGGCGCAACGTGTACGCCATCGGCGGCAACCCCCAGTCGGCCCTGTTGATGGGGCTGCCGGTGGGGCGTACCCGGATCCTGGTCTACACCATCAGCGGGCTCTGCTCGGCGATCGGCGGGATCCTGCTGTCCTTCTACACCCTGTCCGGGGCGCCACTGATCGCGGTCGGCATGGAACTCGACGTGATCGCGGCCGTGGTGATCGGCGGTACCGTCCTGACCGGAGGAGCGGGCTACGTCTTCGGCACGGTGCTCGGGGTGCTGGTGCTCGGCGTGATCCAGACCCTGATCACCTTCGACGGCAGCCTCAACTCCTGGTGGACCAAGATCGTGATCGGAGGTCTGCTCTTCGCGTTCATCCTGTTCCAGCGCCTCATCGGCATCCGCTACAAGTGACCGCCCCTCTCGCGGAAGGCAACCCCCATGGCAGCACAACCTGAACCCGAGGTCTGGTTCCTCACCGGAAGCCAGGCGATGTACGGCGAGGACACCCTCCGCCAAGTGGCCGAGCAGTCCCGTCAGATCGCCGCCCTGCTCGACGACTCGCCGCACATCCCCGCCCGGGTGGTCTGGAAGCCGGTCCTGACCACCAGCGCCGACATCCTGAAGGTCTGCCAGGATGCCGGCGTGCAGGGGGCGGTCGGGGTCATCGCCTGGATGCACACCTTCTCCCCGGCGAAAATGTGGATCACCGGCCTGGACGCGCTGCGTACCCCGCTGCTGCACCTGCACACGCAGGCCAACGTCCAGCTGCCATGGCAAGAGATCGACATGGACTTCATGAACCTCAACCAGGCCGCCCACGGCGACCGGGAGTTCGGGTTCATCCAGACCCGGCTCGGGGTGGCCCGCAAGACGGTCGCCGGGCACGTCACCGACCCCCGGGTGGTCTCCCGGGTCGGCGCCTGGACCCGGGCGGCGATCGGCTGGTCGGCGATGCGTTCGCTGCGCCTGGCCCGCTTCGGCGACAACATGCGCGACGTGGCGGTGACCGAGGGGGACAAGGTGGAGGCCGAGCTGCGCTTCGGCGTCTCGGTCAACACCTACGGGGTCAACGACCTGGTAGCCGTGGTCGACCAGGTCGCCGAGGCCCAGATCGACGACCTGGTCAAGGAGTACGACGACACCTTCCGGGTGGCCGCCGAGTTGCGCCCCGGCGGCGACCGGCACGACTCGCTGCGCTACGCCGCCCGGATCGAACTGGGGTTGCGTACCTTCCTGGAGGCCGGCGGCTTCCGCGCCTTCACCACGAACTTCGAGGACCTCGGGGGTCTGCGGCAACTGCCCGGCATAGCGGTGCAGCGGCTGATGGCCGACGGGTACGGCTTCGGTGGCGAGGGTGACTGGAAGACCTCCGTGCTGGTGCGCACCGTCAAGGCGATGGCGGTCGGCGCGCAGGGTGGCACCTCCTTCATGGAGGACTACACCTACGACCTCACCCCGGGTCAGGAGATGATCCTCGGGGCGCACATGCTGGAGGTGTGCCCGACGATCGCCGCCGGGGTGCCCAACGTCGAGATCCACCCGCTGAGCATCGGTGGCCGGGAGGACCCGGTCCGCCTGGTCTTCGACGCCGAACCCGGCCCGGCCGTGGTGCTCGGTCTGGCCGACATGGGGGAGCGGTTCCGGCTGGTCGCCAACGAGGTCGACGTGGTGCCACCCCCGCAGCCCCTGCCCCGGCTGCCGGTGGCCCGGGCCGTCTGGCGGCCCCGCCCGCACCTGGCCGGCTCGGCCGAGGCCTGGATCACCGCGGGGGCTCCGCACCACACCGTGCTGTCCCAGGGGGTCGGGGTGGAGGAACTGCACGACCTCGCCGAGATGGCCCGTACCGAACTGGTCGTCATCGACGCGGACACCGACCCGCGTCGCTTCGCCGACGAACTGCGCTGGAACCAGGCGTACTACCGCCTGGCCCGCGGCTTCTGAGCGGGGTGTGACGGGTCCTGCCGCTCGCGGCGGGACCCGTCACCACCGTGGCCGCACGCCCTCGTCCGGGGTCTTCCTCGCGCCACCCGCCCGCCATCGCCGCGGCGCGCGTTACGTCTTGACTAACGTGGTGTTATCGCTCACAGTCGATAGTGACGACGGACGATATCTGCGGCTGTCCGGGCCGCTGCGCGTCTCTCCTCAGTAGCCGATCTCATGTCACCCCCTGGGCACCGGGTGACATGTTAACGATCACATGGGCTGCTGGAGATCACCATGACGCTCGCCGCAGTGCAGGCCGTCCCGGTCGTACGGCTTGTCATTCCCGAAGGAGGATCATGGTTGCCATTGGCGAGGTCTCAGGACCCGCGCCGCGTCGGCGTGGGTGGTGGTCGCGGATGTGGGCGGCGGTGGCGGCGGCGGTGATGGTCGGCGGCACCCTGGTGGCGGTGGCGGCGACACCGGCCTCGGCGGCGACGGTGGACACCAACGCCTGGTACGTGTTGGTCAACCGCAACAGCGGCAAGGCCCTGGACGTCTACAACCTGGCCACCAACGACGGAGCGCGGATCACCCAGTGGTCGCGTAACGACGGAAACCAGCAGCAGTGGCAGTTCGTCGACTCCGGTGGCGGCTACTACCGGCTCAAGTCGCGGCACTCCGGCAAGGTGCTCGACGTCTACAACTTCTCCACCGCCAACGGCGCCTCGATCGTGCAGTGGTCCGACCACAACGGGACCAACCAGCAGTTCCGGCTGGCCGACTCGGCCGGTGGCTACGTACGGCTGATCAACCGGAACTCGAACCGGGTGATGGAGGTGCAGAACGCCTCGACCGCCGACGGCGGCAACATCGTCCAGTACGACGACTGGAACGGCGCCAACCAGCAGTGGCAACTGGTCCGCATGGGCGACGGGCCCACCCCCGGGCCGACGACCCCGCCGCCCACCGGTGGCAACTTCACCAACCCGGTGGTCTGGCAGGACTTCGCCGACGTCGAGGTGATCCGGGTGGGCGACGTCTACTACATGACCGCCTCGACGATGCACTACTCGCCCGGGGCCCCGATCCTGCGCTCCTGGGATCTGGTGAACTGGGAGTTCGCCGGGCACTCCGTGCCCCGGCTGGACTTCGGCACCAAGTACGACCTGCCCCCCGGGCAACAGGCGTACGTGGAGGGCATCTGGGCCTCGACCCTGAGCTACCGGCCGAGCAACCAGACCTACTACTGGGCCGGGTGCATCAACTTCGCCCAGACCCACATCTACACCGCCAAGGCCGTCGACGGCGCCTGGACCCGGCACGCCACCCTGCCCTGCTACTACGACGCCGGCATGCTCATCGACGACAACGACACGATGTACGTCGCGTACGGCAACGGCACCATCAGTGTCGCGCAGCTCTCCGCCGACGGGCGCAGCCAGGTACGCGCCCAGCAGGTCTACCAGACCCCCTCGAGCATCGGCACCCTGGAAGGCGCCCGGTTCTACAAGCGCAACGGGGCCTACTACATCTGGTTGACCCGCCCCGCCAACGGCCAGTACGTGCTGAAGTCCACCAACGGGCCCTTCGGCCCGTACGAGCAGCGGCAGGTGCTGCTCAACATGCAGGGCCCGATCGCCGGTGGTGGCGTACCCCACCAGGGTGGCCTGGTGCAGACCCCGAACGGCGCCTGGTACTACATGGCCTTCACCGACGCCTACCCGGGCGGGCGGGTGCCGACCCTGGCCCCGATCAACTGGACCGCCGACGGCTGGCCCCAGGTGCAGACCGTCAACGGCGCCTGGGGGGTGAACTACCCCAACCCGTTGCCGCTGCGCCCGGTCAAGCCCCTGACCGGGGTGGACACCTTCGCCGGCACCACCCTGGGCCCGCAGTGGGAGTGGAACCACAACCCGGACAACAGCCGGTGGTCGGTGAACGACGGACTGCGTCTGCAGACCGCCTCGGTCACCAACGACCTCTACCAGGCCCGGAACACGGTCACCCACCGCATCCAGGGGCCGACCTCCACGGCGACCGTCGAGCTGGACTACTCCACCATGCGCGACGGCGACCGCACCGGACTGGCCATGCTGCGCGACGTCTCGGCCTGGATCGGGGTCCGCCGCGACAACGGGCAGACCCGGGTGGTCATGACCAACGGACTGACCATGAACAGCAACTGGGACACCACCAGCACCGGCAGCGAGATCGCCAGTGCGGCGGTCTCCGGCGGGCGGATCTGGTTGCGGGCCAACGCCGACATCCGGCCGGGATCGGGTCGGCAGGCCCGCTTCTCGTACAGCACCGACGGGGTCAACTTCGTCTCGTTGGGCAACGCCCTGACCCTCAACAACAACTGGACCTTCTTCATGGGGTACCGGTTCGCCATCTTCAACCACGCCACCCAGGCCCTGGGAGGTGCGGTGACGGTGCGACGCTTCGAGCTGGCCACCCCCTGACCTCGCTCAACACACCGCTCTCGGACTGGGTACGGCGTTCTCCTCCGGCAACGCCGCCCACCGGGCACCGGTGACGCGCGGGTGGCGCCCACGCCAGGGCGCCACCCGCGCGCTGCGTGATGCGGCCCGCATCCTTCGCGGGGAGGCCGCCATTGATCAGGGCAATCGAAAACCCCGTTCACTGATCGGAGATGAGATATCCGGGTTGGGCGACTGACCTGTCGGCGATAGATGTCCCTGCTGTCGTAGACTGTGCGTGATCTAGCGAAAACCACCCCGGCTGGCACGGGCCGGCGTGGGCGCCGCGAGAGGGATCGTGAATCAAAGCCGCTCCGGTCAGCGTCGACGGGTCGCGGCGACCCACGGGCATGCGGGAGTGTGAGATGGCCGTACGCGATCCTGCGATGACGGACGTGGCTCGCCTCGCTGGCGTCTCCCACCAGACGGTTTCGCGAGTGCTCAACGGCCACCCCAACGTGCGGGAACAGACCCGGCTGCGGGTCCAGGCGGCAATAGCCGAGCTGGGCTACCGGCCGAATCGGGCGGCGCGTGCGCTGGTCACCGGTCGCTCTCAGGTGATCGGTGTCGTCGCGCAGAACACCACCCTCTACGGGCCGGCATCACTGCTGGCCGCCTTGGAACAGACCGCCGCGGAGGCCGGCTTCGCGGTCAGTGTGGGCAGCGTCAGCGACCTGGACCACCGGTCCATCTCCGCGGTCGTCGAACGGCACCTGGCCCACCGGGTCGCCGGCATCGTGGTGATCGCTCCGGTGGAGTCGGCCGGCGAGGCACTGGAACGGCTGCCCCACGATGTGCCGCTGGTGACGGTCGACGGTGATCCGCGTCGGCCGATGCCGCTGGTGACGGTGGACCAGGCCGCCGGAGCCCGAGCCGCTACCCAGCATCTGCTCGACGCCGGTCACCGTACGGTCTGGCACGTCTCCGGGCCGTCGGACTGGTTCGACAGCGCGGGCCGGATCGAGGGCTGGCGGGCGGCCCTGCTGTCGGCGGGGGTCGAGATCCCGCCGCTGGTGCCGGCGGACTGGTCGGCGGCGGCCGGTTACCGGTGCGGGCAGATGCTCGCCCGGATGCCGGACGTGACCGCCGTCTTCACCGCCAACGACCACCTGGCCCTGGGGGTGCTGCGGGCCCTGCACGAGCACGGCCGCCGGGTGCCGGACGACATCAGCGTGGTCGGCTTCGACGACGTGCCGGAGGCGGCGTACTTCATCCCACCGCTGACCACCGTCCGACCGGACTTCGTAGCGGTCGCGCGGGCCAGCCTGGAGATGCTGCTGGCGCAGATCGAGTCCGACAGCGGCGGCGCCCTCCGGGAGACCATCGCACCCTCCCTGGTCTCCCGCCAGTCCGTAGCCCCCCCACCCCACCGCTGACCCCGCGCCCCCTCCCTCCACCAGGGCGGGGGTGGGGGAGGGGGTGCGGGGAGAGGGGTCAGATGAAGCGCCAGCGGTGGTCGGAGGCGCCGTTGTCGTCCCAGATGACGATCTGGGTGCCTTGGCTTGATGAGGCGTTGAGTACGCCGAGTACCCGGCCGCCGTTGGCGGACTGGATTCGGAAGTAGCCGTTCGCGCCGTACCGCAGCCGCCAGCGGTGGGCGGTCGAGCCGTTGTCGGCCCACTGCACCACCCGGGCACCGGCGGCGCTGCTGCCGTTCTCCACCCCCAGCACCTTCCCGCTGTGCGAGTTGCGGAACCGCAGGTAGCCGCCGCTGTCCACGATCGCGGTCCAGAGGTGGTCGGCGGTGCCGGTGTCACCCCATTGGATCACGAGGCCGCCGTCGGTGGTGGACATGTTCTGGACCCCGAGCACCAGGCCGGTGGCCAGGTTCTGGATCCGGCGGGCCCCGTTGGGGATGAACCGCCACTGGTTGTCGAGGGTGCCGTTGTCCGGATCCTGCACCACCCGGGCCCCCTGGGCGGTGGAGCCGCTCAGGACGGCCAGCAGTTTGCCGCTGTTGCCGTTGCGGATCTTGTGGGAGCCGTCGCCGGCGTCCACGATCGTCCACCGGTGGTCGGCCGTGCCGGTGTCCGACCATTGCAGGACCTGCGCGTTGTCGGCGGTGGACATGTTCTGTACGCCGAGCACCTTGCCGCTGTTGGCGTTGCGGAACCGGACCGCGCTGCCGTCGACGATCAGCTGCCAGTCGTGGTCGGCGGTGCCGTTGTCGGCCCACTGCAGCGCCGGGGCCCCGTCGGCGGTGGACATGTTCTCGATGCCGAGCACCAGGCCGCTGGCGGCGTTGGCCAGCCGGAAGGTGGCCCCGGCCGGGCCGGTGGAGCCACCGGTGCTCCAGTAGACGGTGTAGTTGTGCCCGTGCGCGTCGTAGAACGGGATCAGGTTGACCTGCGCGTTGTTGGCGGTGGCGGTGAAGGTCAGCGCCGAGCCGCTGGTGCGGGTGACCGAGGCGGTGGCCAGGGCGGGCAGGGCCGACAGGGCGGTGTTGCCGTAGTTGCCGGAGAGCACCGCCGGGCCGTACCGCAGCGCCACGACGTTCGGGTTGTCGTTGGCCGGCTCCGCGACCACCCGCATCGGCAGCCGTACGGTCACCGTGTCGCCGGAGGTCCAGGACCGGGTCAGGGAGGCGTACGTGCCGGGGGTGGTGGCGATGTTCTGCACGGTGCCGTTGACGCTGACGGTGGCGTCCTGGGTCCAGGCCGGGATGCGGATGCGCATCGTCCACGAGCCGCCGACCGTGCCGGTGACCGTCAGGGTGCTGGTGTCGCCGGCCGGGAAGTTGGTCGACTGGGTGACCGTGATGCCGCGCTGGGACCAGTTCAGCACCGAGGGCATGAACAGGTTCACCGTCAGGGTGCTGCCGTTGTGGAAGTAGATCGAGTCCATCAGGGTGGTGTTGCTCTCCAGGCCGGTGCCCTGACAGCACCAGAAGGAGTTGTAGTCCGTACTCCAGGTGCCGCCACCCCAGGCCGGTCCCACCCCGCGCCGTCCGCCCGGCTGCAGGGGGGTGAAGTAGGTGATGTGGCCGTGGTTGTCGGCCGGGTTCTGCGCGCCGATCAGGTGGTTGAGCAGGGCGCGCTCGTAGAAGTCGAAGTACGCCACCCGGTTCGGGTCGAGCAGCCACAGCTCCCGGGTGAGCTTGAGCATGTTGTACGTGTTGCAGTGCTCGCAGGTGTCGTTGCGCAGGTACCCGGAGATGGCGTTCGGGGCCCGGAAGTGTTCGGCCTGGCTGTTGCCGCCGATGGCGTACGTGCGGGTGTTGACGGTCAGGTTCCAGGCGTTGTTGGCGATGTCGCGGTAGCGGGTGGTGCCGGTGGCCTTGAACTCGCGGGCCGCCCCGATCCACTTGGGGATCTGGGTGTTGGCGTGCAGCCCGTTGAGCTGGTCGGAGTTGGCGGCCAGGGGGTTGAACACGGCGGCGTGGTCGAAGCGCTGGGCCACGGTCAGCCAGCGAGCGTCGCCGGTCTGCTGGTACAGGTCGGTCAGCACGGCGTTCATGCCGCCGAACTCGGTGCCGAGCATGGCCTGCATCTGGGCCGAGCTGAGCCGCCCGGTACGCCAGTCGACCCACCCGGCCAACGCCAGCAGCACGTCGCGGGCCTGGTTGTTGCCGATGTGCCGCCACACGTCGAGCAGGCCGACGAGGGTCTTGTGGATGGTGTAGTACGGCACGTTGCCGTTGCTGAGGGTGCGGGCCTCCACGGCGGTGAAGTCGGATTCGGGGTAGCCGCAGAGGTAGCCGGGGTTGAAGCCGGCGGCCGGATTGTTGGCCTGACACCTCGCCAGCTCAGCCACCAGGTAGTTGGCCTTGTCCCGGCAGGTGGTGTCGCCGAGCACAGCCCACATGTGTGACCAGGCGGTCAGGAAATGTCCCTGGGAGTGGGTGCGGAACGGGAAACTGGGTGCCTCCCAGCCGCCGAGGGCCGCCGCTCCGGCGGTGGACAGCCGGTGGTTGGCGCGGAAGTTGTAGAGCAGCCGGTTCACGTCGACGAAGCGCAGGTAGTTCAGGGTGCGGTTCTGGTTGTCCAGCCAGCGGCTGGCGGTCAGTCGCACCTGGCCCATCTCGAAGGGGTACGCGCCCACCCCGAGGTCGGGGCGGACCGGCGGGAGGGCCGCGCTGGCGGTGCCGCCGCCCAGGGGGGGGCCGACCGCGGTGGCCAGGGCGGCCGCGCCGGCGGCCTGGAGCACATGTCGACGGTTGAGGGACGGGTAGGGCATCACGGCCTCCGCAGTTGCGGGTGAGGGGGTGGCGGTACGTGCACGACCCGGGCCGGGAATTCGGTGCTACCCGGGCCGGTGGACCGTTACGAGGTGATTTGGTAGGTGGCGTGGCGGTGATCGGTGGTGGGGCACGGCGGAGCGTCGGAGACGGCGGAACCGCAGGCGATCCACGAGCGTCCGGCCGGGTGGTGTGCGTCCGCGGCGGCGGGGTGCCCTCGCCCGTCTCCACGGATGGAGTTCCGAAGCATTATGCATCGGCATCGATGTTATCGCTAACATATGGGTTCCGGTGACGGGTGCGCAAGCCTCGGGTTTCCGGCCGGACACGGGGACGAGATCCTCCCGCAACACGCCTGGTGTTCACGTCGGTCGGCGGGGGAGGTGCGGCGGGCATCGTACGGCGACCTGCTCAGGCGACCAGAGTTGTTCGTCGCTTTAGTGATGTGAGTACCGGTTTGGGGGCTTTTGTGGGCATAGTGCCCTCGGTGGTGAGATCCGTTCAATACGCTCCTGGATCCAGGGGAAGCCACGGAGATGCGTGAGGGACAGATGAAGGACGCCGACACCATCGTCCTGCCCCGAATCGATGTGCCGGAGGCCGCCGAGGACCCCTGGGGGGAGGGTCACGGCGAGGCGCCGGGCGAGCCGGTGAACGGTACCCGCCGAATGAGGCTGGCCGCCTGGCTGGTGCCGGCACTGCTGATGGGCGCGCTCGTCGCCGTACGGGCGGACGCGCCCGGGCCGCGGGTGGCGGAACTCGCGACCTGGGCCGGGTCGACATCGTCCTGGCGGGACACCTGGTCGATGCTCGGCTCAGGCGACGCCGTGCCCTACCACCTGCTGCTGCGGGCCTGGGCGGAGTACTTCGGCACCTCGGAGTCGGCGCTGCGGGGACTCTCCGTCCTCGTCATGGCCATAGCGGCGGCGCTCGTCGGAGCGCTGGCCGCCCGGATGTTCGCACCGGGCACCGGTGTCCTGGCCGGCGTCATCTTCGCCCTGCTGCCGACGTCCGCGCGGTACGCACAGGAGGCCCAGCCGTACGCACTCACCCTGCTCGCCGCAGTCCTCGCCACCTGGCTGCTCCAGGCCGCCGTGGATCGGCCGAGGCTCTGGCGCTTCGTGCTCTACGCCGCCGTGGCGGGTCTGCTGGGCCTGTGTCAGGTGACCGCACTCCTGCTCCTCGTCGGACACGGCTGGACCGTGCTCGCCTTCCGGCGCGAAGTGGCGCTGCGCTGGCTGGCCGCTGCGGTGCTGAGCGCGCTGCCCGGGGTCGGCCTGCTCTCGCACGCCACGCGGCAGGGGGTATCGCTCGCGCAGACGTCGAGCCCGAGCCTGACCGAGTTGGCCGCGACGCCGGGAGAACTGTTCGGCGTCACCGCGCTGGGTGCGGTGCTGCTGGTGCTGGTGCTGTTCAGCCTTCCGCTGCGCTACCCCGCCGCCGTGTTCACCGCCTGGGTGGCCGTGCCGCCGCTGGCCCTGCTGCTCGTTGCGCAGGCGACACCGACCTGGCGGCCGGAGTTCATTCTGTTCACGCTTCCGGCCTGGGCGACGCTCGGCGCGGCCGCGCTCGCACGATGCGCGTCCGCTTGTCGGCGGGTGTGCTTCTGGCGATGGCCGGGCGACGGTCCGCGACGCGTCGACGGGACTCATGTCGGCCCTGCTGGTGGATGAACAAACAGATATGTAGCCCTTTGGGGGCGAGCCAAGCTATCTGAGAAGTTTGCCGGTATCTGTCCCTACGATCAGCATGGCCGGGTTCGTGAAGGCCAGGGAACTGCGACCCTTGGGGGCAACGTGGGCGTCGGGACCGATACACGCCTGTCTCGGGACGTGGCGGAGAGGCCGCCCGGAAACGGGCCCGTGGAGAGCGCCGCGGTCCGGCCGTCACCCGCCCGACGCCCCGACCGTCGGCAACTCAACATCAGTGCTCGCATCGCGTACGCGAGTTGCGGGGCGAGCGCCGGAACTCTCGTAGCGCCTCGACATCCGCAGGCGGCGGTCGAGTTCCGATCCGTCCTGTCGCCCGCGGCGCGGCTCGTACTGACCCTGCTGGTCCTCGTCAACAGCGCGGCCGGACTACTGCTCGTCGGCTGGCTGCTGCTTCCCCAGCACGTACCCGGCTCCGGCGCAGCCGGGTTCGGCGACTGGCAGACCGCCGTGGCCCGGCTCGGCTTCTGCGTGATCGTCGGCGTCGAACTGATCCGCCTCGCGCAGAACATGGTCGTCTGGGTGTTCGCGTACCACGCCAAGGACCCGATTCCGGTCGATCCTCCGGTCGGCCTGCGGGTGGCGCTGCTCACCACGATCGTGCCGAGCAAGGAGCCGATCGACGTCGCCGAGCGGACCCTGCGGCGCATGCGGCAGATCGTCTACTGCGGGCAGGTCGACGTCTGGATCCTCGACGAGGGCGACGATCCGGCGGTGAAGGAGATGGCCGCGCGGCTCGGCGTACGCCACTTCAGCCGCAAGGGACGACCGGAGTACAACCAACCCGACGGAGAGTTCCGCGCCAGGACGAAGTCCGGCAACCACAACGCCTGGCGGGCCGAGCACGAGCACCACTACGACGTGGTCGCCAACGTCGACCCGGACCACGTGCCGCTGACGAACTTCCTGGAGCGCACGCTCGGCTACTTCCGCGACCCGGACGTCGCCTTCGTGGTGACGCCACAGGTGTACGGCAACATGCACCAGAACCTGGTCGCTCACGGTGCGTCCGTCCAGCAGTACCTCTACAACGGACTGATCGCCCGCGGTGGCAACGGACTGGACGCCCCACTGCTCACCGGCACCGGCCACCTGTACCGGCCGTCCGCCTGGCGCAGCATCGGCGGCTACCAGGATTCGATCATCGAGGACCACCTGACCAGCATCCGGATCCACGCTGCGGTGAACCCGCAGACCGGCAACCAGTGGAAGGGCGTCTACACCCCCGACGTGGTGGCCATCGGGGAGGGCCCGACATCGTGGGCGGACTACTTCAACCAGCAGAAGCGATGGGCGGCGGGCATCTGCGAGATTCTGGTCCGCCCCGAGCTGCGGGCGCCGCGCGAACTGCGGTCCCGACGGCGCTGGCACTACCGGCTGCTCCAGTTCTACTACCCGAGCGTCGCGGTCAGTCTGTTGCTGGGCAATTTTGCCACCGCCGCGTACCTGCTCACCGGGGTGAGCGCGGCCCGGCTCGACATCGCCGTGTGGTCGGTGCTGTGGGGCGCCACCATCTGCACCTGGTTCGTGCTCTGGCTCTGGTTGCGTCGATTCAACATCGCGCCGCACGAGCGGGAGGAGATCGGCCTGGTCGGCATGGCGTTGGCGCTGTTCGCCGGCCCGATCTACGTGGCGGCTGCCGTCGGTGCGCTGCTGCGCCGCAAGCTCGGATTCGTGGTGACCGCCAAGGGCGGGCTACGCACCACCGAATCGCTCGGCACCTTCCGGCTGCACCTGTGCTGGGCGGCCTTCGCCGCCGGCCTGCTCGCCGTGAGCTTCATGCTGGAACACGGCCGCACACCGCTGCGGGTATGGCCGGTCCTGACCCTCCTGACCGGCCTCGCCCCACCGCTGATCGCGTGCGGGTCGGCTCTCCTGGCCTGGCGTGCGCGCCGCGCCGGTCCGACCGGGCGTCATGCCGTCCGCAGCCGGCGGGTCCGGGCGACGGCACCGGTGGTCGCTTCCCGGGAGGTGCCATGGCACGGCTGACTCTGCCGCGGGTCGCCATGTCGCTGGTCGGCGCGCTGCTGCTGGCGTACGCCTTCGCGATCGCACCGGGCACCGGGTCCGGGAGGCGGGAACCCGCCCCGTCGGACCAGGCGGCGGTACGCGAACCGAGCCCTTCGCCATCCCCGCCGGAGGTCTTCCCGCCGACGAAGAAGGTGTTCATTGGCATCGCGACCAAGGAGGGACCGCACGACTTCACGCCCGTGGACACCTTCACCGCGACGGCGAAGCACCATCCACAGGTCATGCTCTTCGGTTCCGGCTGGGCGACCGACACCTTCGACCGGACGCTGTTCGACGCGGTCCGCGACCGGGGCATGCTGCCGATGCTGGCCTGGGAACCATGGGACTACCGGTTGGACGAGGAGGCCCGCAAGAAGGGGGCCGCCCGCGGCACGATCGACCGGCTCCGCTCCCGTCAGCCCGACTACCGGTTGTCCCGCATCACGCGCGGCGACTTCGACGACTACCTGCGCACCTGGGCTGAGGGAATCAAGGCACTCGACTACCCGGTGGCCATCCGGTTCGCCCACGAGATGAACGGCAACTGGTACCCCTGGTGCGAGAGCGCCAACGGCAATCGGCCGGGCGACTACGTCAAGGCCTGGCGCCACCTGCACGATCTGTTCAAGGCCGCCGGAACGACCAACGTGATCTGGGTGTGGAGCCCGAACGCCAGATGGGACGGCTCGACGCCGAAGCTTTCCGAGCTCTACCCCGGGGACGACTACGTCGACTGGATCGGCATCTCGGGCTACTCCGGCATGGGCGCCTTCTCGAAGTACCGGTCCTTCGACGCGATCTTCAAGGAGACCATCGGGGAGATTCGAGCCTTCAGCGCCAAACCGCTGGTCATCACCGAGACCGCGGCCTCCGACATCGCCGGCCGCAAGGCGGAATGGATCACCGAGACCTTCCGGCTGCTACCCGGGTACGAGGACATCATCGGGCTCATCTGGTTCGAGGTGAACAAGGAACAGGACTGGCGGATCGTCAGCTCCCCGGCCGTCTCGACGGCCTTCGCCCAGGCCGTATCCGATCCGCGCTACCGCTTCACCTGGTCGCCCGAGATGCTCCCGCGCACCGAGTCGGCCGACTGACGCTTGCCCGCCGGGGCCGCTCCCGTGCCGGCTTGACCCTCGACCGGGTCGAGGCCGGACAGTGCCGGACGCGAGATGCCGACCGGCGCCACCCCGGCGCCGGTCGGCGCGATGCGGTGATCGGGAGGAACTGTGGCGGCGACGTCTACCGGTAGGGCGCCAACGAGCGGCAGTGCGAGGGCGGTGCCGGGCGCGTACTGGGCATGGCTGGGCGGGACGACGCTGTCCCTGGTCGGCGTTCAAGCCATGGCGTTCGCGATGGCCTGGGTGGCGGCCGGAGAAGGTGGCGGCTTCGCCGCGCTGGTGCTCACCGCCGTCAACCTGCCCCGGGCCCTGCTCCTACTGGTCGGCGGTGCGGTGGCCGACCGGCTGGGCGCCTGGACCGTCATGGTGGTCTCGGACGCGGCGATGGTCGTCGTCACCGTGGCGTTGGCCGCCGCCGTGTGGTCGGCGGCGAATCCGTGGCTGCCACTGCTGCTGGCCGCCCTGGCCATCGGGGTCGTGGACGCCTTCTACCTGCCCAGCACGGGCTCGATGCCCCGGCGGTTGGTGGCACCGGCCGGGTTGGCGCGGGCGATGTCGGCCCGACACCTTGCCGGTCAACTAGCCATGTTCGTCGGGCCGGCGGCGGGCAGCCTGCTGCTGGCCGCCCTCGGGCTCGCCGCAGTGGCGCTGGCCAACGCCGCCGGCTTCGCCCTGATGCTGCTGGTCCTGATGGTGCTTCGGGCGGCCCTGACGGTGCGGCCGGGCGAGTCGCCGGGCCAGCCGGCTGGGCAACTGCCGGGCCGGCCGGTGGCGCAGCCACTGTGGCGGGCCGCCGTGGACGGACTGCTGCTCGCCGCCGCGCATGCCGTACTGCGGCCCGCACTGCTGCTGGTCGGGGTGGCCGCCGGTTTCCTGCTGCCGGTGTCCGGCCTGCTCGTACCGTTGCTCGGGCGGGAGCGGATGTGGTCGTCGTCGGCCACCGGTGCGGTCGTCGCGGCGTTGGCGCTGGGCACCGCGACCGTCGCGATCCTCGTGCTGGTGCGTGGCGCCCTGCCCGACCCCGGTCGGGTCAGCGGTGCCGCGCTGCTGGTGGCCGCCGGTGGCGTGGTCACTCTGGCGGCGGCCGGTTCGTTGCCGACCTCGGTCGCCGCCGGGATGGTGATCGGTGTCGGATCGGGTGGCTTCGCCACCCATGTCGGCCCGTTGATCCTGGCCGTCGCCCCGGACACACACGTGTCCCGGGTGCAGTCGGTGCTGGTGCTCGTGCAGAGCCTGCCGCTGCTGCTCACCCTCAACGTGCTCGGTTCGCTCGCCGAGGTCGTGCCGGTGGCGGCGCTGCTGTACGGCTGCGCCGGTGTGCTGGCCGTGGCGGCGGTGACGGCACTGACCTCGCCATCCCTGCGCCGCGCCGACCGGCGGTGACCGGCGTTGGGCTCTCGGCTGCCCGGTGGGGTGCTCCGGGTGTCGAGTGCGGACCAGCCCTACCGATGGGCAGAATAGTTGACTAAAGTCAGACAACATGGAGCGTGAACTGGTGGATGTGGTGCGGGGCTTCAACCGCACGGTGACCCAGCGCGTCGGAGCGCTGGACGACAAGTTCCTGGCCCGCGACCGGCCCCTGGCCCAGTCGCGGCTGCTCTGGGAGATCGGCCCGGCCGGGGCCGAGGTGGCGGCGCTGCGTAACCGGCTCGATCTCGACGCGGGCTACCTCAGCCGGCTGCTGCGCACCCTGGAGGGCGCGGGACTGGTGACGGTGACACCGGCCGAGGGCGACGGACGGGTACGCGTGGCCCGGCTCACCGAAGCCGGCCGGGCCGAGTGGGCGCTTCTCGATCGCCGATCCGACGAATTGGCCTGGTCGATGCTCGCCCCGCTGACCGTCGGCCAGCGTGACCGGCTCACCACCGCGATGAACGAGGTGCAACGGCTGCTGATGGCCTCCATGGTCACCGTCGAGGTCTGCCCGCCGACCGATCCGCGCGCTCGTGCCTGCCTGCGGGCGTACGCGGGGGAGCTGGCCGAACGCTTCCCGGCCGGGTTCACCCTGGACACCGACGACGACCACCAGTTCCTCCCGCCCGCCGGGGTGTTCCTGGTAGCCACCCTCGCCTCGGAGACGGTGGGCTGCGGCTCGGTACGCTTCGACCCCGACGGGACCGCCGAGATCAAACGCCTCTGGGTCTCCGGGTCGGTACGCGGGCTCGGCGTCGGCCGACGACTGCTCACCGAGCTGGAGAAGCACGCCGCCGCGGCCGGTGCGGACTGCGTACGCCTGGACAGCAACCGTGCCCTGACCGAGGCCATCCGGCTCTACCGCAGCGCCGGATACGAGGAGATCCCGCGGTACAACACCAGCCCGTACCCTGATCACTGGTTCGCCAAGCAGCTCCACCGCGCACCGGAGGCGTCCCCGTGACCACACACGAGGTGGCCAACCAGGTCCCCCCGCTGGTCGACTACGACACCGCGGACGATCCGGCACTGCTGGAGGGCCTCGTCCGGGAAGGTGCCGACTGGGCCGTCGGTGAGGTCCACGACCTCGGTAGGCTCGCCGGCAGTCAACCCGCTCTCGAGCACGGCCGGTTGGCCAACGAGTACCCGCCGGTGCTGCGCACCCACGACCGCTACGGGCACCGCATCGACCAGGTGGAGTTCCACCCCTCCTGGCACGCGCTGATGCGTACCGCCGTCGAACATGGCCTGCACGCCGCCCCCTGGGCCGACGAGCGGGCCGGGGCGCATGTCGCCCGCGCGGCCAAGTTCTACACCTGGCGTCCGGACGCCGGGCACGGCTGCCCGATCTCGATGACCTACGCGGCGGTGCCCGCGCTGCGCCACGCCCCGGACCTGGCCGCCGACTACGAGCCGCTGCTGACCACCCGGACGTACGACTTCGGGCTGCGCCCGCCGCGCGCCAAGCGGGGGTTGCTGGCCGGCATGTCGATGACCGAGAAACAGGGCGGCTCCGACGTACGGGCCAACACCACGGCCGCCCACCCGCAGCCCGACGGCAGCTACCGGCTGGTCGGGCACAAGTGGTTCACCTCCGCGCCGATGTGCGACCTGTTCCTCACCCTCGCCCAGGCACCCGGCGGGCTGACCTGCTTCCTGGTGCCCCGGGTGCTGCCGGACGGCACCCGCAACCCGATGCGACTGATGCGCCTGAAGGACAAGCTGGGCAATCGCTCCAACGCCTCCGCCGAGGTCGAGTACGAGCACGCGGTGGCCTGGCGGGTAGGTGACGAGGGTCGGGGCGTACGCACCATCATCGACATGGTCAACCTGACCCGGCTGGACTGTGTGATCGGCGCGGCCGCCGGGATGCGCCAGGGGGTGATCACCGCCGTGCACCACGCCGCGCACCGGCGGGCCTTCGGCCGGGCCCTGCTCGACCAGCCGCTGATGCGCAACGTCCTGGCCGACCTGGCGATCGAGTCCGAGGCCGCCACCCTGCTGATGATGCGGCTGGCCGGGGCCACCGACCGGGCCGCCCGGGGCGATCAGAGCGAGGCGGCCTTCAAGCGGATCGCCCTGGCGATCGGCAAGTACTGGGTCTGCAAGCGCTGGCCGGGACACGCCGCCGAGGCCCTGGAATGCCTGGGCGGCAACGGGTACGTCGAGGAGTCCGGCATGCCCCGGCTGTTCCGCGAGTCGCCGCTGAACTCCATCTGGGAGGGCTCCGGCAACGTGGCCGCGCTGGACGTGTTGCGCGCGCTGGCCGGTGCACCCGAGGTGCTGGCGGCGTTGCGCGCCGAACTGGAGGCCGCCGCCGGGGCCGACGCCCGCCTGGACGCGGCGGTACGCCAGGTCGAGGCCGCCCTAGCCGACCCGGCCGACCGGGAGGTACGTGCCCGGCGGCTGGTCGAGCAGTTGGCCCTGGTGTTGCAGGGTGCCTTGCTGGTGCGCCACGGCCACCCGGCGGTAGCCGACGCCTTCTGCGCCTCCCGACTGGCCGCAGACCGGGGCCACGCCTACGGCACCCTGCCGCCCGGCGTCGACTTCCCCACCATCCTCGCCCGCGCCACCCCGACGTTGAGCTGACCCCGCCCGCTGCCCCTGCCCTGTTCACTGCGGGCAACCCGGCACCCAGACCACAACGCCACCGGCCCTGTCGAGCTGACCCGCCTGCGCTATCAGGCTGCGGGGCTGGCTTTGGGTACATCTGTTGTCGCCAGGGCAGCAACAAATGCACCCAAAGCCGAGGTGACTGTCCCGACCGGTCGGGACTCGGTCAGCGAATCGCCGGTGCGGGCCAGATGGGGAAACGGCCGGCTCTCATACCCCGCTCCCGTGCGGGAGGCTCGCCTTCGCCGGATGTCCCGGTGCAGGTGGATCCCCGGCGCGGTGTTCGGGATGGCCTCGGCCCGAAGGTGGGTGGGCAAGAGGCGTTGAGTGATCGCCGTACGCTGTGCCATTCTGATCCGTCGATGTGTTTGTCGGGCGCGAGTGGCCGTCATCCGATGGGCAGCCGGGGCCGTTCTGGCCTGCGGCGGGTGACGGCAGGTGAGTTGGTCGTTCTCGTATCGCCGCTGGTCGTGGGCTTCGGCCGGGCGGCTCCCGCTTGTGATCGAAAAAGGACATCCATGAGAATTCCGAACAGGCACGGTGTTCGACCCTCCGCCCGATCGAGGCGGCTGCCCCGGCGCGGAGGCGCGCTGCTCGTCGCGGGCCTGCTGCTGACCACCGGCGCACTGACCGGGGCCACCGCCCCGAGCGCTGACGCGGCGGTCGCGCCGGTGACGGTGACGGTGAATACGCGGGCCGGGCTGGCCACCGTGCCCGACACCGCGCTCGGCGTCAACCACGCCATCTGGGACCAGTATCTGGCCACCGAGGAGACCTCGGATCTGCTGCGCGACGCCGGGGTGCAGATGCTGCGCTACCCGGGTGGCTCGTACGCCGACATCTACCACTGGCGCGACCACACCGCGCCCGGCGGCTACGTGGCCCCCGGCACCGATTTCGACACCTTCATGGGGGCGGCGCGTCGGGTCGGGGCCGAGCCGATGATCATCGCCAACTACGGCACCGGCACTCCGCAGGAGGCGGCCGACTGGGTGCGGTATGCCAACGTGACCAAGGGCTACGGCGCGCGGTACTGGACGGTCGGCAACGAGAACTACGGCAATGGTCACTACGGGTCCGGCTGGGAGGCCGACCACCATCCCGACAAGAGTGCCAACTACTACGCGAACCTGGTGGTCGACTACGCCGAGGCGATGAAGGCCGTGGACCCGACCATCAAGGTCGGCGCGGTGCTCACCATGCCGGCCAACTGGCCGGACGGCCTGACCGCCGGCAACGACCCGGGCCCGTGGAACCAGACCGTGCTGTCCATCGCCGGGCCCTCGATCGACTTCGTGGACGTGCACTGGTACCCGGGTGGCAGCCCCGCCGAGTCGCTGCCCCGGACCAGCCACATCAACGACGCGGTGTACCTGCTGCGCCAGCAGATCACCCGGTACGCCGGCCCGAACCCCGGCCGCATCGGGATCAGCCTCACCGAGGTCAATGTCACCTCCGAGGGCATGACCAGCCAACCGGCCGCCCTGTTCCTGGCCGACGCCTACAGCGGTCTGCTCGCCAACGGGGTGTTCACGGTGCACTGGTGGAACGTGCACAACGGCATCGGCCGGGTGAGCACGGTGGCGGGGCAGATTGACTACGGCGACTTCGGCCTGCTCTCCAGCGGCACCTGCACCCCGGACGGCTCGGTCTGCGAACCCCCGGTCAACACCCCCTTCGCGGCCTACCACGGGTTGACCATGATGAGCCGGTTCGCCCGCAGCGGTGACCAGTTCATCCGGGCCGAGACCGACCAGCCGCTGGTCAGCGCGCACGCGGTGCGGCGGGCCAACGGGGAGGTGGCCGTCCTGCTGATCAACAAGGACCCGGACAACGCCCACCCGGTCACCATCGACTACGCCGGGTTCGTCCCGGCCGGCGGGGCGCCGACGGTGCACACCCACACCAACGGGGCCACCGAGGTCACCACCGCCCGCAGCGGCAAGGCGACCAGCCGTACCCTGCCGCCGTACTCGCTGACCACCCTGGTGGTGCGGCCGGCTTCCGCGGTCACCGGGGCCCCCGGCGCCCCCGGCCAGCCCACCGCTACCGGCCTCACCGACCGGGAGGTGACGATCACCTGGCCGGCCGCCACCGCCGGGGCCGCCCCGATCGCCAAGTACGAGGTGCACCGGCAGAACGGGGCGGTCAGTGAGCAACTCGGCGAGACCTCCGGGACCAGCCTGACCGTCGGCAACCTGGTCCCGGGCCGCAGGTACACCGTCAACGTGCTGACCCGCGACACCGCCGGACGGGTCTCCTGGTCCTCGCCGCCGCTGACCTTCACCACCGGCAGCCCGGCTACCAGCGGCTGCACCGTCCGTTTCGCCAGCACCACGGACTGGGGCAACGGCTACGTGGCCAACGTCGACATCGTCAACGACAGCGAGCACACCATCGACGGGTGGACCCTGACCTGGACCTGGCCCACCTCCTGGCAGCGGGTCGGCAGCGGATGGAGCGCCACCTGGGAACAGGTCGGCGACACCGTGCGGGTGACCAACAACGACGACAACCGTCGGCTTTCCGCCGGGGCCTCGACCACTGTCGGCTTCGTCGGCGAGTACAGCGGACCGAACGTCGTACCGACGGCCTTCCGGCTCAACGGCACCCTCTGCACCATCGGCTGACCCCGAGCGGTCCGCCGGCGGATCCCGCCGGCGGACCGCGCCGGTCGCCCTGACGAGCCCGACCTGGTCGCGCCGGCCGGGCCCCGCGCGAACCGAGGAGCGACAGATGACCCACTGGGCGTACGACGACATTCCCGACCAGCGGGGGCGCACGGTGATCGTCACCGGGGCCAACAGCGGGCTCGGCCTGGAGACGGCGCGAGCGTTGGCCGGCAAGGGTGCGCGGGTGGTGCTCGCCTGCCGGGATCGCGGCAAGGGTGAGGCCGCGGCCGAGACGATCCGCGCCCGGCACCCGCACGGCGAGGTGCACTGCCGTCGCCTCGATCTGGCCGATCTGGACTCGGTGGCCGCCTTCGCCACCGCCTACCGGGCCGAGCACGACCGGCTGGACCTGCTGGTCAACAACGCCGGGGTGATGTATCCGCCGTTGCGGCGTACCCGGCAGGGCTTCGAACTTCAGTTCGGCACCAACTACCTGGGTCATTTCGCGCTCACCGGCCGGCTGCTGCCCCTGCTGCTCGCCACCGGGCAGGCCCGGATCGTCAACGTGGCCAGCAACGCGCACCGCACCGGGCGGATCGACCTGGACGACCTGAACTGGCAGCGGCGGCGCTACGCCCGGTTCGCCGCCTACGGGCAGAGCAAGCTGGCGATGCTGCTGTTCACCCTGGAGCTGCACCGACGGCTGACCGGGGTCGGATCGTCGTTGCGGGTCACCGCCGCCCATCCTGGGTGGACCTACACCGGGCCGAGTCAGGGGCGGGACCGGCTCGTCACGATCGTCAACGGCATCGGCCGGTACCTGGCGATGCCGTTGGCCGAGGGGGCCCTGCCGATCCTGCGCGCCGCCACCGACCCGGAGGCCGAGGGCGGCAGCTACTGGGGCCCGGCGCACCGGGCGGAGAACGTCGGCCCGCCGGTGCGCGCGACCCGCAGCGCCCGGGCCCTCGACGTCGGGGTGGCACAACAGCTGTGGGCGCGAAGCGAATGCCTGACCGGCATCCCGATCGACCTGCCGCCGGTCGACGCGACGACACCCTGAGCGGTACGCCCTGTGCCAGATGGTCGGGGAGGAGCGCCGGTGCCCCGGCCGATGACGGCCGGGGCACCGATCTGGTCGAGGGGTCAGCTACAGGCTGCCCCGTTCAGGGTGAAGCGGTCCGGCGGGGTGCTGGTGCCGGTGTGGGTGGCCTGGAAACCGAAGGTGATGCTCTGGTTGGCCCCGATGGTGGCGTTGTAACCGACATTGCGGGCGGTCACCTGGTTGCCGGTCTGGGTGATCGTGGCGTTCCAGGCGTTTGTCACCTGCTGGCCGCTGGCCGAGGTCCACTGCACCGTCCAGCCGTTGATCGCGACCGGGCTGGTGTTGGTGACGGTGAGGTTGGCGACCAGGCCGTTGTTCCAGGTGTCGGCCGTCCACTGCACCCGGCAGGAGGTGGCACCCGGCGGCGGGGTCGTCGGCGGCGGAGTGGTGGGCGGCGGCGTGGTCGGCGGGGGAGTGGTGGGCGGCGGAGTCGTCGGCGGGGGAGTCGTCGGCGGCGGGGTGGTGGGCGGCGGGGTGCTGCTGGTCAGGCCGAAGAAGTCGATCGCGGCCCGGGCCATGCCGGTCGAGGGCAGGCTGTGCCCGGCACCCTGGATGGCGTACGCCTCCACCCGCACCGTGCCGGTGGAGTCGGCGAACTGACGCCGGTTCCAGTTCGCCTGCGGGGTGTCCGTGCGGGTCGGGTTCTGGCTCAGCCCGGCCACGTTGGTCCACTGCTCCACCGACTCCTGAAGGAGCTGGAAGGGGATCAGGTTGTCGTTGGTGCCGTGCCACAGCTGCACCCGAGGGCGAGGCCCGGTGTAGCCGGAGTACGCCTGCCGGACCGCGTCACCCCACTGCTGCGGGGTCCGGTCCATCCGGCCGTTGACGCACTGGCTGTTGGTGGGCGGGAAGTCCGCGGCGTTGGCGAAGCAGTTGAACGGCACCCCCATGAACGCCGCGCCGGCCTTGTAGACGTCCGGGTAGAGCGCCATCAGGGCCTGGGTCATCATGCCGCCCGACGAGCTGCCGGTGGCGTACACCCGCTGCGGGTCGCCGCCGTACTGGCGCTGGGCGTAGCTGACCATCGACATGATCGACACGGGGTCACTGCCACCGTTGCGCACCTTCGAGGCGGCGGACCACACGTCGAAGCAGTTGCCGAAGCCGGCCTGCTGGGTGGCGGTGGGGTAGATGACCACGAAGCCGTACTGGTCGGCGAGGCGGCCGAACTCACTGCCGGAGTAGAACCCGGGGCCGTTGCCGCCGCAGCCGTGCATGGCGACCACGACGGCGGGATTGGCGGGCCGGACGTCCGGCACATAGATGTGCATCCGCATGTTGCCCGGGTTGGTGCCGAAGTTGGTCACCTCGACCAGGGACGCGGCGGAGGCCGGTGACGGGGCGAAGAGCACGCCCGTCACGGCGAGAAGGGACGCGGCAGCCAGGGATCCCAGCGCCGCTACGGTTCGTTTCACGTCCACCTCCATGGACTACGACAGCGCGCCGGACCGGGCCACGGCAAGCGTGGACCGAGGACGAGGACCGGCGTCGCGATGCGCGAGGTGCTGCCCTACGGAGCCTGGTGTCCGTCCACCTCGCCGTACCAACGGTGCAATTCGTGCCAATCCGCTGCTTCGCGTGTAGCCAAAGTATGGGCGCGCACCATGGGTCGGAGCAAGATGCTTGTGAATATCGATAATTCCGGTCATCCATGATCCCTCTTTTCCACGGTCCTCTCCGGCCGGTCGGTCGCCGCGCACCGGCGACCTCGCGCGGGGGCCGAGCGAGGGCGCGGGGTCTGCGATGATTCGGCGGTGACGGGGGTGGAAGAACCAGTAGCGACCACGCAACCGGCCGGCTCAGAGTCGACCGGTGCGGAGTCGAGCGGTCTGGGCGGCCGGTACTGGCGGCTGTGGTGGGCATCGGCGGTGTCCAACCTGGCCGACGGGGTCGTCAAGGTGGCTCTGCCGTTGGTCGCCGTCGGGTACACGACCTCACCGGTGCTGGTCGCCGGGGTGGCTGCCGCGTTCAGCCTGCCGTGGCTGCTGTTCGCCCTCCCGGCCGGCGCGCTCGTCGACCGGCTCGACCGGCGGCGGGTGATGGTGGCCGCCAACAGCCTGCGGGCGGCCCTGCTCGGGGCGCTGGCCCTGGCCGTGGCCCTCGACGCCGGCTCGATCTGGCTGCTCTACCTGGTGGCCTTCGGCGCGGGCGTCGCCGAGACCCTGTACGACACCTCCGCCCAGTCGATCCTGCCGCAACTCGTCCCGCGAGCGGCGCTGTCCCGCGCCAACGGACGGCTGTACGCCGTCGAACTGGCCGCCAACCAGTTCGTCGGCCCGCCGCTGGCCGGCTTCCTGGTCGCCGGCGCAGTGGCGTACGCGATGCTCGGGCCGGCCGGGCTCTGGGCCGCCGCGGTGGTCGCCCTGCTGCTGGTCGGCGGCCGGTTCCGGGTCGCGCGACAGGGCACGAGCACACTGCGCGCCGACATCGCCGAAGGCGTACGGTTCCTCTGGCGACACCGACTGCTGCGGACCCTGGCACTGATGGTCGGGGTCAGCAACCTCACCACCACGGCCACCTTCGCGGTGCTGGTGCTGTACGCGGTCGGGCCGAACTCGGCCATCGGGCTCAGCGAGCCGGGCTACGGCCTCCTGCTGACCACCCTGGCGGGGGGCATCGTGCTCGGGTCACTCGTCGCCGCGAGGATCGAGCGGCTGCTCGGCCGGGCCCGCGCGCTCGGCGTAGCGATGGTCGCGATCGCGGTCGTCGTGGGCGCTCCGGCGCTGAGCACCAACCCGTTCGTCCTCGGCGGAATCTTCTTCGTCGGCGGGATCCTGCTCACCGCCTGGAGCGTCATCACGGTCTCGCTGCGCCAGCGGATCACCCCGGACCGCCTGCTCGGGCGGGTCAACAGCGGATACCGGCTGCTGGCCTGGGGGAGCATGCCGGTGGGAGCGTTGGTCGGGGGCGGGCTGGCCGAGCTGTTCGGCCTGCGGGCGGTCTTCGTCATCATGGGCGTACTGGCCCTGGCCCTGCTGGTCGGCATGCGCTGGGTCACCGACGCCGCCATCGAAGCCGCCGAACGCGCCACCACCTGACCACCGGGCGGAGCATTCTCGACCTCAGACCCGCCGGGTCGTGACGCACCCTCGCAACGGACGCGGCTTCGCCGTTCGTTTGCGGCTGGGCCTTGCCGTTTACTCATCGATGCGGATAGAACCAGGCGGATAGATCCGATGTCTGGCCGAAGGGTGTGCCGTGAAGCTACTTCGAGTGGGAGCCCTCGGGCGGGAACGGCCCGCCGCGCTGGACCCGGCCGGTCGGCTGGTCGACCTGTCCGGCCTGGTGTCCGACATCGACGGGGCCTTCCTCGACGGCGACGGCATCGAGGAGGTACGTGCGGCGGTGCAGGGCGGCAGCCTTCCGCAGGTTGATCCCACGGTCCGCATCGGGGCCCCGGTCGCCCGACCCGGCAAGGTCGTCTGCGTCGGGTTGAACTACTTCGATCATGCCGCCGAGATCGGTGCGAGACCACCGGCCGAGCCGGTCCTGTTCCTGAAGGCGTCGTACACCGTGGTCGGCCCGAACGACCAGGTGCTGGTACCCCGGGGCAGCCGCAAGACCGACTGGGAGGTCGAACTCGCCGTCGTGATCGGCCGCACCGCCCGCTACCTGACGAGCCCGGCCGAGGCCCTGGCCTGCGTCGCGGGGTACACGATCGCCAACGACCTCTCCGAACGCGAGTTCCAGCTGGAACGCGGCGGCCAGTGGGACAAGGGCAAGTCCTGCGAGACCTTCAACCCTCTCGGACCCTGGCTGGTCACTCCGGACGAGGTGCCCGACCCGCAGCAGCTGGGCCTGAGGTGCAGTGTCAACGGCATCCTGCGCCAGGACGGCAACACCAAGAACATGATCTTCGGGGTGGCCGAGATCATCCACTATGTCAGCCAGTTCATGGTGTTGGAACCGGGCGATGTGATCAACACCGGCACCCCGGCGGGGGTCGCCCTGGGGATGCCCGACCCCAAGCCGTACCTGCGCGGCGGTGAGGTGATCGAGATGGAGATCGACGGGCTCGGTCGGCAACGCCAGCCGGTCGGCACCGCGTGAGCGGGGAGTTCACCGGGCTGGCCGCCGTGGTGACCGGCGGAGGATCGGGCATCGGCCTGGCGACCGCCGAGCTGCTGGCCGCGCGGGGTGCCGCCGTGGCCTGCCTGGTCCGGGTCACCCGGGCAGCTTTGCCGTACCTGCGGGTCTCCTCGGCCGCCGCGATCGTCAACATCTGCTCGATCGCGGCGACCGCCGGCCTGCCCGGCCGGGCCCTCTACAGCGCCACCAAGGGCGCGGTGCAGGCCCTGACCCTGGCCATGGCCGCCGACCACCTAGCCGAGGGCATCCGGGTCAACTGCGTCAACCCCGGCACGGTAGACACCCCCTGGGTACGCCGACTGGTCGACGCCGCCGCCGATCCCGCCGCCGAGTACGCGGCCCTGCGCGTCCGCCAACCCCTCGGGCGGCTGGTCACCCCGGTCGAGGTGGCGGCGGCGGTGGCCTACCTGGCCGGTCCCTCGGCCGCCGCCACCACCGGGACGGTGCTCGCGGTCGACGGCGGAATGCACGGCCTGCGGCTGCGCCCGGCGGGATCCACCGACAACCACCCCCACCGGTGAATCGAGACCTCATGAGGCGGCTGGGCAGTACGCAGGTAACGGTCAGTCAGCTCGGCTTCGGGTCCTCCGGGATCGGCAACCTGTACCGGGCCGTGGACGAGGAGACCGCCCTCCGCACCGTGGAGGCGGCCTGGCAGGTGGGCGTCCGCTACTTCGACACCGCCCCGCACTACGGCCTCGGCCTGGCCGAACGTCGGCTGGGAGCCGCCCTGGCCGACCGGCCCCGTGCCGGGTACACGGTGTCCACGAAGGTCGGTCGGTTGCTGGTGCCCTCGCCACAGACCGCCCACCTGCGCGATGAGGAGGGCGGCTTCGACGTCCCGGCCGACCATGTCCGGCAGTGGGACTTCAGCGCCGAGGGGGTGCGCCGGTCTCTGGAGTCCAGTCTGGACCGGCTGGGCCTGGACCATATCGATGTGGTGCTGCTGCACGACCCGGATGAGCACTGGCGGCAGGCGGTCGAGCAGGCGTACCCGGCGTTGCACGAGCTGCGGGCCCAGGGGGTGGTGGGTGCCATCGGCGTCGGAATGAACCAGTGGCGGATGCTGCACCGGTTCGTCCGGGAGACCGACATCGACACCGTCATGCTGGCCGGGCGGTACACCCTGCTGGACCAGTCCGCGCAGGACCATCTGCTGCCGGCCTGCGAGGAACGGGGGGTGTCCGTGCTCGCCGCCGGGGTCTTCAACAGCGGGGTGCTGGCCACCGAACAACCCGGCCGGATGTACGACTACCGTCCGGTGCCGCCGCCGATCCACAACCGGGCGGTACGCATCGCCGCGACCTGCCGACGGCACGGGGTGAGCCTGCCGCAGGCGGCGATGGCCTTCGTGGCCCGGCATCCGGCGGTGGCCACTCTGGTCGTCGGGGCCACGAGTGCCGAGCAGGTGAGACGCAACGCCGACCTGCTCACCAGGCCGGTGCCGGACGCCCTCTGGGTAGACCTGGTGGCCGAGGGTCTGCTCTCCTCCTGAGCCGGTCAGCGCGGCTCGACGAGCAGTTCCCGGCCCTCGATGCAAACACGCACCGGGGCCCGGCGCCGGGTGCGATCGGCGGTGATCGTGAAGTCGGTGACCCGACCGGCCCGCCACACACAGTCGACCCGGTAGCCGCCCCGGGCCCGCAGCCCCGCGAAGCTGCCGTCGGCCCAGTGCGGCGGCAGGGCGGGCAGCAGGTGGATGACGCCCTCGTGGCTCTGCAGCAGCATCTCCGCGATCGCCGCGGTGATGCCCAGGTTGCCGTCGACCTGCATCGGGGGGTGGGTGCAGAGCAGGTTGTCCAGGGTGTTGTGCCGCAGCAGACCCCGGAGCATGGACCAGGCCGGCTGCGCCTGGCCCAGCCGGGCGAAGATCGCCGCCCGCCAGGGCCAGGTCCAGGACCGGCGGCTGTCGCCGGTGACGGTGTCGTCGCTGACCGGGCCGCCGTCGCTTCGGCCGCAGCGGGCCCGCAGGGACACCAGGGCCGCGGCGGCGAGTTCCGGGGTACCGGCGGGGGTGATCTGGCGGCCCGGGTACACCCCGAACAGGTGGGAGGTGTGGCGGTGCCGGTCGTGCGGGTCGTCGCGGTCCGCCCGCCACTCCTGAAGCTGACCCCACCGCCCGATCTGGTGCGGTGCCAGCCGGGCCTGCCGGTCGGCGACCGTGGCCTGGAACTCGGCGTCGACCTCCAGGGCGGCGGCGCAGTCCAGGTAGTTCTGGAACAGGTCCCAGATGATCTGGTGGTCGTACGGCACCCCGTCCTCACGGGGGCCGTGCTCCGGCGACCATCCTTGCGGGGCGAGGAGGTGGCCGGTGCCGTCGTCGACCAGCCGGTCGGTCCAGAAGCCGCAGATCTCCTTGATCAGCGGATAGGCGGTGTCCCGCAGGTATCCGAGGTCCTGGTTGAAGGCCCAGTGCTCGTAGAGGTGCTGGGCGTACCAGGCGCTGGCCACGGTGTTCCACTCCCATGAGTTGCCACCGAAGATGCTCTGGCTGGTGCGGGCCGTCCAGCCCCGGGTCCGGGCGCCGAAGGCGTTGCGGGTGGCCACCCGGCTGGGTACGGCCACCTGCCGGATGAACTCCACGAGCGCCCGGTGGCTGTCGCCCAGGTCGGTGGTCTCGGCACACCAGTAGTTCATCTGGACATTGATGTTGGTGTGGTAGTCCGCCGCCCAGGCCGGCTGATTGCTGTCGTTCCACAGCCCTTGCAGATTGGCGGGCAGCCCGCCGGGTCGGGAGGAGCTGTGCAGCAGGTACCGGCCGAACACGAACATGGTCTGCTCCAGTTCGGGGTCGGCGTCGCCCGCCCGGTAGCGGGCCAGCCGCTGGTCCGTCGGCAGGGCGGTGACCTCGTCGGGGCTGGCCCCCCAGTGCACCCGTACCCGGTCGGCTGTCGACCGGGCCTGCGCCACATGGGCCGCGCGGAGCACGGCATGAGGTTGCCCGGCGGCCCGGTCCAGGGTGGCGCGTACCACCGGCTCCGGATCTGCCCCCCGCCACCGCGCGGCGGCGTCCAGCCGGTAGTCCGTACGGGCGTCCAGCAGCAGGGTCAACCGGGTGGCCGAGCGTACCCGCAGGTGGTGGCCCTCGGCGGTGACCTGCCCGTCGGTGGCCGCCACCCGGACGGCGGCGGCGTACCGCAGCCCGTTGCCCAGCACACCGCGAAAGGCGATGGTCCCGGCGTGGGCGGTCGTGGGTGCCTCCTGGGCGCTGGTCAGCGTGATGTCGCAGTCCAGGGCCCCGGGCCGCTCGGCGGTGTAGTGCAGGACCAGCAGGTCGGCGCCGCGACTGGCGAAGGCCTCCCGCCGCACCCTCTGACCGGGTGCGCCGAAGCGGGTGGTGTGCAGGCCGGATTCCAGGTCCAGATCCCGGCGGTAGCCGATGTCCGGCTGGGGGTGGAAGCGCAGGTGCAGGTCGCCGAAGGCCAGGTAGCAGCCGAACCCGGTCATGCTCGGGTCGAAGACCTCGTCGGGCTGCCCGGCCAGGGCGTTGTCGTAGTCCGCTACCCCGCCCCACAGGCTCTGCTCGTTGAACTGGATCCGCTCGTGGTCGGGCCGGCCGAAGATCATGGCACCGAGGCGACCGTTGCCGATCGGCAGGGCCTGGGACTGCCAGTCCACGGCGGGCCGCCGATACCAGAGCAGGTGCCGACCGGTCGGGGTGGCGGCACAGGAGTCGGTGCCTATCGCCGGAAGGTACCGCCGCCGGTGCCCGGCCGACAAGACCCGCCGGCGTCAACCGGGTTGACCGACCCGGCCCGGTGCCACTACGGTCGTACTCATGATCATCGCATTCATGCGCCTGCGTTCCGCCTGAGGCGACGCCTGACGCCGGTCGTGCCTCGACCGGCGCCTTCCTCGGCCCGACGACGCCCTCGCCCCGGCGAGTGGCCCGGGCCCGGTCCGCGTCGCCTCCCTCGGATGACACCGTCTCTCCGACTCGACAGGACCTTTTTCCAATGCGTAAGCCAGCTCATATCGCCATGGTCGGCGCCACCGCGCCCAGCCACATCTACCCCTCCTTGGCGCTGATCCGCGAACTGGTCGACCGGGGTCACCGGGTGACCTACGCGGTCGGCGAACCCCTGACCGACCTGGTCGCCTCTACCGGGGCCGAGCCGATCGCCCACCCGACGATCCTGCCCCAAGGCGACACCCCGTGGCCGGAGGACCCGGCCACGGCCATGCGGGTGTTCCTCGACGAGGGCATGGCGGTGCTGCCCCGACTGACCGCCCGCTACGACACGGACCGGCCGGACCTGGTGCTCTACGACATCGGCGGGCTGCCCGGCCCACTGCTGGGCCACCGGTACGGGGTGCCGGCGGTGCAACTGTCACCGACGATGGTCGCCTGGACCGGCTACCAGCAGGACATGGCGGACTTCTTCACCGCGCTGACCTCCTCGGACTCCGGGCGGGACTACTACGCCACCTTCGACGCCTGGCTGGCCGAGCACGGCATCCCCGCGGATTCGCGTACCTTCGTCACGTTCCCCGAGCGGGTGCTGTCGCTCATTCCCCGGGTGATGCAACCGAACGCCGACCGGGTCCCGGACACGGTCCGGTTCGTCGGCCCGTGTCTGGACCCGGCCCGGCTAGCCGAGCCGGGGTGGACCCCACCGGCCGACGGGCGGCCGGTCCTGCTGGTCTCCTTCGGTACGGCGTACAACGACCAGTTGCCGGTCTACCGGGCCTGCCTGGAGGGGTTCGCCGACTCGCCGTGGCAGGTGGTGATCGCCCTGGGGGACAAGGTGGACCCGGCGGACCTGGGGCCACTGCCCGGCAATGTCGAGGTGCATCGCCGGGTGCCGCAGCTGGTGGTGCTGGCCCACGCCTCGGCCTTCGTCACCCACGCCGGCATGGGGGGCTGCACGGAGGCCCTCTGGTTCGGGGTGCCCACGGTCGCGGTCCCGCAGGCGGTCGACCAGTTCGCCAACGCGCAACAGCTGGTCGACGCCGGCCTGGGTCGGCTGCTGCCCGCCGAGGAGGTCACCCCCGAGACCCTGCGGGCGGCGGTCGACGCGGTAGCCGCCGATGCCTCCGTGCGGGACCGCCTGGCCCAGGTCTGCGCCGAGGTACGGGCCAACGGTGGTGTCACCGGAGCGGCCGACGCGGTGCAGGACCACCTCACCAACCACTGACCCCGACCGGTCCGCTCCGGAGAAGCCCTCTGGAGCGGGCCGGCGGTCGACCCGGCGGAATGTCGGAGTACGGTGGGCCCCGGCGCGCGATCTTCGGCGGGCCGGGGTGCCGAAAACCGCCCCTGAGCAGGTACGGGGCGAACGGGGTGAGGCCGATGGCCGAGGTGGTGCTGCGGCCGATGACGGCCGCCGACGCCGACCGGGTGCTGGCGATCTACCAGGCGGGGCTGGACGGTGGACAGGCCAGCTTCGAGACCCTTGCCCCCAGTTGGGCCGCCTTCGACGCCGGGCGGCTGCCGGCCCACCGCCTGGTGGCGGTCGACTCCGGCGGCACCCTGCTCGGCTGGATCGCGGTGTCACCCACCTCTACCCGGCAGGTGTACGCCGGGGTGGTGGAACACTCCGTCTACGTGGACCCGGCGGCACAGGGGCGGGGAGTGGCCCGGCTGCTGCTCGACGGGCTGATCGCCTCGACCGAGGCGGCCGGCATCTGGACGATCCAATCCGCGGTCTTCCCGGAGAACACCGCCAGCCTGGCCCTGCACCGTCGGGCCGGCTTCCGGGTCGTCGGGGTCCGTGAGCGGGTGGCCCGCCACCACGGCCGCTGGCGCGACGTGGTGCTGCTGGAACGGCGCAGCCCGGTCGTCGGCTGACCGGCCGTCACACCTCCGCCAGCCCGACGTAGTTCTCGGCCAGGCTGGTGGCGTACGCGGGGGAGGTGGTCAGGTAGCGCAGGTTGGCCTCCTGGAGTTTCGCCTCGTACGGGTCGTCGGCGTTGAGGCGGTGCAGCATCGAGGTCATCCACCAGGAGAACTGCTGGGCCCGCCAGACCCGGCGCAGGGCGGTACGCGAGTAGTCGTCCAGCAGGTCGGTGCGACCCTCGGCGTACCAGGCGGCGAAGGCGTCCCCGAGCAGCGCCACGTCGGCCAGGGCCAGGTTCATCCCCTTGGCGCCGGTGGGGGGCACGATGTGCACGGCGTCCCCGGCGAGGTACAGCCGTTGCCACTGCATCGGCTCGACCACGAAGCTGCGCAGCGGGGTGATCGCCTTTTCCAGGATCGGCCCCTCGTTGAGGGTCCAGCCCGGCACGGTCTCCAGCCGGGTCCGCAGCTCGGCCCAGATCCGCTCGTCCGGCCAGTCGGCGATGTCCTCGTCCGCCGGGACCTGGAGGTACAGCCGGGAGATCTGCGGTGACCGCATGCTGTAGAGGGCGAAGCCCCGTTCGTGGTGGGCGTAGATGAGTTCCTCGACCGCGGGTGCGGCGGCGGCGAGGACGCCCAGCCAGGCGAAGGGGTAGGTGCGCTCGTAGGTGTGCAGCACCCCCTCCGGCACGGCCGCCCGGCTGACCCCGCGGAAGCCGTCGCAGCCGACCACGAACTCGCAGTGCAGTTCCTCCTCGCGCCCCTCGTGCCGGTAGTGCACCACCGGCGCGGGCGAATCCAGGCCGGACAGGCCGGTCGCCTCGGCGGAGAACAGGATCGTGCCCCCGGCGGCCAGCCGGGCGGCGATCAGGTCCTTGACCACCTCCTGCTGCCCGTACACGGTGATCGCCCGGCCGGTCAGGTCGGTCATCGCCACCCGGTGGGACTCCCCGGCGAAACGCAGTTCGATGCCCTCGTGCCGCAGACCCTCCCGGTCCAGCCGGGCCCCCAGGTCGGTGGCGCGCAGCAGGTCGACCGAGCCCTGTTCGAGCACCCCGGCGCGGACCCGGTGTTCCACGTACTCCCGGCTGCGGCTCTCCAGCACCACCGAGGAGATGCCGCGCCGGTGCAGCAGGTGCGACAGCATGAGACCGGCCGGTCCCGCTCCGACGATGCCGACCTGGGTACGCATCCGTGCCTCCTTGATCGTCGGCGACCTCGTCGCCGTCTCCCACCGCCCTCAGCCTGCCCGCTGCCGACCCGGGCCGCCGCTGTCGGTTTCCGCCCAGTGGAAGGCTGATCTTCGCCGTTGCGGCTCCGACCGCCGGTGCGCGAGCCCGCGGCCCTACGCCGGTCAGGCGGTGGTGCGCTGTGTCGCGGGCGGCTCGTCGGCCAACCGGGCCGCCACCTGGTCGGCCGCCGTCCGCAGCGCCGGGACCAGCCGCTGCGGCCCCCCACCGAGGCTGTGCCCGACCACCCCGATGGCGGCCAGGGCCGTGCCGTCGGGCCCCCGCACCGCGACCGCGACCGAGCAGGAACCCAGGGTCATCTCCTCATGGGTCCGCGCCCAGCCGCGTTCGCGGACACCTGCCAGCTCCCGAGCCAGCCGACCCGGCTCGGTGATGGTGTACGGGGTACAGCGGCGCAACGGCCCCCGCAGGTGGGCGGCGATCACCTCCGGCGGGGCGTACGCCAGCAGGGCCTTGCCGACCCCGGTGGCGTGCAGCGGCAGGCGGCCCCCGGCCCGGGAGACGGTCGGCACCGCCCGATGGCCGGTGACCTTCTCCACGTACAGGGCCTCGTCGCCGTCCCGGACCGCCAGGTGCACGTTCTCCTGCACGGTGGTGTACAGCTCCTGCAGGTAGGGCAGGGCCACCTCGCGGAGTTGGCCGTGCAGCGGGGAGAGCAGCCCGATCTCCCACAGCCGTACCCCGATGCGGTAGCTGCCGTCGGCGGCGCGCGACAGGGCCCGGCCGCTGACCAGTTCGGCGACCAGCCGGTGGGTGGTGGCCAGCGGTAGGCCGCTACGCCGGGCGATGTCGCTGAGGGTCAACGCCGGATGGGTGGCGTCGAAGGCGCCGAGCACGGCCAGCACCCGTGAGGTCACCGAGGCGCCGGGGGAGCGGCTGCCGCCCGCCATAGCTGCCTCCCGGAGCTGTTCGGAAGCCGAACGGTTGTTCTCTTGCAGAACATGGCACGTGCCCTCGGCTTAGTCAACGTTACGCCGGCGGGCATCCGCGCACCGTTGTCCGGCGCGTTGACGGACCTCGGCCCGGGCCACTACGTTCGAGATGTGTACGCGAGTCCGCATGCCGAACACTCGGCGGCGGGCCTGGACCTCAACGAGGGCGGAAGCTGATGGCGAAGCTCGTCTCGCTGGCCGAGGGGGTGGCGGACCTGATCCGCGACGGGGACATGGTGGCCCTGGAGGGATTCACCCACCTCATCCCCTTCGCCGCCGGCCACGAGATCATCCGGCAGCGGCGACGCGACCTGACCCTGGTCCGGATGACCCCGGACGTCATCTACGACCAGTTGATCGGGGCCGGCTGCGCCCGTCGGCTGGTCTTCTCCTGGGGCGGTAACCCCGGGGTCGGTTCCCTGCACCGGTTCCGCGACGCCGTGCAGAACTCCTGGCCGGTGCCGCTGGAGTTGGAGGAACACAGCCACGCCGGGATGGCCAACCGGTACGTCGCCGGTGCCAGCGGCCTGCCCTTCGCGGTGCTGCGCGGCTACACCGGCACCGACCTGCCCCGACACACGGCCAACATCCGCCCGATCGAATGCCCCTTCACCGGGGAGACCCTGACCGCGGTGGCCGCCCTGCGACCGGATGTGACAGTGGTGCACGCCCAACGCGCCGACCGGGCCGGCAACGTGCAGATGTGGGGCATCACCGGGGTGCAGAAGGAGGCCGTCCTGGCCGCCCGGCGGTCGCTGGTCACCGTCGAGGAGATCGTCGACGACCTGGAGCCGGTACCCGGGCAGGTGATCCTGCCCGGCTGGGCGGTCACCGCGGTGGCACACGTGCCCGGCGGAGCCCACCCCTCGTACACCCAGGGTTATTCGGTCCGGGACAACGACTTCTACCTGGCCTGGGACGCGATCAGCCGGGAGCGGGCCGGCTTCCAGGA
This sequence comes from Micromonospora sp. NPDC048871, assembly GCF_043198155.1. Taxonomy (NCBI): domain Bacteria; kingdom Bacillati; phylum Actinomycetota; class Actinomycetes; order Micromonosporales; family Micromonosporaceae; genus Micromonospora; species Micromonospora sp. NPDC048871. Next base: position 210,152 of record NZ_JBICUM010000004.1, on the reverse strand, counting down.
GTGGATCGCCCGGCACGTGCTCGATGCGGAGGTACCGGCGTGAGCCCCGACTACACCGCCGACGAGATGATGACCGTGGCCGCCGCCCGCCAGTTGCGCGACGGCACCGCCTGCTTCGTCGGCATCGGCCTGCCCAGCACGGCGGCCAACCTGGCCCGGGTCACCCACGCCCCGAACCTCGTGCTCATCTACGAGTCGGGCTGCCTGGGCGCCAAGCCCGACCGGCTGCCGCTGTCCATCGGCGACGGGGTGCTCGCCGACACCGCCGACGCGGTGGTCTCCGTGCCGGAGGTCTTCAACTACTGGTTGCAACCCGGCCGCATCGACGTGGGTTTCCTCGGCGCCGCCCAACTCGACCGGTACGGCAACATCAACACCACCGTCATCGGCGGCGACTACACCGACCCGAAGGTACGCCTGCCCGGTGCCGGTGGCGCTCCGGAGATCGCCGCCTCCTGCGGCGAGGTGGTGGTCATCGTCCGGCAGAGCCTGCGTACCTTCATCGACCGGGTCGACTTCGTCACCTCGGTCGGCTACGGCACCGGTCCGAGCGACCGGGAACGGCTGGGCCTGCGCGGCGGCGGCCCGAAGACCGTCATCACCGACCTGGGTGTGCTGACCGCCGACCCGGTGACCTGCGAACTCACCCTCACCCGGTTGCATCCCGGTGTCACGGTCGACCAGGTCCGGGCGGCGACCGGCTGGCCGTTGGCCGTCGCCGAGGAGGTGACCGTCGGCGAGCCGCCCACCGCGGCGGAACTCACCGTGCTGCGCGCCCTGGAAGCGACCAAGAAGGCCCCGCACTGATGCGCCGGCCCCCGGAAGGGACACCCATGAACGAGACCACCCCGGCGCTGCTGCTGCCCGACTACCGGCGCGACGACGTCGAGGCCCACCCCCCGCTGCTCAGCCCCGGCTACAAGTCCACCGTCAGCCGGGCCCCAAGCCAGCCGTTGATCTACCTGCCGCAGCGGCTCACCGAGATCACCGGCCCGCTGCTCGGCGAGGGTCGCCTCGGCGAACTCGACCACGACCTGACCCGGCAGCACGACGGCGAGCCCCAGGGGCAGCGGATCATCGTGCACGGCCGAGTCCTCGACGGCGACGGCCGGGCCGTACCGCACACCCTGGTGGAGATCTGGCAGGCCAACGCCGCCGGCCGCTACCGGCACGCCGTCGACAACTGGCCGGCCCCCCTGGACCCCCACTTCACCGGGGTCGGGCGGGCCCTCACCGACGACCAGGGACGGTACGAGTTCGTCACCGTGCAGCCCGGGGCGTACCCCTGGCGCAACCACGACAACGCCTGGCGGCCGGCACACATCCACTTCTCGCTGTTCGGCCGGGCCTTCACCCAGCGCCTGGTGACCCAGATGTACTTCCCGGGCGACCCGCTGTTCTCCCAGGACCCCATCTTCAACTCGGTGCGTGACCCGCAGGCCCGGGAGCGGATGGTGGCCCACTACGACCACACCGCCACCCGACCGGAGTGGGCCCTGGCCTACCGGTTCGACATCGTGCTGCGGGGCCGGGAGGCCACCCCCTTCGAGGACGAGGACGACGATGAGTGACCGCCGGGGAGTAACCCCCGCCCAGACCGTCGGGCCGTACCTGCACATCGGCCTGAGCTGGCCCGACGGCCCATACGTGGTGCCCGAGGGCACCCCGGGTGCCTGCTGGATCCGGGGCCGGATCGTCGACGGCACCGGCGCCCCGGTGGTCGACGCGATGGTGGAGAGTTGGCAGGCCGACCCGGACGGGCACTTCGACCACCCCGACGACCCGCGCGGTCCCCGAGCGTCCACCCTGCCCGGCTTCCGGGGCTTCGGCCGGGCCGACACCGACGCCGAGGGCTGCTACGCCCTGCACACCGTACGGCCCGGACCCCTGCCCACCCCCGAGGGCGAGATCGAGGCCCCGCACCTGAACCTGTCGGTGTTCGGCCGAGGGCTGCTGCACCGCCTGGTCACCCGGATCTACTTCCCGGACGAGTCGGCCAACGCCACCGACCCGGTGCTGCGTACGGTCGAGGCCGCCCGCCGCGACACCCTCGTGGCCCGGCCGGCCCCGGACGGCTACCGGTTCGACATCCGCTTGCAGGGAGAGCATGAGACCGTCTTCTTCGCCGTCTGAGGCCCTGCTGCGCGGGCTGTCCGGCGCGGTCGAGGTCGACGCCGAACTCGACGACCGGCACCTGTTGCAGGCCCTGCTGGACGCCGAGGCCGCCCTGGCCCGAGCCGGTGCCGAGGCCGGTCTGCTGCCCGTACCGGTCGCCGAGGAGATCGCTGGGCACTGCCAGGCCGACCGGTACGACCCGGCGGCCCTCGGCGCGGCCGCCGAGGCCGCCGGCAACCCGGTGGTCCCCCTGGTCCGCCGGCTGACCGAGGCCGTGTCGCCTTCGGCCCGCCCCTGGGTGCACCACGGCGCGACCAGCCAGGACATCCTCGACAGCGCCCTGGCCCTGGTGGTGACCCGGGCCGCCGTACCCCTGCTGGGTCAGGTCGACACCGCCGCAGGCGCCGCCGCCGACCTGGCCCGGGCCCACCGCGACACCCTCATGGTGGCCCGCACCCTCGGCCAGCAGGCCGCCCCGACCACCTTCGGACTCAAGGCCGCCGGCTGGCTGCTCGGCCTGCACCAGGCCCGGGACCGGGTGGCCCAGGCGTGCGCCGCCCTGCCGGCGCAACTCGGCGGTGCGGTGGGCACCCTGGCCGGGTACGGGTCGACCGGCCTGGCGGTGGCGGACCGGTTCGCCGCCCACCTGGGCCTGGCGGCCAGCCCGCTGCCCTGGCACACCCGCCGACAGCCCGTGCTGGACCTGGCCGCCGCCCTCGGCGGGCTACTGGCGGCCACCGGCAAGATCGCCCTGGATGTCGGCCTGCTGGCCCAGACCGAGATCGGTGAGGTGACCGAGGGCGGGGCGGGACGCGGCGGCTCCTCGGCCATGCCGCACAAACGCAACCCGGTCGACTCCGTGCTGGTAGCCGCCGCCGCCCGGCGGGGTCCCGGACTCGTGGGCACCCTGTTCGCCGCCGCCGGGCAGGAACACGAACGGGCCACCGGCGGCTGGCATGCCGAATGGGAACCCCTGCTGGACCTGGTGCACCTGGCCGGTGGGGCGGCCGCCCGTACCGCCCGGATGCTGACCGACCTGCGGGTGGACCCGCAGCGGATGCGGGCCAACCTGGACGCCACCGGTGGCCTGCTGCTGGCCGAGGCCGTCGCCACCCGCCTGGCCCCGGCCCTGGGCCGGGCCACCGCACACCAGGTGGTCGCCCGGGCCACCACCGGCACCGGCTTCCGGGAGGCACTGCTGGCCGACCCGGAGGTGACCGCCCACCTGTCCGAGGCCGACCTGGACGCCGCGCTGAACCCGGCCGGGTGGCTCGGCTGCGCCGCCGAACTCGTGGACCGTGCCCTGGCGATCCATGAAGGGGGGAGCGGATGAGGTTGCACGCCACCATCGACGGGCCGCCCGAGGCGCCGGTGCTGCTGCTGGGCAGTTCCCTGGGCACCACCGGTGCCATGTGGCAACCCCAGGTGGCCGCGCTGGCGGCCCGGTTCCGGGTGGTCCGCTACGACCACCTGGGTCACGGCCGTTCCCCGGTGCCCCCCGGGCCGTACACCATCGACCTGCTCGGCCGGGCGGTGCTGGAGCTGCTCGACGACCTGGGGGTCGTCTCCGCGCACTATGCCGGGCTCTCCCTCGGCGGCATGGTCGGGATGTGGTTGGCCGCGCACGCCCCCGACCGGATCGACCGGCTGGCCCTGCTCTGCACCTCGGCCTTCCTGCCCCCGGCGCAGGGGTGGCGGTCCCGGGCGGAGACCGTCCGGGCCGGCGGGTTCGGCGACATCGTCGACCCGGTGGTGTCCCGCTGGTTCACCCCGGGCTTCGCCGCCGCCCGACCCGACACGGTCGCCGACCACCGGGCCATGCTGACCGCCACCCCGGCGGCCGGCTACGCCGCCTGCTGCGAGGCCATCGCCGCGATGGACCTGCGGGCCGACCTGGCGGGGGTACGCGCACCCACCCTGGTGATCGGCGCCGCCGAGGACCCGGCCACCCCACCCGAGCACGCCGCGGACCTCGCCGCCCGGATCCCGTCCGCCCGGCTGGTCGTCCTGGACGATGCCGCCCACCTGGCCAATGTCGAACAGCCCGCCGTCGTGGCCCGGCTGCTCGGCACCCACTTCACGCCGGAGGGCGGGAGGAACCCGTGAACGACCAGCAGCGACACGAGGCCGGCATGGCCGTACGGCGGCAGGTGCTCGGTGACGCGCACGTCGACCGGGCGATCGCCAACACCGACGAGTTCACGGCCGACTTCCAGGACCTGATCACCCGCTACGCCTGGGGTGAGATCTGGACCCGGCCGGGTCTGGATCGGCGTACCCGAAGCTGCATCACCCTGGCCGTGCTCGCCACCCTGCATCATGACGAGGAACTGGCGATGCACGTCCGGGCGGCGTTGCGTAACGGACTGACCCCCCAGGAGGTCGGCGAGGTGCTGCTCCAGGTGGGCGTCTACGCTGGCGTGCCGGCCGCGAACCGGGCGTTCAAGGTGGCTCAGGAAACCCTGCGGCAGGAGGCCCAGTGACCGACGCGGCGCGATCGGGGGAGTTCGTCCAGTCCCTGGAACGGGGCCTGGCCGTGATCCGCGCCTTCGACGCCGAACACCCGCAACTCACCCTCAGCGAGGTGGCCCGGGCCACCGGACTGACCCGGGCCGCCGCCCGCCGGTTCCTGCTCACCCTGGTCGAGTTGGGTTACATGCACACCGACGGGCGGCTGTTCGCCCTGCGCCCGCGCATCCTCGACCTCGGCTACGCCTACCTGTCCAGTCTGAGCCTGCCGGAGGTGGCCCAGCCCCACATGGAGGCCCTGGTCGCCGAGGTACACGAGTCCTGCTCGGTCTCCGTCCTGGACGGCGACGAGGTGGTCTACGTCGCCCGGGTACCGACGAAACGGATCATGACGGTCGGGATCAGTGTCGGCACCCGGTTCCCGGCGTACGCCACCTCGATGGGGCGGGTGCTGCTGGCCGCCCAGCCGACCGAGTGGCTGGACCACTACCTGGCCACCGCGCAGCTGCGCCAGTTGACCCGGCGCACCATCACCGACCCGGCGAAGCTGCGTACCGCCCTGAACCGGATCGCCGGCCAGGGGTACGCCATCGTCGACCAGGAACTGGAGGAGGGGCTGCGGTCCCTGGCCGCCCCGATCCATCGCGAGGACGGCGCGGTGATCGCCGCGGTGAACGTCTCCGCCCACGCCAGCCGCGGCACCTTCGACGCCATCCGCCGGGAACTGCTGGCACCCCTGCTGGCCACCGCCCGGCGGATCGAGGAGGACCTGGCCGCCGGCTCCCGCCGGTAGCCGGCGAATCGACCCGGTGAGCCCCCGGCGCGTACCACCATGTGGTGGGCGACGAACGGGGGCGACATGCACGAGGTGCTGCTGGCCATCATCCTCGGGGCCACCGTGCTGGTCGGTACCACCATCGGTGGCCGGTACCGGGTAGCCCCACCGGTCCTGCTGATCAGCTTCGGTGCCCTGCTGGCCCTGCTGCCGCCCTTCGCGCGGGTGACGCTCGCGCCGGAGGTGGTGCTGCTGATGTTCCTGCCGGCCATCCTGTACCGGGAGAGCCTGACCACCAGCCTGCGGGAGGTGCGGGCGAACATCGTGGTGATCGCCGCCCTGGCGGTCGGGCTGGTCGGGGTCACCATGGTGGCGGTGTCCCTGGTCGTGCAGCGGTTCGGGGTAGACCCGGCGGTGGCCTGGGTGCTCGGGGCGGTGCTGGCCCCGACCGACGCGGCGGCCGTGGCCGGGCTGGCCAAGCGGATGCCCCGGCGGCTGCTCACCACCCTGCACACCGAGAGCCTGATCAACGACGGTACGGCCCTGGTGCTGTTCGCGGTCGCCCTCGGTCTGCTCGGCGGCGGGACCGCACCGAACGCCCTGGAACTGGTCGAACGCATCGGCCTGTCCTTCCTCGGCGGCATCGCGGCCGGGGCCCTGGTCGGGGTCGTGGTGATCGCGATCCGGAAACGGCTCGACGATCCGCTGCGGGAGGGGGCGCTGAGCGTCCTGACCCCCTTCACGGCCTTCTTCCTCGCCGAGGCCATCCACGAGAGCGGGGTGCTGGCGGTGGTGGTGTCCGGGCTGCTGCTGGCCTACGCCAGCCCCCGGGTGATCCGGGCCCGGTCCCGGGTGCTGGCCCTGTCCTTCTGGGACCTGACCACCTTCCTCATCAACGGCGGGCTGTTCGTGCTGGTGGGGCTCCAGATCCCCCGGGTGGTACGCGAGGTCACCAGCCTGGCGCTGACCCGGGCGATCGTCATCGCGGCCGTGGTGGCCGTGGTGCTGGTGGTGGTCCGCATGCTCTGGCTGCACCTGACCGCCGGGGTGACGCGCCTGGTGGACCGGCGTCGGGTCGGCCGGGAACGGCGGGTCAACTGGCGGATCCGTACGGTGGCCGGCTGGGCCGGGTTCCGGGGTGCGGTCTCCCTGGCGGCGGCGTTGGCGGTTCCACTGAACATCGACGGCCGACCGGTCCCGGACCGAGACCTGATCATCTTCTGCGTCGCCGTGGTCATCCTGTTGACCATGCTGGTCCAGGGCACCACCCTGCCGCTGCTGATGAGCTGGGCCAAGCTGACCCCGGATTCGGACCACGCCGACGAGAAACGGCAGGCACAGAGCCACGCCATCCGGCAGACCCTGCACGCCCTGCCGGACATCGCCGACCGGGTCGGGGCCGACCCGGACACCGTGCGACGGATCCGCGACGAGTACGAGAACCACCTGGACCTGCTCGATGCCGACCAGCAGGACGACACGGCGGCGGCCCGGGAGACCGAGCGCCAGTTGCGCCTGGCGGTGCTCGATCACAAGCGACGCGAGATCACTCGACTGCGGGACCGCCGGCAGATCGACGACGCCGTACAGCGGGAGCTGGAGGCGCGGCTGGATGTCGAGGAGATCCGGCTGCTCGGACCCCGGAACCTGGAGTGATGCGCCCGGTCAGCCGGCGGGGGTGGTCGCCCCCGGCAGGGCCAACGCGACCGTGAGGTCCAGCAGGCTACGCGGGTCGGTCAGCCGTTCGCCGAAAAGCTGACGCAGCTGCCCCATCCGGTAGCGCACCGTCTGGGGATGCACGAACAGGTCGGCGGCGATGTCGTCGCGTCGCCCCTGGTGCAGCAACCAGGAGCGCAACGTCTCGGTGAGCCGTTCCGCGGTGGCCGCGGGCAGTTCCGCCAGCGGTTGCAGGACCCGGGCCCGCAGGTCCGCCAGGGCCTCGGCGTCGGCGCTGAGCAGCAACTCGGCCAGGTGCCGCTCGGTGTCCAGGGGGTCCCCCTCGGTGGGTGGGGCGATACCCAGATCGAGCACCCGTACCACCCGGCGGTAGGAGGAATTGGCCTGCGCCCACGGGCGGGCCGGGCCGAGCACCGCACGGCGGCCGTGCAGCATCCGGGCGAGTTGACGGCGCCGGTCACCGTGCATGTTCGGCACCAGCAGCACGACGGTCTCCTCACCGGCCTCACCGGCGGGCAACTCCTCGCTGCTCTCCAGGGTGTGCTCGCCCAGCAGCGCCAGGGCGCCGCGCAGCTTCGCCTGCGGCAGCAGCACCACCGTGAGGGTCTCCGGGACGGGCCAGTTCGCCCGCTCGGCGCTGCGCAGCAGCACCTCCTGCGGCTCCCCGGCGAGCAACTGCTGGGCCAGTCGTTCCAGGTTGCGGCGCTGGGCCCGGCCGGCGCTGGCCAACTCGTCGGCGTGCCCGGCCACGCTGGCTGCGGAGAGTTCGTCGATGTAGGCGAACATCAGCTCGGCGAACTCCGCTACCGTGGCCGCCGGCAGCCCCAGCGAGACCGTGGCCGCGGCCATCTCCCGCCAGGAGACCCGGGCCCCGATCCGGTAGGCGGCCAGCAGGGCGTCCACGCTGCGACCGGAGCGGGCCTCCCCGCTGCCCAGCGCGTACGCCGCCTCCAGGGCCGGCACCAGGGGAGTGCTGGCCGCACCGGCGTGCGGACGTTCCAGCAGTTGCAGGAAGGTGCCCAGCGCGATCTGCACGGCGTTCTCGATCTTGTCCCGCATCTGGCCGGTCAGGGTGCCGGAATAGCTCGGCACCTCGGCCGTGATCGCGCTTACCGTCTGCGCGGCTACCAACGGTAACCGGTCGACCAGTTCACGGGCGACCCGCCGCTCAAGTGCCAGGCGGGCGACCCGATCAGTGGTTCCGGAGTTCTCCGCCACGTTGTTCTCCCCGCACAAAAGGGATGGAGTGCTTTACCTTCGCTGGCCAAGATTTTATGCCAGCGGGCCGCGACGATCGTTGTATGGCCGCCACCGCTCCACCACCGGGCACGAAGGGATCCTTCCGGCGCCGCCTGATGCGGCTCGCCGAGACGGTTACCACCCCGGTACTGCCCGCAGACTACCTGGACATGGTCGCCCCGCTGCGGGCCGGCGCCGACCTGCGCGGACGCATCGTCGAGGTCCGTCCGGAGACCCCGGACGCGGCGACCGTGGTGATCCAGCCCGGCCGTAGCTGGCGCGGCCACCAGCCGGGCCAGTACATCCGCCTCGGGGTCGACGTCGACGGGGTACGCCAGTGGCGGGCCTACTCGGTGACCTCCCCGCCCGGCGGACGGACCGATCCCATCTCGGTGACGGTCAAGGCCATCCCCGACGGGGTGGTCAGCAACTTCCTGGTGCGACGGGTCCGTCCCGGCACCATCGTGCAGCTCGACCAGGCGACCGGTGACTTCGTCCTGCCTCAGTCGGCGCCGTCGCGGGTGTTGTTCCTGACCGCCGGCAGCGGCATCACCCCGGTCGCCGGGATGCTGCGCAGCGGTGCCCTCACCGGCAGCGACGTGGTGCTGATCCACTCCGCGCCGACCTCGGCCGACGTGGTGTTCGGCGCGGAACTGCGGGAGCTGGCCGCCAACGGCGCCATCCGGCTGGTGGAGCGGCACACCTCCGTCGACGGCCTGCTGGAGGTGGCCGAACTCGACACCCTGGTGCCGGACCACTGCGAACGCGAGACCTGGGCCTGCGGCCCGATCGGTCTGCTGGACGCGGTCGAGCAGCACTGGGCCGCGCGGGGCGCCACCGACCGGCTGCACACCGAACGCTTCCGACCGACCATCATCACCGCCGGTGACGGCGGCACGGTCACCTTCACCCGCTCGTCGGTCACCATCGAGGCCGACGGCGCCACGCCTCTGCTCGACGCCGGAGAAAACGCCGGCGTTCTGATGCCCTCAGGCTGCCGGATGGGTATCTGTTACGGCTGTGTGCTGCCGATGCGCCAAGGCGCGGTCCGTGACCTGCGTAACGGGCAGCTCACCACCGCCCTGCCGGGCGACGGCGTACGCGTGCAGACCTGCGTGTCGGCCGCGGCCGGCGCCTGTGAACTCGAAATTTGATCGGAGAACGTCGACGTGACCGTCATCCAGAAGAAAGCCGTCAACCCGATCGCGCACCTCAGCGCCGAGGACATCGAGACCCTCGGCAAGGAACTCGACGCCATCCGGGAACGGGTGATCGCCGACCGGGGTGAGCGGGACGCCGCCTACATCCGCAAGGTCATCTCGACCCAGCGCAAGCTGGAGGTCGGCAGCCGGGTCGTACTGCTGTTCTCCCTGTTCCCGCCGGCGTGGATCGTCGGCACCGCCGGGCTGTCCCTGGCGAAGATCCTGGAGAACATGGAGATCGGGCACAACATCCTGCACGGCCAGTGGGACTGGATGCGCGACCCGAAGATCCACTCGACGACCTGGGAGTGGGACCACGTCAGCCCCGCCGAGCAGTGGAAGCAGTCGCACAACGAGCTGCACCACCGCTACACCAACGTCGTCGGCAAGGACAACGACCTCGGCTACGGCATCATGCGGGTCGACGAGGACCAGCCCTGGCACCCGGCCCACCTGGGTCAGCCGTTCTACAACTTCGTCAACGCCTGCTTCTTCGAGTACGGCATCGCCGCGTACGACCTGGATCTGGGCACGAAGCTCAAGGACGGCAGCTACAAGAACAACCCGGAGTTCCGGGCCAACCTGAAGGCCACCGGCCGCAAGCTGCGTCGCCAGGTGCTCAAGGACTACGTGCTCTTCCCGGTGCTGTCCGGTCCCTCGTTCTTCCACACCATGGCGGCCAACTTCACCGCGAACCTGGTCCGCAACCTGTGGAGCCACGCGGTGATCATGTGCGGGCACTTCCCGGAGGGGGTGGAGACCTTCGAGAAGAACTCGATCGAGGGCGAGACCCGCGGCGAGTGGTACCTGCGGCAGATGCTCGGCTCGGCCAACATCAGCGGCAGCCGGCTGATGCACATCATGACCGGCAACCTGTCGTACCAGATCGAGCACCACCTCTTCCCGGACCTGCCGAGCAACCGCTACCAGGAGATCGCCCCGGAGGTGCGGGCCCTGTTCGACCGGTACGGGCTGAAGTACGTCACCGGCTCGCTGCCCCGCCAGGTCTTCTCCGCCTGGAAGAAGATCTTCCGGCTCTCCCTGCCGAACCGTCGTCGGCGCGACGTCATCGAGGAGAACCCGACCCCGGCCCTCGTTCCGGCCGGCACCTGATCCCGATGCGGCCTGCGGTGGCGCGGCGCTTCGACGGGCTGGACCCGGCTGAGCGCGCGGCCACCGCAGCGCCGTCTGATCAGTGCCGACTCGGGTAGTTCTGCGCCGACTGGCGACCCCGCACGAAGGCCAGGACGATCACCACGGCCAGCGCGATCAACCCGATGATCACCAGCCAGCGGACGGCCTCCAGGACCAGGCCGAGCAGCAGGATGATTCCCCCGACCACCCCGACGACCCACAGCAGCGCGCGCATTCCTCCACCTCCCGAACCCGCCGCCGGGTGGATCCGGACGGCCTACCGGGTCAGCTACCCGGCAAAGGCCCAGCTCATGCCGAACGACGGCGGTGGGCAGGGGAGGGCTGTCGCAACTGAGGGTCAGCGAGACATCGACGCAACGCATATCCTGTCCGCCGATCCGCTCGCCGGAAGGGAAGCGATGCCGTCGCGGCAGGACCAGCTGCACTCGTACCAGTTCACCCTTCAACGGGTGGTCGCCGCGCTGGTGATGCGGGAGACCAACCCCGCCCAGTCACCGTTTCGCCGGCTGGCCGGGGCGGGGCTGGCCAGTGTCCTGGTGGCCGTCATCGGGCTGGGCGGCTTCGCCCTCTACGGCCTGTTCACCGGTGGGGGCACCACCTGGCGCGACACCGCGGCCGTCATCGTGGAGAAGGAGTCCGGGGCCCGGTTCGTCTACCGGGAGGACCGGCTGCACCCGGTGCCCAACTACACCTCCGCCCTGCTGGTCATCGGGGCCGAACAGCCGAAGACCGTGCTCGTGTCGCGGCGGGCCATCGACGGGGTACCCCGGGGGCTGCCCCTGGGCATCGCGGACGCCCCGGACTCCCTGCCGGCGGCCGACCGGCTCTCCACCGCGCCTTGGACGGTCTGCTCGACCGGCCCGCAGACCGGGCGGCGTGATCCCCGGTCGGTGCTGCTGATCGGCACCGGCGACCCCGGCGGGCGGGCGTTGGGCGACGAGGCGCTGATCCTGCGGGACCCGGACGGCCGGCTGCACCTGGTACGCCAGCAGCGCCGACACCTGATCCGCGACCCCGACCGGGTGCTGGCCGCCCTGGCCACGACCCGGGCCCGGGCTCTCCCGGTGGCTGCGGCCGTGCTCAACACCGTGCCCGCCGGGCTGGACCTGGCCCCCCTGACCCTGCCCGGCCTGGGGGCGCCCTCCGACCGGGTGGCCGACTCCCGGATCGGGGACGTCCTGCTGGTCAGCAACTCCGGCGGCGGACGCCAGTACGCCGTGGTGCTGCGGGACGGACTAGCCGGGGTCACCGAGCTGCAGGCCGCCCTGCAACTGACCCGGACCGGCCAGCGGGCCCCGGAGCAGATCAGCCTGGGGCGGTTCGCCGCCCTGCCTAAGCTGCCCGACCTCGCGCCCACCGGCCCCGAGGCGCCCCCGAGCACGCCGCCCCGACTGGCCGCCCCCGCCGCCCCGGTGCTCTGCGCCATCGTCGGTGCCGAGACGACCGAGGTAGACCTGCGCCTGGACGCCACCCTGCCGGACCTGACCGCCGCCACCCCCACCGTCGCGGCGACAGCCGGTCGGACGGTGGCCGATCATGTGCTGGTCGAGCCGGGGCGCGGGGCCCTGGTAGAGGCCGTGGCGACCCCGGGGGCGTCCGGCGGTGCCCTCTGCGTGATCACCGACCTGGGGCGGCGCTACGTGCTCGCCGACCCCGAGGTCTCCGCCATGCTCGGCTACGGGCAGACCCGTCCCGTCCGGCTACCGGCGGGCCTGGTCAGCCTGGTCCCGGCCGGAGCGAGCCTGGACCCCCAGGCCGCCCGCCGGGCCGTAACCTCCTAGGCTGCCTCGGCGTCGGCCCGTGGCGCGGCCACCTCCCAGGCTGCCTCGGCGTCGGCCCGTGGCCCGGCCAGCTGCTCGGCGCACGTCAGCGCTCGGGCGGTGGCCTCGGCGGTGGCGGGCAGCAGTGGTGGGCGCGGTGCCGGTGACGGGATGCGTCCCTGGGCGTGCAACACGGCCTTGATGACGGCCGGGTTGGGTTCGGCGAACAGCGCCGCCGAGAGGGTGGCGAGCCGGTGCCCGAGCGGCCGGGCGCGGGGAAGATCCCCCTCGCGCCAGGCCGTGACCAGGGCGGCGTGGTCGGCGGTGGCCAGGTGCGCGGAGGCGACGATGCCGCCGGGTGCGCCGAGGGCCAGCAGCGGCGAGAGGTACGCGTCCTCGCCGCCGAGCACCGCGAAGTCCGGTGGCGGGTCGGCCAGCAGGGCGATGGTGTCCGCGTCGATGCCGCCGACGGCGTGCTTGACCCCCACCACCTGCGGCAGCTCGGCTAGGCGACGCAGCGCCCCGACGGAGAGAGTCTGCCCGGTGCGGTACGGCACGTGGTAGGCGACCAACGGCACTGGGGAAACCTCCGCCAGCCGGGCGAAGTGTGCCAGCACCGCCTCCTCCCCGGGTCGCAGGAACGGCGGCACCAGACAGAGCGCCGCGGTGACGCCGGGCCGCCCGGCCAGGGCGCGCAGATCCTCGGCGGTGTGCGCGCCGACCATGAACCCGGCGCGGTGCCGCCGACAGGTCGCCCCGACGAGGTCGAGCACCGTCCGTTGCTCGGCGGCGTTGAGCGCGTGCGGTTCGCCGGTGGTGCCGAGGGCCACCAGACCCTCGGCCCCCTCGGCCAGCACCTGGTCGGCCAGGCGGGTCAGTGCCTCCTGGTCGACCTCGCCGCGCGTGTCGAAGGGCGTGATCAGCGGTACGTACAGTCCGGTCGGTGTCATGTCACCAGCCTGCGACCGCACAGGATGAAGCACCAGTTCCGATTACTCCACCAATCCGTAAGCTGAGCTGATGCTTGACGTCCGTCGCCTGCGTCTGCTGCGCGACCTGGCCCGGCTCGGCACCATCGCCGCCGTCGCCGAGGCGCACACCTACTCACCCTCCGCGGTCTCCCAGCAGTTGGCCGCGCTGCAACGGGAGACCGGCGTCGTGCTCCTGGAACGAGCCGGTCGAGGGGTACGCCTCACCGCCACCGCCACCGCACTGGTCCGGCACACCGAGGTGATCCTCGCCGGGCTGGAGGCCGCCGAGGCCACCCTGGCCGCCGCTCGCGGTGGACTGCTGGGCACGGTACGCATCGGGGCGTACCCCAGCGCGGTGCGTCCCCTGCTGCTGCCCGCCCTGGTCGAGCTGGCCCGCGAGCACCCCGGGCTGGATCTGCTGGTCACCGAGTTGGACCCGGTGGCGGTGCCGGCCGCGCTGCGCGAGCGGCGCCTGGACGTAGCCCTCGTGCACGACTACGACATAGTGCCGGTGGCCCCCGATCCGGCCCTGGACTCGACCCCACTGCTGGACGAGACCGTGTTCCTGGCCCTACCCGCCGCCGATCCGGTGCCCGCCGATCCGATGCGCGCGGTACGCGACGCCGACTGGATCATCGGCAGTCCGGGAACCCTCTGTCACGCGGTCACCCTGCACGCCTGTGAACTGGCCGGATTCCGCCCCACCGTCCGCCATCACGCCGACGACTTCACCGCCGTGCTGGCCCTGGTCGCCGCCGGTCAGGGCGTCGGCCTGGTGCCCCAGTTGGCAGTCGAGGGACCACCCGCCGGCACCCGCCTGGTCCCCCTGACCATCCGCCGCCGCACCCGGATCGCGTATCGACAGGGCTCCGCCGACCATCCCGCGGTGCTCGCCAGCGTCGCCGCCCTGCGCAGCGCCGCCACCGATCTACCCGAAGCACCGCCACCCAGCTGAAGATCCCACCCCCAGCGCTGGCCCCACCCATGCCGCACCCAGCGTTGATCAACACGCGCAGACTGAAGGAGGGAGGGCGTCAGCGTGGGCCGGGCCAGTGGTAGGTGAGGTCGGGTTCGTTCTCCTCGTTGCGGCTGCCGTCGTTGCTGTCGACCGGGCGGAAACCGTGCCGCTCGTAGAACGCCCGCGCCTCGGTGTTGCGGGTGAAGACGCGGAGGCTGAGACCGCCCGGGCTGGCCTGCTGTGCCTGGGCCAGCAGGGCGGTGCCGATGCCCTGCCGGCGGGCCTCCGGCCGCAGGTACAGGTGTTCCAGCAGGTCGCCGTCGAGGGCGGCGAAGCCGAGGATCTGGCCGGTCGTCGTGGACTCGGCCACCCAGGTGGTGCTGCCCGGCAGCATCACCTGGGCGATCCACGCCCTGGTCTGCGCGTCGTCGTACAGTCGCGGAAGGTAGGGCATGGCGGCCGCCCGGGAAGCCAGGAACACCTCGGCCACGGCATCGGCGTCGCTGTCGCGGGCAGGACGGATCACGATGGGGTCCGTCGCGCCCGCTGGGAGGACGCTCACGAGGCGGGGCGGGCGCCCCGGATGGCATACCGGTGCATCGTCACACCCTCCTCGAAGGAGGCCTGTTCCAGCAGGTCCAGTTGCAGGGGCTCGTCGTGGCTGTCGAACAACGGGCGGCCGCTGCCGAGCACGACCGGATGGGTGAACAGCAGCAACTCGTCGAGCAGCCCGGCCCGCAGCAGTTGGGTGGCCAGGGTGGCCCCGCCGACCCCGATGAGACCCTCGGTCTCGGCCCGCAGCTTCGCCAACTGGGCGATCGCGTCGTCCCCGCCGATGATCCGGGTGTTGTGCTCGGCGTGCTGGCGGGTACGCGACACCAGCACCTTGGGCGTCGAGGTCCAGATCTCGCCGTACTCGCGCAGGAAGTCCGGCAGCGAGTCGTCGTGGCGGGCAGCCGGCCAGAAGGCCTCCATCGTCTCGTAGATGGTGCGCCCCTCCACCGCCAGCGACATCGCCCGGGCCCGCTCGTTGAAGACCCGGTGCAGCGACTCGGTGATGCGCATCCAGTCGCCGCCGCCCGCCTCACCCGGGGCGTACTCGATCCGCAGGTCGAGGGAGACGTTCATCCAGTACACGAACCGACCCGGCATCCTGGTCCTTCCGGCGACGACGATGACATGCTGCTGCCCGCCGACGACCGTAGTGGAATCGACCGGCCGGTGGTTGCCCGAAACGCGATCAGCGCAGCACGAGCAGATCGAGGGCGTCGATCACCGGTCCACTCTCCACCTGGGCGGCCCGGTGCAGTCGCCGCAACCCGGCGGCGTACGCCTGGTCGTCGATCAGTTGCAGCAGGGTGTGCGCCTCCCGCCGCAGGCCGGCGGCGGCCTCCCGCAGGGAGGCGGCGGTGAGTGCGGGTACCTGCTCGACGGCCACGGTGGCGAAGCCCGCCTCGGCGAAGGCGGCCTCGACCTGCGCGATGCTCGGATAGGTGTCGAGCACCCCGACAGCTTCCGGGAAGTAGCGGAACAGGGTGATCCCCTCGGGTCGGCCGGCGAACACCGACCGGATCAGCACCGGGGCGCCGGGCCGCAGCACCCGGCGGATCTCCTGTGCGGCTGCGGTCAGGTCGGGAACATGGTGGATGACGGTGGAGAGCCACCCGGCGTCGATGCTGCCGTCGGGCAGCGGGATCTGCTCCGCGTCGCCGGCCAGGACGGGGGTGAACACACTGCGGGCCCGCATCGCCGCCGAAGGCTCGACCGCTACCACCTCGACCTCGGGCCACCAGGTGTGGAAGGCCCGGGCCCAGCTTCCGGTGCCGGAGCCCAGGTCCAGCACCCGCATCCCCGGGTGGGGGTCCAGGTGCCGGACGATGGCGGCCCGCCAGGCGGCCAGACCGTCGTCGGTGAGGTGCCGGTTGACCTCGAAGGCCGCCGCGTCGGCCGCGTTGTATGCAATCCGCGCCATACCGACCAGTCAAGTACCGCAACCCACTCACCAGCAAGCAGTACATGGCACAGGTCACCGGAAACGACCGACGAGGTCAGGTCTGCTGGAGTCCCTGCTCGTACCAGGCGATCTTCTCCGCGACCCGGGCCTGCCAGAGCCGGAGCTGGTCGATCTGGGTCTCGACCGCGGCGGCATGTTCGCGCAGCAGGGCCACCCGGTCGGCGACGCTGTCGGGGTCGCGGCACAGTTCGCCGTAGCGGCGCAGCCGCTCGATGGGCATCCCCGCGTCCCGCAGGCAGCGCAGGAAATCCAGGGTGGACAGGTCACTGTCGCGGTAGATCCGGTGTCCACCGGGGGTACGCGCCACCGGTGCCAGGATGCCCTCCCGCTCGTAATACCGCAGGGTGTCGATGGAGAAGCCGCTGCGTCGGGCGGCCTCGGCGGGGGTGTACGTCGTCACCCGTGCGACCGTACCGCTTGACCTGGAGCGCACTCCAGGTTGAATCGTGGTCCCATGACTTCGGCTCACCTCGATGAGACTCCACGCCCGCCCGTCTCCGCTCTCGTGCTCGGCGCGATGAACTTCGGCACCCTGGTGGACGAGAAGACCTCCTTCGCCCTGCTGGACCGGTTCGTGGAAGGCGGCGGCGAATGGATCGACACCGCCGACTGCTACACCTTCTGGCTGAGCCCGGACGGGCGGGGCGGGGACAGCGAGCGGGTCCTCGGCCGCTGGCTCGCCGCCCGACCCGGGGTGCGGGAGCGGGTACGCATCGCCACCAAGGTCGGCGCGGAACCCCTGTGGCAGGGCTCCTGGCCGCAGCACCGGGCGGGGCTGAGCCGCCGGGCGATCAGCGAGGCCTTCGCCGGCAGCCTGGACCGGCTGGGGGTCGAGCAGGTCGACCTGCTCTGGCTGCACCAGGAGGACCGGGCCACCCCGATCGAGGAGACAGTGGACGCGATCGCCGAGCAGGTCGTCGCCGGCACCGTACGCCGGGTGGGGGCCTCCAACCACCCGGCCTGGCGCATCGAACGGGCCCGGGCGTACGCGGCCACCCGGAACACCCTGCCGATCGACGCCCTCCAACTGAACGCCACCTACCTGCGGGTACGCCCCGGCACCCGACCCGACGGGGTGGTCCACCCGCACGGGGTGCTCAGCGACGAGCAACTCGACTTCGCCCGCGCCCACCGGATGGAGGTCTGGGCCTACACCCCGCTGCTCACCGGGGCGTACGACAATCCGGCCAAGCCGATCCCGCAGGTCTACGACCACCCGGGCAACACCCGTCGACTGGCGGCGCTGGAGGAGGTGGCCCGGGACACCGGCGCCACCCGCAGCCAGGTGGTGCTGGCCTGGCTGGTCAGCCAGGGCATCCGACCCATCCTCGGCGGCAGCAAACTGCACCAGCTGGACACCGCCCTGGAGGGGGTCGCCCTCACCCTCGAGGAGGCGCACCTGGCCCGGCTGAACTCGGCGGACTGACCGCCCACCCCAGCCGACCCGGCCCTGACCCACGGCACCGGGCCGTGCCTCGGGCCAGGGCCGGGTCGGCTGCCCCCGTGGGAACCGGTCCCGCCGCCACGCCGACCTCCGCCGACCGGACCGGTCCGCGAGGCCGCCGACCGGACCGGTCAGGGAGTTCAGGCCGGCAGGGGCCGGTCGCGGTTGGAGGCGCTGCTCGACGGTGCCGGTGAACGGGTCATCGACCTGCACGGCCAACCGCCCACCGAGCTCGCGCACCGGCTCGACCAGCCCTGGCGGACCCGCCTGATCTCCGGCCTCTACCAGGCGGAGCGCGACGAGGAGCACTACTACGAACTGCCGTCGCTGACCGAGAGCTTCGACGCGATCGCCTACCTTCCGACGATCACCCCGATCCACCCGCTGTCGACGGGCCGCACGTCCCGCGGCGAGGCCGTACCCGGTCAGAAGCGCGGCGGGGCCGCGGTCGGTCAGGAGGGCGGCGCGGCCCGCGACTCGTGACGTGGTCAGGCTGGGCGGCGTAGCACGCTGACGGCGAAGTCCGCGCCCTCGTGCCACGGGCGCAGGTCCCAGGTGGCGAAGCGGTGCTCTGCGTGCAGCCCGGCGGCGGCCACATGGTCGTCGAAGTCGCGCAGCGAATAGCCCCGGTCGGTGCCGAAGCCGACCGCGATCACCCCGTCCGGGCGCAGGTGGGCGGCCACCCGGCGCAGCACCGCCACCTCGGTGCCGGCGGCCACGAAGGTCATCACGTTGCCGGCCAGCACGGCCCCGTCGAACGGCTCGGACTGGCCGGTCGCCGCCAGATCCAGCTCCGCCAGGTCGGCCACCAGCCAGCGCGGCCCGGGATGGTCGGCGCGGGCGGCCTCGACCAGCACCGGGTCGGCGTCCACCCCGACGACCGTGTGGCCTCGGGCGGCCAGTTCGGCGCCGACCCGGCCGGTGCCGCAACCGGCATCGAGGATCCGCGAACGGGGCGGCACCAGCGCGTCGACCAGTCGGGCCTCACCGGCCAGGTCGGCCCCCTCGGCGGCCAGGTTCCGGAACCGGTCGACGTACCACTGGGAGTGCTCCGGCCCGGTGTCGGTGGCCCAGCGGGTCGGTCGGCCCGTGGCGGTGCTGTGCTCGCTCATCGGACCACCGTATCCAGGGCTGGTCAGGGCAGTCGGGCCACCGTCACGAACTCGTTGTAGGTGAACACCCGCCCGGCGGCCCGGGGGAACGGGAAGGAGTACTGCCGCTGCACGGTCAGGCCCAGGGCCCGGCAGTCCTCGGCGGCCTCGGCGAAACCGACGAACCGGACGTGCGAGGAGTCGCTGTCGTACCCCCGTTCCTGCGGGGTGATGAAGACCGCCCGGCCGCCGGAGCGGACGAAGGGCAGGTAGGAGGCGACCACCTCGCGGGCCTGCTCGGCCGGCATGTGCTCCAGCAGGTGCGCGGCCAGCAGGGAGTCGAAGGTGCCCGGCCGGGCGTGCTCGGAGGCGAAGAACTCCTCCGTGGTGTACGCCTGGAGACCGAGCGCGCGGCTGTGCGCCACCGAGGTCGGGTTGTGGTCCACCCCGACCGCGCCCTCGCCCAGGTTGATCAGGTTGCGGCCGAGTCCCGAGCCGACATCCAGGGTCCGGCCCAGTCGCAGCCGCCGCAGGTTCCACCGGTAGGGGGCCTGCACGTCCAGGACCTGCTTCCAGCGAGCACCGCTGAGCTGCTGCAACCTCTCGGTGTAGGCCACACCCTCGGTGCCGGTGGGTCCCTGCCGCGACTGCTTCATCCGGGGCTCCTCTGCCTCGTGGTGCCACTCGACCCGCGGCGCCCCGGGCCCGAGGATCGACGCGGTCCATCGAAAATCTTCGACCGGTATGCGTCGGTTCATAGATTATCCCGTCGGGGCCGCTCACCCGCAGGGCGGCGGCGGTGTCGCCGGAACCTACCGCCCTCGATGCGTGCCGCGGTTGCCGGGCTCTATTCTGAAGCCCAGCGCTACCGGGAAGTGACACATGGTCAAACACGTCGGATCGCCGGTCGAGCCGGTGCCGACCCCGGCTGTCGACCGCCCACCACGGGATCACCCCGGGCTGGTCGCCCTGGCCCGGGCCACCCTGGAGGCCAACTGGGCGCAGGCACACACCGTGCCCTCCCGGACCCTCTACCCGCACCAGTGGAGCTGGGACTCGGCCTTCATCGCGATCGGCTGGGCCCATCTCCGCCCGGAGCGCACCTGGTCGGAGCTGACCAGCCTGTTCGAGGCGCAGTGGCGCGACGGGCGGGTGCCGCACATCGTCTTCAACCCCGCGGTCTCCGACGAGGCGTACTTCCCGGGGCCTCGGTTCTGGGGTTCGACGCTGATCGAGGGGGCGCCGGCCCGGGCCACCTCCGGGCTGGTCCAGCCGCCGGTGCACGCGCTGGCCGCCTGGCACGCCTACCGCCGGGCACCCTCCGAGCGGGGCCGTGCCGCCCTGGGCCGGCTCTATCCGCGCCTGGTGGCCCAGCAGCACTACCTGAGCAGCCGTCGGGACCTCGGTGGTGCCGGGTTGGCCAGCATCGTGCACCCCTGGGAGTCCGGCCTGGACAACAGCCCGGCCTGGGACGAGCCGCTGGCCGCCGTGCCGACCGAGGAGGCGGTGCCGGGTGCGTACCGTCGGCGCGACATCGTGCACGCCGCGGCCGCGCACCGCCCCACGGACCTGGACTACGCCCGCTACGTCGCGCTCGTCACCGCCTATCGGGCGGGGGGTTACCGGGACGAGGACCTAGCCGATCGGCATCCCTTCCTGGTGGAGTGTCCGCTGTTCAACGCGGCCATGGGGGCGGCCGAGTCGGCCCTGGCGCAGATCGCCCGGGAGATCGGGGCGGATCCCGGCCCGCACCACCGGCGGGCCGCCCGGATCACCACCGCCCTGGTGGACCGGCTGTACGACCCGAGAACCGGCACCTTCCACCCCCGCGATCTGCGTACCGGCCGACTGACCCCGGCCCGGACGGTGCTCGGGCTGACGCCGGTGATCCTGCCCGACCTGCCGGCGGAGCAGGTCGAGGCGATTCTCGCCGAGGCCGGCTCATCCCGCTTCGGGCTGGCTGCCCGGATGGCCCGGCCGCTGCCCAGCCACGACCGCACCGCGGCCGACTTCGAGCCGCTGCGCTACTGGCGGGGCCCCAGCTGGATGAACATCACCTGGCTGGTCCGGTACGGGCTGCTGACCCACGGTCACCCCCGGTTGGCCGACGGCCTGGCCACCTCGATGATCGAGGCGGTGGCTACCGCGGGGTGCCACGAGTACTTCCACCCGGAGACCGGGGCTGGTCTGGGCTCCCCGGCCTTCAGTTGGACCGCCGCCCTCCTACTGGACCTGCTCGCCGAGACGAAGGGACGAGCCCTCGGTTGACGGCTGGTGCACAGCCGGGACCCCGGCTGACATCGGCCGGCGGGCGCGGGACGGATTCGGCGGGTAGGTTGCTGGCCAGGGCCCGGCGGACGCGCTTGCAGCGCCGTCGGTGTGGCGGCGGGACGGCCGCGGCCCCGGGTACGCCAACGGAGGGGCGATGGGTCGGGACAGCTTCGACGAGCGCCTCGACCGCCTCACCGGGGTCCTGGCCAGGATGAGCCGCGACGCCGGTACGGCGATCCGGCAGGCCAGCGTCGCCCTGCTGGACGTCGACCGGTACGCCGCCGAGACGGTGATCGCCGGTGACCTCGTCCTGGACCGCTGCCGCGCGCAGGCCGAGCAGATGATCCCCGAGGTGCTGGTACGGCACCAGCCGGTCGCCTCCGACCTGCGGCTGGTGCTGTCCGCGCTGCGGATCGCCGCCGCCCTGGAACGGATGGGTGACCTGGCCGCGCACATCGCGAAGGTGGTCCTGATGCGCCACCCGGTGGGGGTGGTGCCGCAGCCGGCGGTGCCGGTGCTGGCCCAGATGGCGGAGGCGGCGGCCCGGATGGCCGACAAGACGACCGTGCTGCTGGCCACCCGCGACCGGCTGGACGCCATGCAGTTCGGGCTCGACGACGACGAGGTGGACGCCGCGCAGGAACGCCTGCTGTCGATGCTGGTCTCCGATTGGCCCTACGGGGTGGAGTCCGCGATCGACCTGGCGCTGGTCGGCCGCTACTACGAGCGGTACGCCGACCAGGCGGTGAACATCGCCCGCCAGGTCGTCGACCTGGACGCCGGAACCCTGCGGCGCTGAAACCGGCGGTTGCCGCAGGGTCCCTCCGGCGCTGATCAGGCCGGCCTTATCCGGACATCCGGCGCCCAGGTGCCGGAACGTCACATCTCGTCGCCGGTGGGCCACCACCGGGGACACCGAGTTCACTCTTCGTTCACCTGGTTCCAGGGGTCCGGCTACCTGGGCCTGGCACCTTGACTCTCGTACGGCCCGGACGGGCTGATGCACCCCGATAGAGAGGCTTACCTGGTGAACCGCAACGTGCTTTCGCGGCGCGTCCTCGCTGGCGTCGCGCTTGCCGCGCTCGCGCTTACCGGCTGCGCAAGCAACGACAACAGCACGGAGCCCAGCGGCGGCGACGGCGCTTACGCGAACCTGTCCGGCGAGTTGAAGGCGTCCGGGGCGAGCTTCCCCGACGCCTACTACCAGGAGGTCGTCGAGGCCTTCAAGGATGAGGCCGGCAAGGTGACGGTCACCTACAACGCGACCGGCTCGGGCACCGGCAAGAAGCAGTTCGGTGAGGGTCTGGTCGACTTCGCCGGTACGGACAGCCTGGTCAAGGAGACCGACGGCGTGGCGCCGGGCTCCTTCCTCTACATCCCGACGGTGGCGGCGCCGATCACGGTCTCCTACCACCTGCAGGGCGTGGACAAGCTCCAGCTCAGCCCGGAGACCCTCGCCAAGATCTTCCAGACCGACATCAAGACCTGGGACGATGCCGCGATCAAGGCGGACAACCCGGGTGTGGAACTGCCCAACACCCCGATCGTCGTCGCGCACCGCTCGGACGGCTCGGGTACCACCAGCAACTTCACCAAGTACCTCGAGGCCGCCGCGGCGGGCACCTGGAAGCTCGGCAGCGGTGACACCGTGAACTGGCCGGCCAACACCCAGGGCGGCGAGAAGAACACCGGTGTCGCGCAGATCGTGCAGCAGACCAACGGTGCCGTGGGTTACGTGGACCTCAGCGACGCCAAGGCCACCGGCCTGAAGTTCGCCGCCATCAAGAACAAGGACGGCCAGTTCGTCGAGCCGACCCTGGAGGGCACCACCGCCGGTCTGGAGGGCGCCGAGATCGCCGAGGACCTGAGCTACAACCCGCTCAACGCCGCCGGTGCCACCGCGTACCCGATCACCGCGCCGACCTTCATCATCGTGCAGACCTCCTACGGTGACGCCGCCAAGGCGGACCTGGTCAAGGGCTTCCTCACCTACCTGCTCAACGACGGCCAGGACCTGGCCAAGGAGATCGACTTCGCGCCGCTGCCGGCCTCCCTCAAGGAGAAGGCACTGGCCCAGGTCGACAAGATCCAGAGCTGATCGAGACCAAGATCGCAGAGGGCGTCCAGTTGGGGACGGGATCACCGGATCCCGTCCCCAGCGGGGTACCCGAGCTGGAGTGAAGATGACCTTGACGAACAAGACCCCCGTCTCCCGGTCGACGCTGGCCCACCGCGGCGGCAGCGCCCTCGGCGACCGCCTCTTCTCCTGGTGGACCCTCGGCACCGGTCTGCTGGTGCTGGCGATCCTCGGGCTGATCCTGATCACCACCGTCCGCGAGGCCTGGCCGGCCTTCGACGCGATGGGCCTGCGCTTCCTCACCGAGCGGACCTGGGACCCGAACCCGGCAGCCGGCGACGCCATCTTCGGCGCGCTGTCCTTCGCGTACGGCACGGCCGTCTCGTCGCTGATCGCCCTGCTGTTCGCCGTGCCGGTCTCGGTCGGCATCGCGCTGTTTCTCACCGAGCTGGCGCCGCGCCGACTGCGCGGACCGGCGGTCACCGTGATCGACCTGCTGGCCGCCGTACCCTCGGTGGTGTTCGGCCTGTGGGGCATCCTGGTCGTCGCCCCCGCCATGGTTCCGGTCTACCAGTGGGCCCACGAGGTCTTCGGCGGCGTCCCGGTGCTGGGCAGCATCTTCGGCCCGGTCAGCAGCGGTCGCAACTTCATGACGGCCGGTCTCATCCTGGCGATCATGGTCACGCCGATCATCACCTCGATCACCCGCGAGGTGTTCAGCACGGTGCCCCGCGCGGACAAGGACGCCGCCCTGGCCCTCGGCGCCACCCGCTGGGAGATGATCCGGGGCGCGGTGTTCCCCCACAGCTTCGGCGGTCTCGTCGGCGCGGTGATGCTCGGTTTGGGCCGGGCGATGGGGGAGACGATCGCGGTGGCCTTGGTCATCGGCGGGGCCACGAACATCTCCGCCAACCTGTTCGCCCCCGGCAACTCGATGGCCGCCGTCATCGTGCAGCAGTTCGGTGAATCCACCGGCACCTTCACCGCCGCCCTGATCGGCCTCGGGGTGGTGCTGTTCGCGATGACGGTACTGATCAACGTGCTGGCCCGGACGGTCGTCCGTCGGGCCGAGGCCCGGATGAAGGGAAGCGTCGCGTGAGCGTCACCGCACCCCCGGCCACCCGCCCGGCAACCAGCGGACCCGACCTGACCCGGGCCGCCCTGTCGGGTCGCCGCCGCTTCACCAACCACCTCGCCACAGCCCTCATCTGGGGCGCCGTGCTGCTCGCCGTCATCCCCCTTGCCCTGGTGACCTACACGGTCGTCAGCAAGGGAGCGGGGGTGATGAACCTGTCCTTCCTGACCGAGGACATCCCGAACTCGTACCGCCGGGTGGGCGGCGGGATGGCGCCGGCCATCGTCGGCACCCTGCTCATCACGGGGGCCGCCGCGCTGATGGCGATCCCGCTGGGGGTCTTCGGGGCGATCTACCTCAACGAGTACGGCAAGCAGCGGCCACTGGCCCGGGTGATCCGGCTGATGGCCGACGTGATGACCGGTGTCCCGTCCATCGTGATGGGGCTTTTCGTCTATCTCAGCTGGGTGCTGCTCGTCGGCCAGCAGACCGGGTTCGCCGGGGCGCTGGCCCTGGCCTGCCTGATGCTGCCGGTGGTCATCCGCAGCAGCGAGGAGATGCTCCGGCTGGTCCCCGACGAGTTGCGGCAGGCCAGCATGGCCCTGGGTGCACGCAAGTGGAAGACCACCCTGACGGTGGTGCTGCCGGCGGCGATCTCCGGCATCACCAGCGGGTCCCTGCTGGCGGTGGCCCGCGCCGCCGGCGAGACCGCGCCGATCATCATCGTCACCGGCATCGTCTTCACCCCCAACTGGAACCTCTTCGACGGCTCCAACACCGCCCTGCCGGCGCAGATCTTCCGCAACGCCAGCACCTCCTTCCCGGCCGCCCAGGACCGGGCCTGGGGCGCGGCCCTGACCCTCATCGTGATCGTGCTCAGCTTCACGATCATCGCTCGTTTCATCTCCAGCCGGTTCGCCATCAAGGAGCGCTGACATGGCCAGCTACGACACCACCCTGACCACCCGTCCGTCCGTAGCGATGCACGCCGCGGGCAACAGCGGCGCCGAGTCCACCGAGGCGCCGGTGATGCAGCTGCGCGACGTCAGCGTCTACTACGGCAGCTACGAGGCGGTTCGCGGCACCACCATGCCGATCCAGCAGAACCAGGTCACCGCGATGATCGGGCCCTCGGGCTGTGGCAAGTCGACAGTGCTGCGGGCCCTGAACCGGATGAACGACCCCATCCCGGGTGCCCGGGTCAGTGGCGAGGTCTCCTTCCACGGCCAGGACCTGTACGCCCGCGACGTCGACCCGATCCAGGTCCGCCGCCGCATCGGCATGGTGTTCCAGAAGCCCAACCCCTTCCCGAAGTCCATCTTCGACAATGTCGCCTACGGGCTGCGGATCAACGGCATCAAGGGCCGCCTGGACGACCATGTCGAGGAGGCCCTGACCAAGGCGGCCCTCTTCGACGAGGTGAAGGACAAGCTGCGCAAGAGCGCCCTGGCCCTGTCCGGCGGTCAGCAGCAGCGGCTGTGCATCGCCCGGACCATCGCGGTCAAGCCCGAGGTGATCCTGATGGACGAGCCCTGCTCGGCGCTCGACCCGATCGCCACGGCGAAGATCGAGGACCTGATGACCGAGCTGACCAGCGACTACACCATCGTGATCGTCACCCACAACATGCAACAGGCGGCCCGGGTCAGCCACTACACCGCCTTCTTCACCGCCGAGGTGGACGACCAGCAGGTGCGGCACGGCCGGCTGGTGGAGTACAGCCAGACCGGCAAGTTGTTCACCAACCCCGCGGACAAGCGTACGGAGGACTACATCACCGGTCGCTTCGGCTGAGTGACGGCGTCGCGTTGGCCGCCCATCGGGTACGCGGACACCATCACCCGTACGCCGCCGAGGCCCTGCTGGACGTCGGCGCCCTGCAACCGGACGCCGCCGTGGTCCTGGTGGCCGTGCCGGTGGCGTACCTGCCGCAGGTCACCCGCCTGCTGACCGACCTGGAAGCCCGGCGGCGACACGGATCGGTGTCGCGACGCCGCCCCCCTGCCGGGCCCGAGGCCCCGGCCGAGGGGTGGACGGTCGAGGACCTGCGGCGGTTCAGCCTGGGCCGCAGCGCCACCCACCGTACGGTCGCGGCCATGCTCGACGCCCTGGCTGCCGAGCCGGGACGACAGTTCACCGTCGAGGAGTTGAGCCGACGCACCGGGCTGCCCCGGCAGAAGATCGTCGGGGCGATGGCGGGACTGACCCGGGTGTTGAAGATCCACCATGACTACCCGAGGCGGGGCCTTCCCTTCGACCGGGTACCCGGGCGGCCGGAGGCCCCCCGCGAGCGGTGCTACCGGGTGGACCCGGATCGGGCCGCCGACTGGCACGCGGCCCGCCGCTCGCGCCCCGACCGAGGAGGGGCCGTCGTTTAGTCGGACCGGGCGGGGGTAACCAGCGCCGCTCGTGACGAGGGGAGGGTGCGGTGCGGTTTCCCCTGTTCGTCGACGCGGTGTCGCGTCGGTCCGGGCTGTCGACGGACCTGTCCGCCGCGGTGGCCCGTGCGGTGCTGGGCACCCTGGCGGAGCGGATGACCGGCGAGCCGACGACCGATCCCACCGGGTACCTGCCGCAGGAGTTGAGCGGGCCCTCCGGTGAACTGCTCACCGACGGGCCGGGGGACTTCCTGCGCCGGGTAGGGGCCCGGGCCGGAGTGGACGAGCAGACGGCGGGCCTCGGGGCGGCGGCGGTCTTCGCGACCCTGCGCGAGGCCGTCACCGTCGACGAGTTCCGGGCCCTGGTGGCCGGGCTGCCCACGGCCCCGGACGGCACCGTGGATCCGGTCGCCGGGCCGGACCAGACCTGGCCCTGAGCGGCCGGCGGCCAGCAGTCCGGTCGGGTACGCCTCCCTGCCGCCGGGAGGGTGGGCCCCGGCCGGTAGGCTGCCCGCCGTGGCAGGTCTGTTGAGGAGTATGGCGGCTCGTGTCGGCGCGGTGATCCCGTCCCCCCGGCGTTCCGGGCCGACCCCGGCGAAGGTCGCGCGGCCCCGTCAGGTGACCGCGCTGCAACGCCGTCAACTGTCCTACGCCCCGGAACCCGACGGCCAGGCCGACCCGGGGGAGATCGTCTGGACCTGGGTGTCCTACGAGGACGATCCCCGTCAGGGTAAGGACCGGCCGGTGCTGGTGGTGGGCCGCCACAGCAGGACCCTGTTCGGGCTGATGCTCTCCAGCCGGGATCGCGACGGCGAGCGGCACTGGCTGGCCCTCGGGCCGGGGGAGTGGGACCGGGAGAACCGACCCAGCTGGGTGCGGCTGGACCGGGTGCTGACCATGCGGGAGGACGGCATCCGACGCGAGGGCGCGGTGCTGGATCGGGCCCGTTTCGACCGGGTGGGTGCCGCCCTGCGCAACGGCTACGGCTGGCACTGACCCCCTGCGCGCCACCTGGGCGCGACGGGGTCAGCACTCGGCCAGGTGCGGTGTTTCGCGTAACGCCCGGCGGGAGCGGGCCGCCCCCAAACTCTTGGCTTCGTACATCGCCGCGTCGGCACGGTCCAAAGCCTCGATGAGCTGGGTCCCGTGCACCGGTGCCAGCCCGACCGAGGCGGTCACCCGGACGGTGGTGGGGCCGAGACAGATCGGTGCGGCGAGCATGTCGTACAGGCGCCCGGTGGCGTGGTCGATCCAGCGGTGGTCGACCGTCGGGCTGGCCAGCAGACCGGCGAACTCGTCACCCCCGAGCCGGGCCACCAGATTGTCTCCGGCGAAGGTGGCCAACCGCTCGGCGACACTGATCAGGACCTTGTCTCCGGCCGCGTGGCCGTACCGGTCGTTGATCTGCTTGAAGTCGTCCAGGTCGAGGATCACGGCCACCAGGGGTCGGCCGGCGGAGTCGGTGAGCAGCGCAGTCGCCAGCCGGTAGAAGGCACGCCGGTTGGGTAGACCGGTCAACGGATCGTGGCTGGCGGCGTGCCGCTCGGCGGCGAGTTCAGCCTGAAGGCGGCCGATCTCGGCCTCGGCACGTACGGCTCGGCGACCCATCTGCCACGAGGAGAGCAGGGCACCCACCGCACAGATGCCGGAGGCGACCGTCAGCGGATCCGGCACAAGATCCTCCCCTCGCCGTCACACGCGCCCACCCCTGGCCGACGAGCGTCGCCAAACATGTCCGTTTCCCCTGGTGGAAACCAGGTTTGCGTAACAGATTGTGAGCGGATGGGCACCACACACATGCGCTATCATGCTCGCTGTCCATTGCAGATGCAATAGCAGATGCACGTGCAAATGAACGAGAAACCACATCCTCGTGCCGCTACCGCTCCTCCCACGGCGTCGGCGCCTACCGGAGAGAACAGACACCCCCATGCAACAGCCGCCCAACGGTGTCCCCGCCAACGAGTTGCCTCCCCTCGCCTGGCTGAAGAGCCGTCGCAGTAATCCCAGTGGGAACTGCGTCGAGCTGGCCCAGTTGCCTGGGGGAGCGGGTATCGCGATGCGCAACTCCCGACACCCCGAGGGGCCGGCGCTGATCTACACGGTCGACGAGATCGCGGCCTTCGTGCGCGGGGCCCGCGATGGAGACTTCGATCATCTGATCGGCTGACCCGGGATCCCACCGACGGGATTTGTTGTGCACGGGGATGGATGTTCACCTCACTGAAGGTTCATGGCATGCTTACACGTCGGTCGGGCCGGTCCACCGGCACGATCGACGACGGCATGCGGAGGGCGGCAGGTGACCATGGTTTCCGCCGAGGAGGGCGCGGCGGTAGGCCCGACCGTGTTGCGGATGCTGCTGGGCGCACAGCTGCGGCGGCTGCGGGAGTCGTGCGGGGTCAGCCGGGAGAGCGCCGGCTGGGAGATCCGCTCATCCGAGTCGAAGATCAGTCGGATGGAGCTGGGCCGGGTCGGCTTCAAGGAGCGCGACGTCGCCGACCTGCTGACCCTCTACGGGGTCACCGACGAGAAGGAACGCGCCGCCCTGCTCAAACTGGCCCGGGACGCCAACAACCCAGGGTGGTGGCACCGGTACGGTGACGTGCTGCCCTCGTGGTTCCAGTCGTATCTCGGCCTGGAGGCGGCGGCGGCGCTCATCCGCAGCTACGAGGTCCAGTTCGTCCCGGGGCTGTTGCAGACCCGGGAGTACGCCCGCGCCGTGGTGCGACTCGGCCACGGCCAGGCCGATCCGGCGGAGATCGAGCGCCGGGTGGACCTGCGGATGCACCGTCAGGAGTTGCTGCGTCGACCGCGTCCGCCCCGGCTGTGGGCGGTGGTCGACGAGGCCGCGCTGCGCCGGCCGATCGGCGGGCCGAAGGTGATGCGGGGTCAGTTGCAGGCGATGCTGGAGGCGACCCGTACCCCTAACGTCCGGTTGCAGGTCGTGCCCTTCGCCGCCGGTGGACATGCCGCCGCCGGGGGCGCCTTCACCATTCTGCGTTTCGGCGACCAGGACCTGCCCGACATCGTCTACATCGAACAGTTGACCAGCGCGCTCTACCTGGACAAGCGGGAAGACCTGGACTTCTACGCGGTGGCCATGGAGCGCCTCTGTGTGGAGGCCGAGCCGCCGGAGCGTACCCCGGAGATCCTGGAAGGGATCATCGCGGAGTTCGCGGACGACTGATCGGTCGCTGCCCCACCGTCACTTTCCGTCATTCGATTGACATCCGTCGGTTGGTGCGGCTAGTCTCTGGATCGATCCAGTCTGAATCGATCCAGAAGGGAGGGGCCGGTGAAACCCACCCTGCGCGCGGTGGCCGAGGCGGTCGGTGTCTCCCGCAGCACCGTGTCGAATGCCTACAGCCGCCCGGACCAGCTCTCCAGGGAACTGCGGCAACGCATCCTCGACACGGCCCGGGAGATGGGCTACGCCGGCCCGGACCCGACCGCCCGGTCACTGCGCCGCGGCTACGTCGGCGCCATCGGGGTGCTGTTCACCTCCCGGCTGTCCTACGCCTTCACCGATCCCTTCGCCACGCAGTTCCTCACCGGCGTGGCGCAGGCGGCCGAGCGGCACGACAGCAGCCTGCTGCTGGTGCCGCTGCCCGCCGACGCGGCCGGTGCCCGCAAGGCCGTGGAGAACGCCGCCGTCGACGGGTTCTGCGTCTACTGCGGCGGCGACGAGGAGGGGGAGATCGTCGACACGATCCGTGACCGTGGACTGCCCTTCGTCACGACCTCGGCCCGCCCCCGGGCGGAGGACCGGTGGGTGGGCATCGACGAGCGGGCCGCCGCCCGGTCGGTGGCCGAACATCTGACCGGGCTCGGCCATCGGCGGATCGCCCTGCTGGCCGACAGCGTGCTGCCGGACGCCGCGCCCGGGCGGGTCCGGGTCCGCGAGGTGGCCGAGGTGCCGCACCCCACCACCCGGGAACGCCTGGCCGGTTTCGCCGACGCCCTGGCGGCCGTCGGGGTCGACTGGCCGCACCTGACGATCCTCTCGGCGGCCGACAACAGCCGCCCCGCCGGTGCCGCCGCCGTGCGCGCGCCGGATGCCCTGCCCGAGCCGATCACCGCCGTGCTGGCCTGCGCCGACGTGCTCGCCCTAGGCGCCCTCGACACCCTGCGCGATGCCGGCCGACACCTCTCGGTCACCGGCTTCGACGACATCGCCGAGGCCGCGCCCGCCGGCCTGACCACCGTGCGCCAACCCGGCGTGGAGAAGGGGCGTCGCGCGGCGGAACTCCTGCTAGACCCGCCCGTGGACCCCGACGCACACCAGATCCTGCTGCCCACCACGCTCGTCGTCCGGACCAGCACCGGACCCGCCCCGAGGAGTTGACCATGGAACAGCCCACCGGCTTCGTCTTCGCCATCGACGCGGTCACCCGACACGTCAATTCCGCTCGGCCGGACGCGCCGATCATTCCCGATCCGCCGCGTACCCCGCGCCTGAACGGTGTCCGCCACCTCGCCGCCGTGACCCTGCGGCGACTGGCCGACCAGATCCAGCCCGCCCCGCGGACCGCCACCCCGTACTGCACCCGGTAGCGACCGACACCGCAGACACCTACGGCCCGGCCCGCGCACCACCCGCACCGCCGGGTGGTGCGCGCACCGACCGACCAGGCAGACTGGGCGCTGATGTCCTCCTTCACCCCCCACCTGCGCCTGCACGACCGGTACGTGGTGCGTGAGCGCATCGGCCTCGGCGGCATGTCCGAGGTGTGGCGTGCCGAGGACGAAGTCCTCGGCCGCCCGGTGGCGGTTAAGGTGCTGGCCGCCGGCTTCGCCGCCGACCCCGATCTGCGGGCCGCCATCCGCCGCGAGGCCCGCGCCGCGGCCCGGCTGGCCCACCCCCACGTCACCCAGGTGTACGACTACGGTGAGGCCGCCCTGGACGGGCGGGTCGTGCCGTACCTGGTGATGGAACTGGTCGAGGGGCGCAACCTGGCCGACCGGCTGGCCGAGGGGCCGCTGGCCTGGCCGGCGGCCCTGCGGATGGCCGCCCAGGTCGCCGCCGCCCTGGCCGCCGCCCACCGGATCGGGGTGGTGCACCGCGACATCAAACCCGCGAACGTCATGCTCACCGACACCGGCGCCAAGGTGCTGGACTTCGGCATCGCCGCCCTGGCCGGGCCGCCGTCCGCCGCCGGGACCGTCGGTGAACCCATGATGGGCACCCCCGCGTACACCGCCCCCGAGCGGCTGCGGGCCGCCGCACCGGATCCGGCCAGCGACGTGTACGCCCTGGGGGTCCTGCTCTACCGCGCCCTCACCGGTGCGGTGCCGCTGCCGGTGAGCAGCTGGGAGGACGCCCTGGTGGTGCACGCCAACCGGCGTCCGGTGCCGCCGCTGCGGGTGGCCGGGCTGCCGGCCGACTCCGCCGCCCTGGTGCTGGCCTGCCTGGACCCGGAACCCGGGCGGCGACCCACGGCCGGGCAACTCGCCGCCCGATGGCACACCGCCGCCGCGAGCGCAGCCGGCCCCACCACGGCCGTGCTGCCGATCATCCCCGGCCACGACGAGCCGACCACCGCCCCGGCGGGAGCAGCGGGTCATCCACCGACCCTGGTCGACCGTCCCGACCCGGAACAGCACAACCACGCGGGGCGCTACCCCCAGCAGGCGACCGAGCCCTGGTCCGCCCGCCCGACCCCTGGGCCACTGTCCCCCGTGGACCGGTCCGGCGGCCCCACACCGGCAATCCCCGGCCCACGCCGCCGCCCTCCGGTCGGGGTGGTGGCCGCCGCCCTGGTCGTCCTGGTGGGGCTGGGTGTGTTGCTGGTCCCCGACGGGGCCGACGATCCGGCCCCCGCGGCTGCGCCGGCCAGTGCCCCGGCCACCGCCCCCACCTCGGCCGCGCCCGCGACGAAGCGCCCCAGCCCGTCGCAGGCACCCCCCGACCCGGTCAGCCTGCGGGAGTTCGCCACCGAGTTCATCGCCCTGCTCACCGAGGCGCAGCTCACCGACGGTCTCGACCGCAAGGTGGCCGACCGGCTCCGCAAGGACCTGGCCAAGCTCGCCGCCGGCAAGGCCGAGGATCGGCAGAAGCGGATCGAGGACCTGCGGGAGCGCCTGGAGAAGGAATCCGACCGGGGCCGGATCCCGGGCGACTTCGCCGACCGCATGGACGACCTGCTCGACCGGGTCGAGGACACCCTGCCCCGCGACGACTGACCCAGGTCAGGTCAGGATCGCCAGGGCGTACTCACCGGGGTCGCCGCCGGCCCGGGCCAGCACCGTACCGTCCGGGGCCCACACCGCCGACCGGCCCGCCGTCTCCCGGTAACCGCCGCCGGTCGGTCCGGCGAAGCTGGCCACCGCCACATGCACCCCGTGGGTGGTGGCCGTGCGCAGGGCCCGCTCGTCGGGTACGGCCACATCGGCCGCCGACTCCAGCACGGCGGCCAGGTAGACGTCCACCCCCAGGGCACAGGTACGGGCGGCGTGTTCGGCCACCCCGGTGTCCTTGCAGATCGCCAGCCCCAGCCGCCAGCCGTCCACGGTCAGCACCACCGGCTCCGCACCGGGCAGGAACCGGCGGGGCTCGTACCCACCGAGCCACATCTTGCGGTACGCCACCCGGGCCCCGGTGCCGTCCACCGCGACCAGGGCGATGTGGTCCCCGGCCACCGGTGCGCCGACCAGGGCCAGTGACCCGGCCGCCGCGCAGGCCTCCACCAGGGGAGCCAGCCGGGGATCAGCCGGATCGACCGGGGCAGCGTCCAGCTCATATCCGGTCAGGGACAGCTCCGGAAAAACCACCACCCGGGCCGCCGCCGCCTCGACCAGGGCCGCGTGAGCGGCCACGTTGGCCCCGATGTCGTACGCCCGACACCGGGGTTGGGCCACCGCGAGCCGCAGGCGGTCACGGCCGAGTTGATTCTCCACTGTCGCCCACCCTAGGTTCTCCCCTCATGCCGAGTCGATACCCACACAGCGCCATCCCGCGATGGTTCGTAGGGTGGTACAGGTGATTCACATTCCGCGTGCCGCGTCCCCTGTCGGCGTCGTCAGTCAGTCCGCGCCGCCCGAGGACGGGCTGGTCGGCTTCGTCACCGACCTGGTGGAGCGCCTGGGCGGACCGGGCGCCGGCCTGGCCGTGGCGCTGGAGAACCTGTTCCCACCCATTCCCAGCGAGGTGATCCTGCCGCTGGCCGGGTTCGTCGCGGCCCAGGGCCGGATGAGCGTGGTCGGCGCGATCTTCTGGACCACCCTCGGCTCCGTGCTGGGGGCGCTGGCCCTCTACTGGATCGGCGCCAAGCTGGGCCGGGAGCGGGTCCGCGCGATCGCCGCCAAGCTGCCCCTGGTGAAGCTCAGCGACATCGACCGCACCGAGGAGTGGTTCCTCCGACACGGGGTCAAGGCGGTCTTCTTCGGCCGGATGATCCCGATCTTCCGGAGCATGATCTCCATCCCGGCCGGTGTGGAGCGGATGCCGCTGCTCACCTTCGTGGTCTACACCACCCTGGGCAGCCTGATCTGGAACACCACCTTCGTGCTGGCCGGATACCTGCTCGGGGACAACTGGCACCTGGTCGAGTCGTACGCCGGCATCCTCCAGAACCTGGTCATCGTCGCCTGCGTACTCGGGTTGGGGTGGTTCGTGGTGACCCGGCTGCGCCGCTCCCGCCGGTCCGGTGGCCTGCGGTCCAACGACAGCGGGGCCGGGCTGACCGACGCGGAACCGGCCAGCGTCCCCGACCCGCAGGGACGCGGCACCATCTACCGCAGCGCCTGGGCCCAGGACCACCGACTGGACCGGGAACCACCCCGCTGACCGGCCCTCGGCCCTTGGCAGCTGTGGCAGTGGAGCTGTCCGACACGCCGGGTGCTCAACAGCCCCACTGCCACAGCCCCGGCCCGGCGGGCCTCCGTGGGAGCTGCCGGTGCGGCAGACTGGGGCGATGGAGGGTGGACCGGGCTGGGCGGACGAGGTCGGGGTGGTCGAGTTGCCCGGCGGGGTGCGGGTACGCGGGCGACGGATCGCCGATCCCGCCTCCCCGGCCGACTTCAGTCTGCTGCTGGCCCCCGGGCCGGCCCCGGCCTGGGCGCACCGGCGGGTGCGCTGGCCGGACTTCTGGGTGCCGACGGACCGGGCCGACGCCCTGGCGGCGTTGCGGGAGGCGCTGCGGCGCGGATACGCCGGCCAGCGGGTGGAGGTGGCCTGCCGGGGCGGCACCGGGCGTACCGGCACTGCCCTGGCGGCGTTGGCGATCCTCGACGGGCTGCCCGCCGAACAGGCGGTCACCTGGGTCCGGGCCGCCTATCGCCCCAAAGCGGTGGAGACCCCGTGGCAGCGCCGCTGGCTGCGCCGACTACCCGAGCACCTGAGCCACCCCACATGAGGTGATCCCGGTGTGCGCGGTCGCCGGTCGACCGGTAGGACCAAGGCCAACGGCCCGGGGTGAAGTGAGCGCGGTCCGGGGGTGAGGTGCCGAGCCTGAGGTGGAGTGAGCGCGGTCCGAGGTGGAGTGAACCTGGGGTGGAACGGGTGCGGCCCGGGGTGACGGCGTCACCCCGGGCCGTTCGGGTTTGTCGGGATCAGCGAACCACGCAGGGGCGGGCCAGGTTGACCAGGTCACCCGGCCGGTTGCCGTTGACCCGGCCGATCGCGGTGGCGATCCGGTTGATGGCGGCCACCCGCCGGTCCTCCAGCGGGCCGACCACGGCGTTGCGCACGAAGTTCGGGCCACCCTCCGGCCGGACCGCCAACTGCGCCAGCCGGGCGTCGGCCTCGGCGATCTGCTTGTCCAGGTTGGCCAGCTCGCGTTGGACCTCGGCGACGGCCTGAGCGGGTACGGCAGGCAGCCGGTCGCCGACGCTCGGGCAGCTCACCTTCTGGGCGACCCCGACTCCACCGTTGCCGGCATTACCGTTGCCCGCGTTGCCGTTGCCCGCGTTGCCGTTGAGGGCGCTGGGGGTGCCCGGGGGGTTCAGGCCGCAGGTGGCCAGGCTGGCCAGGTCGGGGCGCTGTCCACCCACCCGGTTGATGTTGATGCCGATGCGGTCGAGGGCGGCCACCCGCTTGCTGGCCAGGGGGCCGAGGATGGCGTTGGAGATGAAGTTGGCGCCGCCCTGAGGGTTGGCGGCCTGCTGGGTGAGACGGGCGTTGGCCTCCTCGATCTGCTTGTCGAGGTTGGCCAGTTCCTGTTCGACTCCGGCGGCCGCAGCGGCGGGCACGGAACCGAGCTTGTCCCGTACCGTCGGGCAGTTCGCCGTCTGCGCGGCGGTCCTGGCGCTGTCATCGGCCGAGGCCAGCGTCAGACCGGCTCCGAGCAGGGTCACCGCGAGCAGGCCGACCCCGCCGACCTTCAAGGCCGCGTGCTTGTGGTGCCGTAGCGTACGCCTGACCATGCGTCTCTCCTCATGATTGACCGGCCGGAGGGGTCGACGAAGGTCGCCCGCCGGCTGATGCGACGTGTGGGGCCCGGGGGCGGTACGACGACGGCGGTCGGCCCGCCTGCGTGTCGTGCTCCGGGTGGGACCGGACGTGTGTCGGGAGCGCTCCCGCCGCAGGTCCGGGGTGACTGTGGTTCGCCGGTGAATACGGCAGGGGGGATCTATCAGTTCAACGGTCTCGCGGGGTGACTGCGCGCCGATGCCGCACCGCCCCGGGTGCTGGGCGCCGGCTGGCCGTTAGTCTGCGTGTTCATGAAGCTCAGGGCGCTGGTGACCGTCTTCGTCGTCCTCGCGACCCTCGTCGCTCCGGTGACTCCAGGTGCTGCGGCGGCCACTGAGAGTGCCGTTCCTGCCGTGCCGCCCTGCCCGAAGGCGAAGGCACCCAAGGTGGTGCGGTCGCCGCGACCGACGCCACCACCCACGGTGGCGCAGCATCGGGTGGTCGGCGGCGAGGCCCTGGCGACCCCGGGGCTGGTCGTGCCGCCGCAGGCGCCGCCGCCACCGAAGGTGACCGCCACCTCCTGGCTGGTGGCCGATCTGGACACCGGGCAGGTGCTGGGTGGTTGTGGGCCGCACGAGTACGCCACCCCGGCGAGTGTGCAGAAGCTGCTGCTGGCCGCGACCATGCTGCCCCGACTGGACCCGACCCAGGTGGCCACGGTGACCCGCGAGGACCTGGACATCGCCCCGGGCAGTTCCGCGGTCGGGTTGCTGCCCGGTGGCCGGTACCGGGTGGAGACCCTCTGGCTGGGGCTGCTGCTGCAGTCCGGCAACGAGGCGGCCAACGCCCTGGCCCGCCTCGGCGGCGGGCCGGAGGGGGTGGCCGGTGGGGTGCGGGCCATGAACGAGTACGCCCGCCATCTGGGTGCCCTGCAGACCCACGCGGTCACCGCCTCCGGACTGGACGGTCCGGGACAGTTCACCAGCGCGTACGACCTGGCGCTGATCGCCCGGGCCTGCTTCGCCGATCCCACCTTCAACAGGTACGTGCGCACCGAGCGGGCCCGGATCCCGGCGCAGAAGGCCCTGGGCGCCAAGGGTTTCCAGATCCAGAACAACAACCAGTTGATCTACCGCTATCCGGGTGCCCTGGGCGGCAAGACCGGCTTCACGGACTACGCCCGGCACACCTATGTCGGTGCCGCCGAGCGCGACGGACGTCGGCTGGTGGTCACCCTGCTCGGTGCCGAGCCCCAGCCGCTGCGGGGCTGGGAACAGGGTGCGGCCCTGCTCGACTGGGGATTCGGCCTGCCGCCCGAGGCGACGGTGGGTCGCCTGGTCGACCCGGGGGAGTGGGAGGCCGAACCGACCCCGACCCCCACCCCACCCAGCCAGGACCTGCCGCCGGCGCAGGTGACCACCTCGGCAGGGCTGGACGACACCCCCGGCGGGGGCCGGTACGTGCCGTTGGCCGTGGGAGCGGTTCTGATCGTGCTAGCCGTGGTTCTCGTATGGCGGATGCGAGGCAGCGCCCGCCGTCGGTGACCCACGCCGGGTCGAGGGCCGGCGGGAGGTCCGTGCTGGTCGATTCGCCGGACTGGCCGGAATTCACCCGATAGTGTCAAGGGCTGTGAGAGTCTCCGGCCTGGCCGTGGCGGTGACCGCGGCGCTCATGACATCACCACTGGTGCCTACCACGGGTGCCACCGCGGCGGCACCCGTGCCGTGCCCACGACCGGCGCCACCCGCGCCCGGCCCGACACCCTCGGCGACACCGGCACCGGATCCGGTGGCCCGAGCGGTCGGGGGCGCCCGGTTGGCGACCGCCGGACTCGTCGCCCCGCCGCAGGTGTCGGCGCCACCGAAGGTGGCCGCCACCTCCTGGGTGGTGGCCGATCTGGACACCGGGCAGGTGTTGGGTGGTTGTGGGCCGCACGAGTACGCCACTCCGGCGAGTGTGCAGAAGTTGCTGCTGGCCGCGACCATGCTGCCCCGACTGGATCCGGCCGAGGTCGTCACCATCACCGCGGGCGACCTGGACATCGAGCCGGGCAGTTCGGCGGTGGGACTGGTGGCGGGTGGCCGGTACCGCGTGGACACCCTCTGGCTGGGGCTGCTGCTGCGTTCCGGCAACGAAGTGGCCAACGCCCTGGCCCGCCTGGGTGGGGGCGCGGACGGGATGGCCGGCGGCCTGCGGGAGATGAACGAGCAGGCCCGGCGGCTCGGGGCGTACCAGACCCATGCCGCGACACCCTCCGGACTGGACGGTCCGGGGCAGTTCACCAGCGCGTACGACCTGGCGTTGATCGCCCGGGCCTGCTTCGCCGACGAGCACTTCCGCCGGTACGTGGCCACCCGGGAGGCGGACATCCCGGCCCAGCCGGGACACCGCGCCAAGGGCTTCACCATCGACAACGACAACCAACTGCTCTACCGCTACCCGGGCGCGCTGGGCGGCAAGACCGGCTACACCGACCTGGCCCGGCACACCTATGTCGGTGCCGCCGAACGCAACGGACGCCGTCTGGTGGTCACCCTGCTCGGCGCGGACGTGATCGACAAGCGGGCCTGGGAGCAGGGGGCCGAGCTGCTCGACTGGGGTTTCGCCCTGCCCCGTGACGCCTCGGTCGGGGTGCTGGTGCCCCCCGGCGCCACCACGGCCTCCGCGGCACCGAGCACGGTGCCGCCCCAGGCGCTGCCCGGTGGTGCCTCCGGTGGCGAGACCGCCGGTGGGCATCCGCTGGCCGACCGGCTCCGCTCCGGCTCGTACCTGCTCCTGGCCGTGGGGTTGACCGTCCTGGTCGCTGGCTTGATCGTGCGGCGGCGGCTGCGTGCCGACCGGCGTGCCCCGACCTCCCGCGGCTGACCGGCGGATGGCCGAGCACCGCCCCGCCGCCCGGCACCGACCCGGGCGGCGGCCGGGTCGGACGGCAGCGGTGCTGCTGGTCGGGCTGACGGTGGGCCTGGTAGCGGCGGCCGGGTGCGGCCGTCGGACGCCCGCACCCCAACCCTCCCCGACCCCCACCCCCTCCGCGACAAGCACGACCGGTCCGGACTTCGTCCTGCTCTCCGAGGCCGACCCCCGGATCCTGACGGACATCAGGTACGCCGGGCCGCACAACTTCATCGGTCGGCCGGTCACCGGATATGCCGAGCCGGTGTGCCTGCTCACCGCCCCGGCCGCCGAGGCGCTGCGCCGGGTGCAGGACGCCGCCCTGGCCACCGGCCACACCCTCAAGGTGTACGACTGCTACCGCCCGCAGTCCGCGGCCGAGGAGTTCCTGACCTGGGCCGGTCGCCCGGACGATCAGCGGATGAAGGCCGAGTTCTATCCCCGGGTGGCCAAGTCGGACCTGTTCGACCAGGGCTATCTGGGTGCGCCGACCGCGCACAGCCGGGGCAGCACGGTGGACCTGACCCTGGTCGGCCTGCCCCCGCCCGCGCAGGCCCCCTACGTCGCCGGCCAACCACTGGTGGCCTGCGCGGCCCCCGTGCCGGAACGCTTCGGGGACAACAGTGTCGACATGGGCACCGGGTTCGACTGCTTCGACCCGCTGGCGCACATCGACGCCACCGGGGTCAGCGCCACCGCCCGGGAGAACCGGCGGCTGCTGCGGCGGTTGATGACCGAGGGCGGGTTCGTCGGCTACGACCGGGAGTGGTGGCACTACCGCTACGGCGACGAACCCTGGCCGGACACCTACTTCGACCTGCCGGTCGCCCGCTCCTCCGCCGACTGACCGCCCGCAGGGCAGCGCCCGGCACCACAGCGCGACCCGCTCGGGTGTGGGCCGCGCTCATGTCGCCGGTGACCTGGATCACGCTAGCGTCGCCGTACGCCGACGTCCTCGCCGGCGCTCACCGGCCCCAGGGAGAGCGTCATGCTGAAATCCGTCCTGCGGCTGCTCGCCGGAGCCGTCGCGGTAGCGCTGATCACCCCCACGGCACCGGCGCATGCCGCCACTGTGCACACCAAGACCCCGGTGGCCGGGACCCTGTCGTCGTACCGGATCTCCGGGGTGTACGTCGCCGGGGTCTCCTCCGGGGCCTACCTGGCCACCCAGCTCCAGGTCGCCTACTCGCAGCGGATCAGGGGAGCGGCGCTGTTCGCCGCCGGCCCGTACTACTGCGCCCAGAACAATGTGGCCCAGGCCCTGTACGGCTGCGGCGACAACCTCTACCCGACCTACCTGAGCGCCCTGCAGACCTACACCCGCACCTGGGCCGGCTACGGCTGGATCGACCCGGTCAGCGGGCTGTCCGGGGAACCGGTCTACGTCTTCCACGGTCGCTCCGACAGCACCGTCAAGCGGTCGGTCAGCGACGACCTGGTCCGCTACCAGCAGCACTTCGGCGCCAACGTGCAGTACGACAACACCTCCTCCGCCGGGCACGGCTGGGTCACCCCGTACGGGACGGTGGGCTGCACGGGCACGGCCGCACCGTTCCTCAACAACTGCGGCACCGACCCGCAGAACTCCTTGCTGCGCAAGCTGTTCGGCACGGTGCAGCCGCCGAACACCGGCCCCCTGGGCGGCACCCTGATCCGGTTCAGCCAGCACACCTTCGCCCCGGGCGGCCGGGCCACCGCCCTGAGCATGGACTCCGAGGGGTTCGCCTACGTTCCGGCCTCCTGCGCGGCCGGCGCGACCTGCCGCCTGATGGTCGCCCTGCACGGCTGCCTGCAGGGGCGCAGCCGGGTCGGTACGGCCTTCGTGGACCGGGCCAACCTCAACCAGTACGCCGACACCAACGCGATGATCGTGCTGTACCCGCAGGCCGTCACCGCCACCGCCAACCCGAACGGCTGCTGGGACTGGTGGGGCTACCTGGGGGCGACGAACTACCCCATCAAGGGCGGCGCCCAGGTGGAAACCGTGATGAACATGGTCCGACGACTGGGCGGATGATGACGCCCGGCGTCGCCCCGTAGGCTGTCGGTCATGACTGCCGTACGTCGATACCTGGGTGACGCACGGTGGCTGGCGCGGCCGGCCCCAGCGCTCATGCCGAGGTCAGTGACCCGGTGAACGGTGCGCAGGTGCCGGCCCCGCGCCGCGGGCCGGTCGACTCGTCACGGCCTGGGCTGTTCGAGGCCTGTGCCCGGATCTCCGCCTCCCGCCCGTTCGAACTCGCGATCGTCGCGGTGATCCTGGCCAACGGGGTGGTCCTGGGGCTGGAGACCTATCCCGATCTGGGTGCGGCCGGCACGGCCCTGCACGCGGTCGAGTGGATCTTCCGAGTGATTTTTGTCATCGAGATCGTCATCCGGGTGCTGGCCTACGGGCGCCGACCACAGGACTTCTTCCGCCAGGGTTGGAACGTCTTCGATTTCCTGGTGATCGTGGCGATCTTCCTGCCGGGCCTGCACGGCGACTCGGCGCTGTTGCGGGTCGTACGGGTGTTGCGAATGGTGCGGCTGGTGCGGTTCTCGCCCGGCCTGCGCACGATCGTCGCGGCCCTGTGGCGCAGTCTGCCGGGCATCGGCGGCTTCTTCGCCCTGGCCGTGGTGACCCTCTACGTCTACGGGATGGCCGGCTGGCTGATCTTCGGCAAGGTCTATCCGGAGCAGTACGGGGACATCGGACGGTCGCTGCTGACCCTGTTCGTGCTGCTGTCCCTGGAGACCCTGCCGGACCTCATAGAACAGGGCATGGAGGTCTCCCCGTGGACGGTGCTCTACTACGGCAGCTTCGTGGTGA
Organism: Micromonospora sp. NPDC048871; assembly: GCF_043198155.1. Lineage (NCBI taxonomy): Bacteria > Bacillati > Actinomycetota > Actinomycetes > Micromonosporales > Micromonosporaceae > Micromonospora > Micromonospora sp. NPDC048871. The sequence continues at coordinate 168,428 of NZ_JBICUM010000004.1, read as the reverse complement.
TCACGGTGAACCTGCTGCTGAACATCCTGATCGCCGTCTTCGTCAACTCCATGGAGGAGGCGCGTCGGCTGGAGATGACCGAAGGGCTGGCCCCCGGCTACGACTCCGACGGCGACGGGGTGCCCGACGAAGTGGACCGCATCGCGATCAGTCAACGCCTGGACGATCTGCGCACCCTGATCGTGGAGTTGGAGCGGGAGTTGCGCATCGATCGCGACGACGGGCGGGGACGTCGGGCGTTGAAGGACTGAACGAACGTTTTTGACCGAACCGGACGCGCCGATCCCCGGTGTTTTCCGGCCCGGTTCCAACGGTTGCGACCGGTGAACTCGGCGGACGTTCTGAGTGCTCTGTCGCCGGACACACCTTTGATCCAAATCACGGCAGATGCAGACAGCGGTCCTTACCGGATAGGGTCGTTGCACCGACTGATGATCTCCCGAGGAGGGTGCGTGCTGGTTCTGGTGGCGGTCCATGCGCTGACAGCCGTGATCGCCCCGGCGCTGGTGCGACTCTGGGGACGGCACGCCCTCTACGTGGTCGCGTTGGTCCCTGGAGCGACGCTGGCGTGGGCGCTGACGCAGACCGGCGGGGTCCGCTCCGGCGAGCCAGTGGTCGAGACGGTGACCTGGGTGCCGCAGCTGGGCCTGGAACTCGCGCTACGAATGGGCACCCTGTCCTGGCTGATGCTGGTGCTGGTCGGCGGGGTGGGTGCGCTGGTGCTGGCGTACAGCGCCCGCTACTTCCGCTCCGACGACCCCGGCCTGGGTCGCTTCGCGGCGGTGTTCGTGGCCTTCGCCGGTGCGATGCTCGGCCTGGTCGTCTCCGACGACCTGCTGCTGCTGTACGTGTTCTGGGAGCTGACGACGGTCTTCTCCTACCTGCTGATCGGCTACGACCCGGCCAAGCGGACCAGCCGGCGAGCCGCCATGCAGGCCCTGCTGGTGACCACCCTGGGTGGCCTGGCGATGCTCGCCGGGTTCGTGATGCTGGGTCAGCACGCCGGCAGCTACCGCTGGTCCGAGGTGTCCCAGAACCTGCCCGCCGGCGGTTACCTGGCCACCGCCCTGGTGCTGGTCCTGCTGGGGGCGTTGAGCAAGTCGGCGATCTTCCCGTTCAGCTTCTGGTTGCCGGGGGCGATGGCGGCCCCCACCCCGGTCAGCGCGTACCTGCACGCCGCGGCCATGGTCAAAGCGGGCGTCTTCCTGGTAGCCCTGATGGGCCCCGCCGTCGGAGATGCCACCCCGTGGCGGCCGGTGCTGCTCGTCGGCGGTCTGATCACGATGTTCTTCGGCGGCTGGTCGGCGCTGCGGCAGGTCGACCTCAAGCTGCTGCTGGCGTACGGCACGGTCAGCCAACTCGGCCTGCTGATGGTGATCCTGGGTGCCGGCACCCGGGACACCGCCCTGGCCGGGGTGGCCATGGTGCTGGCCCACGCCCTGTTCAAAGCCACCCTGTTCCTCACCGTCGGGGTCATCGACCACGCCACCGGCACCCGTGACCTGCGGGAACTCAGCGGTGTAGGGCGTCGGGCCCCCGCCCTGGCCGTGGTGGCCGGGCTGGCCGCGGCCTCCATGGCCGGTCTGCCGCCGATGGCCGGTTTCGTCGCCAAAGAGGCCGCGGTCGAGGCGCTGCTGCACGGCGGCACCGCCGACCTGGTGGTACTCGCCGGTGTGATCTTCGGTTCCGTGCTGACGGTGGCGTACACCCTGCGCTACCTGTGGGGGGCCTTCGCCGACAAGCCCGGGATCAAGGCCACCACGGTCCGGCCGGTGTCCTGGGCGATCCTCACCCCGGCCGCCGTGCTGGCCCTGGCCGGGGTGGCCGTCGGTGTGCTGGCCCCGGCGGTCGATCGCCTGCTGGCCCCGTACGCCGATCTCTACCGGTCCGCAGAGCCCGGCTACCACCTGGCCCTGTGGCACGGCCTGACCCCGGCCCTGGGCCTGTCCGCGCTGGCGGTGGCCGGGGGTGTCGGACTGTTCGCCCTGATGCGCCGGGAGCGGTTCCGGGCCACCCTGCGGCTGCCGTTCGACGGGGCGGTGGCGTACAAGAAGTGCATCAACGCCATCGACCGGCTGGCGGTCGAGCTGACCGGTAGGACCCAGCGTGGTTCGCTGCCGTTCTACCTCGGGGTCATCCTGGTGGTGATGGTCGTGTTGCCGGGTGGTGCGCTGCTGGCCGGCAGCCCCTGGCCACAGCGCTTCCATCTGTGGGACACCCCCTTGCAGGGAGTCGCCGCCGCCATGGTGGTGATCGCCGCCGTGATGGCCGCCCGCGCCCTGCGTCGGCTCACCGCGATGATCCTGGTCGGGGTGGCCGGCTACGGCATCGCCCTGATGTTCATCCTGCACGGGGCCCCCGACCTGGCGTTGACCCAGTTCCTGGTGGAGACCGTCACGATCGTGATGTTCGTGCTGGTCCTGCGCCGACTGCCGGCCAAGTTCTCCGAACGCCCGATCCGTTCCAGCCGACGGGGTCGGGTGGCGATCGGGGTGGCCGTCGGCGCCGTCACCGCCGGCATGGCCTACGTCGCGGCCGGGGCCCGGCAGGCCGTCCCGATCTCGGTCGACTTCCCCGACGAGGCGGTGGCCTACGGCGGCGGCAAGAACGTCGTCAACGTGACCCTGGTCGACATCCGGGCCTGGGACACCATGGGTGAGATCGCCGTCCTGGTGGTGGCCGCCACCGGGGTGGCCAGCCTGATCTTCCGCCATGCCCGCGACCTGGTCCGCCGTGGCGACATCCCCGGCGGGGGCCCGACGGAGTACAACCGGCCCCGCTGGTTGACCACCGGCGCCACCGCCCGGTCCCAGTCGGTCATCCTTCAGGTGATCACCCGGCTGCTGTTCCACGCCATTCTGCTGTTCTCGATCTACCTGCTGTTCAGTGGCCACAACGCCCCCGGTGGCGGCTTCGCCGCCGGTCTGGTGGCGGGTCTGGCCCTGGCCGTGCGGTACCTGGCCGGTGGTCGTACCGAGCTCAACGGCGCCGCCCCGGTCGACGCCGGTGTGGTGCTGGGCGCCGGTCTGTTCGTGGCCGTCGGCACCGGCCTGGCCGCGGTGCTGCTGGGCGGGGAGTTCCTGCAGAGCGCCCTGCTGGACTTCCACCTGCCGGTGCTGGGTCACATTCACTTCGTCACGTCGGCCTTCTTCGACGTCGGGGTCTTCCTGATCGTCGTCGGCCTGGTACTGGACATCCTGCGCAGCCTCGGCGCCGAGATGGACCGCCAACACGAGACCGAGGGCGACGAGGTACGGGAAAAGGAGCTGGTGTGAGCCCCAACCTCACCTACGTCATCGTGGTCGGCGTGCTCGTCGCCGCCGGTGTGACGCTGCTGCTGGAACGCAGCCTCACCCGGGTGCTGATGGGTGTCATCCTGCTCGGCAACGGCGCGAACATGCTGCTGCTCACCGGTGGGCGGGCCGGAGGCCCGCCGATCGTCGGCAGCACCCCCCAGGAGGAGATGAGTGATCCGCTGCCGCAGGCGATGATCCTCACCGCCATCGTGATCACCCTAGGCATGACCGCCTTCCTGCTCGCCCTGGCGTACCGCAGTTGGCACCTCAACGGGCATGACGAGGTGCAGGACGACGTCGAGGACCGCCGGATCATGGACCTCGCGGACCGCGACGAGGTCCCCGACGACGACGTCGATGGTGACGACGACGAGGAAACACCGACTGAGGACGATCGGCGGCTGTCCGCCACGGCGAAGGGAGGGCGGGCCGGATGACCTACCTCGTTCCGCTGCCGGTGGTGATGCCACTGCTCGGCGCGGCCCTCACCCTGCTGCTGCTCGGCCGGCCCCGTGCCCAGCGGTGGGTCAGCCTCACCGTGCTCGCCGCCACGGTCGCGGTGGCCGCGACCCTGCTGGTGCAGTCCAGCCTGCACGGGCCCCTGGTGGTGGAGGTCGGTGGCTGGGTCGCCCCGCTGGGCATCGTGCTGGTGGCCGACCAGCTCGCCGCCCTGATGCTGGTGGTCTCCGCCGCGGTGACCCTGTGCGTGCTGGTGTACTCCATCGGGCAGGGTATGGCCGACGGCGACGAGGAGACTCCGCTGTCGGTCTACCACCCCACCTATCTGGTGCTGACCGCCGGCGTCTGCAACGCCTTCCTCTCCGGCGACCTGTTCAACCTCTATGTCGGCTTCGAGATCCTGCTGGTGGCCAGCTACGTGCTGCTGACCCTGGGTAGCACCGAGACCCGGATCCGGGCCGGCACCACCTACGTCGTGGTCAGCCTGCTCTCCTCGGTGATCTTCCTGGTCGCCATCGGTCTGGTGTACGCCTCGACCGGCACCCTGAACCTGGCCCAGCTCGTCGACCGGCTGGACGCCCTTCCGGACGACATCCGGTTGGTGCTCCAGGGCATGCTGCTGCTGGCGTTCGGCATCAAGGCCGCGGTGTTCCCGCTGTCGGCCTGGTTGCCGGACAGTTATCCCACCGCCCCCGCCCCGGTCACCGCGGTCTTCGCCGGCCTGCTGACCAAGGTCGGTGTGTACGCCATCATCCGTACCGAGACCCTGCTGTTCCCCGGCGGACGGACCGCGACCCTGCTGCTGGTGACGGCCGTGTTGACCATGGTGGTCGGCATCCTGGGCGCGGTGGCCCAGTCCGACATCAAACGGTTGCTGTCCTTCACCCTGATCAGCCACATCGGTTACATGCTCTTCGGGGTGGGGCTCACCTCGGCCCTGGGGCTGTCCGCGGCGATCTTCTACGTGGTGCACCACATCACCATCCAGACCACCCTGTTCCTCGCCGCCGGACTGGTCGAACGAAGAGGTGGCACCACCGCCATGGACCGGCTGGGCGGCCTGGCCCGCCTGTCGCCGATCCTCGCGGTGCTGTTCTTCGTACCGGCGTTGAACCTCGCCGGCATCCCACCCTTCTCCGGGTTCCTCGGCAAGCTCGGCCTGGTCCAGGCCGGCATCGACGACGGGGGTGCCCTGGCCTGGATTCTGGTCGCCGGTGGCCTGGTCACCAGCCTGCTGACCCTGTACGCGGTGGCCCGGGTGTGGAACCTGGCCTTCTGGCGGGCACCCCACCCGGACATGCCGGCGGCCGATGACGCGGAGCAGGCGGCCCGCACCGAGGGAGCGGTGCAGCCGCAGCAGCCCCTGGCGGCCGGGCAGACCGGTGCCGTGCTGCCCCGGCTGATGATCGCGCCGACGGTGGCCCTGGTGGTCTTCGGCCTGGTGCTGTCGGTGGTGGCCGGTCCGCTGTTCGACCTGAGCACGGACGCCGCGAACGATCTGCTGCAACGCACCCCGTACGTCGAGGCCGTCTTCCCGGGAGGTGCGCCGTGAAACCCGACTCGATGACCCCGGCGGATCCGACCGAGCCGCCCAACCCACCCCTGACCCCGGCCGCCCGACGCCGCAACCGGATCACCGCGGTGATCTTCCTGGTGGTGGTCTGGGTGCTGCTCTGGGGTACGCCCTCCTGGGCGACCGTGATCAGTGGGCTGGTGGTGGCCGCCGTGCTGCTGGCGGTCTTCCCGCTGCCGCCGGTGACCTTCGCGGGGCGCATCCACCCCCTCGGCGCCCTCCGGTTCCTGGTCCGGTTCTTCAGCGACCTCGTGGTGGCCTCCGTGCAGATCGCCTGGATGGCGATGCGTCCGGGGCATGTGCCGCACAGCGCCATCATCGCGGTGCAGCTGCGGGTGAACACCGACCTCAACCTCACCCTCACCGCGGAGGCCCTGTCCCTGGTGCCGGGTAGCCTGATCCTGGAGGCCGACCGCGCCAGCGGCACCCTGTTCATCCACGTCATCAACCTCGACAGCCTGGCCGAGGTGGAGAAGTTCCGGCGTGGGGTGCTGGAGCTGGAGGAGCGCATCATCGCCGCGATCGGCTCACCGGAGGAACAGCGTCGCATCCGGGAGAACCCACCGCCGCCACTGGATCTGGAAGGGGTAGCGGCATGACCATCGTCGCCGTGACCGTCACCGCGCTGCTCGCCGTGGCCGGCGGGCTCACCCTCACCCGCATCATCCGTGGTCCGTCGATCCTGGACCGGGCCGTGGCCACCGACGTGCTGCTGGCCATCATCGTCGCGGCCATCGCCACCGAGGCCGCCTACAGCCGGGACGCCACCGCGCTGCCGGTGCTGGTGGTGCTGGCGGTGCTCGGGTTCGTCGGATCGGTCAGCGTCGCCCGCTTCGCGGCAGGGAGAAACGGCAAATGAGCCTCGACGCCGTACTCGACATCGTCGCCGCGGTCTGCCTGATCAGCGGTGCCCTGCTCAGTCTCGCCGCCGGGGTGGCCCTGGTGCGCTTCCCCGACCTGCTCACCCGGATGCACGCCGCGGCCAAGCCGCAGGTTCTCGGGCTGCTGCTGGTGCTGCTCGGCTGCGGGCTGCGGCTGCGTACCGGGGTCGACATCACCACCCTGGTGCTGATCGGGGTCTTCCAGTTGGCCACCGCCCCGGTGGCCGCCCACATGGTCGGTCGGGCCGGCTACCCGCACGGTGAGATCCGCAGTGACCTTCTGCTCACCGACGAACTCGCCGCCCACCTCGACCGCATCACCGAAGACACCCCCACCCCCCACCGCCCCTGACCCCAAACCCCGTTGCCCCCGTAACCCCCCACTCCCTACCCTCACCCCACGCATTCCGCGTCTTGCACTTTCTGTCGGGGTACAAGCCGCAGAAGTGACGTATCGGCGACCGGAAGTGCATGATCGGCGTTGACGAGGAGAGGGCATCATGGGGTTCAGCCTGCTTGCGGGGACCCGGGCACCGGTGCGGGTCTGGACGGATCCGTACGGGATCGAGGCGCAGGCGGCCCGGCAACTGCGCAACATCGGGGGACTGCCCTGGGTGCAGGGGGTCGCGGTGATGCCGGATGTGCACTTCGGCAAGGGCGCCACGGTCGGTTCGGTGATCGCGATGCGGCAGGCCGTGTCGCCGGCGGCCGTCGGGGTGGACATCGGCTGCGGCATGTCGGCGGTACGCACCTCGCTGACCGCCGCCGACCTGCCGGACGACCTCTCCGGGCTGCGTCGGACCATCGAGGAGGCCATTCCGGTGGGGTTCGCCCAGCGGGACGAGCCGGTCGACCCGCGCCGTGTCCGGGGTCTGGAGCAGCGCGGCTGGACCGACTTCTGGCAGCGCTTCGCCGACCTGGACCGCCGGGTGGCCCAGCTGGAGACGCGGGCCCACCGGCAGTTGGGCACCCTCGGCGGCGGCAACCACTTCATCGAGGTCTGCCTGGAGTCCGGCGGCACCGATCCGGGGCGGGTGTGGCTGATGCTGCACTCCGGCTCCCGCAACATCGGCAAGGAGCTGGCCGAGCGGCACATGGCGGTGGCCCGACGGCTGCCGCACAACGCCGACCTGCCCGACCGGGATCTGGCGGTCTTCCTCACCGGTACCCCGGAGATGGCGGCCTACCGCCGGGACCTGTGGTGGGCCCAGGAGTACGCCCGGCGCAACCGGGCGGTCATGCTGGCCATGCTGATGAACCTGGTGCGGGACCGGTTCGGGCAGGTCAGCTACGACGAGCCGATCAGCTGCCACCACAACTACGTGGCCGAGGAGCGCTACGACGGGGTGGAGGTGCTGGTCACCCGCAAGGGGGCGATCCGGGCCGGCGCCGGTGAGCTGGGCATCATCCCCGGATCGATGGGCACCGGGTCGTACATCGTGCGGGGCAGGGGCAACGAGGCGGCGTACTGCTCGGCCTCGCACGGGGCGGGACGGCGGATGTCGCGCGCCCAGGCCAAGCGGACCTTCAGCACGGAGGATCTGGCCGCGCAGACCTCCGGGGTGGAGTGCCGCAAGGACGCCGGGGTGGTCGACGAGATCCCCGGGGCGTACAAGGACATCACCGAGGTGATGGCCCAGCAGGAGGACCTGGTCGAGGTGGTGGCCCACCTCAAGCAGGTGGTCTGCGTCAAGGGCTGACCGACCACCCCTGGTCACCCAGCGCGGCTTTTCTCTGCCCCCGCCTCGCCCCGTCGATCTTGCACTTTCTGTCGCCGCATAAGCCGCAAAAGCCACGTATCAGCGACCAAAAGTGCAAGATCGACGGGGCGAGGCGGGCGCGGGGCGGGGTGGCGAGGGCGCGTGGGGGAGGGCGGGGAGGGGTAGGTTGCGGGGGTGGGTGGGGTGGGGGAGGTTCGGGCGGCGCTTGCGGGGGTGGCGGATCCTGGGCGGGCGGCGGGGGTTGGTCGGTATCTCCAGATGGTGCCCGGTGGGTACGGCGAGGGGGACCGGGCCATCGGTGTCACCGTGCCGGAGCAGCGGAAGGTGGCCGGCCGGTACTGGCGTCAGCTGTCCCTCGACGAGGTGGCGACGCTGTTGGGTAGCGAGGTGCACGAGGAACGGCTGACGGCGATCTTCGTCCTGGTGCGGAAGTTCGCCAGGGGCGACGAGGAGCAACGCGAGGCCATCGTCCGCCTGGTGCTCGCCAACACGGACCGGATCAACAACTGGGACCTGGTGGACTCGTGCGCGCCGTACCTCCTCGGACCCTGGCTGATCGACAAGGACCGTGGGGTCCTCGACGGGCTGGCCGCCTCCGAGCTGGTGTGGGAGCGGCGGATGGCGATCATGGCGACCTTCGCCTTCATCAAGGCCGGCGACTTCGAGTGGACCCTGCGGCTCAGCGAGCGGTTGCTGGGTGACCCGCACGACCTCGTCCACAAGGCGGTCGGTTGGATGCTGCGTGAGGTGGGCAACCGGGACCGGGCGGTGGCCGAGGAGTTCCTGTCCCGGTGGCACCGGGACATGCCTCGGGTGATGTTGCGGTACGCGATCGAGAAGTTCGAGCCGGAGCGACGGCGGTGGTACCTGTCCGGGACGATCACCCCGCCCGCAACGCCCTGAGGCTAGAGCCAGCCGTTGTCGTACGCCATTCGGGCGGCCTCGTGGGGGTTGGGTGCCCCGGTCTTCGACACGGCCGCCATGACGTGGGCCTGGAGGGTCGCCGTCGACAGCCCGAAGATGGAGCGTAGGGCCGGTACCGGGGTGCCGTCGTGCAGGGCGGCCAGGATGCCGCGTTCGCGCTGGGTCAGCGGGCCGGGGCGGGGCCGTTCGACCGGCGGGGTCGAGGCGGAGCTGCTGTCGGCCAGTTCGATGTCGATGACCCGCCGGCCTGCGTGCACGTCCCGGATGGCGCGGCACAGTCGGTCGCTCGGGGCGTCCTTGACCAGGAAGCCGGCCACCCCGGCCTGCATGGCCCGGTCGAAGTTCCCCGGGGTGCCGACGCTGGTCAGCACCAGGATGCGTACCGGCGAGCCGGCGTCCTTGAGGCGTTGCGCGGCGACGATGCCGTCCATGCCGGGCAGGTCGATGTCGACCACCGCGACGTCCGGCCGGTGTTGTTCGATCTCGGCCAGGATGGTGTCACCGCGCTCGGTCTCCGCCACGACTGTGATGTCGTTCTCCAGAGACATCAAGGCCACCAGCGCACCACGGATGAGGTTCTGATCCTCAGCCACCAACACGCGGATCATGGATTCTCCTCGGTTCTCAGCAGGGGATGAGCACGGTGAGGACGAATTCGCCGCCGGCGCGGTGCTCGGCGGTGAGGGTGCCGCCCAGCGGGGCGAGCCGCTCGGCCAGGCCGGTGAGCCCGCTGCCACCGATCTCGTCGGTGGGTGCCGGGGTGGCCGCGCCGTCGTTGACGACGTCCAGGCGTACCTCGGTGTCGGTGCGGGTCATGCTGATCCGGCACCGGCTGGCGCTGCTGTGCCGCAGCAGATTGGTGGCCCCCTCGCGGACCGCCCAGGCGAGCACCTCCTCGACCGGCGCGGGCAGGGCGGCGGCCAGAGTGGCGACCTCGCACCGGACCCCGGCGGCCACCAGCACGGACTGCACCCCCTCCAACTCCCGTTGCAGGGAGTCGCGGCGGTAGCCCTTGACCACGGTGCGGACGTCGCGCAGCGACTCGCGGGCGATGCCGTACACGTCGTTGAGTTCCGTCCGGGCACGGACCGGGTGTTGATCGAGCAGCCGCAGGGCCAGTTCGCTCTTGAGCGCGATCGCGGAGAGGTTGTGCCCCAGGGTGTCGTGCAGGTCGCGGGCGAAGCGCACCCGTTCGGCGTCGACCGCTAGGCGGGCGACCTCGGCGCGGGCGGCGAACAGTTCCTCGATGAAGGCGACGAGGACGATGATGCCGGCCAGCGCGGCGCCGGTGAGCACGTCCTGCACGGTCAGGAAGGCGACGCCCGGGGTGTCGAGCAGGATCCGTTCCACCGTGATCAGGACAAGCACCCCGGCGGCCAGGAGCAGGCCGTACCTGGGACGGAAGGTGACCGCCACGGCGGCCAGGGCCAGGAAGCCGATCACCTGCCAGTCCCGGTCGACGAGTACCGGCAGCAGCAGCACGATGCCGGTGATCAGCAGCGCGTCGTGGCCTCTGCGGTCGCTCCACGGCTGACGCATGGCGTGGGTGACGAGCCGGATGAAGGCGGTGGCGACGACGGTGAAGCCGGCCGCCCCGGCGATCACCACCCACCAGGGTCGGTCGCCGGTCACCGCGGTCACGATGGGCAGCAGGCCGAAGGCGAGCATGGCGACCGTGAAGACGTACGCGACCGTACGGGTGACCACGACCGCCCGGGCACGGCGGACCTGCCCGGCGGCGGGCGATCCCGTGCCCGCCGCCGGGGTGATCGACTGAAGGGTGCCGGAGGTCATCTCAGGCACTCATCCCGACACAGGCGCCCGGGCAGCTGACGGTGCCGATCGTGGCCATCGCCGCGCCGGCGTTGGTGCTGAGGTCCTCGACGGCGATCTCACCCGGTGCGGGCGGCAGGTCGGGGATCTCGTCGCCGGCACCGAGCACGATGCCGTACTCGGCCAGTACGGCAGCGGGGTCGAGCTGGTATCGATCGGCGAGGGCGGGATCGGACCACGCGTCGGCGACCAACCGAGCAAAGCGGGTACGGTGTTCCGCCGGTACAGCGGCCATCGGTTTCTCCCTTCCACGCGATCGGCTGGGGCGCCCCGCGCTGCCTGGCGCTGACGGGGGACAGCGGGCAGGCTGCGCGGGGCGCCCGGCCGGGTTGGTCAGCTGAGGCCGGGCTCGACCGGTTCCACGACGCCGAAGGTGCCGGCGGTGCTGGCGGTGAAGGCGGTGCCGCCGATGGTGCTGATGGAGCTGGCGCTGCCCAGGGTGCCCTCGGCGGAGCCGGCGGCCACGGCCTCCAGGGCCTCCATGCTCAGGTCACCGCTCGGCTTCGGGGGCAGCAGCGGCGGGGCCACCGCGGCCGGGTAGTCGATGCCGTGCTCGGCCAGCACCTCGTAGGGGCTGTTCTGGTAGCGGTCGGCGAACTCGGTGTCGGACCAGGCGCTCGACACGATCTTGGCAAACTTCCGGCGGTCCTCGTCCGACAGGACGTAGATCCCTTCGGCCATGACGATCCTCCTCGTACCGCGCCAGCGGAGCCGGCGCTCGCTGATGTGCGAGGAGCGGACATCTGGACTGTCCGCTGCTCCGGTGGGCGCGGGATTGCGGCCACCGGGCCGCCTCCCGGAGAGTGATCTCCGGTGGATCGGCCACACCCATGGTGGCGTCCGCCCGTCGCCGTCAAACAGTCATCATCGACACGACCTGTACATGACGAGTGTCATGCCCGGGCCCACGATTCCCGGACACGACGAGGCCACCCTCCGCAGGGGAGGGTGGCCTCGGTGGCAGGTCAGGCGCTGATCCAGCCCCGGTCGCGGGCGATCCGGATCGCGTCCACCCGGTTGCGGGCCCCGATCTTCGACATGATGGCCGACAGGTAGTTGCGTACCGTTCCCGGTGCCAGATAGAGCTTCGCGGCGACGTCGGACACGTCGGAGCCCTTGGCGACCTGGGACAGGACGTCGCGTTCGCGTTCGGTCAGCGGGTTGGGGCCATGGTGGAAGGCCGCCACCACGATCTCGGAGTCGATCACCCGCTCGCCCCGGTGCACCCGACGGATCGCATCGGCCAACCGGGCCGGTGGGGCGTCCTTGGGCAGGAATCCGGAGACCCCGGTCAGCATCGCCCGGGCGATGTTCGCCGAGTCGGCGTGGCTGGTCAGGATGACCGTCCGGCAGGTCGGCAACCGCTGGCTGAGGGCGCCGGCCGCCGCCAGGCCGTCGATGCCGGGCAGTCCGATGTCGAGTACGGCCACGTCGGGGCGGTGGGTCAGCGCGTGCGGCAGGATCGCCGTGCCGTCGGCCACCTCCGCCACCACTTCGAGGTCCGCCTCCAGTGACAACAGCGCCACGAGGGCGCCGCGGACCATGTGCATGTCCTCCGCCAGCAGGATCCTGATCATCGAGTTGCCTCCACCATTGCTGCCTCCGTGACCGGGCTCGGCACGTAGACCACCAGTTCGAAAGATCCGGCACCGACCGGGCCGGCGTTCAGGTGCCCGTCTAGTTCGTGCAGGCGTTCGCGCAGACCTTCCAGCCCGTTGCCGCCCCCGTGGAAGGGTCCGGGGGGTACGCCGTCGTTGACGATGCGCAGGCGCAGACCCTCGTCCTGCGCCCGCAGGGTGATCGAGCAGTGTCGGGCGGTGCTGTGTCGCAACACGTTGGTGGCCCCCTCCCGCAGGGCGAAGGCCAGACCGGTGGCGGTCTCCGGCGGCAGGGTCTCCAGGGGCACGGTGTCCACCTCGCACCGGATGCCGGCGGAGGTGAGCACGGAGGTCACCCCGGTCATCTCACCGGCCAGCGAGACCGTGCGGTAGCCGGCCACCACCTCCCGGATGTCGCGGTGGGCCTCCCGGGCCAGGCCGATCAGCTCGGCGATCTCCCGCTCGGCGGTCTCCGGCCGGGTGCGCAGGACGGCGGAGGCCAGCTCCCCCTTGAGGGCGATGGCGCACAGCTGGTGCCCGAGCACATCGTGCAGGTCGCGGGCGAAGCGCAGCCGCTCGACGTCCACCGCCCGGTGGGCGAGGGTGGCCCGCAGCCGGTGGACCTCCCACACCAGGGTGGCCATCTTGACGAAGCCGAAGACCACCGCCCCGGTCAGGGCCACACCCAGGGTGGCGTACGCGATGTCGCTGGGATCCTCGTGCACCAGCAGGGCGAACGGGATCTCCGCCGCCACCACCCCCAGATATGCCACATAAGACAGTGGCGCACGCAGGGTGATCAGCAGTGAGGCGGCCAGGAAGGACGGCACCCCCAGCCAGGCGTCGCCGGCCAGCGGGGCCGGCGCGTACGACAGGATCGCCTGCAGCAGCAGGGTCCACGACCAGGTGAGCGGAGGCTGGGCGCGCAGCCCGTGCCAGGTGTGCCGGAACTGCAGCAGGGCCACCCCGATCAGGGCCAGCAGGGCCAGCCCGGCCTGCGGCACCGGTTGGGTGGTGAGCACCCGGGAGGCGGGAATGCTGAGGTAGGCGATCGAGAGCAGGAAGACCAGTGTCTGCGCAGTCCGTACCGCGACCCCCGTCGTCGCATTATCCGGGTCGGGCGCAGTGCCCGCGTCGACCATTCAGCTACCCCCAAGCACGTGCCAGGAATCCTCACATTCGTCTATGGGGCCAGCAATGAGCCGAACAGTCGTCGTTATTAGACCGCCTTACCGCTTCCCCTCCCAGCGGAAGAAGTTGCGAGTGAAGATCACTCCCACCGCCCACCACAGGCCCAGCACCGCCGCGTCCCGGGCCAGGGATCCACCGCCGTAGAAGGCCGCCCGGACCGCGTCGACCAGAGCGGTGACCGGCAGCAGTTCCGCGAATGTCCGCAACCAGTCCGGAAAGACCGACAGCGGAACGAATATTCCCGAGCAGGCGAAACAGGCGAACAACACCGGAATGCAGAGAATCTGAGCACTTTCCGCATTGGGCACCAGGCTGGTGTAGGCGGCGGCCAACACGGCGAACACCGCGGTGCCGTAGGCGAGGGCGACCAGCAGCAGCAGGGGATTGCGCGGGGCCGGCACCCCCAGGGCGGCCAGCCCGATCCCCAACAGCAACACCAACTGCAGACCACTGAGGACGTACGCGGTCAGCACGTTGCCGGCCAGGATGGAGCGGTTGGACAGCTCCGTCCCGCGCAACCGTTTGAGGATCAGGGCGTCCCGGCGGCTGGTCAGGGTCACCACCAGGGTGGTGAAGGTCGAGTACACCGTGATCATCGCGATCATGGCGGTCAGGAAGTGGCCCCGGTAGGGCACCCCGTCCCAGTCCAGCCCCGCCGGCACGGTGAAGGGGATGCTGACGCACATCGCCACCGGCACCAGGAAGGTCGGCACCACCAGGGCCCGGTTGCGCCAGAACAGTCGCTGCTCCAGGCGCCACACCGCCACCGAACCGCCGACCATCGTCACCGTACTCACTGCTGCCCCACCTCCTGCGGCACGGCACCGACCGGGCCGGGTCGCCGATCCTGCTGGTCGTCGACCAGCCCCAGGTAGACCTCCTCCAGGCTGGCCGGCCGGACCGCCACCTGGGCCAGCACCCGGCCATGGGCCGCCGCCCAGGCGAACACCTCGGTGGCGGTCTCGTCGAGGGTCCGGGTACGGATCACCACCCGGCCGTCGGCGTACTCGGCCGACCAGTCGGCGGGCAGATCGGCCGGTAGTTGGTCCGCCGCGAAGCTGATCGTGCCCGTTCCGGCGGCCAGCACGGTGGGCAGGTCACCGGAGACGGTCAGCCGCCCGGCTTCCATCATCAGCACCCGCCCGGCCAGCCGCTCCGCCTCCTCCAGGTAGTGGGTGGTCAGCAGCACGGTCGTGCCGCCCGCGGCCAACCCCTCGACGACCTGCCAGGTGTTGTGCCGGGCCTCGGGGTCCAGCCCGGTGGTCGGCTCGTCGAGGAACAGCACCCGGGGCCGGTGCAGGATCGCCAGCGCCAGATCCAGCCGACGCCGCTGCCCCCCGGAGAGCCGGCCCACCCGGGTCCGGGCCTGGGGCCGCAGGTCCACCAGATCCAGCACCTCGTCGCGGGGCAGGGGACTGCTGCCGAACCGTCGCCAGGCCTGCACGGTTTCCGCCACGGTCAGCTCACCGAGGAAACCGGCCTCCTGCAACATGATGCCGACCTCCCGGCGTACCTTCGCCCGGTCCCGGTAGGGGTCGCCACCGGCCACCCGGACCCGCCCCGAGGTCGCCGCCCGGTGCCCGGCCAGCACCTGCATGGTGCTGGTCTTCCCGGCGCCGTTGCGGCCCAGCAGGGCCACCACCTCCCCGGGGGCCACCTGGAAGGTCACCCCCTGTACGGCCCGCACGGAGCCGTACGCCACCGTCAGGTCCTGCACCTCGATCATGACGGCTCCCGGGCGGCGCGGTCGTGGCGGGCGGCGCTGAGCAACCCGGCTGCCCGGTGGGCCCAGTCCGGGTCGTTGACGCCCCGCCAGTTGGTCCGGCCCTGGTGCGGATCCGTCCCGTCGGCCCAGCGCGGCAGGCTGCCCAGCATGAACTCGCCGACGGACGACTCGACCTGCCAGTCCAGCCCGAAGACCCGGGCGGACAGGTGGGCGTCGCCGCTGCCCAGCCCGCAGGGGGCCAGCCCCATCGCGGTGGCCACCAGGTACGCGGTCTGGTACGCCACCCCGACGTGCTTGAGGGTGGCGGCGTACCCCATCGCGTCGTACTTCCAGGTCATCCGGCCGAAGCGGGAGGTGAAGGTGATCAGAGCGTCCGGGGTGGGGGTGCCGCCGGTGGCCTGGGCGGCCCCGGCCAGCAGCCCTTCGATCAGGGTCGGGTCGTCGCAGACCCGCACCAGCCGGTGCGCCCCGGCGTCGTAGTGGTAGGCGGCCCGGGGCAGACCGGCCACCCGGTGGGCGGTGAGGTAGATCTCCAGGTCCCCGGAGGCCCCACCGGTCGGGTACGGCCGGTCCACTCCCTCGTACGGCATCCGGTTGTCGTGGTCCGGCCCGTACACCGAGCGCACCCGGCCGACCCGGTACAGGAACTCGCCCAACTGGGCCAGGGTCATCGGCTCGACCCCGAAACCCCGCACGGATCGGCGGGCCTCCTGCACCAGCACCAGGGGCGGGTCGCTGGCCCGCAGGGTGTCGAAGTCCGGTCGGGGCAGCACCACCTCGGGACCGGCCGGGGCGGGCTTGACCGCCGGCAGGGGTGGCCGCACCCCCACGAACGGGAAGGTGGCCCCGAAGGACTCGTCCGTACGCCCGCACCGGCTGCGCGAGTGGAAGTACAGCTCGTGCAGGTCCCACTGGTCGGCGGCCGGGTCCACCGCGTCGGTGAGCTGCGCGGCGGCCAGGAATCCGACCAGGTGCCGGACGGCGGCCTCGTCCAGGTCCAGCCGCTCGGCCAGCGCCGGCACGGTCGACGGGGTGGCCAGCGCCCCGACCAGGGCCACCGCCTGCTCGTGCAGCAGGCTGACCCGGAACGGGGCCAGTCCCGACTCGACCACCAGGTGACCCTCCCGGCGGCGCAGCAACGCCAGCCGGGACAGCCCCACCGCGGCCTCCCCGGTGTACGGGGCCGGGGTGAACCGAAGGTCGCTGGTCAGCGGGGTCACCCGCAGCCAGCTCGCGTCACCGGCCGGGCCCAGCTGCTGCTCCAGGGCGCTGCCGATGCGGTCCAGCAGCCAGTGCAGCCGGGCCAGGACGGCGATCTCGTCGTCCCCTCCGGCGGCCAGGGCCAGCGTCTCCAGTTCGGTCGGGGTCACCTCCCTGGTGGCCAGGGCCTGCAGGACGGCGACCATCGGCAGGTCCCGCTCCCCGACACAGGCCCGACCGTGCCGGGACCACAGGGTGAGCTGCCCGCCGCCGGGCACCAGTCGGCTCGACGGATGCAGCCGCAGAAGTCTCTCGTAGGGCCGGGTCGACTGCGTCACGGTCATCGCGCCCCTCCAAGGCGTCGTCAGTCCGGCGGTCACAGGAACATCGGAATCGGGTTGAGGGCTTCCTCCGGGGTGGGCTGGTCGAGCCAGCCGAGCCGCACCGGTACGTCGTAGAGGCGTCCGGCGCCGTACCGGGCCCAGAAGTGTCGCATCCCGGGCACGATCACCTTGACCACCGGCAGTTCCAGGTCGGGCCGGGTCTGGTCGAGCACCAGCATCTGCATGCCGGCCTGCTCGACGAGCCCCCGTACGGTGTCCACGTCCTGCTTGAGGTCGGCGGAGGCCAGGTTGCGGTGGGTCGTAGCGGTCGACACCCGCGCCGAGGGGGCCAGGTAACCCTCCGAGGCCAAGGTGGCGTGGCGCCACCAGCCCTGCTGGACCGGGTCCGGGTAGGCGTAGCCGCTGCCGTCGGGCTGCACGTCGATGACCGCCGGCAGGAACTGGTTCATCTCGCTCAGCGCCCGCTGCACCGCGGTCTTCGCGTCCAGGTGGGCGCCGAAGGCCATCAGGATGTCCTCGGCCGGCTTGTCCGTGCGCCGGCTGATCGCCGCGGCCACCGGGATACCGAGATCGGCGGTCAGGTCCAGCACCCACAGATCCCGGTTGAGCCCGGCGTAGACCTCCCGGAACTCGTCGAACCACGGCTCACGGAAACTGTCCAGGTCGAACCGGGGCATGTTCAGCCGGTTGTACCACCACAGGGCCACGCTGTCGCGTTCCACCAGTTCCAGGAAGCCCTGCAACACGGCGTCCTCGATGCTGGACCCGGCGGCGTTGCCGTTGGAGCAGGCCGAGGCGAACAGCTCACCGGAGCGGCTCGGGTACTGGAAGTACAGGTGGGCGGTCGGCACCTGGAAGTGCCGTTCGTGGGTCAGCGACCACACCGGGCTCCACTCGATCGGCCGGTCGGCCGGCAGGGGGTCACAGACGATCTGGAAGCTGGACCGTTGCGCCGCGTTCCAGGCGACCCGGTTCTCGTGCTGCCGGGGGCTGTAGAGCTGAAGGTCGTTCGGGGCCAGCGCCCGGTCGCCCAACTCCTGGAGGGTGGCGGTGATCCGAGGCTCGTCGCCGACGAACAACCCGCTGTAGCGTTCGATCGCCTCGCAGATCGCGCTGGCCCGGGCCTGGGTGTCCGTGGTGCCCTTGCCGGCGGCCATGCTGCGCAGCCCGGTGCGCAGATGCCGCAGGTTGTGCACCCGGCGGGCGAAGTTGTGCCCGGCGTAGTACCCCTTGACGAAATCCCGGCCGGTGGCGAAGGGCCGCAGTTCCCGCACCACCCCGGTGACCGAGCTGACCTGCGGTGAGTAGCGGGCCAGCACCTCGTCGGGCCGCTGGGCCCGGTGCCCCCCGTCCCCGGTGTAGGTCTTGGACCGCGACTGCAACCGCACCGGTGCGGCGAACCGCCGGGCGACCAGCTCCGGATCACCGCAGGAGGGGCACTGCGGGCGGCGGTGCAGCGGGTGCCGCTGGGTGTCGAAGTAGATCGTGTCCAGGGTGAGGATGCCGTTCTCCTGCTCGGTGGCCAGACCGGCCAGGTGCTTGACCGCCTCCAGGGCGGTCAGCCGGGCCCCGATCTCCCGGGTGGTCGGCAGGTCGGCCAGCGGCACCCGCAGCGGGCCCAGGTGGTCGAGCTTGTCGCGCAGGTACTCATCCACCTGCCGGTGCCCGGACAGCCGGAAGGCCACACACGCCCAGCAGCCGTGCTCCCGGCCGGCCGGCTTGAAGGTCGGGCCGATCCACAGCACCGAACCGACCGGTTTGGTCAACAGCCAGGGACGACCGGTACGCAGGGCCGCCTCGTTCTGCTCGGCCAGCTCCGGGTTCAGGTAGTTGTCGGTGGCCACCACGGTCAGGTCGACCTCGCCTGCCTCGGCCGCGCCGACCGGGGTGACCCGCAGACCGGCCGCACCGAGGGCGGCCAGCAGGGGCTGCGGGTCCACCTCACCGACGACCGACAGCCCGACCGTGGCCGTGGCCAGCTTGCCGGCGACCACCTCGGCGCTGGTGCCGGCCATGTCCCAGAAGGCCGACTCGCGCTGCGGCAGCTCCGGGTCGACCCGCAGCACGACCCCCATCCGGACCAGCCGTTCGATCAGGAACAGCACCCGCTCCGGCGGTTCGTCGGGAAGGGCGTCGAGCACGTCGTCGAGATCGTGCTTGCCGTCGAGCAGCGGCAGGACCCGCTCGGTCAGCTCACCCTCGATGACCTGGTGGCCACGCTCGGAGAACACGTATACGGCTTCGCCGGGCACGTTCTCCACGCGCAGGTTCCGGCGTACCCGTGGACGGATGGTCATCGCATCTCTCCCGTCAGCTCATCGCTCGAAGCGAGGTAACGTCCTCTTCGGCCAGCGCCAGGCAGGCCAGCCCGGCCGCCGCCAGACCGTCGACCGCGGACAGCTGGGTCCGGTCGGGGCGGCGGCGGTCGGGGAACCAGCGGCCCTGGCCGGCGCGGCGACTCAGCAGGGTCCGGGCCGCGGCGTGCGCGGCCGTGCGGGACTGCTCGTCTCCCTCGCCCCGCCAGGCCGCCAGGCCCAGCTCGATCCGGTTGAGCAGGTCGACACTGGAGGGTGCACCGGCCGAGGTGGTGGCCATCGGGTCGGCGGGGCGGGGCCGGCCGAGGGTGGCCGCGGCCACGGTGGCCGCCAGCCGGGCACCCGGGGTGGACCCGGCGGACAGCACCAGGTGCTCGCCGTCGGTGCTGAGGCCGTGCCGGGCGCTGTACCGGGCCAGGGCCATCACCACCCCCGGTGCCCCGCCCGGCAGCGCGTCGAGCAGGGCCACCCCGGCGGGGTAGGCCGACCGCACTCCGTGCGGCAGCTCGGTGAGCAGCTGCTCGTACAGGCGCGCGGCCAGCTCGTCGGCCGCCGGGCAGGGCTGCGCCTCGGTGAGCTTGAGCAGGGCCAGCAGCAGACCGGCCCGGCCGGTCACCGGATCGGCGACGCTGGCTCCGCTGTCCAGCAGGTCAGTGGCGGTGGACACCAGGCTCTGGGCCTGGGCCAGCAGCTGCGGATCGCCGATCACCTGCCCGCACCGGGCCAGCGCGTAGATGGTCGCGCCGATGCCGACGAACCCGCCGACCGGGGGTTGCCCGCCGGCCATCCGCCGGTAGAGGCTGGCCTGCCCGGCGACCGCGGAGAACTCGGTGGTGGCCGCCAGGGCGTCCTGGGCGAACGCCCAGTAGGTCGGCTTGCCGGTGCTCTGGTACAGCTCGGCCAGGAAGACCGCGATTCCGGCGGTGCCGGTGAGCAGGTCGCCGTGCAGGGGTTCCAGTTGGTCCAGACCGAAGGCGGGGTAGTGGACCGCCCCGACCCAGCCGTGCTGCCCGTCGCCGACCGGCAGGGCCGCGGCGATGATGTCGTCGGCCGCCGCGCAGGCGCCCGCCAGAAGCTGGTCGTGGTCGACCTCGGCGCGCAGCATCCTCGGGTGGTAGACGGAGATGCCCAGCCGGGCCGGATCCCGGCGACCGTCGGGATCCCCGGGCGGCGGGGTCCAGACCGGTCGGCCGCCGGAGGCGAAGTCCAGACAGGCCGCCAGGGCCTCCTCCGGCATCGGGGTGCCGCACTCGGCCCGCTCGATGAGTTCGTCCAGCCGGGCCCGCAGCCGCTGCCAGGCGGTGCCGGAGAAGTGGTTGTCGACCCGGGAACCCTCCGGGGTGCGTACGGTCGAGGTCATCGGCTCGGACTGGAACAGCGGGATGTCCAGCCGGCGCAGCGACTCGATCTCCCGTTCGATCATCTCCAGGCTGTCGGTGCGGCGGGGGTCGGTGTGCAGCACCTCGCGGGCTCCCCGGAACAGCCGGGCCAGCACGATCTCCCGAGCCACCCCGTCGGTCAACGCCAGCGGCCCGGAGGCCACCTGCAACACCGACAGGTAGTCCCAGGTGCTGCGCCAGATGTAGCGGACCCGGGCCCGCGACAGCAGGTGCAGCGGACCGCGTTCGGCGGCCAACGCGTGGGCGTTGGCGACCAGGCAGGCGTCCATCTCGCGGTAGCCGGTGACCACCTCGTCGGCGTACGCCGCCGGGTCGGCCGGCCGACCGTCCACGATCGGCCGGTACGGGGGTGGCTCCCACCCCTCGGGGAACCCGTCGGAGTCGACCGCCAACTGTTCCTGCATCGGCGCGCAGCAGCCGATGTCGTGCGCCCGTCGACCGGGGGCCCCGATCCGGGGGTAGGAGATCACGGCGGTCTTGGCGACACTCTCCTCGACCTCGTGCCACAGGGCCTCGGCCCGCGCCCCCAGCAGCACCGGCTTACGCATCCGCCCCTGCAGGATGTTCTCCAGGTCGATGAACATCGGCCGTTCCCCGATGGCGATCAGGTTGTCCGCCCACAGGTCGCGGCATTCCAGCAGCTGGGCCAGCCGGGTGAGCATCCCCAACCGCCGGTAGAACCGGGCCGGGTCCTCCCCGCTGCGGCAGGGGCGGGCCACCACGTACTCCTCCCACCCGTAGCCGTCGCGCAGCAGCACCTGCCGGGTGGTCAGGTCCAGCGGCAGCCCGTGGGTGTTGAGGAAGGTCAGCACATCCATGAATCCGGCGACGCTGCTGAGGTCCTTGGGCTTGTAGACGACCCGCTGACCGCCGACGAAGGACAGCAGGCTGACCGTACGGCCGCTGTCGTGCAGATCGCCGGAGTCACCGGAGTACGAGGCCAGGGCCCCCGGGTCGGCCCAGGCCCACAGTTCCCGCCGCAGCATCGGCAGGTCCTGGTGCAGCCGGTCGAAGACCTCCCCGACGGCCCGCTTGTAGTTCAGGCAGGTGACCCCGATCAGGTACGCCAGGCCGGGCAGCCCTTCCAGCCGGCTGAGCCAACCCAGTCGGCTGACGTCGATGCCGGCCCGGCCGTACCAGTCGACCGGGGTGGTCGAGCCGTCGGCGATCTGGAGTTCGAAGGCGAGCGCGGCGTGGCACACCTTGATCAGACGTTGCACCAGTTGGCCGGTGACGTCGTCGGCGGCCTCCGGAGTCAGGGCCACCCCGCGCAGCATGTTCTGCCGCAGCCCGGTCAGTCGGGCCGCCGCCCGTTGGAAGGAGACGAAGACTCCGCCGACGAGTTCGGCGGCCGGGTCCTGCGCGGCCGTGGGCGGCTGGGCCAGCAGGAAATCCACCAGGGCGTACGCCCAGTCGGGCAGTTTG
This sequence comes from Micromonospora sp. NPDC048871, assembly GCF_043198155.1. Taxonomy (NCBI): domain Bacteria; kingdom Bacillati; phylum Actinomycetota; class Actinomycetes; order Micromonosporales; family Micromonosporaceae; genus Micromonospora; species Micromonospora sp. NPDC048871. Next base: position 146,542 of record NZ_JBICUM010000004.1, on the reverse strand, counting down.
CCGGGGTCCCGCACGACCACGTCGACCAGCCCGGCGCCCAGGTCCCGGTTGGTCTGCTGGCGGTGCAGCAGCAGAGCCCGCAGGGACACGTCGTCCTCGGCGACCGCGGAACGCAGCCACCGCTGGGAACGTTCGGCCAGTTTGCGGCGGCCCCCGGAGCGTACCGGGGCGAAGTAAACCCCGGCTTCCCGCTCGTCGAACGGTGCCGCCAACGCGATGACGCTGAGCAGTCGTTCGTCGGCACCGCCGAGACCGAGCAGGGTGTCGGGTGCGGACATGGCACCCAGACCGATGGATGCGCTGGTTGTGGTCATCAGGTGACCTCCTGCCTGGCGACGAGTCGTGCGAACAGCGGTGCGGTGGCGACCAGATCGTCGAAGGTGCCCTCGGCCGCGATCCGTCCGTTGTCGAGCACGTAGATGCGGTGGGCGGCTCGGATGGTGCTGAGTCGGTGTGCGACGACGATCCGGGTGACGTTGAGCTCGGCGATGCGGTCGGTCACCGTACGCTGGGTGATGTTGTCCAGTGCGCTGGTGGCCTCATCGAGCACCAGCACCGGCGGCTGCTTGGCCAGGGCGCGAGCCAGCATCAGCCGCTGGATCTGTCCGCCGGAGAAGGCCTTGTTGTCCTCGCTGACCATGGTGTGCAGCCCCATCGGCATGGCCCGGACCTCCTCGGCCAGACCGGCCAGCCGCAGGGCCTGCCACACCCCCTCGTCGGTGAGGTCCTCGGTGCCGGCGGCCACGTTGTCGCGGATCGAGCCACGGACCGCCCGGGCCTGCTGGAGCACCACCCCCAGCTGGGCCCGGACCGCCCGTACGTCCAGCTCGGACAGGTCCCGGCCGTCGTAGCGAACCGCACCGGAGCTGGGGGGTACCAGACCCAGCAGCAGGCGGATCAGGGTGGACTTACCGGCGCCGGAGGGGCCGACGACGGCGACGAACTCGCCCGGCTCGGCGGTGATGCTGACCCGGTCCAGGACGGGTCGTCCGGTGCCGGGGTAGGTGAAGGTGACCTCGTGCAACTGCACCCGGCCCCGCAACCGACCGGGGTCGGCGGCCTCCGGTGCCACGTCCGGGGCCGCCGCCAGCACCGGTGCCAGCCGACGGTACGCGGCGACCAGCGAGAAGGCCGAGATCACGCCCCCCTGAAGCATCCCTACCGAGGCGGCGAACTGCCCCACCGCGATGCTGGCCGCGACGAAGGTGCCGAGGGCGACATCCTGACGCAGGGTCACCACGATGCCGAGGGTGGCCAGCAGGGTCGGTTGCAGGGCCGCCGCGCAGGCCGCCACCCGGGCCTGCCACCGCAGGGTCTCGGCGTCCGTGCGGCGCTGCCGGGCGTAGCGTTGCGCCCAGCCGGCGAAGACCCGCTCCTCACGGGCCGCCACCTGGATCTTCTCGATCGCCAGCAGGGCGGTGTGCAGGAAACCGGCCACGGCCGCGAAGGCCTCCCGGTTGGCCAGCTCGTGGCGTTGCTGACGGATGGCGGCGTAACTCGCCACCGCCATCAGCAGCACGGTGGCGCCGAGCACGCACCCACCGACGAGTGGGTCCACGACGATCAGGGCGGCCAGGCTGACCAGGCCGAAGGCGCTGCCGAGCACCCCGGCGGCGACGCTGTCGGACAGCGCCTTGCGCATCTCGGTGACCGAGTTGGCGCGTTGGACCAGGTCGCTGGTGCCCATCTCCTCCAGCGCCCGGACGTCCCGGCTGAGCAGATGCGACCAGACCGCCGGTTCCAGGCGCAGTTGCAGTCGACCCTGGAGCCGGACCAGGGCGGCGTTACGGGCCGACAGCAGCAGGGCGTTGGACACCACGAAGCCGGCGATCAGGGCGGCCAGGCTCCACAGCAGTTGACCGCCGACGCTGCCCCCGGCCACCCCGATGATGATCCACGCGGACAGGAACGGCAGGACGCCACCGATCAGGGCGGCGAGCAGCCCGGCCGACAGCAGGAAACCCAGGTCGGGGCCGGCGCCGTGGGCGGCGAACCGCAGCAGCCCCCGGGCGGTGATCGGCTGGTTCGGTGACAGCGGGGGATAGACCTGCCAGGCGGTCTGCTCGTACTGGGCCGCGATGGCCGCGGTGACCGGGCGTCCCTCGGGAGTGCGGTAGCCGCGCCGGGCCGGCAGCAGCGCCACGGCCGGCCCCTCGACCGGGAAGACGATCAGCGGGGCGGCGCCGTGGCGGTACCAGCGGCCGTCGAGGCGTACCTCGGTCCAGTGCAGTCCGGCGGCCCGGAGCGCGGCGACCAGGCCCAGGCCCGGGGCGGGCTGCGGCAGGTCGTAGTGGGCGGCCAGGGTCCGTGCCGCGTCGTCGTCCGGTCGCTCGGGCCGCTCGGCGGCGGCGGCGGCGAGCCGCCGCCAGGCCTCGTCGACCGCGGCGAGATCCGCCGCGACGCGGTGCGTCGGGGTGTCCACGGTGGGGGTGTCGACGGTGGTCATTTCGTCCGCCCATCGGTGGCCAGCCGCCGGTAGACACCGTCGGCTTCGATCAGCTCGGAGTGGGTACCGCGTTGCACGATCTCGCCCTTGTCCAGCACCAGAATCAGGTCGGCGTCCCGCACGGTGGAGATCCGGTGGGCGATGAACATGCAGGTCACCCCGCGTTGGCGAAGCGCCTGCAGGACCGCGAACTCGGTGCTCGCATCCAGGGCGCTGGTCGCCTCGTCGAGCACCAGCAGCGGCGGGTCGGCCGCCAGGGCCCGGGCCAACTCCAGGCGCTGCTGCTCCCCGCCGGACAGGTTGCGGGCGTGCTCGCTGACCGCCCCGCTGTCCAGACCGCCCCGCTGCTCGACCAGCCGGTCGATGCCGGCGTCGATCAGGGCGGCGCGCAGCCGCTCCTCCGGCAGGGTCGGATCCCACAGGGTCAGGTTGTCGCGCAGGTTGCCCTCGAAGAGGCGCAGCTGCTGCTCCACGTAGCCGATCGAGGCGGCCAGGGTGCGCCGGGAGTAGGTCTCCCGGGGCTGCCCGTCGAGCAGTACCGCGCCTTCCCACGGCTGCGCCGCCCCGACGGCCAGCCTGGCCAGGGTGGACTTGCCGCTGCCGCTGACGCCGACCAGGGCCACCCACTGACCGGGTTCGGCCGTGAAGGAGATGTCCCGGACCAGGGGTGGCCGGTGCCGGTCGTAGCCGAAGCTGACCCGGTCGAACTCGATGCGCCCGGTCAGCCGGGACGGCTCCGGTTCCGGCGCGGCGCTCGGCTCCAGGACGGTGGCGCGGGCCGGATGCGGGGTGGCCGCCAGGGCGTCGTCGATCACGGAGACGTGCACCCGGGTCACCTGGATCTCCGAACCCAGCCCGACCAGCAGCCCCAGGGGGGCGAGCATCGCGCCACCCACCAGTTGGGCGGTGAGCAGGGTGCCGAGGTCGATCCGACCGGCGGCGACGTCGTGCGCGCCGACCAGGGCCAGCCCGGCCAGGGCGGCCGGGCCGACCGCCGCGCTGAGCGCCATCACGCCCAGGGTGGCCGAGGCCAGCGCGTTGGCGGCGTCCAGGGTCCGGCCGGCCGATCGGGCCCAGGAGGCGAACAGCCACCGCTCGGCGCCGTCGGCCTTGACCGACTCGATCATCTTTAGTCCGCTGTGGGCGGTGCTGTCCCGTCGTAGCTGCTCGAACAGCAGCCGTTGCTGGTGCGGACCCGCCCGCCGTCGTACCAGGTTCAGCAGCACGATCTGCGCCGCCATCGCCAGCGACATCACCACCAGCAGCCGGGGCGCCAGGTAACCGATGAACAGCCCGTACCCGGCCACGGTCACCGCCGCCGCGGCGGGCAGCACGACCCGCTCGGACAGCGCGATGGCCAGGCCGTCGTTCATCTGGGTCCGGTTCACCAGGCCGCTGAGGTGCCGACGGTGGAAGAACTCCCCGGGCAGCCGCAGCAGGGCGGTCAGGTACCGGCTGGAGAACCGGGTGGCCATCACCGCCAGGGCGGTGGCGAAGATGCGCTGCTGGGCCCACCCGGCCAGGGCCGCCAGCAGCGCGCCACCGACCAGGATGGCCAGCAGCGCCGGGCGCCAGGCCAGGTCGCCGAGGATCAGCACCCGGTTGAGCACGGCCCGCATGGACATCGAGGCCAGCAGGGTCGGTACCGCGGCGACGGCGCCGAGCAGCGCGCCGGCGAGGATCATCGGTGCGTACGGTCGGATCCGCTGGGCCACCGCGCGGGCGAAGGGCCAGCGGTCACCCCCCGGCTCGAACTCCGGGGTCCGGCTGGCGATCAGCACCGGACCGTTGGCCCGGGTGGCGAACTCGGCCGGGGTCAACGGCAGTCGGCCCACCGCCGGGTCGTTGATCCAGGCCCGGCCTCGCCGGACGCCCTCCAGCACCGCGTAGTGCCGGCCGTCGAGCAGCACCACCGCCGGCACCGGCAGCCGGGAGGCCATGTCCAGGTCGGAGGTGTCGATCCACCGGCCGGTGACCTTGAGTCCGTAGCCGGCGGCGGCCCGGCCGAACCCGGAGGCGGTCATCCCGTCCCGACCCACCCCGCAGCGGTCCCGCAGTTCGGCCAGCGGCACCCGTCGGCCGTGGTGGTTGAGGATGATGCTCAGGCAGGCCGCGCCGCAGTCGGCGTCCTCCATCTGCGGGGTCTCGACGGTGCGCACGGCCCGCTGCCGGCGTGGCTGGGGCTGGGGTTCCTCCGCCCGGGGGGCGGTGGTCTTGTTGTCGGCGAGAACGACCATCACCGACCACCTCCGAGCAGGACGTCCAGGGGCCGGTCGGTGCCGACGATGAGGTCCAGGCGCACGGGGGTCAGGGTGGCGCCCGGCCAGGCGGACACCCCCAGGTCGACGAGGACCGGCCGGACCAGCCGCTCGTCGGGGTACCCGGGCAGCCGAAGAATCCCGTACCGGTCGGCCAGGTCGGTCGTGCTCAGCGGGTACGCCTCGACCTGGGTGACCGTGCCGCTCAACCCGGCGCCGCGCACCGGCGTCCCGGCCGGGATGCCGGCCGGCTGACCGGCGTCCAGCAGCAGTAGGGCGGAGAGTCGTTGCTCGGCCCGGTCGACGGCGCCGAGGGTTGCCCCGCCCTTCACCGAGTCGCCGGGCCGGACGGTCAGGGTGCTCAGGAATCCGGCGACCGGGCTGGTCACCTCGATGGTCTCGTCGTCGCCACGCAGGGTCAGCAGCACCTCCCCGGCCGCCACCGGTCGGCCGGTGACCGCCTCGACCGAGGCGACCGTGGCCGTGGCCGGGGCGGTCACCACGGTCGGACCGCGCCCGGCCAGCAGGATGCCCTCCACGGACACCGTCGACTCGATCCGGGCCACCACGGCCCAGGTCCCGCCGACCCCGAGGGCCAGGAGTACGGCCGTCAGCAGTGCCCAGCTACGCCGGGTGGTCAGGCGTACGACGTCGTCCAGTTCACCGGTTCGTGGCATGGTGCCTCGCCTCCGCTCGGATCGGCAGGGGTTCACCGGCCGGGGTCACAGTCACCGGCAGTGAGTCGTACGTCTGCAGGGCGGGGGTGTGCCGCCGTCGGGCCGGACCGGACCCGGCCCGCAGACCCTCGTACGCCGCCAGTTGCCGCAGCACCTCGGCGGCCTGGATGCGGGCCATGGCCGCCCCCAGGCAGTGGTGGGGTCCGCGCCCGAAGGCCAGGTGTCGACCGGGCCGACCGGGCCGGAACTGGTCGGGTTGCGCGAAGACCGCCGGGTCCCGGTTGGCCACCGCCCAGAGCAGGAACACCGGATCGTTGGCCTCGATCAGCTGACCTTCCATCTCGATCGGTGCCACCGCCCGGCGGGCGGCCAGCCAGACGGGGCTGTGCAGCCGCAGGCACTCGTCGACCACCGCCAGGGCGTGGTCGGGATCCCGGCGCAGCCCGGCGGCCAGCTCCGGTCGGTCCAGCAGTTGTGCCACACAGATCGAGATGGCCGCGGTGGCCGTCTCCAGGCCGTTGATGAACAGCAGCACCACGAACGAGACGAACTCCTCCGGGCTGAGCCGGGCGTCCGTACCGCTGGAGGCCCCGAACAGCTCGGCGACGAGGTCACCGGTGCGGTTGCGGCGGGCCGCGGCCAGCTCCTCGATGAACCGCAGCAGCTGGTCGACCTGCCGGTGCACCTCGGCCAGCTGCTCGGCGCTCTGACCGAAGCGGAAGAGTTGACCGGTGAGGGTGCGGGCCCACCGGTCGACCTGGGCCCAGCTGCCGGCCGGCAGGTCCAGCAGTCGGCAGGTGGTGAGCACGGGCAGCCGCTCGGCGACAGCCGGCACCAGGTCGAACTCCGGGCCACCGGCCGTCGCCTGCGAGATCAGGTCGGCGACCAGGTCGCGTACGGTCTCCTCCAGGCCGCCGGTGCGGCGGGCGCTGAACGCCCCGGACACGAGCTGCCGCAGGCGGCGGTGGGGGGGACCGTCCCGGAAGCTCAGCATCCGCCCGAAGATCAGTTCCAGCCGCTCGGACTGGGTCAGGGGCAACGGCGGGTCCCCGGTCCGTGGATCGATCACCAGTCGGGGGTCCCCGGCCAGTCTCGACACCTGCTGGTAGCCCGACACCAGCCACAACCCGCCGGTACGCAGTACCGGCGCCTCGGCGAGCAGCCGCCCGTACCGGCTCGGGTCGTCTCGGGTGGACGGGTCGAGCAACAACGCGCGACCCATGGCGGGCAGGCCGGACATCGGTGTTACTCCGCCAGTTGGGTGTTGACCCAGCAGAACGTGCCGAGGCAGAAGCACGGAACCGGCTCGGTCGGCTCACCGGCCAGGTTGTCCACTCGCAGGATGTCCTGAGGTGCCCCGGCGGCACCGTCCAACCAGGAGGCCGCGAGCGCGGCGGCCCGCGCCCGGATCACGCTGACGGTGTCTGCTCCGAAGTCGCGCATGTGTCTCTCCCGAAGTGGCGCATCTGGTTCCTGCACGGCGCGGCGATTGCGGATAGGATGAAGTCAGCTGTGGGTATCTGGACTACCCACAGCTGTTTCATGTCCCGGCTGTCCCGCGAGCGGCCCAGCCCGACTCTTCCCCAGTCGCCTTCCGCACCTCTGGTGTCTCGGCTGCGTTGCGGATCAGTGTTTCCCCCAGCCGTCACCAGCGGTAGGGCACCATGCACCTCCCACCCATGACAGTTGTCATGCCCCCACGCCACCCCGCCCTTCTCCCCGGTGTTGACGGGGCTATTCCTTGAGGGAATAGTGGGGGGATGTCGACCACGCATGTTCTGCTCGGGGTGCTCGCGGCGCAGGGGGCCAGCCACGGTTACGAGCTCAAGCGCGAGCATGACCGCAGGCTCTTCGGCGTCCGGCCGTTGGCCTTCGGGCAGCTCTACTCCACACTGGCCCGGATGCTGCGCGACGGACACATCGCGGAAGCGGCGCACGAGCGGGCGGGCGGGCCGGATCGGGTGGCCTACCGGCTCACCCCGCAGGGCAGGACCGCACTCGACGGCTGGCTGAGCCAGGTGGTGCCGCCGGCGGTGCACATCTCCGCCGAGCTGTTCGTGAAGGTCATCGTGGCGCTGCTCGCCACCCCGGACGAAGGGACCGCCCGGTCGTTCCTGGCCGCGCAGCGCGCCGCCCACCTGGCCCGGATGCGGGAGCTGACCGCGGTCAAGACCGGCGGGGAAGCCTCGGTGACCGAGTTGGTCGCCGCCGACTACCTGCTCAATCACCTCGACGCCGACCTGCGCTGGATGGCCACCACGATGGACCGGATCAGTCAGCTCCGGGCGGAGGTACGGTCGTGACCGAGGCCATCCTGCGCGCCGAGCGCATCGAGAAGTGGTACGGGCCGACCCCCGCCCTGCGGGACGTGTCGTTGCAGGTGGAACCGGGTGAGATCGTGGCGGTCACCGGCCCTAGCGGCTGCGGCAAGTCGACCCTGCTGCACTGTCTGTCGGGCATCCTGCGTCCCGAACGGGGCAGGGTGTGGTTCCAGGAGCGGGAGATCAGCGCCGCCGGTGAGGCGGAGCGCTCCCGGTTGCGTCGTACGGTCTTCGGGGTGTTGTTCCAGTTCGGCCAGGTCGTGCCGGAGCTGACCGGGATCGAGAACGTGACCCTGCCGCTACAACTCGGTGGTCTGCGCTACCGGGAGGCGGCCCGGCGGGCCCGGGACCTGCTCGACCGGTTGGCCGTCGGCGATCTGGCCGACAAGCGGCCCGGTGAGATGTCCGGCGGCCAGCAGCAGCGGGTGGCCCTGGCCCGCGCCCTGGTCACTGAACCTCAGGTGCTCTTCGCCGACGAACCGACCGGGGCGCTGGACAGTCTGGCCGGTGAACAGGTCATGGTGGAGTTGGTCCGGCTGGCCCGCCAGCACGGCACCACCGTGCTGGTGGTGACCCACAACGCGCAGGTGGCCGCGTACGCCGATCGCGAGATCACCCTGCGCGACGGCGGCGTCGACAGCGACGGCCGGCCCCACGGCGACGGCCGGGTCCTGGCCCGGGAGGAGGCGCGGTGAGACCGGCCGGCCTGCTCCGCCTGGCCTTCGTCGGTACCCGCACCGACCGGGCCCGGGTGCCGGTCACCGCCGCCGGTGCGGCGATCGCGGTGCTGGCGCTGCTCTGCTGCGCCACCGTGCTGGCCATCGACCCGGCCGTCGGGCGGTACCACAACCGGATGCTCACCCAGCCGAGTCTCCTGCTCAATGTCGCCGTGGCGATGCTGCTGTGCAGCATCCCGATCCTGTTCCTGGTCGCACAGTGCGCCCGACTCGGGGCGCCCGCCCGCAACCGCCGACTGGCGGCCCTGCGGATGGCCGGCGCCACCCCGAGGCAGATCACCTGGCTCGCCGCCGTGGAGACCGGGCTGGCGGCGATGATCGGCTCGGTGGTCGGCGTGGTCGCCTACCTGACCGGGCGGGTGCTGCTCGACCGCCCGGACCCCGAGGGGGTACGGCCACTGCCGACGGACGTGCTGCCCTCGGCCACGGTGATCGTCGCCGTGGTGTTCGGGGTGCCGTTGCTGACCACCCTGCTCACCGTCGTCCTGCTGCGTCGGGTGGCCGTCACCCCCTTCGGGGTGCTGCGGCAGAGCCGACAACAGCCGGTACGGGCCTGGCCTACCCTACTGCTGGGGCTCGGCCTGGCCGGCCTGGTGTCGATCAGTGCGGTGATGCGCAGCGAGTACGTCCGGCAGGGCGGATTCGGTGCCAACCGGGACGACCTGTTCGTCATCGCCCTGCTCGGCTGCACCGTCGTGATGCTGCTCGGTCTGATGTTCACGGTGGCCTGGATCGGCTACCGCAGCGCCCGGCTGCTGCTGCGGGTGACCCGGCGACCCAGCGCGTTGATCGCGGCCCGGCAGATCCTCGCCGACCCGCACGCCGGCAGCCGCAGCTTCACCGTCATCCTGGTCGTCACCGCCTTCGGTGCCGCCGCGATGATGCTGCACTCCTGGCTGGACACCGACGTGGCGGTGCGGACGGCCGCGATGCTGGACCCGGCGTTGGGCTATGACACCCCGCCCCTGGACCTCGGGGGCACCGCGGCCTTCCGGTCGGAGGTCCGCACCCTGGTCGACGCGGTGCTGGTCAGTCTCATCGGGGTGGCCGCCCTCACCCTGCTGATCGCCCTGGTCGAGGCCGGGGTGGCCCGCCGCCGGGCCATCGCCGCCCTGGTGGCCGGCGGCACCCCGAGGGCGGTGCTGGCTCGCGCCCTGTGCTGGAGGGTGCTGCTGCCGGCGGTACCCGGCATCGCCATCGCGGGCCTGGTCGGACTGGCCGGGATGCGAGCCTTCACGACGACCGCCACCGCGGGTTGGAGCCGGATGGTCTGCGTCGGCACCCCGGCCGAGTGCGCCGGGCCGGACGCCCAGCGCCACCTGGAGTACCGCCAGGTCACCCACACCCTGCAGACCTCGGTGCCGTGGGCCGATGTCGGGGCGGTGATGTCGATCGCGCTGCTGGCCGTGCTCCTGGTGATCGGGGCTAGCGTGCTGATGCATCGCTCCGCCACCGATCCCGCCGAACTGCGGGCCGGCTGAGCCCTCGGCGTCGGGGGTGGGCGACCGTCGGGGGCGCTGACCAGGTTGCTGTCCTTTGTGGCCGGTCCGGATGCGGGTCCTCCCCGGGGGTGTCATAGGCTGCCGTCCGGTCGTAGCCGGGCGAGGAGTGAGATGACGCGCACTGTCCGTGGTCCGTTGCACCGGCTAGCCGCCCGGTGCCAGGCCCTCGTCGGCGCCTCCTGGTTCAACCTGGCCAGCTTCGCCGTGGTCATCGTCAACGCGGTGGCCCTGGGCCTGGAGACCTACGGTGTCGTCGTAGCGATCGTGGGCAGCGCGTTGCGGGCGGTCGAGTACGTCTGTCTCACCCTGTTCGTGCTGGAACTGCTGGTGCGTCTCGGTGCCCACGCACCGACCTTCGGCGGGTTCTTCCGGGACCGGTGGAACGTCTTCGACCTGCTGATCGTGGCCGCTCCGCTGCTGCCCGGGGTGCGGGAGAACGTGACCCTGCTGCGGCTGTTGCGGCTGGCCCGCATCGTTCGGGCGTTCCGACTGTTCCCCAGCCTGCGGGTGATCCTGGTCGGCATCCGACGCAGCCTGCCCGGACTGGCCAGCTTCCTGCTGGTCACCGCCCTGCTGCTGTACGGGTACGCGATGCTGGGCTGGATGCTGTTCGGCACCGCCTACCCGGAGGAGTACGGCAGCGTCGGGCAGGCCATGCTCACCCTGTTCCTGCTGCTGTCGCTGGACGGCATCACGGACACCCTCCAGGCCGGCCGTGAGGTGACCGGCTGGGCGGTGCTGTACTACGTCTCCTACATGGTGGCCGCCTGCTACCTGCTGACCAATCTGCTGGTGGGTCTGGTGCTGACCGCTCTGCAGGAGGCGCACCAGGACGAGCAGGTCGCCGCCCAGCGGGGCGACCGCCCGACCGGTGGGCACGCCGAGGAGGAGCCGTCGGTCCGTGAGCAGTTGGCCCGGGTGCAGGCCATCATCGCCGACCTGGAACGGCGGCTGCCGGAGCAGGAACTCATCGGCACGGCCGCCGGTCGGGTGGAGGCCGCCTCGGCCGCCCCGGTCGCCTCGGCCGCTGACGCCGTTGACGCCGGGTCGGCCGCCGAGGTCGGCACCCTCGTGCTGCCCAAGCCGCCGGTGCAGCGGCGGACCCGGACCAGGGGACGCCGCCGGCGCCGGTGACGGCCCCTACCGGGTGGCGGTCAGGGTCACCGGTACGGAGACCAGCTTGGTGGGGGAGCCGTCGACGGCGGACACCTCGTACGCCTCGATGGTGCCGGGTTGCTCCCGGGCCAGCCGGTGCCGCAGGTGGCGGTGGTGAAGGCGGTGGCCCAGGTGATCGCGCAGTACGGCTCGCCGGTGGCCGCCGCCGTCGTACCGGCGGTGGCGGTCGTGGCGGCGGTGGTCAGGAGTACGGCGCAGGTCACCGTCAGGGCGGCGAGGGTTCTGCTGATCCGCATCGCGGTCTCCTCTCTGCTGTCGGCCAGCCCGTGCGGGCCGACGTTCGTGGACTCCACCATCGACACGCCTCGACACCGAGCCTTCACCATGACGTCACAGCGGGGTAACAGCCGGTAAGGCGGTATGACACTTCCGCGATGACACCCTATTGACCGATCTCTACTAACATCCACGGACATCGATCGTGGTGCGTCGATGCGCCACGGGTATCCGCAGGGGAGTAGAGATGATCCGACGACGACTGCTGCGCGCGGCAACCGTCGCGCTGGCAGCGGTGCTGGCCGCGACCGGGCTACAGGTGGCCACCGCCGCCGGCGCTTCCGCCGCCCGAACCGTCTACTACGACGCCAGTCGGGCCGGCGAGTTCCGGACCAACTTCGACCAGGCCGCCCAGATCTGGAACAGCAAGGTCAGCAATGTCCGGCTGGTGCCCGGCACTCCCGCCAACGTGACCATCCTGGTCGACACCGGCTGGCCCCGGGCCCAGGTCACCGGGCTCGGCTCCGGACGGATCTGGATGGGCTGGCAGGCGGTCAACCAGGGCTACCACCGCACCCGGATCGCCACCCACGAGTTCGGTCACATCCTCGGCCTGCCCGACCGGCGTACCGGCCTCTGCTCGGACCTGATGTCCGGCAGCAGCGCCCCGGTGTCCTGCACCAACGCCAACCCCAGCGCTGCCGAGGCCAGCCGGGTCAACCAGCTCTTCGCCGGCAGCCGCAGCACCGCCGAGGTCGCCGAGACCTACACCTGGACCGGGGACGAGACCGGCGGGATCGGCATCCAGGTGGTCAACGGGCGCCCGGCCACCGAGAACTACCCCTGGCTGGTCTACACCTCCGGCTGCACCGGCACCCTGATCAAGGCCAACTGGGTGGTCACCGCCAAGCACTGCTCGACCCCCTCCTCGGTGCGGGTGGGCAGCACCAACCGCAGTAGCGGCGGCACCGTGGTCCGGGTCAGCCGGGCGGTCAACCACCCGAGCATCGACGTCAAGCTGTTCCAGCTGGCCAGCTCGGTCACCTACGCGCCGGCCCCGATCCCGACCACCTCGGGTGCGGTCGGCACCGCCACCCGGATCATCGGCTGGGGCCAGACCTGCGCCCCCCGGGGTTGCGGCTCCGCCCCGACCGTCGCGCACGAGCTGGACACCTCGATCGTGGCCGACAGCCGGTGCCTGGGCATCAACGGCCCGTACGAGATCTGCACCAACAACACCAACGGCAACGCCGGTGCCTGCTACGGCGACTCCGGTGGCCCCCAGGTGCGGAAGATCAACGGCGTGTGGAACGTGATCGGTGCGACCAGCCGCGCCGGCAACAACAGCTCCACCTGCGCCACCGCCCCGTCCATCTACGGTGACCTGCCCTCGATCCGCTCCTGGATCAACACCCAGGTCGGCGGCCTGCCCGCCTGACCCTGACACCGCTCGATCACGTGGTGCCCGCAGGTCCGACGGTGGACCTGCGGGCACCACCCCGCTGTGCGGGGCGGCGGGGGAGGGCGGCTGCCGCCGTGGAATAGTGGCTGGTCGTGAAACGGTATGGGGTACTGATCCTGCCTTCGAGCAACCGGGTGTACTCCGGGGCGGCGGTCGAGCTGACGCGGGCGGAGCTGGAGATCTTCGGTGAGAGGGTGCTCGGCGGACGCCTCGGGGCGGTGCAGACGGCCACCGTGGGCGGGGTCGACTACGTGACCTTCGGGGTCGAGGAGGGGCTCAGCGAGCGGGAGGTGGCGCTGCTGAGCAACCTGTCCAGCGCGTACGCCATCTTCGAGTTCGTCGAGGATCTGCTGCGCCCGGTGCCGCTGACCCGGCTGGACCGCTTCGACGACGACCTGATCACCATCCTGAAGTACCCCGGCAAGACCAACGAGCAGTTCACCAAGCTGCTGCTCAACCTCACCCTGCTCGCCTCGGACTCGGCCGACGAGCTGCTGACCCGGCGGTTCCGGGTACTCGATCCGCTGTGCGGCCGGGGGACCACCCTCAACCAGGCCATGATGTACGGCTTCCACGCCGCCGGCCTGGACCGCGACAGCAAGGACTTCGAGGCGTACCAGGCGTTCCTCACCACCTGGCTCAAGCGCAAACGGGTCAAGCACCGGGTGCTGGAGTCCGGTCCGGTACGCCGGGAACGCAAGGTGGTCGGCCGTCGACTGCGGCTGGAACTGGCCGCCTCGAAGGAGGCGCACAAGGCCGGCGACGTGCAGACCGTGGACGTGGTAAGCGCCGACACCACCCGGGTCGGTGAGTTCTTCCGCCCGGAGAGCGTCGACCTGGTGGTCGCCGACGCACCGTACGGCGTGCAGCACGGCAGTCGTACCAACGACGGGCTGGCCCGCGACCCCCTGGCCCTGCTCGCCGCGGCCGTGCCGGGCTGGGCCCGGCTGCTGCGCCCCGGCGGCGCGCTCGGCATCTCCTGGAACACCAACGTGGCCCGCCGGGAGGCCGCCGCCGAACAGCTGACCGCCGCCGGCCTGACCGTGCTGGACCACGGCCCCTGGCGCACCCTCTCTCACCGCGTCGACCAGGCCATCGTCCGCGACATCCTCATAGCCCAAAAACCCACTCCCTGACCCCACCCTGGCTGCCCCTCGCCCCGCCCGCCCTCCCTGTCCGCGCCCCTGTCCGCGCTGATCTTGCACTTTTGGTCGCTGTTACACGGCTTTTGTGGCTTATGCGGCGACACAAAGTGCAAGATCGCCGGGGTGGGTCGGGTCGGCGGGGCGGGGAGGGGGCGAGGTCAGCCGTGGCGGGGCGGGCGTGGGAGTGGGAGTGGATGTTGACGGGGGTGGGTGGGGGTGGGAATATCGACTGCTATGAGTGTTAGCGCTCACAGTTTCAGTGAGCTGCGGGACTAGTGGCAGGAGTGGGGATGGGTAGGAAGGCACGATGGCTTGCGGTGGCGGCTGCGGTCGCTCTCGCGGTCAGCGGTGTGGTGGTGTCGGGCGGGGCCGCCAGCGCGGAGTCCAACGGTGGGGTGCGGGTGATGCCGCTCGGTGACTCGATCACCGAGGGCACCCAGATCCCGGGGGGCTACCGGATCGGCCTGTGGCAGCGCCTGGTCAACGGCAGATACACGGTGGACTTCGTCGGGTCGCAGTTCAACGGGCCGACCAGCCTCGGTGACCGGGACCATCAGGGGCACCCGGGCTGGCGCATCGACCAGATCGACGCGAACATCGTCAACTGGCTGAACACCCAGCGGCCGCAGACCGTGCTGCTGCACATCGGCACCAACGACATACTCCAGAACTACCAGGTCAGCACCGCCCCGAACCGGCTCTCCACCCTGATCGACCGGATCACCAACACCGCTCCCACCGCGGAGGTGTTCGTCGCGCAGATCATCACCCTGTCGAACACCAACCAGGCGGCGGCGGTACGCACCTTCAACGCGGCGATCCCCGGCATCGTGCAGAGCAAGGTGAACGCGGGCAAGCGGGTCCACCTGGTCAACATGCACGCCGCCCTGACCACCGGCGACCTGATCGACGGCGTCCACCCGACCGCCAACGGCTACGACAAGATGGCCGCGGTCTGGTACAACGCCCTGCAGTCGGTGCCCGGCAGCATCGGCACCCCCGGTAACGGCGGCACCCCCACGCCCACGCCCACCCCCACCCCGGCTCCCGGCACCGGCGCGATCGTCGGCAACCAGTCCGGCCGGTGTGTCGACGTGCCGGGTTACAGCACGGCCAACAGCACCCAGTTGCAGTTGTGGGACTGTCACGGCGGCACCAACCAGCAGTGGAGCTACACCTCCGGTCGGGCCCTGACGGTCTACGGCAACAAGTGCCTGGACGCCGAGGGGTACGGCACCTCCCCGGGCACCCGGGTCACCATCTACGACTGCCACGGCGGGACGAACCAGCAGTGGAACCTCAACGCCAACGGCACCATCAGCGGGGTGCAGTCCGGTCTCTGTCTGGACGCCAACGGCGGGGCAACGGCCAACGGCACCCGGCTCGTCCTGTGGACCTGCAACGGCCAGCCCAACCAGCAGTGGAGCCGACGCTAGCGGCAGCCGGCCACCACCGACGGTAGCCGCATGCGGGGGTGCGGCCGGCGGTACGACCACCGCCGGCCGCACCCCTCGGCCGGTCAGCGGGAGTGGGCCTGTGGGCGGGCCGGGGTGGAGCCGAAGGCGGTGAGGAACCGGTCCCGGAAGGAGTCCATCGGCCAGACCGGGGCGGCGGCATCCGGGGTCAGACCATCCTGCCAGCCCCAGTCGGCGATCCGCTTCAGTACGGCGGGATCCTTCGCGAGCAGGTGGATCGGCACGTCCGCGCTGGCATTGTCCCCGGTGATCACCGGGGCGGGCTGGTGGTCACCGACGATCACCAGCACGGTGTCGTCGTCGCCGTAGGTCTCCAGGTAGGAGATCAGGGTACGCAGGGTGTAGCTGACCCCGTGCCGGTAACCCGTGCGGGCCTGCGCCGCCGGGGTACCGATGATGCCCTTGCGGAACACCTCGCCGTCGTCGATGTCCGCCCAGTCGACCAGGGAGGGCACCTTGGTCCAGGGGGAGTGGCTGGAGACCAGGGCCAACTCGGCCATCACCGGACGGTCCCGTGTGCCGACCCGTTCCCGCTGGTGGAACTCGTTGATGGCGTACTGGTCCGGCATCGGGGAGAAGGCGAACCGGGGGCCCCGGTAGCCGAGGTCGGGGCCGTTGTAGAACTGTTCGTAGCCGTAGAACTTCCCCTCCGGCCAGGCCTGGTTGACCGCCGGCATCACCCCGACGGTACGCCAGCCGGCGCCCTGGAAGGCTTCCCCCAGGGTGAACCGGTCACTGGCCAGCAGGCTCTTGTGTCGCTGGTTGTTGTCGATCCACAACCCGGACAGCAGGGTGGCGTGCGCCAGCCAACTGCCGCCGCCGATGGTCGGTGAGGTGAGGAATCCGCTGCGCGAGGAGAACCCGGCCGCCTGCAACCGGCCGGCGCCCTCGTCCAGCAGCCGCTGCACCGAGGCGAACTCCGGGTCGGAGACGGCGTCCCGGCCGTAACTCTCCACGAAGGCGATCAGGACGTCCTTGCCCCGCAGCCCGGTCAGCAACTGGTCGGTTGGTACGTCCCGGAACCGGTCGGTCCCCACCTCGTCGCGGAAGGCCGCCCGGTCGTTGATCCGCTCCCGTACCTCCGCCACGTGGTCGTAGACGATCGCGCTGGCGTTGGTGTCGGCGACCAGCACCCCGGTCACGATCCGCGCCTGGAAGACGGCGAGCAGGGCCCACACCAGCACCAGCGACGCCAGGACCCGGGTGCTGGCGGTGCGGTGGCGCACCAGCAGCTTGGACAGTCGTACGGTGGACAGGGCGGTCAGCACCGGCAGGGCCACCAGCACCAGCACCACCCCCACGGCGATGGCGGTCGCCGCCGGCCGACCGATCGACTCGGCCAGGAAGGCGAACGCCTCGTCCAGCAGGGACCAGTCCAACACCAGGTCGAACGGGCGCCCCAACGAGGAGTAGAAACCGAGATCGCCGATCTTCACCAGCACGACCAGGCCGAGCAGCAGCCCGGCCAGGGCGGCGATCATCCGGCGGGGTCGGCCGGGCAGGGCCAGCAGTGCGGCGGCCAGCAGCAGGGCCTCCAGCGGGATCCGCAGGAAGGCCCCGGGCTGCATCCGCCAGGGCTGGTGAGGCAGGGTGAAGGCGGCCAGCACCAGGGCGACGGCCAGCACGGTGACCACTCGGGACAGCACCCGCCGACGCCGGCTGACCGGCTTGTCGACGCTGGTCGCCTCGGCTGCGGAGTCGGTCGTGGGGTGGCTCTCGTCGGTGCTGGTCGTCAGCACCGCATCAGAGGTCGACAACTGGTTTCTCCCGATCAGCGCAGCGACAGCACGGGCGCGGCGGACAGGTCGCGTTCGTCCACCCGGTCGAGCGGGCGTACCCCCCGGGGAGCGGTCGCCACGACGATCGCGGCGGCGGTACGCGGCACCCGGTGCCGCCACAGCCAGACCACGTCCCGACCGAACGACTCGACCAGCAGGCCGAGCGCCACCACCAGCAGCAGGGTGTTCACCGGCGCGGGCAGTACCGGGGAGGCGGCGAGGGCCAGGGTGATCCCCTGGACCGCGGCGACCACCTTGCGCCAGTACCGGTACGGCAGCGGGGCATCCATCCAGGGCAGTACCCCGCCGGCGGCGAGGAAGGCGTACCGCATCAGGCCGATGGCGAGCACCCAGATCCCGACGGAGGGCGCCACGTAGATGCTCAGCACCAGCACCAGAATGGAGTCGACCTCCATGTCGAAGCGGGCGCCGAACGCGCTGGCCGTGCCGGTGCGGCGGGCCACCTTGCCGTCCACGGCGTCCAAGGCCAACGCCACCGCTGCCAGCCCGCCGAGCACCGCCGCCGGGGCGGGCCGCCCGGTGAGCAGGGCCTCGGCGATCAGTGCGGTCACCGCCCCGACCAGCAGGCCACGACCCATGGTGACCCAGTCGGCCGGGCCCAGCCGGGATGAGCCGGCGCGCCCCAGTCCCCGTAGCAGCGCCAGGCAGGTCCCGACCCCGTACGCCAGGCCCGCCAGCCAGCCCGCGACACCGAGACCTACCGTCATGGCGAGCCCGGCCAATAGGACAACCTGGACGATCAGCCCGATGTACGGACCGGTTCGAACTGTGGACACCGTGCCTCCGTGTTTATGATCGACGACCCCTGTCGAGAAGTACGGAAAACATGACGGATCGGTTCGGTCCGGACGCAGGTGAGGAGAATTGCCCGTGACGCGACCCGCCCGCGCCTTCTGGCTGCGCGCACCCGGTGCGGGAGAGCTCCGTCCGGTGACGCTACCCGAGCCCGGCCCGGACGAGGTGCAGGTACGCGCCCTGTTCTCCGGAGTCAGCCGGGGCACCGAGACCCTGGTCTTCACCGGCCAGGTGCCGGAAAGCCAGTACGCCACCATGCGCGCTCCCTTCCAGGAGGGCGACTTCCCGGCCCCGGTCAAGTACGGCTACCTCAGCGTCGGCGAGGTCGAGCGGGGGCCGGCCCACCTGCGCGGACGTACGGTGTTCTGCCTGTATCCGCACCAGAGCGCCTATGTGGTGCCGGTCGACGCGGTGACGGTCGTACCGGAGCAGGTGCCGGCCTCCCGCGCGGTGCTGGCCGGCACGGTGGAGACCGCGGTCAACGCACTGTGGGACGCACCACCCCTGCTCGGCGACCGGGTCAGTGTGGTCGGCGCCGGCATGGTCGGTTGCGCCGTGGCGGCCCTGCTGGCCCGCTTCCCCGGGGTGGCGGTGGAACTTGTCGACACCGACCCCACCCGGGCCGAGGTGGCCGCCGCCCTGGGGGTCGACTTCGCCGCGCCGCAGGCCGCGACCGGCCGGCGGGACCTGGTGGTGCACGCCAGTGCCAGCGCCGCCGGCCTGCAACTCGGCCTGGACCTGCTGGCTCCCGAGGGGACCGTGCTGGAACTGAGCTGGTACGGCGACCGGGCCGTGGAGTTGTCCCTGGGGGCGGCGTTCCACTCCGGACGGCTGACCATCCGCAGCAGCCAGGTCGGCCGGATAGCCCCCGCCCGGCGCAGCAGCCGGGGCTACGCCGACCGGATGGCCCTGGCCCTGGACCTGCTGGCCGACCCGGTGTTCGACACCCTGATCACCGGGCGGTCGGCCTTCGCGGAACTGCCCGAGGTCCTCGCTCGACTCAGCGCGGGCAGCCTGCCCGCGCTGTGCCACCTCATCACCTACGACGGGGAGTGAATCCGTGTTCAGTGTGACCGTCCGTGACCACATCATGATCGCCCACAGTTTCCAGGGCGAGGTCTTCGGCCCCGCGCAGCGGCTACACGGTGCCACCTTCGTGGTCGACGCCACCTTCCGCCGCCCGGATCTCGACCCCGACGGCATCGTGGTCGACATCGGACTGGCCACCGACCAGCTCAAGGCGGTACTGGCCGAGCTGAACTACCGCAACCTGGACGAGGAGCCCGCCTTCGCCGGCACCAACACCACCACGGAGGTGCTGGCCCGCACCATCGCCGACCGGCTCGCCGACCGGGTGCACGCCGGTGACCTGGGGGCGGGGGCGCACGGGCTGACCGGCCTCACGGTCACCCTGCACGAGTCGCATGTCGCCTGGGCCAGTTACGAACGGTCACTGTCGGGGGCGAGCGGCACCGGCGCCTGACATGCCGACCGTGCACGTGGTCCTGCCCGGCGACATCGACGACCCGACCACCCCCAGCGGCGGCAACGGCTACGACCGGCGGGTCTGCGCCGGACTGGCCGGCGCCGGTTGGTCGGTGCACGAACATCCCGTACCGGGATCGTGGCCGACCCCGACGGCGGCGGAGCAGGCCCGGCTCGCCGAACTGCTCACCACTCTGCCCGAGGGGGCTCTGGTCCTGATCGACGGGCTGGTCGCCTCGGTGGTGCCGGAGGTCCTGGCGGCACACGCCGGCCGGTTGCGGCTGGTCCCGCTGGTGCACCTGCCCCGCGACGACGACACCGAGGCGCGGGCCCTGGCCGCCGCCGCCGCCATCGTCGCCACCAGCACCTGGACCCGGGACCGGCTGCTGCACCGGTACGCCCTACCGCCGTCCCTGGTGCATGTCGCCGCCCCCGGGGTGGACCCGGCGCCGCCGGTAGCCGGATCGCCGGCCGGGTCGGCGCTGCTCTGCGTCGCCGCGGTCGCCGCCCACAAGGGCCAGGACCTGCTGATCGAGGCGCTGGCGGGGGTGGCCGACCGGCCCTGGACCCTGACCTGTGTAGGCCCCCTGCACCGGGAACCGGACTTCGTCGACCGGCTCCGCACCCGGATAGCCACCCACCGCCTGGGTGACCGGATCCGGCTGACCGGTCCGCTGACCGGTGACCGGCTGGCCGCCGAGTACGCCGCCGCTGACCTGCTGGTGCACCCCTCACGGGGGGAGACCTACGCGATGGTGGTCACCGAGGCCCTGGCCTGCGGCCTCCCGGTGCTGGCCACCGCGGTCGGTGGCCTGCCCGACACCCTCGGCCGGGTGGCCGGGGAACGCCCGGGGCTGCTGGTGCCCCCGGAGCAGCCGCAGGCGTTGGCCGAGGCGCTGCGGCGCTGGCTGGAGGACCCCACCCTGCGCGAGCGACTGCGTGGCGCCGCAGCCCGGCGCCGAGCCACCCTCGACGACTGGACCAGCACCACCGCCCGGATCACCACGGCCCTGGAAGAGGCGATGGCGTCATGACCGAACACCGGACAGTCCAGGAGGTGCCCATCGAGCTGCCGCCGGACTTCGCCCAGTGGCTGGCGCTGCGGGAACCGGCCGACGTGGCCGCCCGCGCCACCGACCTGGTCGAGGCGGTACGTGCCACGTTGACCGGTGACCGGCCGTACGTGGTGCACGACCTCGGGGCCGGCACCGGGTCGTTGGGCCGCTGGCTGGCCCCCCTGCTGCCCGGCCCGCAACACTGGATCCTGCACGATCAGGACCCCGACCTGCTGGCCCGGGCCTGCGCGAACATGCCCACCCGCGCCGCCGACGGCGCCCCGGTCACGGTGCAGACCCGTCGGGGTGACCTGACCCGGCTGAGCGCCACCGACCTGGCGGGTGCGGCGCTGGTCAGCGCCTCGGCCCTGCTCGACATGCTGACCGGAGCCGAGATCGACCGGCTGGTGGCCGCCTGTGCGAGGGCCGGCTGCCCGGCCCTGTTCCTGATCTCGGTCACCGGCACCGTGCGGCTGACCCCGGCCGACCCCCTGGACGCCGAGGTCGCGGAGGCGTTCAACGCCCACCAACGTCGTGCCGTGGGCGGCCGGCAGTTGCTCGGGCCGGACGCCGTGGAGGCCTGCGCCGCCGGGTTCACCCGGCACGGGATGACCGTGCGGACCCGGCCCAGCCCCTGGCGGCTGGGGCCGGAGCAGGCCGCCCTGACCGGGCAGTGGTTCGACGGCTGGCTGGAGGCGGCCTGCGCGCAACGCCCGGAACTGGTCGACCGGACCCGTGAGTACGCCCAGCGTCGGCGACAGGAGGCTAACGCGGGCCGACTCGGGGTACTGGTCGACCACACCGACCTGCTGGCCGTCCCTCGTTGAACCGGCGGCGTGCCGGTTACGTGCGTACAGTCAGGGAAAGATCACCATGCCGGGGAGGCTTGCGTGGCGGATGAAGCTGGTGGCGCCGGGTCCCCGGCCGCCCCGGCCGGCCGGTCCTTCTGGGGCTGGCTGCGTCTGGCGCTCGGGCTCGCCGTACTGGTGGGGCTGCTGTGCTGGCTGGGCATCGACCCCTTCCTGGTCGGGCTGCGGCTGATCGACGCCCCCGCCCTGGCCGCCGCCCTGGCCCTCGGGGTACTCACCACGGTCTGTGCCGCCTGGCGGTGGAGCCTGGTGGCCGGTGGGCTCGGGGTGCGGCTGCCGCTGCGTGCGGCGGTGGCCCACTACTACCGGTCGGTGTTCCTCAACGCCACCCTGCCCGGCGGGATCCTCGGCGACGTGCACCGGGCGGTGCGCCACGGCCGTGACGTCGGTGACCTGGGTCGGGGCATCCGGGCCGTGGTCTGGGAGCGGGTAGCCGGTCAGGTGGTGCTGGTAGCCCTGGCCGTGGTGCTGCTGTTCGCCTTCCCGTCGCCGGTGCAGCCGTACCTGCCGGTGGCCACCCTGGTCGTGCTGGCTGCCTTCGGGGTCGTGGTGCTGGCCGCCCGCCTGCTGCCGGACTCCGGTGCCTCCCGGTTCACCCGTACCCTGGTCGGCGCCGTGTCCGACGTGCGTCGTGGGCTGCTGGGCCGACGGATCTGGGCCGGGGTGCTGGTCGCCTCCGCCCTGGTGGCCGCCGGGAACCTGGCCACCTTCCTGCTGGCCGCCCGCACGGCCGGTTCCACCGCCCCGCTGACCCTGCTGCTGCCGCTGACCCTGCTGGCCCTGCTCGCGATGGGGGTGCCGGCCAACGTCGCCGGGTTCGGCCCCCGCGAGGGGGTGGCCGCCTGGGCCTTCGCCGCCGCCGGCCTGACCGCCGCGGAGGGGGTGGCCACCGCAACGGTGTACGGCGCCCTGGTGCTCGTCGCGAGCCTGCCGGGAGCGGCCGTGCTGCTGGCCCGTCGTGTCCGTGTACCCGCCACCGTATGACGAGGAGAGCCATGTCCGAATCACTGCCTGTCGCCACCATCCGGACGCAGGTCACCGTGCCGCTGCGCTTCTCCGACGGCTACCACACCACCGCCCGGCTGCACACCTTCGACGGGCTGGTCGACGGCCGCGAACACCTCGCCTTCGCCCTCGGCGACCACACCAACGGGGCGGTGCCGCTGGTCCGTCCGCACAGTGAGTGCCTGACCGGCGACGTGTTCGGCAGTCAGCGCTGCGACTGCGGTCCCCAGTTGCGCGAGGCCGTGCAGCGCATCGCGGAGGTCGGCGGGTACCTGCTCTACCTGCGGCAGGAGGGTCGCGGCATCGGTCTGTACGCCAAGCTCGACGCCTACGCCCTCCAGGACGCCGGGCTGGACACCTTCGAGGCCAATGTGGCCTTAGGCCATGACGAGGACGAGCGGGACTACACCGTGGCCGCGCAGATGCTCGCCGCCCTGGGGGTCGGGCCGATCGCGGTGCTGACGAACAATCCGGAGAAGACCGACCAGCTCAGCAGGCTCGGTGTCACCGTGACCGAGCAGGTGCCCACCGGGGTGTTCCTCTCCCCGGCCAACGCCGACTACCTGGCGGCCAAGGCCAGCCGCGCCGCCCGCGCCGCCGACCTGCCCGCCGTCCGGTGACCGGCCGGTCCACGGCCCGTCGGCCGTACGTGCTGCTCAGCTGCGCCACCTCGATCGACGGCTACATCGACGACGCCAGCGACGAACGGCTGATGCTGTCCAACGACGCCGACCTGGACCGGGTCGACGAGGTACGCGCCAGCTGCGACGCCATCCTGGTGGGCGCCGGCACGGTCCGCCGCGACGACCCCCGGCTGCTGGTGCGCTGCGCGGATCGCCGCGGCGACCGGATCGCCCGTGGCCTGCCGGAGTCCCCGATCCGGGTGACCGTGACCGGCTGCGGGGACCTGGACCCGACGGCCCGGTTCTTCACCGTCGGTGACACCGAACGGATCGTCTACTGTGCCAGCGCCGCGTGTGAGAAGACCCGGCACCGGCTGGGGGAGCGGGCCACAGTGGTCGACGCCGGTGACCCGATCGACCTGGCCCGGGCCCTGACCGACCTGGCCGACCGGGGGGTACGCCGACTGCTGGTGGAAGGTGGTGCCCTGGTCCACGGCCAGTTCCTCACCGCCGGGCTGGCCGACGAACTGCACCTGGTGGTGGCCCCCTTCTTCGTGGGCGACCGCCGGGCACCCCGCTTCGTCGGCGACGGTCGGTTTCCGTGGCATTCCGCCCGACGCGCCCAGGTGGTCGAGGCCCGCCAGATCGGCGACGTGGTGCTGACCCGCTACGCCCTGTCGGAACGCTGCGAGCCGGCCTGAGCGCCCAGGTCCCCCTCTTGGTGACGGTCTCCGGTCCTGTCGAGCTGATAGCGCAGACGGGTCGAGACGCCGGTGAGCTGGTCGGCTCGGTACCAGCGGCCGTCGCTACCTGTTGGGGCATCGCGCAGCACCCGGGATGTGGTTACCTGCTGACATGCCGCATCCCATCATGTTCGACGAGGCGGACCCGCTGCTGGGTCGGGTGCGGACGCTGGCCCTGGCCTTTCCCGACGCGGCCGAGAAGGTCTCCCATGGGCGTCCGGCCTTCTTCACCACCAAGGTCTTCGCCTACTACGGCGGTTCGGTGAAGGTCGACGGCGGCTATCGCCAGCACGATCAGTCGGTGATCGTGCTGGTCGACCCCGAGGAGCGTACGGCCCTGCTGACGGAGGAGCGGTGCTTCGTGCCGGCCTACCTGGGGGCCTACGGCTGGATCGGGGTGGACCTGACCGACGACACCGACTGGGACGAGGTCGGTGAGCTGCTCGACGCCAGCTACCGTCTGACGGCCGGGGCCCGCAGGATCGCGCGGCTCGACTCCCTAGGGTCCTGAACACCCCCGCGGCTCAGCCGAAGGCACCGGCACGGGCGGCGGTGGCCACGCTGCGGGACCGACCTGGCGCGAATCCTCAGGGGATGAGCCGGTCGAGCAGGTCGAACCGCTCGTACGGCTGGTCGTGGTCGCCGAAGTGCCCGTCGTCGCGCACGATCTGGGTGCCGCCGAGCCGCTCGAACATGGCGCGTCCCTGCCGGTCGTCGCAGCCGTACGGATCGGTGCGGGAGTTGATGAAGTAGATGTCCCGCACATGGGCCCGGATCGCGGCCCAGTCGTAGCTCGGTTGCAGGACCGGCTCCTCCTCCGTGTGGGGTGGGGTGCAGTAGCCGGCCACCAGGATCGCCTGGGCCACGGTCACCTCCAGATGTTCCAGGAGGGCCAGCAGCAGGGCCGCCCCGCCGGAATGACCCACCAGGACGGTGTCCTCGTCGAAGGTGTGGCTGCTCAGCACCTTAGGCAGCAAGGTGGCGATCGGCTCGATGTTGATGCCCGGATGGTGCGGCACCTCGACGGCGTACCCCCGGGTGGCGAGCCGCTCGGCCAGCCACGGGTACCAACAGTAGGTCGGTTTGCCGCCGGTCCCGTGGAAGATGATCGCATTGCGTCCCACCGTGCCCCCTTCGAGTCCCGCCGATCCAATCACCCGGGTCCGACACAGTGGCGGCCGGATCACCGCCCCTGCGCCGGAGCGGCGGGGTGCGGGGCGCGGTTGAGGAACATCAACCGGGCCCGCTTGTCCGGCAGGTCGATCAGGGGTCCTTCGACGAAACCGGCCCGCTTCAGCCGGGCGATCGCCTTGTCGTTGCGGGCGTCCGGCTCCATCACCAGCCGCCGCCGGGTGGGGTCGGTGAAGACGAAGGCGATGAACTCGGCCAGCAGGGTGCCGGTGAAGCCCGGCTCGGGGCGTACCGGGGTGCCGATCAGCAGGTGACCGCCGTGGTCGCCGGGGCGGACCGGGTAGCACTCGCCGACCGGGTCGTGTTCGGGCTGGTAGGTCTGGAACAGCGCCACCGGCTGCCCGTCGCGCAGGGTCAGCCAGGCGTGGTGGGTGGGCAGGGAGTCGACGTACCGGTAGATCTCGGCCACCCGGTCGCGGTCGGCGTCGCGCATCCCCCAGAACCGGGCCCGTTCCTGGCTGACCCAGCCGTGGATGACCTCGGCGTCGGCATCCGGATCCACCGGCCGGAAGGTGACCAGCCCGAAGCCGGGGACCTGCCGTCGGTAGTGGTCAGTCATCGTGCTCCTCGGTCAGCCGGTCCCAGTCGACTGTCACCTCGATCAGGTCGCCGCGTACCCACAGGGGCAGTTGGTCGTCGTGGTGCGGCCCGGCGCCGGTGGCGCCCAGCGGCACCACCCACCGGCTGTTCTCCCGCCGGGCCAGGTCCCACACGTAGCGGGCGGACGGGCCGCGCCCGCACAGGTCGGTGACCCCGGGCAGGCTGGAGGTGGCCAGCACGCAGTCGTGGTCCCCGGCCAGTTCCGGTCCCGGCGGGGCGGCCGGGTCGGGCAGGGCCCGCCACGGTGCCAGCCGGTGCCGCTCGCCCCAGGGGCGGGTGTCGTCCGCCGCCGCGACCTGTTCGGCCGCCGCCCGCACCAGCTCCACCGGGTCCAGGCCGGGCAGGTCGGCGCGGAGCAGGGAGGGCAGGGCGTACCCGATCCGGGTAGGCAGGGTCAGCCAGGGCGCGAACACCTCCGGGTGGGCCGGTGGTGCGGTCAGCTCCGCCAGCGCCGGATGGGCGGCGAGGGCGTGGACCACGGCCGCCCGCAGGTCGGCGAAGCGGGCCGCGTCCCGGCTGTCGGCGGCCATCCGGCGGTCCCAGCGCAGCAGCCGGTCCCGCAGCGCCTGCCCCTGAGCGCTGAGTCCATCCACCTCGGCCAGCAGGTCCAGCAGGGGACCGGCCGCCGCCAGGTAGGTGTCGGTGTGTACGGCGGCCAGCTGCTCGGTCCGCCAGTCGGTGCGCTCGCCGAGCAGCTCACGGATCCGGTCGGCCCGGTACGGCGGGGCGTACTCCACCCCCAGCCCGGCGGAGATGCCCCGTTCGTTGGCCATCACCGCCACCTGGTCCACCGGGCGTTTCGGCATCGGATGCCAGCCCTGCCAGGCGTACCCCGGCTCCCAGGCGGGCACCACCCGCAGCCCGTTGTCCGGGTGGCGGCGGGGGACCCGGCCGGCCACCCGGTGCAGCAGCCCACCGGCGGTGTCCGCGGCCAGCACCACGTTGACCGGCTCCACCCATCCGTCGAGGGCGGCGTCCAGGTCGTCGACCGTACGGGCGTGCAGCAGGGCGGGCAGTACGGCGAAACCCAGATCCCCGGTGACCCGGGGCGGATACCGCAGGCTGACGGTCACCTCGGGCTGCTCGTCCGGACCCCCGGAGATCACCGGCCCCCGCTCGGTCTCGATCACCTCGACCTCGACCGGTGCGCCACCGGCCACCTCGATGGTCTCGACCTGCCGGTGCACCGGCTGCCACCCCTGCGGCCCGTACGCCTGCACCAGTTCACCGTCGCGGCGCAGGCGTTCGGCGTACACGTCCTGGTAGTCGGCGGAGGCGTTGGTGATGGCCCAGGCGAGGCTGCCGGCGTGCCCGAAGTGGGCGATGCCCGGCACCCCGGGCACGGCGAAGCCGAGCACGTCGTACGCCGGGCAGGCCAGCCGGATCTGCTGGTAGATGCCGGGGGCCTCGATGAACCGGTGCGGGTCACCGGCGATCAACGCCGCCCCGGTGGCGGTGCGGTCGGCGGCGAGCAGCCAGCCGTTGCTGCCGGAGGTGAGGTGCCCGTCGACGGCGAACAGCCGGGCCGCGCCCGGACCGAGCCGGCGGATCACGTGTTCGCGCCAGAGCTTGCCCGGGAAGCCGGCGAAGAGCACATGGTGGCCGAGCCAGATCGCCAGGGGTGTCCACGGTTCCCAGCGTCCGGGGCTCAGCCCGGTGGCGGCGAACTCGGGGGCCCGCGCCGCCCCGGCGGCCAGCCCGGCGTTGACCCCCTCGACGTAGCGGCCCACCCAGGCGGCGGTAGCCGGGTCGAGGGCGGCGTGGCAGCGGCGGGCGGTGTCGTCCAGGCGTACCCGGCGGGCGAAGCTGTCCCAGGCCAACGCCTCCGGCCCGAGGAAAGCGGCGCTGGTGCCCTGGGACCGGTGCCGTTCCACCTCGATCTGCCAGGCCCGGTCCCGCGCGGTGACCTGGCCCTGGGCGAAGGCCAGCGCCAGGTGATCGTCGGCCCGCAGATGCGGAATCCCGTACCCGTCGCGGTAGCGCTTGCTCATGCCCGGCCTGCCGTGCGGATCCGGGCGGCCGGGATGACCAGGGGGGTGCCGGTCTCCGGGTCCTCGATGACCCGGCAGGGCAGCCCGAAGACCTCCTCGACCAGTTCGGCGGTGACGATCCGGCCGGGTTCCCCGGCGGCCACCACCCGCCCGCCGCGCATCGCGATCAGGTGAGTGGCGTAGCGGGCGGCGTGGTTGAGGTCGTGCAGCACCGCGACCAGAGTACGGCCCTGCTCCTCGTGCAGCCGGGCGCACAGGTCGAGCACCTCGATCTGGTGGGCGATGTCCAGGTAGGTGGTCGGCTCGTCGAGCAGCAGCAGGGGGGTCTGCTGGGCCAGCGCCATGGCCAACCAGACCCGTTGCCGCTGGCCGCCGGAGAGCTCGTCGACCAGCCGGTCGGCCAGGTCGGCGACCCCGGTAGCGGCCATCGCCTCGGCCACGATCCGTTCGTCCTCGCGGGACCACTGACGCAGCAGCCCCTGGTGCGGGTAGCGGCCCCGGGCCACCAGGTCGGCCACCCCGATGCCGTCCGGTGCGATCGGTGACTGGGGGAGCAGTCCGAGGGTACGGGCCACCGCCCGGGCCGGCCGTCGCTGGATGTCCTCCCCGTCCAGCAGCACCGCCCCGGCGGCCGGTTTCAGCAGCCGGGACAACGCCCGCAGCAGGGTGGACTTGCCGCAGGCGTTCGGGCCGATGATGACCGTGAAGGACCGGTCCGGCACCTCGACGGTCAGGTCCTCGGCGACGATCCGCCGTTCGTAGGCCAGCCGTAGTCCGCTGCCACCCAGCCGGGAGGTCGGCATGCTGGTTGCTCCGTTCTCGTTGTCGCCGGTCACAGCCGGCCCGCCCGGCGCTGCGTGGCCAGCAGCCAGACCAGGTACCCGCCGCCGAGCACCCCGGTCACCACACCGACCGGCAGTTGACTGGGGAAGGCCCGCTGGGCCACCTGGTCGGCGACCACGATGATCAACGCGCCGATGATCGCGGCGGGCAGCAGGTTGGTGCCGGGTGCCCGGGTCAGCCTACGGGCCAGGTGCGGGGCGGTGAGGGCGACGAAGGACACCGGCCCGGCGGCGGCCGCCGACAGGGAGACCAGCAGCACCGCAGTGGCCAGCAGCAGCATCCGCAGCCGGGGCACCGGCACCCCTAGCCCGGTGGCCGCCTCGTCGCCCAACTCGGTCATCCGCAGCGCCGGACCGCAGGCCAGCAGCACCGGCAGGGCCACCGCCAGGGCCGCCAGCAGCGGGGTGGCCTCGGACCAGCCCCTCCCGTCCAGGCTGCCGGTGAGCCAGAGCATGGCCCGGGCCGCCTCCATCAGCGGGGCGCGGGTCAGCAGGTAGCCGTTGACGCCGGTGAGGATTGCCGACACCCCGATGCCGACCAGCACCAGCCGGTAGCCGTGGACCCCACGCCGCCAGGCGACCAGGTAGATCAGCAGGCCGGTGAGCACCCCGCCGACCGCGGCGGCCCCGGCCAGGGCGGCGCTGCTGCCGCCGACGACCACCACGATCAGTGCCCCGGTCGCCGCCCCCTGGGTGAAGCCGAGCACATCCGGGCTGCCCAGCGGGTTGCGGACCAAAGCCTGGAACACCCCACCGGCCAGACCCAGGGCGGCGCCCACGGCCAGCGCGGTGACCAGCCGGGGCAGGCGCAGTTCGAGGACGATGAAGTCCTCGGCCGGGCTGCCGCCCCCGGTCAGGGTGCGCAGCACGTCGGCCGGGGACATCGGGTAGTCGCCGTGGCCGACCGCCAGGACCCCGACGGCCAGGGTCAGCAGCACCCCGGTCGCCCCGACGGCCAGGGCGCGCAGGTGCAGCCGCAGCGACAGCCCACCCGGAACCCGAATCACGATCATGGGCGGCCCGTCCTGGTCCGGGTAACCAGCCACAGGAACAGCGGACCGCCGAGCACGGCGGTGACCAGCCCCACCTGCAACTCGCCTGGACGGCCGAGGACCCGGCCGAGCACGTCGGCACCGAGCAGCAGCACCGGCGCCAGCAGCGCACAGTACGGCAACAGCCAGCGCAGATCCGGCCCGGTGAGGGTACGCACCAGGTGCGGCACCAGTAGCCCGACGAAGACGATCGGTCCGCAGGCCGCGGTGGCGGCCCCGCAGAGCAGGGTGATGGCGGCGATCACGGCAGCCCGGATCAGGGTGGGGCGGGCCCCCAGGGCGCGGGCGGTGTCGTCGCCGAGGGCCAGGGCATTCAGGGGTCGGGCGGCGGCCAGGGCGGCCACCAGGCCTACCGCGATGAAGGGCAGGACCCGCCGTACGGTGGCGTCGTCGGCGCTGGCCAGGGAGCCGACCGTCCAGAACCGCAGCCGTTGCAGCCCGGCGGAGTCCAGCAGCATCACCGCGCTGACGTAGGAGTACAGGGCCGCGTTGAGGGCCGCACCGGCCAACGCCAGTCGGGCCGGGGTGGCGGCCCGGCCACCACCGACGGCGTAGACCCCCACGGTGACCGCGGCGGCCCCGGCCAGGGCGAACCACACCTGACCGGTCCCACCCCCCACCCCGAACAGCAACGATGCCGTGGCGATCGCGGCGGCGGCCCCGGCGTTGATGCCGAGCAGGCCAGGGTCGGCCAGGGGGTTGCGGGTCAGCGCCTGCATCGCCGCCCCGGCCATCCCGAGGGCGGTCCCGGCGAGCAGCCCGAGCAGGGTGCGGGGCAGCCGCATCTCGTGCACCACGGCGTAGTCGGGGACCCCGGGGTCGGTGAGGGCGGCCCACACCTGCGGCAGGGGGATCGGCTTGGCCCCGACGGCGATGCTGAGCACCGCCACCGTCACCAGAGCCACCGCGGCGGCGGCCAGGCCGGCGGCCCGGTAGGCCACCCGAGGCGGCCGGGGCGGTGGTTGTGCCCGGGACGGCGTCTCGGCTGGTGAGGACTCGATGACGGACAGGGTGGGCTCCAGTGCGGTGCGAAACGCCGGGCGGGAACTTGACAGCAAGTTAGGTTAGGTTAACCTAACGCCGGTTGTCCATCGCTACCTGTGAACCCGATCGGAAGACGACACCATGCCTGATCCCGTTACCGCACACCGGCTCTCCCGTCGGGGCCTGCTGGCCGCCGGTGGTGCCGCCACCCTAGCCGCCCTGCTCGCCGGATGCGGCCGGGAGAAGGACCCGAAACCCCGCAGCGGCAGCAGCTCCGGACCCTGGTCCTTCACGGACGACCGGCCTGAGACGGTCACCGCGCAGGCCCGCCCGGCCCGGGTGGTGGCCTTCACCGGCTCGGCCGCCGCCCTGGTCGATTTCGGACTAGGGCCCGAGGTGGTCGGGGTCTTCGGCGAGACGAAGAAGGCCGACGGCAGCAAGGAGCCGCAGGCCGGTGACCTGGACGTGGAGAGCGTGGAGATCCTCGGCAACGTCTGGGGCGAATTCAGCGTCGAGAAGTACGCCGCCCTGCGCCCGGAACTGCTGGTCACCCACATGTACGACCCGGGGGCCTACTGGTACGTGCCGGACGAGAGCAAGGACAAGATCCTTCCGCTGGCCCCGGTGGTGACCATCACCACCGCCCGCGTCCCGATGACCAAGCCGATCGAACGGTACGCCACCCTCGCCGAGTCCCTCGGCGCCGACCTGTCGGCACCGAGGGTCACCGACGCCAAGGCCCGCTTCGAGGCCGCCGCCGAGGCGGTACGCCAGGCGGTCAAGACCAACCCCGGCATCAAGGTGCTGGCCGCCTCCGGCAGCCCGGACCTGTTCTACGTCTCCAACCCCAAGGTCAGCACCGACCTGATGTACTTCGCCGAACTCGGGGTCGACATCGTGGTGCCCACCAAGCTGGAGTCCGGCGACTACTTCGAGGCCCTCAGCTGGGAGAACGCCGGCAAGTTCCCGGCCGACCTGATCCTGCTCGACAACCGCAGCACCGCCCTGCAACCGGCCGACCTGGCCGCCAAGCCCACCTGGCAGCAGTTGCCCGCCGTGCAGGCCGGCCAGGTGACTCCATGGGACGCGGTGCCCCGCTTCTCGTACGCCGGCGCAGCCCCCCTGCTCGAAGACCTGGCCAAGGCGATCCAGGGCGCCAAGAAGCTGACCTGATCCGCCACGGACGACCGGCGTGACCCGTGACCGCCGGTCGTCCGCCCACCACCCGCATCGACACCAACCCGCCGCGCGCCGCGCGGGCGGCGGGTTCCGGCTGCCCGAAAACCGAACCGCCGAGCGTGGAGGACACGTCCATGACCCTGCCGGTGCACACCGCGACACCGCCGAGCGCCGCCCGAGCCCACCTGCTGCACGAGGGCACAGTCGACGACTACCGGGCCGCGGTGAGCGCCGGTGCCGACCGGGTGGCCCGGCGGATCGCCACGGCGACCGGGCCGGTCACCGGGGTCCGGCCGGAGCAGTTGGCGCCGCTGGTGGCGGCGATCGACCTGGACCGGCCGCTGCGCGACACCACGGCCGCCCTGAACGAACTCGACGAGGTGTACCTGCGCGACGCGGTCTGGTTCCACCACCCCCGCTACCTGGCCCACCTCAACTGCCCGGTGGTCATCCCGGCCCTGCTCGGCGAGGCCGTGCTCAGCGCCGTCAACTCCTCGATGGACACCTGGGACCAGAGCGCCGGGGCCACCCTGATCGAACGGCGACTGATCGACTGGACCGCCGCCCGGATCGGTCTGGGCCCGACCGCCGACGGGGTGTTCACCAGCGGCGGCACCCAGTCCAACCTGCACGCCCTGCTGCTGGCCCGGGAGGAGGCCCTGGCCGGGGCGGGCCCGGCCGAACGGCGGATCCTCCTGCCCCACCTGCGGATCGTCACCTCGGCGGCCGGTCACTTCAGCGTGCAGAAGGCCGCCAAGCTGCTGGGCCTGGCCCCGGAGGCGGTCGTGGTGGTGCAGACCGGCCCGGACCGGCGGATGCGTCCCGGTGCCGTGGCCCACGAGATCAGCCGCTGCCGGCGGGCCGGCCTGACCGTGCTGGCGGTGGTCGCCACCGCCGGCACCACCGACTTCGGCACCATCGACCCCCTCGACGAGATCGCCGAGGTGTGCGCCACCTCCGGGGTGTGGCTGCACGTCGATGCCGCGTACGGCTGCGGATTGCTGGTCTCGCCCACCCGCCGGCACCTGCTGGACGGCATCGAACGGGCCGACTCGGTGACGGTCGACTACCACAAGTCCTTCTTCCAGCCGGTCAGCTCCAGCGCGGTGCTGGTCCGTGATCGGCGTACCCTGCGGCACGCCACCTGGCACGCCGACTACCTGAACCCGGCCCGGACGGTCAGCGAAGGCATCCCCAATCAGGTCGACAAGTCCCTGCAGACCACCCGCCGTTTCGACGCCCTCAAGCTCTGGCTGACCCTGCGGGTGATGGGCCCGGACGCCATCGGGGAACTGTTCGACGAGGTCTGCGACCGGGCCGCCCAGGCCTGGCAGGTGGCCGACGCCGACCCCCGCTTCGAGGTGCTGACCCCCTCGGCGCTGAGCACGGTGGTGTTCCGCTGGCGGCCCGCCGGCACTCCGGCGGAGTTGGCCGACGCGGCGAACCTGCACGCCCGGTCGGCGCTGGCCGCCTCCGGTCTGGCCGTGGTCGCCGGCACCCGGGTCGATGGTCGGCAGTACCTCAAGTTCACCGTGCTCAACCCGAGGACCAGCATCGACGACGTGGCGTACGTGCTCGACCTGATCGCCGAACACGCCGGCCGGTACGCCCACACAGCGTCCACTTTGGACCTTTCTTGTCCGGTGGGCTGAACATGTCGACGCCGAACCCCAGCCTGGAGGGCCGGATGGACAGCTACGACCTCATCGGGATCGGTCTGGGCCCGTACAACCTGGGCCTGGCCTGCCTGACCGCGCCGCTCGCCGAGATTGACGCGCTGTTCCTGGAGGCCCGCGACGACGTCTCCTGGCACCCCGGCATGTTGCTGGAGTCCTCCCGGTTGCAGACCCCCTTCCTGGCCGACCTGGTCACCCTGGCCGACCCCACCTCGCCGTACTCCTTCCTGGCCTACCTGAAGGAGATCGGTCGGCTCTACCCCTTCTACATCCGGGAGAGCTTCTTCCCGCTGCGCGCCGAGTACGACGCCTACTGCCGGTGGGCCGCCGCCAAGTTGCCCAACCTGCGCTTCGGTCACCAGGTCACCACCGTCGAGTACGACCCGTCCAGCGAGCAGTATCTGGTCACCGCCACGGTCGGCGGCGACACCGTCACCCACCGGGCCCGGCACCTGGTGCTCGGCACCGGCACCCCGCCGTACCTGCCGCAGGCCTGCGCCGGGTTGGACTCCGACGCGGTGCACAACTCCCGCTACCTGGAACACCGCGAGGCCCTGCGGGCCAAGGACAGCATCACCATCGTCGGCAGCGGGCAGAGCGCCGCCGAGATCTACCACGACCTGCTCTCCGACATCGGCACGTACGGCTACCAGCTGAACTGGGTGACCCGCTCACCCCGGTTCTTCCCGCTGGAATACACCAAGCTGACCCTGGAGATGACCTCACCGGACTACGTGGACTACTTCCACGCCCTGCCCGAGCAGACCCGCTACGACCTGGAGGCCGAGCAGAAGGCGCTGTTCAAGGGCATCTCCGCCGACCTGGTCAACGACATCTTCGACCTGCTCTACGCCACCAGCGTGCCCGGCCCGGTGAACACCCGACTGTTGACCAACACCGAGCTGACCGGGGTCGACCACGACCGGTCCACCGGCCGGCACACCCTGCGGCTGCGCCATGTCGAGCAGGGACGGGAGCACACCCTGGACACCGAGGGGCTGGTGCTGGCCACCGGCTACCGCTACCAGGTGCCCGCCTTCTGCGACCCGATCCGCGACCGGCTGCGCTTCGACTCCCACGGCCGTCTCGACCTGGCCCGCAACTACAGCGTCGACCACACCGGGCGGGGGATCTTCCTCCAGAACGGCGGCACCCACACCCACAGCATCACCTCACCGGATCTGGGCATGGGCCCGTACCGCAACTCCTGGATCATCCGGGAGCTGCTGGGCCGGGAGGTGTATCCGATCGAGAAGTCGATCACCTTCCAGGAGTTCGGGGTGCCGGCGTGAGCGACCTCGTGCACACCCGGATCGACCCGGTGCTGGGGGAGTTCGCCCTGCGTACCCTCGAGGTGGCCGCCGACGCCCCGCTGCTGCACCGCTGGGTGACCCACCCCAAGGCGGGGTTCTGGCTGATGCAGGACGCCGACCTGGCCGCGGTCGTTGAGGAGTACGAGCGGATCGCCGCCCACCCGCACCACGAGGCCTTCCTGGGGCTGTGGCGGGGCGAGCCGGCCTTCCTCGCCGAACGGTACGACCCGGCCCAGGTCGAGTTGGTCGGGCTCTACCAGGCCCAGCCCGGTGACGTGGGCATGCACTTCCTCTGCGCCCCCGCCGAGACCCCGGTGCACGGCTTCACCCGGGCCGTGATCACCACGGTGATGTCCTGGCTGTTCGCCGACCCCACCACCATCCGGGTGGTGGTCGAGCCGGACCTCCGCAACACCCCCGTGCACGCACTCAACGCGGCCGTCGGCTTCGAGGTGATCGGGCCGATCGCCAAGCCGGAGAAGCAGGCCCTGCTGAGCATCTGCACCCGCGAGCGGTTCCTAGCCGCCACCCGTAGCCAAGGAGCAACCCTGTGACCACCACCGACCCGGTCGCCCACCTGCGTCCGCAGACCTGGGAGCGGGCCAACCGGCTGCTGGTGCGCAAGGCCCTGGCCGAGTTCGCCCACGAGCGGCTGATCACCCCCGAACCGCAGGACCCGGCCGCCGCAGGCCGCCGGTGGTACGCGGTGACCAGCGACTGCGGCACCGTCCGCTACCGGTTCGCCGCCCGGCTGCGCACCCTGGAGCACTGGGACATCGACCCGGACAGCATCACCCGGCACCGCGACGGGGAACTCCACCCCCTCGACGCGGTCGACCTCTGCCTGGAGCTGCGTACCTCCCTGGGGCTCAGCGACCGGATCCTGCCGGTCTACCTGGAGGAGATCAACTCCACCCTGGCCGGTAGCGCCTACAAGCTGGACCGGGCCCTGCCGGGGGCGGCGAAACTGATCGAGGCCGACTTCCAGACCATCGAGACCTCGATGACGGAGGGACATCCCTGCTTCGTGGCCAACAACGGCCGCCTCGGCTTCGGGGTCGACGAATACCACCGTTACGCCCCGGAGGCCGCCCGGCCGGTACGCCTGATCTGGCTGGCCGCCCACCGCGACCACGCCACCTTCACCAGCGCCGCCGACCTGGACTACGACACCCTGCTCCGCACCGAACTGGGCGAGGCGACCCTGGCCCGGTTCGCCGAGACCATGGCCGCCCTCGGCCTGGACCTGGCCGACTACCTGCTCATTCCGGTGCACCCCTGGCAGTGGTGGAACAAGCTGTCGGTCACCTTCGCCGGCGAGGTGGCCCGCCGCCGCCTGGTGCACCTCGGCGAGAGCGACGACGACTACCTGGCCCAGCAGTCCATCCGCACCTTCTTCAACCTCAGCGCCCCCCACCGGCACTACGTCAAGACCGCGCTGTCCGTGCTGAACATGGGCTTCATGCGGGGCCTGTCGGCGGCGTACATGGAGGCTACCCCGGCCATCAACGACTGGCTGGCCGACCTGATCGCCGCCGACGAGGTGTTCCAGACCACCGGCCTGACGATCCTGCGGGAGCGGGCCGCGGTCGGCTACCGCCACCGGCAGTACGAGGCCGCCACCGACCGCTACTCGCCGTACCGCAAGATGCTGGCCGCGCTGTGGCGGGAGAGCCCGGTGCCGGGGCTGGCCGACGGAGAGCGACTGGCCACCATGGCCTCCCTGCTGCACCTCGACGCCGAGGGCCGGTCCTTCGCCGCCGAACTGATCACCGCCTCCGGGCTGGCACCGGCGCAATGGCTACGCCGCTACCTGCACGCCTACCTGACCCCCCTGCTGCACGCCTTCTACGCCTACGACCTGGCCTTCATGCCGCACGGCGAGAACGTCATCCTGGTGCTGCGCGACCACGCCGTACAGCGGGTGATCTTCAAGGACATCGCCGAGGAGATCGTGGTGATGAGCACCGAGGCGACTTTGCCCCCGGCGGTCGAACGGATCCGGGCCGAGGTGCCGGAGGAGATGAAGCTGCTGTCGATCTTCACCGACGTCTTCGACTGCTTCCTCCGGTTCCTCGGCGCCACCCTGGCCGACCAGGGCATCGCCGACGAGGAGACCTTCTGGCGTACGGTCGCCGACTGCGCCACCGACTACGCCGCCCGGGTACCCCACCTGGCCGACCGGCTGGCCCGCTACGACCTGTTCGCCCCCGAGTTCGCCCTGTCCTGCCTCAACCGGCTGCAACTGCGCGACAACCAGCAGATGGTCGACCTGGCCGACCCCTCGGCCGCCCTGCAACTCGTCGGCGCTTTGGCCAACCCACTGGCCCAGCACACACCTTCCTGACTCACCACCGACGCTCACCTGTCCGTGTCCGCCGATGGAACATGTCCGCAGACATGGAACCCGTCGGCGGCCACGGACAGGTACAGGTGTGACAGCACAGTTGCGGCGTCGGATCCGAGCCGGTGACACCGACGCCTTTGGTGAACTCTTCGACGAGCATGCCGACGCGATCCATCGGCATGCGGTGTGGAGCGAGGGCGACCCGGTGCTCGCCGAGGACGTGGTGTCGCTGACCTTCCTCGAGGCGTGGCGGATCCGGGAGTCTCTTCATCCGGACGGGGAGAGCCTGCGGCCGTGGCTGCTCGGCATCGCCACCAACGTGCTGCGTAACCGGCGGCGGGCGGCGCGCCGGCACCGGGCGGCGCTACGGCGGGTGCCGGTACGCGACACGGTGCCGGACTTCGCCGACGACGTGGTCGGCCGGATGCACGACGCCGACCAGCTCGCCGCCGCCGTGGCGGCCCTGCGGGCCCTGCGCCGGGCGGACCGGGAGGTGTTCCTGATGTGCGTCTGGTCGCAGCTGGACTACGCGGCAGCAGCCGAAGCCCTGGGGGTTCCTGTCGGGACCGTGCGTTCGCGGCTGTCCCGGGCCCGAACCCGGCTGCGGGCGCTGGCCCAGCAGGAACTGGACCGTCCGCGAGGCACCCCCGTCGAGCAGGGAGAATACCGATGAGCGAGCCGACTGCTCCGCACGTGCCGGCGATGGCCACCGCGCGTCGGCAGGCCCTGCGCCGGCACCTGATGAACGAGATCACCCGGTCGGCCCGGCGGCCGAAGCGTACGCCGGTGCTCGTGGGCGCGACGGGCGCGCTTGCCGCGGTGATCGCGGTGATCGCGGCCGCGACGATCGTGCTGCCCGGGGTGCCGGAAAGCGCGCCACTGGTCGTGCCGGTGCAACAGGCGGAACCGGCGGCCGCGACGACATTGCTGAACGCGATGGCCGCCGCCGTCGTCGAGAATCCGGAGCCGGGCGACGGGAGGTACGTCTACATCAGGAGCCTGGGTGCCCACGCCGAACTGGGTGGCGGTCCGGCCCGGCTGCGACCGGTACGCGAGCGGGAGATCTGGATCCCCCGATACGAGCCGGGCGATGGTCTGCTCCGACAGCCGTTCGTCGAACTGCCGGTCATCGGCGTGATCCCCGAGCGAGTGACGTTGACGGACATGATGCCGAACGCGACGGTCGTCGATATGCCCGGCGACCCGGATGAACTGCTGGCCAAGCTCTACCGGGAACGTGCCTCGCGGGGCCACGGCAACAGCCGCGACGGCGCGGCGTTCACCGCGATCGGTGACATCCTGCGTGAATCGCTGGTACCGCCACAGACCAGCGCCGCTCTCTACCGGGCAGCAGCCCGGATTCCCGGGGTCGAGTTGATCCGTCAGGTGACCGACGCGGCGGGCCGGCGGGGGACCGCCGTCGCGTACACCGAACTGGACCGGCGTGACGAGTGGATCTTCGATGAGCGAACCTATGCGTACCTCGGCTCGCGTAGCTACCTCGTGGCGGACACTGCCGATGGGCCGGCCGGCACCGTGCTGGCCACCACTGCGGTGCTGCAACGTGCCGTGGTGCCGAGGCTCGGGCAGCGCCCGTGACGCCAGCACCGCCGCGGCGTACTCAGCTGGCGGCTGAGTCGTCGTCGCGCCCCGGGGGCAGGTGGTACAGGTTGGGCCCTGTCGAGCTGAGAGCGTGAACGGATCGCGCGGCGGGCGGCAGCGGGCTATGAACAACAGCTCCGATTGCACCATGGGTCCTATCGGTCTTGCGATAGCACCGACGAATCAGCTCGACAGTGCCCGAAGTGGGTACCCGGCGGCCGGCTGCGCCCGACCGGCGGCCCGCGCCTCACCGGGCGTCCATGACACGGATTCGAGTAGCGCGCGGTCCGGGCACACGGTGAACGGCGTCAGGGGCGGCTCAGGTCCGTCAGGTCTCGGTCGAGGAGTTCGGCGAGCAGGGTGTGGCGGCCGGGGTCGTTGTCCACGGTGATGCCCCGGCTGGGCATCTCCACGGTCATCAGCAGGTGCAGGTGCATCCGGTACAACGCCAACCGGCGGCGTGCGCCGTCGTCGAAGACCAGCGGGGTGCCGGTGGTGTCGGCGTAGCCGCGCAGGAACGGATGCTCCGGCTCGTCCTCGGCGCGCCGTAACTGCAGGGGGGAGACCAGGTCCAGCATCGGGTCGCCGTAGAGGAACCGTTCGCCGTCGACCAGCCCGCACATCCGGTACGCCCCGTGCTCGTCGGGGGCGGCCAGCACGTTGCCGTCCCAGCCGTCGTAGTGCAGCAGGGCGGGTCGGCGCACCTGGTCGAGCAGGTCGGCGTGCCGGGCCAGCAGCTCGCGGAACCGCTGCGGCGGGGCGGGAAGGGTCACCTCCCAGTCCGCGGCGTCGGCCAGCAGATCCTCGATGATCGCCGAGAAGGCCGTCGACCAGGTCTCGCCGCCGGTGCGGCCGTCGTCGTAGCCGAACCGGTCGCCGGTGATCCGGTGCAGGGTGGCCATCGCGGCCCCGAAGTCGTAGCGTGCGCCCTCGTCGGCACCCTCCAGGTCCGGCAGGGCCCGGCCGGGCAGTCGGCCGGTGACCAGCCATTCGCCGAGGCGGGGGTCCTGACCGTGGTGCAGCACCGGGGGCACCG
Source organism: Micromonospora sp. NPDC048871 (assembly GCF_043198155.1). NCBI lineage: Bacteria > Bacillati > Actinomycetota > Actinomycetes > Micromonosporales > Micromonosporaceae > Micromonospora > Micromonospora sp. NPDC048871. The sequence goes on along the minus strand of NZ_JBICUM010000004.1, from coordinate 106,940 downwards.
GCACCTGCGGGGCCCGGGCGGCGACCAGCCGGAAGTAGCGAGCCTCCGCGGCGAGCATCCCGGCCTCGTAGCGCAGCAGCGGCACCTGCGGCGGCGGCCCGATCTTCAGGACGACCTGCGCGCCGTCGTCCAGGCGTACCCACCAGACCGTGGCGAAGCCACCGCCGGTCAGCGGCCCGCAGTCGGCCACCTGACGCGCGCCGGAGAAGGAGGCCGCGATGTAGTCGGCCACCTCGGTGGGGGTGAGGAGCTGCTGGGTGGGGCTCAGCGGCGACATCGGCACAGGATAGGTGCCGATGCCGCCGCCGCGCCGCCCCGCGCTCAGTCGTCGGTCACCACGCCGGTCAGCACCGGTGGCAGCACCGGCCCGTCCGGTTCCTGGTCGAAGTGCAGCTCGATCCACTCCTGCGGCTCGGTGAGCGAGTCGGTGATCGTCGGTACGCTGATCTCACCGACCAGGGCCTCCGGGGCCAGCCGCAGGTATGGCAATAGCCAGGTCTGGGACAGCGGCCGTTCGGGTTCCACCGGCTCGTACGACTGCTCGGCGAACCAGTCCGGGTCCACGTCCAGGGTGGACAGCTCCGGTCCGGCGGTCGGCGGCTGGAGCCAGGCGTTCGCGGACAGGCCCTGTTCGGTGGGCGCGGAGGCGGTGAAGCGCCAGGTCAGGGTCTCACCCTCGGTGACCCGCAGATCGGCGGACTCCACCGTGATGATGGGGACCGGATCGTCGTTGAGGATGTCCAGGCCACCGATGTAGCTGCCGACCACCATGCCCCGCTGCGCCTTGGCGGTCAGCAGGTACCGCTCGGTGTAGTTCCACAGCCGGTCCCCGACCACTTCGGCGGGCACCCGGATGCTGCGCTGACCGGGCCGCACGGTGGCCAGCCAGGACCGGTCCTCGGCGTCCGGGACGGACAGATTCAGCCGTACGGTGGCACTGCCGCTTCCCGTGATGGTCACCGGGATCTCGTACGTCTTCGTGCCGGAGTCGCCCTCGTCGACCTCAAGGGTGCCGATGTCCAGCCGGGGCAGGCGGAAGGCACGCGGGTCGGGTGTGCCCGGTTTCCAGCCCCACGCGTCGAGCAGCCATGCCTGCCCGAACGCGGTACGTGGAGTGATCTCGATGGCGGCCAGCCGTGCCGGTGCCCCCTGCAGTGGCACCCGTACCTCCTGCGCCCAGTAGGAGGTGGTGTTCTGGGTGCCGGGCAGGCCGTCGACCCGTACCTCGCCCAGCCGGCTGCGTCGGCCGTCGGTCCCGACGACGGTCACGTCCAGCCGGGTGCCGGTCGTGTTCGGTGGGATGATGATCCGCATCGCCAGGTCACGGGCACCGGTGACCGAAACCGGGCGGGACGGGGCCAGCCGGATCGCTATGCCGGGCCGGGACCAGGCCAGCTCGGCTGCGTACCGGTCAGGCTCGGGAATGGTCCAGAGGAACGGCGTGAAGTGCGCCAGGAGGGCGTTGCGGTCGTTCAGGCCGAGGCAGGACCGATCCGCGTCGTCGGTGACCTGGTCGCAGATCCGGGCCCCACCCGACAGCTGTGTCGACGCGTCCGGGGTGAGCACCGGCGTGCGGTTGCCGCCGAGGGCGTGACCGAGCACCCGGGCCGGGTCGGCCGAGGGCGCCCGCTGGCCGCTGCCGTCGAGCAGCGGCCGGACCCGGTCGTCGCCGCCGACGAAGAGCCGTGCGGCGGCGGCGATGTAGGTGGCGCCGACGGTCTGCTGCTGGGCGGCGGTGAGCCGGGTGGGAGCGCCCGGTGAACAGACCGGGTCCGGACCGTCGTCAGAGGTGTAGAAGTCGTCCCAGGACGGTGCCGCCGACTGCCCGGGCGTCCATTCGGTGTTGAAGTAGTTGTGGTTGACGCCGATCACGTACAGCGCGCTGCGCAGTGCGCGGCTGGGACTGAGCCCGCGCGTGGCGTCGACGAACATCTGGCCCTGCTGGTCGTAGACGTCACCGTCGCAGCCGGGCAGGAGGGTCACCGAGGGGACCTGCGGCACCGGGTTGTGTCCGAAGAGGGTGGGACCGATCAGCAACATGCCGCGTACGGTCCAGCGCACCCGGCCGGGATAGCCGTCCTGCGCACTCGGGGGTGGGGTCAGCGAGTCCATCGCCGCCCGGCTGACCCCCTCACCGCCTCGGGAGTGACCCATCAGGAATACCCGGGATAGGTCTGCCCGGGGTGCGGCCCGCACGATCTCCGGCGCCCCGGCGCGGCCGGTCCCGGCCCAGTCGGCCCACTTCGCCAGGTGCAGTCGCACGAGCGAGGAGCGGGCCTGCGCGCCCCCGTCGCCGGCGGCCCAGTCCTGACCGTTGATCCCGTTGGCCGAGATGGACACGGTCACGTAGCCCTGCGAGGCGAGCAGCCGCTGCGCCTGGAGGTAGCCCCGGTGGCTGGGGATCGGATCGGAGCCGGACGGACAGGGCCACTGCTGGGGCACCTCCTCCTCACCCCGGTAGCAGACGGTGTGCCGGCCGTGCAGGAACAGGGCCAGCGGCCGGGCTCCGGTGGTGCCCTGTGGGGCGACCACCACCGCCCGCATCTCGACCTTCTCCGGGAACCCCGGCAGGGTGACCCCGGGCAGGTCGTACTCCCCGGTGATCTGCCGGTACGGTCCGGGCCGGCCGGGATCGACCGGGCCGGCGGGCTGCGGGGCCGGAATGGTGGGGACCGGCGCCGACCGGCGGGCGCTATCCCGCGCGGAATCCACATCGATCCGCCGGCCGCCGGCCCGCACCGCCAGCTCCTCCGGCTTCACCGGCGCGTCCAGCGGCAGGCTGAAGGTCCGACCGTCCGGGTGCGGACGCGCCGGGCCCAGCCGCTGATCCCCGGAGAAGAACTCGACCCTGGCGTCGCCCATCGGTACCGGCTTCGTCGAGCGCCAGGTCAGCTCGCCGTCGACCAGGGACCAGCCCGCCGAGGCGGGCCGGGGATCGGAGCGCTCCGGTGGATCAGCCGCCGCCGGACCGGTGGCCCCGGCTACCAGCACCACCGCACAGGTGGCGGAAATCAGGAGTCTACGCATACGGATATGTCTATCCCATTGGTGCAAATCTCCTGTTCCGCACACCTCAGCCCGGTGGCGGCCCGGAGCTGTCCCGGCGGATCAGTTCGGCGGCCAGGGACTCCACCCGGGGTGCGGCGGAGCCGCCGTCCAGGGCCAGGGCCATCGCCCGGGCCCCCATCTCCACCAGCGGCAGCCGGATGGTGGTCAGGGCCGGGGTGACATCGCGGGCCATCGGCATGTCGTCGAAGCCGAACACGCTGACCTGGCCGGGCACCGCGATGGACCGGGACCGCAGCACCGACAGGGCGCCGATGGCCATCGAGTCGTTCAGCGCCGCGATCGCGGTCAGCGCGGGCTCGGCGTCCAGCAGGGCGGCCGTGGCCTCCGCACCGCTGTCCCGGTCGAAGTCGGCGTACCGGACGAGCTGCTCCGGTAGTTGTCGGCCGTGTTCGGCCAGCGCCTGGCGCAGCCCGGTCAGCCGGTCCGTGGTGGTGGTCAGCACCCGGGGGCCGGCCACCACCCCGATCCGCCGGTGGCCGAGGCGGCAGATCTCCTGCCCGAGCAGCCGGGCGCCGTCGCGGTTGTCCGGCATCACCGCGTCACCGGAGTGTTCGTGGCGGCCGATCACCGCTACCCGGCCCCCGGTGGCCTCGTACGCGGCCAGCTTGCCGTTCAGCAGGGTCGTGAACTCGGGATCGTGGTAGCCGGAGCCGGCCAGGATGATGGCGGCCACCTGCTGTCCGCGCAGCAGCTCGACGTACTCCAGCTCCCGCTCCGGGTCCCGGTAGCTGTTGCAGATCATCAGCAGCCGCCCCTGGTCGGTGGCGACCCGTTGCAGCCCTCGGGTGATCTCGGAGAAGTACGGATCGGAGACGTCGTGCACGATGACCCCGACGGCGCCCCGGTGGGAGCGGGCCAGCAATTGGGCGTGGGCGTTGGGCACGTACTGCAACTCGGCGACGGCCTGCAGGACCCGTTCGCGCAGCTCGTCGGTGACCGGCTTGCTGCTGCCGTTGATCACTCGGGAAGCCGTGGCGGGGGACACTCCCGCCCGCCGCGCCACATCGGACAGCGTCGCCACCGGCGTCCCCTCCCGTGTCGCGTCGGCCGTGCCTGCGACGGCCAGCGTCACCGTACCGCAGGGGGTGTCGCGGGCCGTCGGACGGTTGCGCAGGTCGCGGGAGGGGAAAGCCCTTGCCTGTCGGCTGGGACTCGCTCTAGGCTCGCAGGAAAGCGCTTACCTGACTCGTTGCGGAAGGACCCCCATGACCCGCAGGTCGATCGGCATCATCGTCAACGGCGTCACCGGCCGGATGGGTTACCGGCAGCATCTGGTGCGTTCCCTGCTGGCCATCCGGGACGCCGGTGGCCTGCCCCTGGCCGACGGCACCACCATCTGGCCCCACCTGGTCCTGGTCGGACGCAGCGAGACCAAGCTACGCGAGATCGCCCAACGGCACGGCCTGGAGGACTGGACCACCGACCTGGCGGCGGCCCTGGCCCGCGACGACGTCGAGATCTACTTCGACGCCCAGGTCACCCAGCAGCGGGAGAAGGCCATCCGGGCGGCCATCGAGGCCGGCAAGCACATCTACACCGAGAAGCCCCTGGCCGCCGACACCGCCGCCGCCCTGGACCTGGCCCGGGCGGCCCGCTCCGCCGGGGTACGCACCGGGGTGGTGCAGGACAAGCTGTTCCTGCCCGGCCTGCGCAAACTCAAGCGGCTGCTCGACGGCGGCTTCTTCGGCCAGGTGCTGTCGGTGCGCGGGGAGTTCGGCTACTGGGTCTTCGAGGGCGACTGGCAGCCCGCCCAGCGCCCCTCGTGGAACTACCGGGCCTCCGACGGCGGCGGCATCGTGGTGGACATGTTCCCGCACTGGCACTACGTGCTGGCGGAGCTGTTCGGCGAGGTGCGCTCGGTCTCCGCCACCATCGCCACCCACATCCCGTGTCGGGTCGACGAGGCCGGCCGGCCCTACCCGGCCACCGCGGACGACGCCGCGTACGCCGTCTTCGAACTGGCCGGCGGGGTGATCGCCCAACTCAACTCCTCCTGGGCGGTGCGGGTGTTCCGCGACGAACTCGTCGAGTTCCAGGTCGACGGCACCGAGGGCAGCGCGGTCGCGGGGCTGCGCCGCTGCCGGGTGCAGCACCGGGCCCTCACCCCGAAACCGGTGTGGAACCCCGACCTGCCGGTCACCGAGGACTTCCGGGCCCAGTGGGCCGAGGTGCCGGACAACGAGGACTTCGACAACGGCTTCAAGGTGCAGTGGGAGGCCTTCCTGCGGCACGTCGTGGCCGGTGAGCCCTTCCGGTGGGATTTCCTGGCCGGTGCCCAGGGGGTGCAGTTGGCCGAGTTGGGGCTGCGCTCGGCCCGCGAGGGCCGCCGCATCGAGGTGCCGGAGCTGTCGCTGTGAGCGGCACGAGCGTCACCCTGCCCGGCGGACGGCGACTGCGGCTGGCCGGGGGGACCGGGCATCCGCGCCCCGACGGCCCGCCGCGCAGCCGCATCGCGTACGCCGCCGCGCATGTGGTGGCCGACCCGGGGGCGGACAACACCCCGGGCACCTCGGCCACCCTCGACTGGGACCGCACCCTGGCCTTCCGCGAGCACCTCTGGTCGTACGGGCTGGGGGTGGCCGAGGCGATGGACACCGCCCAGCGGGGCATGGGCCTGGACTATCCGACCACCCGGGAGCTGATCCGGCGCAGCGCCGCGCGGGCCCGCGCGGTCGGCGGCCGGATCGTCGCCGGGGTCGCCACCGACCAGTTGCCGCCCGGCCCGGCCACCCTGGCCGAGGTCACCGCCGCCTACCACGAGCAGCTGGCCGACGTGCAGTCCGCCGGTGCCGTGCCGGTGCTGATGTGCAGCCGCCACCTGGCCGCCGCCGCCCGGCACACCGAGGACTACCTGCGGGTGTACGACGAGCTGCTGACCGCCGCCGAGGGCCCGGTGGTGCTGCACTGGCTGGGCCCGATGTTCGACCCGGCGTTGACCGGCTACTGGGGCTCGACCGACCTGGACCTGGCCGCCGACACCGTCATAGAGCTGATCAAGGCCCACGCCGCCCGGGTGGACGGCATCAAGATGTCCCTGCTGGACGCCGGTCGGGAGGTGGCGCTGCGGCGGCGGCTGCCCGCCGGGGTGCGTCTCTACACCGGCGACGACTTCCACTATCCGGAGCTGATCCGGGGGGACGAGGCCGGGCACTCCGACGCCCTGCTGGGGGTCTTCGCCGCGATCGCCCCGGCCGCCGCCGCAGCCCTGGCCGCCCTGGACCGAGAGGACCTGACCGGGTACGACGAGATCTTCGCCCCTACCGTGCCGCTGGCCCGGCACCTGTTCGCCGCCCCCACCTGGTACTACAAGACCGGCATCGTCTTCCTGGCCTGGCTGACCGGCCACCAGGACCACTTCACCATGGTCGGGGGCCTGCAGTCCGGCCGGTCCCCGGAGCACCTGGCCACCCTGCTGACCCTGGCCGAGGAGGCCGGTCTGCTCCCGGACGCCGACCTGGCCGCCGCCCGCGCCCGGGCCTTCTTCACGGTCGCCGGGGTGGCCCAGTGACCGCCGACCGTACGGCGCTGTGCCGCTTCTCCCTGAACCAGGCCACCACCCAACACTGGCCGCTGCCCGAGGCGGTGGCCGGTTGCGTGGCCGCCGGGGTGCCCGGCATCGGGCTGTGGCGGGAACCGGTGGCCGAGTACGGCCTGACCCGCACCGCCGACCTGGTCCACGACGCCGGGCTGGCGGTGACCACCCTGTGCCGGGGCGGCTTCTTCAACACAAAGGACTGGCGCGACGACAACCTGCGGGCCATCGAGGAGGCCGCCACCCTGGGCGCACCCGTGCTGGTGCTGGTCTCCGGCGGGCTACCGGAGGGCAGCAAGGACCTCGACGGGGCCCGGGCCCGGGTGGCCGACGCGATCGCCGAACTGGCCCCGCACGCCGATGCCGCCGGGGTCACCCTAGCCATCGAACCCCTGCACCCGATGTTCAGTGCCGACCGCTGCGTCATCTCCACCCTGGGCCAGGCCCTGGACATCGCCGAACGGTTCGACCCCGGGGTGGTCGGGGTGGTGGTGGACGCCTACCACGTCTGGTGGGACGACACCGTGTACGCGCAGATCGCCCGGGCGGGGGAGTGGATCGCCTCCTTCCAGATCTGCGACTGGATCACCCCCCTGCCGGAGGGGGTGCTGCTCGGCCGGGCCCTGCCCGGCGAGGGCTGCATCGAACTGCGGCGGCTGCGGGAGGCGGTCGACGCGGCCGGCTACACCGGCCCGATCGAGGTGGAGGTCTTCAACGCCGAGGTCTGGGCCCGCCCCGGCGACCAGGTCCTGGCCGCCTCGATCGACGGCTACCTGCGCGAGGTGGCCTGACCGGCCCGTGCACTGCCGACGAGGGAAGGGTGACTACTCGGTGTCTCGGGCGGCCAAAGCGTCGACCAGGCGGCGGGTGGAGCCGGCCAGGTTCCACCGCTGGGCCAGGTCGAGGAGCCGCTCCGGGTCGGCGGGGGCGGTCGGCAACTCGGTGGGCAGCGGCGGCAGCGGCACGTCCAGGGCCACCCGGACCACCTTCGGGGCCACCGCCAGGTAGTCCCGGGCGGCGGCCAGCTTGGTCCGCAGCCCGGGTGCGAAGCCGGAGGCCGGGTCGTCCAGGGCGGCCAGGATGCCGGCGATGTCGCCGTAGCGGTCGATCAGCCGGGCGGCGGTCTTCTCCCCGACCCCGGCCACCCCGGGCAGCCCGTCGCTGGGGTCCCCGCGCAGGGCGGCGAACTCGGCGTACCGGTCGGCCGGCACCCCGTACCGGGTCCGCACGGCGTCGTCGTCGCAGTCCTCCAGTTTGGCTACCCCTCGGCCGATGTAGAGCAGCCGCACCCCGCGGGCGTCGTCGATCAACTGGAACAGGTCACGGTCGCCGGAGACCACCTCCACCGGCCCGGGTTGGGTGACCGAGAGGGTGCCGAGCACGTCGTCGGCCTCGTAACCGGCCGCCCCGACCACGGTGATCCCCACCGCCTCCAGCACGTCGAGGATCATCGGCACCTGGGGGGTCAGGGTGTCCGGCACGACCTCACCGCCCTCGGGGGCCACCCGGTGCGCCTTGTACGACGGCAGCAGGGCGACCCGCCAGTCCGGTCGCCAGTCGTGGTCCATCGCGCACACCATCCGCCCCGGCCGGCGGGTCCGCACCAGCTGGGCGAGCATGTCCAGGAAACCGCGTACCGCGTTGACCGGCTGGCCCTCCGCGGTCTTCGCGGCGGACTCCGGAATGCCGAAGTAGGCGCGGAAGTAGAGACTGGGGGCGTCGATGAGCATGATCGGGGTCTGCGGTGCCACGTCCGATAGCCTGGCACACCCCACCGACATTCCGCGCTTGCGGCACGACCAGGAGGACTGATGCCCTTACCCACCCGGTTGACCCTGACCACGGTCAACCTGGACAGTCCCGACCCGGCCGCGCTGGCCCGCTTCTACCTGCGGCTGCTGGGCTGGGAGATCGGTGTCGAGCAGGCCGACGACGTCATCCTGCGTGCCCCCGAGGGCGGGGTGGGGCTGTCCTTCCAGCGGGAACGGGCGTACGTGCGCCCCACCTGGCCGGCCGAGCCGGGTCGGCAGCAGATGTCGATGCACCTGGAGATCGGCGTGGAGGATCTGGACGCCGCCCTGGACCATGCCCTGGCCTGCGGGGCGACCCTGGCCGACTATCAGCCGCAGGACGACGTCCGGGTCTGCCTGGACCCGGACGGTCATCCCTTCTGTCTGTGGTTGATGTCCTGAGTCGACATCCGGGTCAGCTCGTGGCGCGTCGCCGTCGGACGGCGTACGGCAGCACGAACAGGTACAACCCGGTGAGCAGGAGTATGGCCAGGGGGAGCAGCGGCAGGTAGAAGACCCACTCGACGGGTTCGGCCCGGGTGGCGGCGACGAAGGCGGCGATGACGGTCACCACGAAGGTGACCGAGATCCATCGATGGGTCTGTCGGACTATGGTGTTCCAGCGCATGGCGACCTCCAGCGGAGACGAGCTGCCCGGCCGGCGGGTGACGCCGAGCGGGATGTCCTGAAGGTCAGCTTGCTGCGTCGCAGCGTGAAGTGCTTCTCGATTCCTGACCGGTCGGGCGGAACCCCCGCAGCGTGACCGTCCACCGGTCCGCCCCCAAACGACCGTTAAGCTGTCCGGGTGGGAATCGACGAACTGTACCCGCCGCAGCGGCTGGTAGCCGCGCAGCGCGCCATCGCCACCGCCGGCCTGGACGCCCTGCTGCTCAGCCCCGGCTCCGACCTGCGCTACCTCACCGGGTACGACGCGCACGCCGGCGAGCGGCTGACCCTGCTGGTGCTGCCCGCCGAGGGTGAGCCGACCCTGATCGTGCCTACTCTGGAACGACCGGCGGCCGAGGCCTCCCCGGCACCGGCCACCGGGGTACGCATCATCGACCACACCGACGGCACCGACCCGTACCCGCTGGTGACCGCGGCCCTGGGCGGGTCGGTCGAGGCGGTGGGACTGGCCGACCGGATGTGGGCCGAGCAGGTCCTGGCCCTGCGTGCCGCGTTGCCCGGTGCCCGTCAGCGGCTGGCCTCCGAGGTGCTGCGGGAGTTGCGGATCGTCAAGTCACCGGCGGAGGTGGCCGCATTGGCCGAGGCCGGTGCGGCCATCGACTCGGTGCACGAGCGGATGGGCGAGTGGCTGCGGCCGGGGCGTACCGAGGTGGAGGTGGCCGCGGACATCGCCGCGGCGATCCGGGCCGCCGGGCACGTCACGGTCGACTTCGTCATCGTCGCCGCCGGGCCGAACGGGGCCAGCCCGCACCACGGCACCAGTGACCGGCCGATCGGGGCGGGGGAGCCGGTGGTGGTGGACATCGGCGGCACCATGCCCTCCGGTTACCGCTCCGACTGCACCCGCACCTTCGTGGCCGGTGGCCGCCCACCGGCGGAGTTCGTCGACTACTACACCGTGCTGCGGGACGCCCAGCAGGCCGCCGTGGCGGCCGTCCGGCCGGGGGTGAGCGCCGAGGCGGTCGACACGGCCGCCCGCGAGCCGATCACCGCCGCCGGGTACGGCGAGGCCTTCCTGCACCGCACCGGCCACGGCATCGGCCTGGACGGTCACGAGGAGCCCTACCTGGTGGCCGGCAACGACCGTCCGCTGGCCGCCGGGATGGCCTTCTCGGTGGAACCGGGGATCTACCTGGCCGGGCGGCACGGGGCCCGGATCGAGGACATCGTGGTCTGCACCCCCGAGGGCGTACGCCGACTGAACACCACCACCACGGAGCTGATCGAGCTATGACCGTCGAGCGGATCCTGCCCACCGACGAGGCCCACGACCTGCTGGAGTTGGCCACCGAACTCGCCGACCGGGAACTCGCCCCCAAGGCGGTCGAGTACGAGCAGCGCGCCGAGTTCCCCCGGGAGACCCTGCGCACCCTGGGCCGGGCCGGCCTGCTGGGGCTGCCCTACCCCGAGGAGTACGGGGGTGCCGCCCAGCCCTACGAGGTGTACCTGCAGGTGCTGGAGATCCTGGCCGGGCGCTGGCTGGCCGCCGCCGAGGCGGTCAGCGTGCACACCCTGTCCTGCTACCCGGTCGCCGCCTTCGGCACCGAGGCCCAGCGGGAGCTGCTGCCGGACATGATCGGCGGGGAGCTGCTGGGCGCGTACTGCCTCTCCGAGCCCCAGGGGGGTTCGGACGCCGCGGCCCTGACCACCAGGGCGGTCCGCGACGGCGAGGAGTACGTCGTCACCGGCACCAAGGCCTGGATCACCCACGCCCACACGGCCGACTTCTACAACATCTTCTGCCGCACCGGCGGCCCCGGCCCGAAGGGCATCTCCTGTCTGCTGGCCGACCGGGGCACCCCCGGCATCGCCCCGCAGGCCGCCGAACGCACCATGGGGCTGCGCTCCTCCCCGGTGGCGCAACTGGTCTTCGACGAGGCCCGGGTGCCGGCCGAGCGGCTGATCGGCGGCGAGGGCAAGGGCTTCACCATCGCCATGGCCGCGCTGGACTCCGGTCGGCTCGGCATCGCCGCCTGCGCGGTGGGGCTGGCCCAGGCGGCGCTGGACTACGCGGTGCAGTACGCCCGGGAGCGCCGGCAGTTCGGGCGGGCGATCATCGACTTCCAGGGCCTCGGCTTCATCCTGGCCGACCTGGCCACCCAGATCTCCGCCGCCCGGGCGTTGATGTTGGCCGCGGCCCGGCTGCGCGACGCCGGCCGGCCGTACTCGGTGGAGGCGGCCAAGGCGAAGCTGTTCGCCTCCGACGTGGCGATGCGGGTGACCACCGAGGCCGTGCAGGTGCTCGGCGGGGCCGGCTATGTGGCCGACCACCCGGTGGAGCGTTACTTCCGGGAGGCGAAGGTGTTGCAGATCGTCGAGGGCACCAACCAGATTCAGCGGATGGTGATCTCCCGGGCCCTGGCCAAGGGGTGAACGTCGCACATCGGGCGCATTCCGGGTAGGTTGCACGCCGTGGAGGAGATCGATCGGGCCATCGTCGCGGCGTTGACCGCGGACGGTCGGCTGTCGTACACGGACCTTGCGGAGCGGGTCGGCCTGTCGGTCTCGGCCGTGCACCAGCGGGTCCGTCGGCTGGAGCAGCGCGGGGTCATCAAGGGGTACGCGGCCCGGGTCTCCTTCGAGGCCCTGGACCTGCCGCTGACCGCCTTCGTGGCGATCCGGCCCTTCGATCCCTCGCAGCCGGACGACGCCCCGGAACGGCTGGCCCACCTGCCGGAGATCGACTCCTGCTACTCGGTGGCCGGTGAGGACTTCTACCTGCTGCTGGTGCGGGTGGCCGGGCCGGGGGACCTGGAACGGGTGCTCCAGGAGATCAGGACTTCGGCCAATGTGACGACCAGGACGACAGTGGTGCTCTCCACCCCGTACGAGCACCGCCCGCCCAAGGCCGCCCAGCCGATCGAGCAACCCAGGCCGCGGGGCGTCCCCGCCGAGCCTTCCGGTTCCTAGCCGGAGGGCTCGCGAGGGGGCGGTCCGGGGTCGGCGGTGATCAGCCGAGGCGATTGTGTGAAATGGGACGAGATGATCAAGAACATCCGACCCCGGTTCAGTGAACTCACGGGATGCGGAGCTAGGATCCATCCCTGATTCGGCGGAAGTGCGACCCGATCGTGAGCGGCGCGAGCCGATCCGCGGCGTGCCTGCCGGCGCCGCGGCACGGTCTCGTCAGGTGTGTCGTCAAGGGGAGGATTGAGATGTTCCGACCGCTATGGTCGAGGTTCAGCCAGTCGGATTCCGAGGTCCGGTCATGACGCGCATCCTCGTCCGCGCCGGCAAACATCCGGCCACGGTGCTGTCCCACGAGCAGAGCCTGGCCACCTCCCGGCTCGGGGTGTTCGGCTCCAACTCCGGCAACATGCTCTTCTACAGCGCGGTCTTCCGGGCCCTCAGCGTGCCCGGCGCCGAACTGGTCGCCAACTCGTACGTGCACGAGCGTCCGGTGCATCTGGGCCGGTACATCGAGCGGACGAACGAGGAGTTCGACCGGTTCGTGCTGCCGATGGCCAACTCCTACCGGGACACCTTCCTGCCGCACCTGGAACGGCTGGCCAAGGTCATCGAGAAGCTCACCATTCCGGTCACGGTGGTCGGCATCGGCGCCCAGCTGCCGTACGGCACCGAGTTCGACTCCCTGCCCGACGAGTACAAGCGAATCGTCACCCGGTTCACCCGGGCCGTGCTGGACCGCTCCGCCTCGATCGGGGTACGCGGCGAGTACACCGCCCGGATGCTGAAGTACCTGGGCTTCGGGGACGAGCACGTGCGGGTGATCGGCTGCCCGTCGATGTTCGGCAACGGGCCGCTGGGGCCCCTGGTGCGCAAGGTCGGGCACCTGCGCTACGACAGCCCGCTGGCCATCTCGTACACCCCCAAGGTCAAGGGGGTGGACCGGCTGGTCGAGGCGAACACCAACCGCTACCCGAACAGCGTCATCGTGCCGCAGCAGCATCACCGGCTGGCCCTCATGCTCTGGGGCGAGAACCCGGCCAAGGTCGGCAACAAGCGGATGCCGATCCACACCGAGCACCCGCTGTACGTCAACGACCGGATGCGGTTCTTCGTGGACGCCTCGACCTGGGTCGAGTTCATGGCCGAGCAGCACTTCGCCTTCGGCACCCGCATCCACGGCAATGTCGCCGCCGTACTGGCCGGCACGCCGGCGGTGGTGCTGGCCCACGACTCCCGTACGGTCGAACTGGCCGAGTACCACGGCATCCCGTACCGCCTCTACGCCGACCTGCCGCCGGACGTCGACGCCCAGCGGCTGTACGAGGAAGCCGACTTCGACGCCTTCCTGCCCCGCCAGGTGCCGACCTTCGAGACCTACCTGCGGTTCCTGGAGCACAACGACCTGGAGCACGTGTTCGCGCCGGGCAAGGAGAACCCCGACTACGACAAGGCCCTGGCCGCCGCCAAGTTCCCCGGCCCGGTGCACACCCTGATGGCCTCGGACGAGGTCGGACGCCGTCAGATCATGTCGCGCCTGCGGTGGCTGCGGCAGGGCCACGAGGGTGACCTGGCCCGGCCTGCCTATGACTTCGAACCCCCCTTCCGCGAGCCCCGCGGATACAAGTCACTCGAGGAGCGGGTAACCCAGTTGGAGAAGGAACTCAAGGTTCAGCAGAACTTCCTGGCGTCCTGGCGTGGCCGGGTCAGCCGGGTGCTGCGGATGAACGGCACGTCGACGGGCGCCCGGCGGTGAGCGCCAAGTCCGGCTTGCGGGGGTGGTTGGCGGGTCGACTGCCCACCCTGGCCGCCGAGGTGGCGGCGGTGGTCGCTCTGCTGTTGGCGGCGGTGGCGGACTCCCCGCTGTGGGCCCTGCCCCCGGCCCTGATCGCGGTCGGTCTGCTCGGCTACACCTGGCGCAACGCCGTCAGTGGCGGCTCGGCGGCCTCCGGTTCGACCATGATCACCCGGCTGCTCCTGTTGGCCTGCGCCTACCTGCTCGGGGTGGTGCACTCCGGGGCCGGCATCGTCCTGGCCCTGGGGGTCGGCGGGGCCGCTCTGGCTGTGCTGGCCGAGTCTGCGGTGACGGCCACCTCCCGGTCGGTCTACCCGGTGTCGGCCAATCTGCGCGGCAGTGGCCTACGGCCCAATCTGCGCCCCAACACCAGCCGGGCGGTGCTGGTCAACGGCGCCGCCGTGGTGGTGGCCCTGGGCTGCGGGTTCCTCGGCACCCTGGAGGTCGTCTCCCTGGTGGTGTCGGCCGCCGCGCTGGCCCTGGTCGCGTTCACCGGCTGGCAGGCGGTGACCCGGGTACGGGCCCGGCACGCCAGTGAGACGAGGCTGACCGCCGCGCTGACCGCCTACGAACCGGCCTTCCTGCTGCACTGGGAGGCACCGGCCGGCACCGCGTACCAGGTCGGCATGTGGCTGCCGTACCTGGAGCGCCTGGGCAAGAAGTTCTTCGTGCTGGTGCGTTCCGAGGCCAACTTCAACGAGGTGGTGCGGCTGACCACGGCGCCGGTGGTGCTGCGGGCCGGGCTGACCCAGATCGACGACGTGATCGTGCCGTCGCTGCGGGCGGCCTTCTACGTCAACACGGCGACGAAGAACAACCACCTCGTGCGGTACACCAACCTGACGCACATCCAGCTCAACCACGGTGACAGCGACAAGGTGCCGAGCCACAACCCGGTCTTCCGGATGTACGACCGGAACTTCGTAGCCGGTCAGGCCGCCATCGACCGGTTCGCGGCCAACGGGGTGAGCATGCCGGCGGAGATGTTCCGCATCGTCGGGCGTCCGCAGGTGGAGAATGTCGCCATCGCCGCGGCCCCGATCGCCTCGCTGACCGCGCCCCGGGTGCTGTACGCCCCCACCTGGGCCGGCTTCTACGCCGACTCGAACTACTCCTCCCTGCTGGTGGGCTACGACATCGTCAAGGCCCTGATCGCCCGGGGATGCAGCATCGTGTTCCGGCCGCACCCGTACACCATTCGCTCGGCGGCCCTGACCCAGGAGTCGGAGCGGATCAAGGCGCTGCTGGCCGAGGACGCGCGGACCAGTGGCCGCAAGCATCTGTTCGGCGCGCAGGCCGAGTCGAAGATGTCCGTGGTGGACTGTTTCAACGCCTCGGACGCGATGGTGTCGGACGTGTCCAGTGTGGTGGCGGACTACCTGTACTCGGAGAAGCCGTTCGCCATGGTCGCGGTGTCGGCGCCGGCCGACCGGTTCACGGACGCCTTCCCGCTGGCCCGGGCGGCGTACGTGATCGACGCCCACACCGGCCGGGTGTCCGGTCTGGACCTGGTGCTCGACGACCTGCTCGGCAGTGACCCCCTGGCGGCCACCCGCCACGACCTGAAGAAGTACTACCTGGGGGACATCCCCGCCGAGGGGTACGCCCAGCACTTCCTCGACGAGGCCAACAGCTACCTCTGATCGGGCCAGGGACCGGCTCCGGCTTTCGGCGTGACAGCGCCGGGGCCGGAGCCGTTCTCGTTGCCGGGTCAGTGCCGGGCGGTGGTGGGGGGTATCTCGGCCGGTGGGGTGGGCGGGTGGTTCCAGCGCAGGACGACCCGGCGGGCGTGTTCGTGGCCGAGCAGGCTGAGGGTGCCGGTGTCCAACCGCAGCAGTCCGCCGGCCGAGGGGGGTAGCCCGATCCACCGGGCGGCCAGCACCCGCAGCGAGTGGGCGTGTCCGATCAGGGCCACTGCACCCTGATCGAGGAGGGGGTGCACCCGGGCGAGCAGGCGGTCGACGCGTTCGCCTACCTCGTCGGGGGATTCGCCGCCCGGGCAGCCGTCGGTCCACACGCTCCATCCGGGATGTTCCTGGTGGATGTCGGCGGTGGTCCGTCCCTCGTGGTCGCCGTAGTTCCATTCCGCCAGGTCCT
Source organism: Micromonospora sp. NPDC048871 (assembly GCF_043198155.1). Classification (NCBI taxonomy): domain Bacteria; kingdom Bacillati; phylum Actinomycetota; class Actinomycetes; order Micromonosporales; family Micromonosporaceae; genus Micromonospora; species Micromonospora sp. NPDC048871. The sequence continues at coordinate 91,063 of NZ_JBICUM010000004.1, read as the reverse complement.
CGTCGGTGTCGGTGATGCCCAGGTCGGCCAGTCGGGCGGTGTGCACCGCTCGCAGTCGGGGACTGGCCAGCACGGCGACGAACCGCTCCTCGGCGAGGGCGGGGCCCAGGGAGCGAGCCTGTCGCTCACCGTCCGGGGTCAGCTCCAGATCGGTGTACGAGGTGTGTCGGCCGGCGGTGCTCCAGGCGGTGGCGCCGTGCCGGATGAGCGTGATCTGTCCCATTGGCCCAGTCAACCAGCCGCCGCCTTCACCCGACTACCTAGCGTCCTAGGACGCCCTACGCGATGTACGCCCCACCACCGGGTTTTCACCGACGGTGCCCGGGGACACCGACAAGAACGGGGTTCACCCGTCCCGGCCGAGCAGAGGAGGCGAGATGAGCTTCATCGACAAGGCGAAGAGCAAGGTCGAGGAGATGAGCGGCACCGCCAAGGAGCGCATCGGCGACATGGCCGACAACGAGCGGATGCGGGCCGAGGGGGCCGGTAAGCAGGCTGAGGCCCGGGCCCGGCAGGCCGGCGAGGACGCCAAGAGCAAGGCGAAGAACGCCTTCAACAGGTGAGACGCCGACGCCAGGGGCCCCCGGATCAATCCGGGGGCCCCTGGCGGTACGTGTGGTCGGTTGCTACTCGTCGCGGTGGGTCAGCCACCACTGCTGGCCGGCCTCGGGCAGGGTGTCGATCGGGTCGTAGTAGGCGTACCGCTTGTTCAGGGCCGCCAGGTCGGCGGACTCGATCGAGGTGCGGTAGTTCTTGGTCCAGTAGGAGATGCCGCGCTCGCGGTCGTACTCGGTGATCATGTGCACCCAGCGCTTGCCGACGAAGGGCACGTCGCAGACGATCCGGGGGGTGGCGTACCCGGGCAGGTAGCCCATGATGTCGTGCTGGAGCTGCTGGGCGTGCCAGACCGGGACCCGCCAGTGTTCGGCGTTGGGGATCATGTCGCACATATAGAAGTAGTACGGCAGGATGCCGGCTTCCCCCTGCAGGGCGAAGCACAGGTCGAGCAGGTCCTTGCTGGTGGCGTTGACGCCGCGCATCAGCACACCCTGGTTGCGGACGTCGCGTACCCCGACGTCCAGGGCGGTCTGGGCGGCCTTGGCGACCAGGGGGGTCAGCGACTGGGCGTGGTTGACGTGGGTGTGGATGGCCAGGTTGACGCCGCGGCGGGCGGCGGTGCGGGCGACCCGTTCCAGGCCCTCGACGACGTCGGGCTGGAGCCAGTGCTGAGGCAGGCCCATGAGGGCCTTGGTGGCGAGTCGGATGTCCCGGATGGTTTCGATCTCCAGCAGGCGCATCAGGTAGGACTCGAGATTGCGCCAGGGGATGTTTGCCACGTCTCCGCCGGAGACGACCACGTCGCGTACGCCGGGGTGGGTTTTCAGGTAGTTGATGTGGGCGTCGTACCGGTCGACGGGTTTGAGGCTGAGTTTGAGCTTGTCGACCGCGGGGGTGGAGTTGCCGACCAGGTCCATGCGGGTGCAGTGGCCGCAGTACTGGGGGCAGGTGGCGAGGAGTTCGGCGAGGACCTTGGTGGGGTAGCGGTGGGTCAGGCCCTCGGCTACCCACATGTCGTGTTCGTGCAGGGAGTCACGGCTGGCGTAGGGGTGGGAGGGCCAGTCGGTGCGTCGGTCGGAGGCCACCGGGATCATGTAGCGCCGGATGGGGTCGGCTAGCAGGGCTTCGGTGGTCGGTGGCGCGAAGGGCACCATGGTGTTGATCATCTGGGGTGGCACCAGCATGGACATGGTGGCCAGGGCGCGTTGGTCGGCTTCCAGGTCGGCGTAGAAGCTCTCGTCGACGGTGTCGCCGAGCACGGTGCGCAGTTGTTTGACGTTCTTGACGCAGTTGACCCGCTGCCATTGGGCGTTCTCCCACTGGTCGCGGGTGACGTGGCGCCAGCCGGGGAAGCGGGTCCAGTCGGGTTCGACCAGGGGGGTGCGGCGGTATTCGTAGGGCTGGCCGGGGGTGTCGACGGGGGCCGGCTGGGGTGGCGCGGTGCGCTGCACCGGCGGGTGGGTCTGGGTCACGGCCCCTCCTGGTGGTTGATCGATGACCCCGAAGGGTACTGGAAAATATCCGGTCAAGAAATTAGTCTGCCGTAAGTTTTCCCGCCACGCGACTCCCAGCCGGGGGTTCAGGCGGCCATGCAGGGGAGGTCGGGGTGACGTCACCGGTGGGTCTGCACCGCGTCGTGGAGCCGGCGGGGGTGCTGCCGCAGGCGGCCTGGCGGCTGGATGCGCGTGCGGAGATCGCGGCGAACGAGGTGCGGATCCGGGTGGAGCGGCTGAACCTGGACGCGGCGAGTTTCCGTCAGCTGTTCGACAAGCACGGCGGTGACGGTGCTGCGGTGCGCGCCGAGGTGCTGGAGATCATCTCTACCCGGGGCAAGATGCAGAACCCGGTGACCGGGTCGGGTGGCATGTTGATCGGCACGGTCGAGGAGGCCGGGCGGCGTTCGCCGTTGGGTCTGAAGCCGGGGGAGCGGGTCGCCACCCTGGTGTCGTTGACCTTGACGCCGCTGGTGGTCACGGACGGTCTGGCCCGGTGGGACGGGCTCAGCGAGCAGGTGCCGTGTGAGGGGTGGGCGATTCTGTTCGCCCGGTCGATCGCGGCGGTGTTGCCGGAGGATCTGGATCCGCAGTTGTCGCTGGCGGTGCTGGATGTGTGTGGGGCGCCGGCGTTGACGGCGCGGGTGGTGTCGCGGTGTGTGGCCGAGCGGTCGGGGGATCGGCCGGTGTCGGTGGCGGTGATCGGTGGTGCGGGCAAGAGTGGCTCGTTGTCGCTGGCGGCGGCGCGGCAGGCGGGGGCGGGTCGTACGGTCGGGGTGGTGCCGGTGGTGGCGGAGCGGGACGCCCTGGTGGCGGCCGGGTTGTGTGATGCGGTGGTGTTGGCCGACGCGCGGGATCCGGTGGGGTTGTCCACGGCGGTGACGACCGCGCTGGGGGCGCCGGCTGATGTGACCGTGGTGTGTGTGGATGTGCCGGGGTGTGAGCACGGGGCGGTGTTGGCCACGGCGGACGGCGGCACAGTGATCTTTTTCTCGATGGCGACGAGTTTCGCCGCGGCGGCGTTGGGGGCCGAGGGGCTGGCGGCGGACGTGACGATGCTGGTCGGCAACGGGTACGTGCCGGGGCACGCGGAGTTGGCGTTGGGGTTGTTGCGCAGTGATCCGGGGGTGCGGGGCCTGTTCGAGGCGCGGCTGGCGGCAGACTGAGGCCATGAACGAGAACCCCTCGACGTTGTTCCGCGGTGGCGTGTTGCATTGTCCGGCGGATCCTTCCGCTACGGCGTTGTTGGTGCGGGATGGGCGGATTGCCTGGTTGGGGGCGGACGCGGATGCGCCGCCGGCGGACCGGGTGGTGGACCTGGGTGGGGCGTTGGTGACCCCGGCTTTCGTGGACGCGCATGTGCATGTCAGTGACACCGGGCTGGCGTTGTCGGGGCTGGATCTGTCCGGGGTGCGGTCGGCCGGGGAGTTGCTGGACGCGGTGTCGGTGTTCGCGGCGGGGTTGCCGGCGGATGCGGTGGTGTTGGGGCACGGCTGGGACGAGTCGACCTGGGCGGTGCCGCAGCCGCCGTCGGCGGCGGAGTTGGGGCGGGCGGCCGGTGGGCGGCGGGTGTACCTGTCCCAGGCGTCGATTCATTCGGCGTTGGTGTCCTCGGCGTTGTTGGCGGCGTGTCCGCAGGCGGCGGAGGCGGTCGGGTACGACGGGTCGGGTTGGTTGCGGCTGGACGCGCACCATGTGGTGCGGGCGGCGGCGCGGGGGTCGGTGACGCGGGCGCAGCGGGTGGCGGCGCAGCGGGTGGCGTTGGCGCATGCGGCGTCGTTGGGGATCGCGGCGGTGCACGAGTGTGGTGGGCCGGAGATCTCCGACGAGGAGGATTTCACCGGGTTGTTGGCGATCTCGGGTGCCGGGGTGCCGGAGGTGTACGGGTACTGGGGTGAGTTGGGTGGTGCGGCGCGGGCGCGGGAGTTGGGTGCGGTGGGTGCCGGTGGTGATCTGTTCGCCGACGGTGCCCTGGGGTCGCGTACGGCGTTTCTGTCGGATGCGTATGTCGACGGTGTGGGCTGTGGGCACGGGTATCTGAGCGCGGAGCAGGTGCGTGATCATCTGTTGGACTGTGCGGCGCATGGGATGCAGGGCGGGTTCCATGCGATCGGGGATGCGGCGATCTCGACGGTGTTGGAGGGGTTCGCGGGGGCGGCGCGGCGGTTGGGTACGGATCGGGTGCGGGCGGCTCGGCATCGGGTGGAGCATGCGGAGGTGATGGATCGGCGGTTGATCGCCGGTTTCGTGGAGTACGGGGTGGTGGCGTCGATGCAGCCGGCGTTCGACCGGTTGTGGGGTGGTGCGGGGCGGATGTATGAGGCGCGGTTGGGGTTGGAGCGGTCGTTGGCGTCGAATCCGATGGGGGCGATGCACGGGGTGGGGGTGGCGTTGGCGTTCGGTTCGGATTCGCCGGTGACGCCGTTGGATCCGTGGGGTTCGGTGCGGGCGGCGGTGGCGCATCACAGTCCGGTGCAGCGGATGACGGTGCGGGCGGCGTTCGCGGCGCACACCCGGGGTGGGTGGCGGGCGGTGCATCTGGACAGTGAGGGGGTGTTGGCGTTGGGGGCGCCGGCGACCTTTGCGGTGTGGTCGACGCCGGCGGGGCTTCAGGGGGGTCTGCCGGTGTTGCAGGCGGAGGATCCGGAGTTGCGGGGGGCGCAGGATCCGACGCCGTTGCCGGTGTGTCAGGCGACGGTGTTGCGCGGTGATGTGATCTTTCAGCGGGAAGGGCTGTCGTGACGGGCAAGCTTGATCTGGATCCGGTGTTGGTGGCGCGGGCGCGGGAGTTGGCGCGTCGGGCGGGGCAGCCGGTGGTGGAGTTGGCGCGTAGCCACACGACGGTGTCGGTGGAGCGGGCGGTGTTGCGGTTGGCGGGGGTGGCCGGGGCGGATCCGGATGGGATTCCGTGGGTTAACCGGCTGGTGGATGCGGTGGTGGCGGATGTGGGGTTGGGGCATGGGGTGGCGGTGCCGGTGTTCGATGCCCTGGCGCGTGAGCAGATCACCGATGTGACGTTGTTGGCGCAGAAGGCGGCGGCGGGGTCGGTGCGGTTCGAGGTGCCGTCGGGGAAGGCGGCGACGGCGGCTCGGCGGGCGGCGCGTAGGGCGGTGGGTGCGGGGATTCGGTTGATCGATCGGCGGCGGGCGGAGCGGGAGCGTCTGGTGCGGCGGTTCGGTGATCCGGTGCGGCGGCCGTGGATTTATCTGATCGTGGCGACGGGGGACATCTACGAGGACATTCCGCAGGCGCAGGCGGCGGCGCGGGCCGGGGCGGATGTGATCGCGGTGATCCGGTCGACGGGGCAGTCGTTGTTGGATTATGTGCCGGAGGGGGCGACCCGGGAGGGGTTCGCTGGCACGTACGCCACTCAGGAGAATTTCCGGCTGATGCGGGCGGCTCTGGATGTGTCCTCGAAGGAGTTGGGTCGGTATGTGCGGCTGACGAATTACGCGTCGGGGTTGTGTATGCCGGAGATGGCGACCCTGGCGGGTCTTGAGCGGTTGGACATGATGCTCAACGACTCGATGTACGGGATTCTGTTCCGGGACATCAATCCGATTCGTACGTTCGTGGATCAGCGTTTCTCGCGGCAGGTGCATGCCCGGGCGGGGATCATCATCAACACCGGTGAGGACAACTATCTGACCACCGCTGATGCGGTGGATGAGGCGCACACGGTGACGGTGTCGCAGTTGCTGAACGAGTACTTCGCGCATGAGGCGGGGTTGGCGGACTGGCAGCTGGGGTTGGGGCACGCGTTCGAGATCAATCCGGATGTGCCGGAGTCGTTGCGGTTGGAGTTGGCGCACGCGTTGTTGGCGCGGGAGTTGTTTCCGGATGCGCCGTTGAAGTGGATGCCGCCGACGAAGCACATGACCGGTGACGTGTTCCGGGGGAATCTGCTCGACGGGTTCTTCAATCTGGTGGGCACGCTGACGGGGCAGGGCATTCTGCTGGTGGGGATGATGACCGAGGCGGTGGTGACGCCGTGGTTGTCGGATCGGGACATCGCTTTGCAGAACGTGCGGTATGTGCTGGGGGCGGCCGGGGGGTTGCGTGAGGATTTCGTGCCGGCGGCGGGTGGGTTCATTCAGCAGCGTGCGCACCGGGTGTTGGGTGAGGCGGTGGAGCTGTTGGAGCGCATCGGGGAGCAGTCGTTGTTGACGGCGATCGCGGAGGGCACGTTCGGGATCATGAAGCGGCCGGCGGACCGGGGTAAGGGTTTGGCCGGGGTGGCGCGGCATGAGGCGGATTACTACAACCCGGCCACGGAGATCCTGGAGCAGCCGGCATGAGCGAGGGTCGTGAGGGCGTGCCCAGCCGGGAGAAGACCGTCGTGCGGCCGTACGGGGACACCACGGGGGACGGCATGGTGCAGGTGTCGTTCACGTTGCCGGTGCCGCATGACAAGCGGGCCGAGGGTGCGGCGGTGCAGTTGGCCAACAAGATGGGGTTGGACCCGGCGATGTTGGTGCACGCCAAGCCGATCGGTGAGGGGTTCACCTTCTTCGTGGTGTACGGGCGGGTGAATCATCTGGTGGACCTGGCGAAGGTGCAGGTGGTGGAGCGGGATTTTCCGCTGCTGAGCGCCAAGGAGGTCAATGCGGTGGTGAAGCGGCGGCTGCGGCGGAAGTTGTCCGTGGTGGGGGCGTGTATCGGCACGGATGCGCACACGGTGGGCATCGACGCGATTCTGAATGTGAAGGGGATCGCCGGTGAGAAGGGGTTGGAGTATTACCGGGAGTTGAAGGTGACGAATCTGGGTGCGCAGGTGAGTGTGCCGGAGTTGGTGGAGGCGGCGCGGGCGGAGCGGGCTGATGCGGTGTTGGTGTCGCAGGTGGTGACGCAGCGGGATGCGCATCTGCACAACACCCGGGAGATGTCGGCGGCGTTCCGGGAGGCGTTGCCGGTTGACCGGCGGCCGTTGCTGATCGTGGGTGGGCCGCGGTTCGACGAGTCGATGGCGGCCGAGTTGGGGGTGGATCGGATTTTCGGTCGGGGGACGACTCCGGGTGAGGTGGCCAGTTACCTGGTCCACGCGTTGATCACGAGCAAGAGGGTGAAGTAATGACTGATTCGCGGGTCGGGTTGACGGTGACCCATCGGCGGTATGTGCCGTATTCGCATGCCCATTACGCCGGGAATCTGGTCGACGGGGCGTACGCGTTGGGGTTGTTCGGTGATGTGGCCACGGAGGTGTGTATCCGTACCGATGGGGATGAGGGTTTGTTCGCCTCCTATTCGGAGGTGCAGTTCCGGGCCCCGATCCGGGCGGGGGATGTGGTGGAGGTGGTGGCGGAGGTGACCCGGGTGGGTACCCGCAGCCGCACCATCGATTTTCAGGCGCGGGTGGTGTGTCGGGGGCGTCCGGATCGGGGTGGGTCGGCGGCGGAGGTGCTGGCGGAGCCGGTGGTGGCGGTGACGGCGACCGGCACGGTGGTCGTGCCGCCGGTGGCGTGAGGGTAGCGGTCTGCGCCGACGTGGGGTCGACGTTCACCAAGGTGTCGGTGGTGGACCTCGACGGGGGTGGTCTGGTGGCGTCGGCGGCGGCGCGTACGTCGGTGGACACGGATGTGTGGCACGGCCTGGAGGTGGCGGTCGGGGCGGCGTTGGCGGGCCGCTGGTCGCCGCAGGTGCCGTGGTTGGTGTGTTCCTCGGCCGGTGGTGGGCTGCGGCTGGCGGTGGTGGGCTATGAGCCGCTGGTGACGGCGCAGGCGGGTCGGCGGGTCGGGTTGTCGGCCGGCGCGGATGTGGTGCATGTGGCGGCCGGTCGGCTGGGTCGGGCCGAGTTGACGGCGTTGCGGGCGGCCCGCCCGGATGTGGTGTTGCTGGTCGGTGGCACCGACGGTGGGGACGCCGAGACCCTTACCCACAATGCGACCCGGTTGGCGCGGGCCCGGTTCCGGGTGCCGGTGGTGTTGGCCGGCAATGTGGCGGTCCGCGACGGGTTGCAGGAGGTGTTGGCGCAGGCGGGGGTGCCGGTGACGGTGGCCGACAACGTGTTGCCGCGGATCGGGGTGTTGGCGCCGGCGTCGGCGCGGGAGGCGATCCGTCAGGTGTTCCTGCGGCATGTCATCGGGGGTAAGCGGCTGTCGCGTGGGCGCCGGTTCGCCCGGTTGGTGCGGGCGGCCACCCCGGATGCGGTGTTGACCGGGGTGGAGGCGTTGGCGGAGCTGGCCGGGGGTGATCTGGTGGTGGTGGATGTGGGTGGGGCCACCACGGACGTGTATTCGGTGTTGACGCCGGACGAGCGGGCCAGTGGGCCGGGTCGGGAGGTGGCGGGGTCGTTGTGGCGGGCCCGCACGGTCGAGGGTGACCTGGGGATGCGGTGGAGCGCCCCGCAGGTGGTGCGGGCCGCGGTCGAGGAGCGGCTGCTGGGGGAGCCGGAGGGGGCCGAGTTGGTGGGGGAGGCGGCGCGGCGGGCCGCCGATCCGGGGTTCCTGCCTGCGGATGCGTCCGGGCGGGCGGTGGATGCGCGGATCGCGGCGTTGGCGGCGACGGTGGCGTTGCGGCGGCATGCCCGTGGGGTGGGCACGGGGGAGCGGTCGGGGCGGGATCTGCGGGATGTGCGGTTGGTGGTGGGTTCGGGTGGGGTGTTGCGGCACGCCCCGCGGGAGGTGGCCGAAGGGGTGTTGGGGGCGGTGTTGACCGATCATGCCGGTGGGTGGGCGTTGCCGCGGGCGGCGCGGCCGGTGGTGGATGTGGACTACGTGTTGGCGGCGGCGGGGCTGCTGGTCGGGGAGTATCCGGTGGCGGCCCGGGGCCTGCTGCGGCCGCTGCTCGGCCGTTCCGCCGGCGGCGACACGCCGGGGTGTGGGGGCGACTCGGCGGTGGCGGGTTGACAAGGGCGGGGGTGGGCCACGTACCGTCTTTGAGTCCTACCACGGGAAGTGGCTGTTGTTCGCTTCGTCCCTTCGTCCGCTGGCCGAGCGAGATGGTGTCGCGGCGGCCAGGTCCAGCGGGCGGGGGTCGGCGGGGCGGCGCGAACCGGCCGCGTTTACCGGTGTACGGGCAGGGTGAGATACACGGCCAGTAGACAACGGCCTGACGGGGGCAGCCAGTCGCCGTCCGGTCGGTCCGAAGGTCGAGGTGTCTCGTTCTCGCCCCACCGGCCGTGGAAGGGGCCTGGGAGCATCGGGGCGCGGCGTACGCCGCGCCCCGACTTGGTTGCCGGGGTCAGTCGGTGGCGGGTCGGGCCCGTACGTGCAGGCGTTCGCCCTGTGGGCCGAACAGGTTGAGCACCTCGACGGGTTCGGGGCCGGGGTTGCTGACGCGGTGCGGGGTGCGGGTGTCGAATTCGGCGACCTCGCCGGCTTCCAGCATCAGGTCGTGTTCGCCGAGTTGCAGGCGCAGCCGCCCGGAGAGCACGTAGAGCCATTCGTAGCCCTCGTGGGACTGAAGTCGCGTCTCGGCGGGGCTGTGTGGGGGCAGGATCTGTTTGAAGGCCTGCAGGCCACCGGGGCGGCGGGTCAGGGGCAGGAAGGTCATGCCGTGGCGGACGATCGGGCGGGGCCGGATCCGGGGGTCGCCGACGGCGGGGGCGCCGACCAGTTCGTCCAGGGGCACCTGGTGGGCGCGGGCCAGGGGCAGCAGCAGTTCCAGGGTGGGGCGGCGGTGTCCCGATTCGAGGCGGGACAGGGTGCTCACCGAGATGCCGGTGGTGTCGGCGAGTTCGCTCAGGGTGGTGCCCCGGTTCTTGCGTAGGGCCCGCAGGCGGGGACCCACCGCGGCCAGCACCACCGCCTCATCGTTTGCCATGTTGGCAACAATACTTGTCGAAGTTGGGGGTGCGGGTGGATGGTGACGCACGAAACCGACAAGGGGAGCACAAGATGGACGACAGGTACGACGTGGTGGTGGTCGGTGGTGGGGCCGCGGGCCTGGCCGGGGCGTTGACCCTGGCCCGGGCGCGCCGTTCGGTGCTGGTGGTGGACGCCGGACAGCCGCGTAACTCCCCGGCGGCCGGGGTGCACACCTATCCGGGGTTGGAGGGGATCCCGCCGGCCCGGTTGGCGGCGATCAGCCGGGAGGAGGTGACCGGCTACGGCGGGCAGTTGATGACCGGTCAGGTCACCGGCGTCGACCGGGTCGGTGAGGAGTTCACCGTAACCGTCGACGGGGGGCGGCAGGTGCGGGCCCGGCGGCTGCTGGTCACCACCGGGCTGGTCGACGAACTGCCCCCGCTGCCCGGCCTGGCGCAGCGGTGGGGCCGGGACGTGCTGCACTGCCCGTACTGCCACGGGTGGGAGGTGGCCGACAAACGGATCGCCGTGTTGGCCACCGGCCCGCTGTCGGCCCACCAGGTGCGGCTGTGGCGGCAGTGGAGTGACCAGGTGCTGTTCCTGCTGCACGACCAGCCGGCCCCGCAGGCCGAGGAAGCCGAATGGATGGCCGCCCTGGAGGTGGCGGTGGTGCCGGGCCCGGTGGCCGGGCTGAGGGTGCAGGACGACCGGCTGACCGGGGTGCGGCTGGCCTCCGGGGAGCAGGTTGACTGTGAGGTGCTGGTGGTGGCCTCCCGGCTGACCGCCCGGGCGCAGGTGCTGTCGTCGTTGGGGTTGACGGCCGAGCCGGTGGAGAGGCACGGGCAGGTGATCGGTGAGCAGGTGCCGTCCGGGCCCGCGGGTGCCACCTCCGTGCCGGGGGTGTGGGTGGCCGGCAACGTCGCCGACCTGACCGCGAAGGTGATCCCGTCCGCCGCCGCCGGGATCACGGCCGCGGCGGCCATCAACGCCGACCTGGTCGAGGCCGACACCCGGGAGGCGGTGGCGCGGCACCGGCGGCAGCGGGAGGAGGCCTTCACCGAGGCCGGGTGGGAGCAGCGGTATCAGCAGCGGCCGGCGGTGTGGAGCGGCCGACCCAATCCGCAGCTGGTGGCCGAGGTGTCCGAGGTCACCCCCGGCCGGGCCCTGGACGTGGGCTGTGGTGAGGGCGCCGACGCGGTGTGGCTGGCCGAGCGGGGTTGGCGGGTCACCGGGGTGGACATCTCCACCACCGCCCTGGAGCGGGCCGCCCGGCACGCCCGTGCGGCCGGTGAGCTCCTCGCGCAGCGCATCGAGTGGGTGCACACCGACCTGCTGCACGGCGAGGTGAAGGAAGGCGCCTACGACCTGGTGTCGGCGCAGTTCATGCACCTGCCCCCGCAGGACCGGCGGGAGTTGTACGCGCGGCTGGCTGCGGCGGTCGCCCCGGGTGGGCTGCTGCTGATCGTCGGGCATCACCCGCAGGACCTGTGGTCCCGCGCGCATCGGATGCACTACCCGGAGATGATGTTCACCGCCGAGCAGGTGGCCGCCGACCTGGACCCGCAGCGGTTCGAGGTGCTGGTGGCGCAGGCCCGGCCACGGACGGCCGTGGACCCGCAGGGTCACGAGATCTCGGTGCACGACGCCGTCCTGCTGGCCCGCCGCCGGTGAGGTCCCGCCCCGACCCTGCGGCGGCGTCACCGGCGGTCCGGCCGGTGGTACGGGCCGGGGGTCGGGGCGGGTAGCCTTCGGCGCGTGAGCGCGCCCGATTCGCCCGTGACGACCGTGGACCCTGCCGTCGCGGCCACCCCACCGTCTCGCCTGCCGGCGGTGCCGCTGCCGGTGGCGCTGGCCATGGCGGTGGCCGCCGGGTTGGCGTTGCTGCTGGCCTTCCCGCCGTACGGGTGGTGGCCGTTGGCGCCGGTGGGGGTGGCCCTGCTGGCCGCGGCCACCCACCGGCGGCGGCTGCGGGCCGGCGCCGGACTGGGGTTCGTGACCGGTGTGGCCCTGTTCGCGCCGCTGCTGTCCTGGACGAACCTGCACACCGGCTACCTGCCGTGGGTGTTGTTGTCGCTGTTGCAGGCCGCCTACCTGGCGTTGCTGGGTGCGGCCACGGCGTGGGTGTCGCCGCTGGTCGACCGGTTCCCGCGGGTGTGGCCGGTGGTGACCGGGGTGCTGTGGGTGGGTCAGGAGGCGCTGCGGGACCGCACCCCGTTCGGCGGGTTCCCGTGGGGGCGGCTCGCGTTCGGGCAGGACGGTTCGCCGTTGCTGCGTCTGGCCGCCCTGGGTGGCGCCCCCCTGGTGACCTTCGCGGTGGCGTTGGCCGGTGGGCTGCTCCTCGCCGCCGCCTGGTGGCTGGTCCAGGCCCGCCGGCAGCCCACCACGGCACGCTGGTGGGTTCCGGCCGCCGGGGCCGGGGCCGCGGTGGTGGTGCTGCTCACCACCGCGCTGCTGGTGCCGGTGGGCGGGTCCGCGAGCGGGGGGAGTGTCACGGTAGCCATCGTGCAGGGCAACGTGCCGCGCCTGGGGTTGGACTTCAACGCCCAACGGCAGGCCGTGCTCGACAACCATGTCGACGCGACGATCGAGCTGGCCGCCCAGGTCGGCGCCGGTCAGCGGGAACAGCCCGACCTGGTGGTGTGGCCGGAGAACTCCTCCGACATCGACCCGTTGCGTAACCCGGCCGCCGGGGCTCGGATCTCGGTCGCCGCGGACGCCATCGGGGTACCGATCCTGGTGGGGGCGGTGTTGTCCGGTCCGGAGCCGGGGCAGGTGCGCAACGCGGGGCTGCTGTGGCGTCCCGGGGTGGGCCCGGATTCCGACCAGCTGTACATCAAGCGGCATCCGGTGCCGTTCGCCGAGTACGTGCCGATGCGGGATCTGGCCCGCATGGTGAGCAAGCAGGTCGACCGGGTACGCGCCGACTTCGTCGCCGGCACCGAGCCGGGGGTGGTGCGTACCCCGGCGGTGGTGCTCGGTGACGTGATCTGCTTCGAGGTCGCCTACGACGGGCTGGTCCGGGACACCGTGACCGGTGGGGCCCAGCTGCTGGTGGTGCAGACCAACAACGCCACCTTCGACGAGGCCGAGGCCCGTCAGCAGTTGGCCATGGTGCGGTTGCGGGCCGTGGAACACGGCCGACCCGCCCTGATGGCCTCCACGGTCGGGGTGTCCGGGTTCGTCACCCCCGACGGGCGGGTAAGCGATGCGACCGGGTTCAACACCCGCGCGGTCGTGGTGCGGCAGCTGACCCTGAGCGAGGGGCGCACCCTGGCCACCCGGATCGGGGTGCTGCCGGAGGTGCTGCTGGCCGGGCTGGCCGTGGTGGCGCTGGCCGGCACGGTGGTGCTGCGGCGGCGACCCGTTTAGATCCGCACGCCGGCACGAGGGAGGCAGCGGTGATGCAGAAGACCGACATCCGTCCGGCGACGAACGAGGTACCCGGGGTGGGCCGGGTCCTGGTGGTGATCCCCACCTACAACGAGGCCGACAACCTGTCCACCATCGTGGGTCGGGTCCGGCGGGCCGCCCCGCAGGTGGAGGTGCTCGTCGCCGACGACAACAGTCCCGACGGCACCGGCGACATCGCCGAGGACCTGGCCCGTGGCGACCGGCAGGTGCATGTGCTGCACCGGGAAGGCAAGCAGGGCCTCGGCGCGGCCTACCTGGCCGGGTTCGGGTGGGCGCGGCGGCGGGGGTTCAACGCCGTGGTGGAGATGGACGCCGACGGCTCCCACGACCCGCAGGACCTGCCGGCGCTGCTGGCCGCCGCCGCGGACGCCGACCTGGTGATCGGGTCCCGGTGGACCCGGGGGGCCCGGGTGCTGAACTGGCCGCTGCGGCGGCTGCTGCTGTCGCGGGGCGGCAACCTGTACGCGCGGCTGGCGTTGGGGATGCCGGTGGCCGACGCCACCGGCGGCTACCGGGTCTACCGGTCGAGTCTGCTGGACCTGCTGGACCTGGAGTCGGTGTGCTCGCAGGGCTACTCCTTCCAGGTGGAGTTGTGCCGGTTGGCGCATCGGGCCGGGGCCCGGATCACGGAGGTGCCGATCACCTTCGCGGAGCGGGAACGGGGCGCCAGCAAGATGAGTCCGCTGATCGTGGTCGAGGCGTTGTGGCGGATCACCGGGTGGGCGTTCGACGACCGGCGGGCGGCCGTGCGGCACGGGTGGCGGGCGGTCACGGCGGGGCAGGCCCGGTGGCCCTGAGTCGGGTCGTGTCATGCTGGAGGTACGCGGACGGCTGCGCCGCCCCGGCCAGCCGCCGACGATGACACGCCATACGGCGGATGGGGTGATATGCGCCGGACACTGCGGTTCGTACCGTTGGCCCTGCTGGTTTCCGTGCTCGTGGAGCTGGCCGTGTTCGTGCTGGTGGGCCGGGCGGTCGGCTTCGGCGCGGCGACCCTGATGGTGTTCGCGGCGTCGCTGCTCGGCATGGTGTTGCTGCGGCGGGAGGGCATCCGCGCCTGGCGGGGGTTCCGGGAGGCCGCGCAGTCCGGTCGGCCGCCGGGTCGGCAGGTGACCGACGGGCTGGTGGGTCTGCTCGGTGCCCTGCTGTTGGCGACCCCCGGTCTGGTCAGTGGCCTGGTGGGGCTGGTGTTGCTGGTGCCGCCGGTGCGGCGGCTGGCCTGCGGCGGCGTGCAGCGGACCGCGGAGCGTCGGGTGTCCTCGATGACCGCCGGTGACCTGTTCGGGCCCCGCCGGGTGCGGGTGTACCGGGGTGCCCCCCAGCCGGGGCAGACCACCCCGGCCGAACCGGCCGCACCGCCGCCATCGGCTCCGCCGGTGGCCGACGCGGGTCGGGCCATCGAGGGTGAGATCGTGGAACCACGCTGACAAAACACGCCCCCGGGAGATCAACTCCCGGGGGCGTTTTCGTCGGATCGGTCAGGCGCGACCGCGGCGGGTGCGGACCTCCTGCAGCCGCTCTTCGAGGATGTCCTCCAGCTCGGCGATCGAACGCCGCTCCAGCAGCATGTCCCAGTGGGTACGCGGCGGCTTGGCCTTCTTCTGCTCCGGCTCGGTGCCGTCGACCAGCCGGGCCACGCTGCCGTCGAACTTGCACTCCCAGGTGGTGGGCACCTCGGCGTCGACGGCGAACGGAACCTCGAACTGGTGACCCTTGGCGCACAGGTACTCGCGGGTCTGCCGCGGCGCGAGCTCCGTGTTGCGGTCGGATTCGTAGCTGACCGCGCCCAGTCGGCTACCGCGGAGCATACGCTCGCCCATGATCGACTTCCCCTCTTCGGTGGTGCTGGTCCTGTCGGTGTAACGGTCCGCCGTCGTCGGGCCATTCCCGCAGCCACGTCTGGACGGCCCGCTACCCGCGGGTGCGCAGTCAAGGGTAACCGGCCACAGCAGCCGCCCGGCGGGGTCCGCCCCGGCCGGGTCGTGGCGGCGGACCGCCGCCGTCAGCGCAAATGGTAGCCCGACCCGCCGCCGAGGCGACGGCACGCCTCGCCACCGGAAGAACCGGTCAGCCTGCGGAGACGTTGCGGGTCAGGGCGGTGGCCAACTCGGCTACCTGACCGGCCAGTTGGGCGACCCGCTGACGGGCCTCGTCCCGGTCCGCCTCGACCGTCCGCAACAACTGCGCCTGCCGCACCGCCCGACCGTCGGCCTCCGCCGCCGCCTGCTGCCCGGCGGCCACCTCGGCGCGCAGGGCCTCCACCCGGGCCACCGCGGCGGCCAGATCGGCCCGCAACGAATTCGTGTCGGCCAGGGCGGCCGCCAGATCCAGGCCGACCTGCCGGGCGGTGGCCTGCGCCCGCTGCCGGTCCGCCTCGGCCTGGGCCCGGGCCTGCTGCGCCTGATCGAGGTCGGCGCGTACCGCGGTCAGCCGCGCGGCCAGATCCTCGGCCTCGGTACGCAACTGGGCCAGGTCGGCCTGGGCCTGCTGCGCCTTCGCCCGGGACTGTTCCACCTCGGAACGCAGCGCCTCGACCCGGGCGGTGGCCTCGGCGGCGGAGACCTCCGCCCGGTGGGCCTCGGCCCGGGCGGTGTCCCGTTCGGCGACCAGGGCGGCGCTGCGCCCCCGCTCGGCGTCCGCCTCCGCCCGCAGGGCCGCCACCTGGGTGCGGGCGGAGTCCCGGTCGGTCTCGGCCTGGGTCCGCAGGGCCTCGGCGGCGACCGCGGCCCGGCGGGCGGTGTCCCGGTCGGCCTGCGCCTGCGCGGCCCGCGCGTCGGCGTCCTCCGCCCGCTGCACGGCCTGGTCGGCCTCGGCGCGGGCGGTGTTTCGGTCGGCGGTGGCGGCCTGGGCCTGCCGCCGGTCCCGCTCGGCCCGGGCGGCGGCGTCCTCGGCCGCCCGGATCGCCTCGTCCCGTTCGGTCTGCGCGGCCGCGACCGCGGCGGCGGCATCCGCCCGGACCTGGGCCAGTTGCCGTTCCACCCCGGCGGGGGACAACTCGGCGTGCAGGGCCTCGGTCAGGGTCTGCACGATCTGGTCGAGGCGGTCCACCGCCTCCCAGGTGCGGGCCACCTGACCGGGCAGACCGGGGGCGTTGCGGTGGCGCATCCGGCTGTTGCGGGAGGCCCGCTGGCAGGCGCCGTCGTTGTCCCGGCAGTAGCGGAAGGGCCGACCGGCGCCGGCCCGCTGCGGCACGTCGGCACCGCAGTGGGCGCAGGGGCGGGTGTCGGTGGCGGGCTCGGCGTCCATCGAACGGGCAGTCTAGTGGCCCGCCCGGGCGGTGCTGTCGCGTACGGTCAGCCGGGGCGGCAGCAGGGTGACCTCCGGTACGGGCTCGTCGCGCAGTTTGCCCATCACCAGGGACACCGCCTGCCGGCCGATCTCCTCCGCGGGCACCGGCACACAGGTCAGCCGGGGGCTGGCGTGTTCGGCGAACTGCTCCGGGCAGACCGCCACCACGGACACCTCCTCGGGCACCCGGCGTCCCAGGGCGGCCAGGGCCGCCTGCATCGGCCCGACCGCGGCCTCGTTCTGCACGATCAACGCGGAGATGTCCGGGTGGCGGGCGAACAACCCGACCACCCGGTGGTGGACGTCGGCGGCGTTCTCCTCGCAGGGCAGGGTCACCGCCTCCACCCCGTGGCGGGCCGCCGCCTCGATCACCCCGGCCCGGGTGCGGTGGGCGAACCCGGTGCCCCGGTCGTAGACGGCGGCCGGGGCACCGAGCAGGGCGATCCGCCGGTGACCGAGCCCCGCCAGGTGCTCCACGCACAGCTGCCCCGCCCGGTGGAAGTCCAGGTCCACACAGGTCAACTCGCAGGTGTCGGCGGGCAGGCCGATCAGGACGCTGGGGCGCCCCAACTGCCGCAGCAGCGGCACCCGCACGTCGTGCAGCTCCACATCCATCACCAGCACCCCGTCGACCAGGGCACCGGCGGCGATGCGGCGCAGCCCCTCCGGGCCCTCGTCGGAGGTGAGCAGCAGCACGTCGTGGTCGTGGCGGCGGGCCGAGGTCACCACCGCGGTGGCGAACTGCATCACCACCGGCACCTGGATGCCGGAGCGCAGCGGCAGCACCAGCGCGATCACGTTGGCCCGGCGGCTGGCCAGGGCCCGGGCCCCGGCGTTGGGGTGGTAGCCGAGCACCCGGATGCTGGCCAGCACCCGGGCCCGGGTCACCTCGGAGATGGCCCGTTTGCCGCTGAGCACGTACGACACCGTGCTGACCGCCACCCCGGCGTGCCGGGCCACGTCGGCGATGGTCGGCTGCCCGGAGGCGATCCGTCCGCGCCCGCTCACCGGGCCCCGCTCGTGCTGGGCAGCCGCGAGGACGACGACAGGGTCTCACCGCGTACGGCCACGATTCCGGTGAGCCGCACATCGGTGGCGGAACGTCCGACCAGGACGGTGTGGGTGGCGTCCTCCACCACCTGGCGGCCCTGTTCGGCGTCCCACCAGCCCAGCTCGGCGCTGCGCAGCCGCAGGGTGACCGTCGCGCACTCCCCGGGTGCCAGGGTGACCCGGGTGAAGTCCCGTAGCTGCCGCAGCGGCTGCTTGACCCGGGAGCGGCGCTGCCGGGTGTAGAGCTGCACCACCTCCTCCCCGGCCCGCTCGCCGGTGTTGGTGATGTCCACCCGCACCTCGATGTCCGTGCCGACCGGCACGGTCGTGGCGTTCAGCCGCAGGTTGGTGTAGTCGAAGCGGGTGTAGGACAGGCCGTGTCCGAAGGGGTACAGCGGCTCACCCCGGTAGTACAGGTAGGTGAAGTCGGCGCCGATCACGTCGTAGTCGAGCAGGTCGGGAAGCTCGGCGGTGTCGGCGTACCAGGTCTGGGTCAGCCGGCCTCCCGGGTCGGCGTCGCCGAGCAGCACCTCGGCCAGGGCGTTGCCGTGTTCCTGCCCGCCGTGCGCCGACCAGATCACCGCCGGCAGGTGCTGTTGGGCCCAGCCGATCGCGTACGGGTAGCTGCTGGTCAGCACCAGCACGGTACGCGGGTTGGCGGCGTACACGGCGCGCAGCATCGCCTCCTGCCGGGCCGGCAGGGCCAGGTCCACCCGGTCCTCGGTCTCCCGCCCGTTGACCATCGGGTGGTTGCCCAGCGCCACCACGGCCACGTCGGCGGCGGCGGCCAGGGCGGCGGCCTCGGCCGCCCCGTCGACGCCGAGTTCGATGCCGAAGGCGGTGCCGGCCTGCGGGCCGTGACCGTCGACCCGTAGCCGTCCCTCGGTGTCGAGGGTGACGTACCGGTCGGTGGCCAGGTGCCGCAGCAGCACCGTGCCGTCGGGCAGCGGGTCGAACTGGAAGGTCTCCCGCACCACCCAGCCACCGGGCCCGGGGCGGTCGTTGACCAGCACCCCTTCGTCGTCGGCGCCGACATGGCGGCCGTTGCCGACGGCCCGCAGGGCCACCGTGTCCCGGCCCCAGTCGAACACGTCGAACCAGGTGGGTTCGGTCCCGAGGGTCAGCGGGCCACCGGCGGGGTCCTCCGGGCAGCCCACGTAGCCCTGGGCGGCCACCCGCAGGGCGATCCGGTCGGTGCCCGGATGGGTGGTGACCTGCGGCGTGCGGGCGGCCAGGGCCTCGCGCAGGGTCACCCCGTACGGCAGGGTGCCGCTGTACCAGTCGGCGTGGACGGTGTCGGCCAGGGGGCCGAGCACGGCGATGCGTGGTGGTGCGGCCAGGGGCAGCAGCCCTTCGTTGCGCAGCAGCACCACGCTCTGGCGGGCGGTCTCCCGGGCCAGTCGGCGGTGCGCCGGGCAGTCGATCACCTCGGTGGTGGTCGTGGCGTACGGGTCGTGCTGCGGGGGGTCCAGGTCACCCAGCCGCCAGCGCAGGGTGAGGATGCGTCGTACCGCCCGGTCCACCTCCGCCGCACTGATCAGTCCCTGCCGCAGGGCCTCGGTCAGGCGGGCCTGGGTGGGTTCGCTGTCGGTGTCGTCCTCGGTGAAGCTGTCGATGCCGGCGTGCAGGGCGGCGGCGAAGCCGTTGACGTGGTCGGGCAGGTGGCCCTGCACCCCGGCCAGGTTGCTGACCGCTCCCGCGTCGCCGACGACCAGCACCTCCCCGGGCGCCCACCGGCGCAGCTCGGTCTCGATCAGGGGGCTCAGGTGTGCCGGCACCCCGTCGACCAGGTTGTAGGAGGCCATCGCGGCGACCGCGGCCCCGGCGGCGATGGGGGCGCGGAAGGCCGGTAGTTCGTACTCGTGCAGCACCCGGGGCGGCAGGTCGCTGGAGGTGGTGGCCCGGTCGGTCTCGTTGTTGTAGGCCAGGAAGTGTTTGACCGTGGGGGCGGTGCGTAGCCGCTGCGGGTGGTCACCGCGCAGCCCCTGGGCGTATGCGGTGGCCAGGGTGCCGGTCAGCCACGGATCCTCCGACCAGCCCTCCTCGTTGCGTCCCCAGCGGGGGTCCCGCAGCGGATTGACCACCGGCGCCCAGACGTTGAGGCCGACCCGGTGCGGGTCGGCGTGGTGTTTGGCGCGTACCTCCTCGCCGATGGCGACCCCGACGGCCCGCATCAGCTCGGGGTTCCAGGTGCTGGCCAGGCCGATCACCTGGGGGAAGACGGTGGCCGTTCCCAGCCAGGCGACACCGTGCAGCGCCTCGGTGCCGGTACGGAAGCCGGGCAGGCCGAGCCGGGGCACCGGCGCCTGCCACTGGTGCAGCAGACCGATCTTCTCCGGCAGGGTCAGCTGGGCGACCAGGTCGTCGACGCGTGTCTGGGGGGAGGGCGTGCTGCGGTCGGTCATGGTGGTTCGCCTTCCAGTGCCCGGCACGCCGAGGGTCGAAGCGCTTCGACGACCGTCGGCCGAGCGGCATCGCAGGTCAGGGTGGGATGACGGTCGTCGGCCCGGACGCTGGTGAAGCGCTTCGACAAACCGTGGAAAGCAAGCCGCCCCGGGTGCCCGAGCGGAGCGGCTCGCTTCGAGGTTGGCACCCGGGACGGGTCCGGTCAAGACTCGACCGTGGTGGGGTCAGCGGGCCGGCAGGCGTCCGGCTTCGACCCCGGCCAGGGCGGCGGTGGCGCCACCCAGCGCCGCCGCGGTGTCCAGGGTGGAGGCGTCCAGCCGGCAGCCACCGGCGCCGGGGGCGTGCGCGCGGGCGGCCAGCCCGGACCGGGCCGCCGGCAGCAGCCAGGGGGCCAGGGTGGCTAGGTGGTCACCGACCACCACGGCCTCCGGGTTGAGCAGGTCCACCAGGACGGCCACCCCCCGCCCCAGGTGTCGGCCGATCTCGGCCAGCCCGCTGAGTACGGCGGGATCCTCCTGCCGGGCCAGCGCCACGATCCGCTGCACCTCCGGCAGGTAGTCGGTGACCGGGCCGTCGGCCTCGACGTCGGGCAGCAGTCGGCGTACCACCGCGGGCAGGCCGACCAGGGCGGTCAGGCAGCCCCGGTTGCCGCAGGAACACGGCGGGCCGGCGGGGTCCAGGCACAGATGGCCGATCTCGCCGGCGAAACCCCGCCCGCCGCGCAGCAGCCGGCCGTCGGCGATGATGCCGGCGCCGACGGCGAGGCCGCCGGTCAGGTGCACCAGGTCGGCGGTGCCGGCGTGACCGCCGTGCCGCTGTTCGGCCAGGGCGGCCAGGTTGGCCACGGTGTCGACACCGATGGTGAAGGCCGGTTCCCGCAGGGCGGCGCGCAGGTCGGCCGTGACCGGGACCTCCTGCCAGCCCAGCGCGGTGGCCGCCGGCACCGTGCCGGCCGGGTCGACCAGTCCGGGCACCCCGACGGTGAGGCCCAGCACGGTACGGCCCTGGGCGGAGACCCGCCCGATCGCGCGGCGGGCCAGGGCGGCCAGCGCGCGCAGGGTCTCGGCGGGGGGGACCGTGCCGGGGGTGAAGGCCCGCCGCCAGGTCAGCAGGCGGTTGCCGGCCAGGTCGATGGCGACCGCGACGAGTTCGTCGGCGCCGATCTGCAGGCCCAGGGCGGCGTACGGTTCGCCGTCGAGCACCAGCATGGTCGCGGGGCGGCCGACCCGGTTCTCGGTCAGCCCGATCTCGCGTAGCAGCCGCTGGTCGATCAGTTCGGCGACCAGGCTGGAGACGGTGGCCTTGTTCAGCCCGGTACGCGCGGCGATGTCGGCTCGGGAACAGGGGGCGTGCAGACGGACGTGTCGCAGCACGACCGCCCGGTTGGCGACCCGCACGTCACCGAGGTCGGTCGGCTGCGGCTCGCTGTGGATGCTGATCACGATCTGCCCGCTCTCTGCGCCGGTGTCGCGGCGTGCGTTCATCATCGCGTACCGCCTGGCGGGGCCGGGCACGCCACCGGCCGCGCTGACTCTTGCCTGTCCTGGGACGGATCGTCGTCGATCGGTCTATTCGATTGGAAACCCAACTAATGCTAGTCGTGGCGCCGGTCGCCGCAAACTCCTCGCCGGCCCCGGTGGGCGGCCCCCTGCGGCTCGGCCGGGCGGGGTGCGGGCACTGGTGGCGGGTACGGCATCGGCGGCTCCTCGAACGACAGCTCAGGGGTGTCGACAGTTTCTTTAACTTTCCAACGAACTGTCAACGACATGGCCGGTCCCGGAAGTATCGGTCGTGTTTGACATGGGCAAATCCGCTCCCTAGTTTGGACGGGCCGCAAACTAAGTGGACGGTGGTGGCATGTTCGACGACGGTCGGCTCTGCTTCGGCGGCGACTACAACCCGGAACAGTGGCCGCCGTCGGTGTGGGCCGAGGACATCGCCCTGATGCGCCAGGCCCGGGTCAACCTGGTCACCGTCGGGGTGTTCGCCTGGTCCCGCCTGGAACCGGCCCCCGGCCGGTACACCTTCGACTGGCTGGACCAGGTGCTCGACCTGCTGCACGCCGGCGGCGTCCGGGTAGCGCTGGCCACCCCGACCGCCTCCCCACCGCCCTGGTTCTCCACGGCCCACCCGGGAGCCCTGCCGGTCACCGCCGAGGGGGTACGCCTGCACCACGGCAGCCGGGACACCTACTGCGCCGCCGCACCGGCCTACCGCGCCGCCGCGCTCCGCATCGCCGGCGCCCTGGCCGACCGGTACGCCCACCATCCGGCCCTGGCCCTGTGGCACGTGCACAACGAGTACGGCACCATCTGCCACTGCGAACACACCGCCCAGGCGTTCCGCCGCTGGTTGGCCGACCGCCACGGTGATCTGACCGCCCTCAACGAGGCCTGGTGCACCAGCTTCTGGAGCCAGCACTACAGCGACTGGGCGCAGATCAGCACCCCCCGCGCCACCCAGTACCTGGCCAACCCCGGTCACCTGCTCGACTTCCGCCGCTTCTGGTCGGACACCCTGCTGGCCGCCTACCGGGAGCAGCGGGACCTGCTGCGCGCCGCCAACCCGGCCCTGCCGATCACCACCAACTACGTGCTCGGCGACTGGGTGCCGGTCGACCACGCCCGGTGGGCCGGCGAGGTGGACCTGGTAGCGGTCGACCACTACCCCTCGGCGGTCGACATCGGCGCGGAGGAACAGACCGCCCTGGTCGGTGACCTGGCCCGGGGCTGGGCCCGGCACGGCGGCCGGGCCCCCGCCGGGGCCTGGCTGTTGATGGAGAGCGCCCCCGGTCACATTCAGACCCCCGGGCGGATGCACACCAGAGAACCCGGCCGGATGTTGCGGCACAGCCTGGCCCATGTCGCCCGAGGCTCGCGGGGGGCGATGTTCTTCCAGTGGCGGGCCCCCACCGGCGGCGCGGAACGTTTCCACTCCGCGTTGGTGCCCCATGTCGGCCCGGACAGCCGGGTCTTCCGGGAGGCGAGGGCACTCGGCGCCGCCCTGCAACAACTCGGCGAGGTCGAGGGGAAAGTCGAGGCCAGCGTGGCGCTGGTGGTGGACGCCGCCAGCGGATGGGCGCTGCACCACCCCGGCCTGCCCTCACCCCGGCTCGACCACCAGCAGGAGACCGCCGCCGTGCACCGGGCCCTCTGGCACGCCGGGTACGGCTGCGACATCCTGCCGCCCGGCGACCCCCTGGACGGCTATCGGCTGCTGATCCTGCCCGCCCTGTACCTGGTCGACGACGCCACCGCACAGTGGGTCCGCGAGTATGTCGCCGCCGGGGGGCACCTGCTGGCCACCTACCTCAGCGGGGTAGCCGACGAACACGCCCGGGTGCGCCTCGGCGGCTACCCGGGCGCACTGCGTGACCTGCTCGGGATGTGGGTCGAGGAGTTCCACCCGCTGGCCGAGCAGGACCAGGTACGGCTGCGCGGCGGGGGGAGCGGGCGGATCTGGGCGGAGTCGCTGCGGCTGACCGGCGCGCAGGTGATCGACGCGTACGCCGACGGGGTGCTC
Source organism: Micromonospora sp. NPDC048871 (assembly GCF_043198155.1). Lineage (NCBI taxonomy): Bacteria > Bacillati > Actinomycetota > Actinomycetes > Micromonosporales > Micromonosporaceae > Micromonospora > Micromonospora sp. NPDC048871. The sequence continues at coordinate 67,590 of NZ_JBICUM010000004.1, read as the reverse complement.
GACGGCCGACCGGCCGTCACCCGGCACCGGGCCGAGGCGGGCACCGCCTGGTACCTCTCCACCCGACCGGACGAGGACACCTACCGGCGGCTACTGGACGAGGTGGCCCGGAGCGCCGGTGTCACCCCGGTCTGCCCGGGCGCACCGGCAGGGGTCGAGGCGGTCCGGCGGCGCGGCGAGCACGGAAGTTGGCTGTTCCTGTTCAACCACACCGATCTGCCGCAGCAGGTGCCGGCCCGCGGCACCGACCTGCTCACCGCCACCGGGGTCGACGAGGCGGTGCGGTTGTCACCGGGTGGTGTGGCCGTACTGCGCGAGCACTGACCCCCGGCAGGGTCAGGGGACCGCGACCGCAGCGCGAGAACGGTCGGCGGCGATGCGTACGGCCAACGCCGCCAGCACCGTCCCGGTCAGCAGTCGCTGCACCCGCAGCCACACCGGTCGCCGGGCCAGGAAACCGGCCAGGCCACCGGCGGTGAGCACGATCATCGCGTTCACGGTCAACGCCACCGCGATCTGGGTGGACCCCAGCAGCAGACTCTGCACCGCCACGCTGCCCCGAGCGGGGTCGATGAACTGGGGCAGCAACGACACGTACAGGATGGCGATCTTGGGGTTGAGCAGGTTGGTGACCAGTCCCATGGTGAACAGCCGACGGTTCGGGTCCGCCGGCAGCGGAGCCGGGGTGAAGGGCGAGTGCCCACCCGGACGCATCGCCTGCCACGCCAGCCACAACAGGTAGGCCGCCCCGGCCAGCTTCACCGCCGTGTACAGCGCCGGCACCAGCACGAACACGGTGGCGATGCCGGCCACCGCGGCGGCCAGGTAGACCGCGAACCCGGCGGCCACCCCGAGCAGTGACACCAGCCCGGCGCGTCGCCCCTGGGTCACCGACCGGGACACCAGGTAGACCATGTTCGGTCCCGGGGTGAGCACCAACCCCAGAGCGACGAGTGCGATGCCGATGATCCCCGCGGTGCTCACCATCACCGTTCCCCCGTTCTCAGTCCTCCTCGGAGCCTAGTGCGCCCGCCGCCGGACCCCGGCACCCGTGGTCGGGTGCGCGTTACCGTGGGTGGGGGAGGTGGCGGGGGATGGACGGCTGGCAGGCCTCGGTCGAGGCGCAGATCCGCTCGGCCCAGGAACGGGGCGAGTTCGACAACCTGCCCGGTGCGGGCAAGCCGATCCCCGGGCGGGGTCTGCCCTACGACGAGTCCTGGTGGCTCAAGAGCTTCCTGGAGCGCGAGCAGCTGCCGACCGACCTGCTGCTGCCCACCCCGCTGCTGCTGCGCCGCCGCATCGAACACCTTCCCGACGAGGTGCGTGAGCTGCCCACCGAGCAGTCCGTACGGACCTGTGTCGCCGACCTGAACGCCGAGATCCTGGCGTGGCTGCGCAACCCCACCGGGCCGCGGGTCGTGCTGCGTCCGGTCGACGCCGACGAGGTGGTACGCCGCTGGCAGGTCGATCGGGCCGCCGCCGGGCCCACCCCGGCGGCCACGGCGGCCGCCCAGTCGTCCCGGCGTGGCTGGTGGCGTCGCGGTCGCGCGGGCACGTGAGCGTCCTGCCCTAGGAGTTGAGGGTCGCCACTGCCCGCTCCCGACCGGGGTGGAACTCGGGCTCGGCGCGATCGGGGTCAGGGTCGGCTCGGCGGGTGCGGCGCAGTTGCAGGACGGCGACGCTGGACAGCACCAGGGTGCCACCGAGGAGCTGGACCGGGGTCAGCGACTCACCCAGGATCAGGGTTGCCAGGGCGGCGGTGACCACGGGTTCGAAGGTGGACAGGATCGCCGCGGTCGACGGGCCGGTGCGTTTGAGCCCGGCGAAGAAGGTCAGCATCGCCACGACGGTGGAGAGCACGGCGATGCAGGCCAGCCAGACCCATCCCGACGCACCGAAGTCGAGGTCGACCCCGCCGGTGAGCAGGGCACGCACCCCCAGGGTGCCGGCGGCGCCGGTCATCACCAACACCGACAGCACCACCGGGGCCAGCCGGTGCACCACGGTGTCGGCGACGAGGATGTAGACGGTGTAGGTGATCGCGGAGGCGAAGGCCAGCAGGGCCCCGAGGGGATGGAAGCTCACCCCACCGGCACCGAGCAGGACCAGCAGGGTGCCGACCGTGGCGGCGGCCAGGGCGACACCGCGGGTGGGGGTCAGCCGGTCACGACCGAGGGACACCGCCGCCACGGTCACCATCACCGGGTAGGTGTAGAGGATCAGGGCCAGCAGGGACGCGTCCATCAGTTCCAACGCGGAGAAGAACAGGCTGGCCTGGGTGGCGTACCCGATGGCACCCAGGCCGACGGCGATGGCCAGCACCCGCCCCCGGGTCATCGGCCGGACGGGCTTGTCGCCGCCGCGCAGGTCCGGTCCCCGACGGCGTAGGCCCGGCCGCACCAGCAGCATCATCCCCAGCAGGACGGCGGCCAGGCTGAAGCGCACCAGCAGCAACGCGGCCGGTGGCACCCCGGCGTCGTACGCGAGCTTCCCGAAGATCGCCATCGCGCCGAAGCAGGCCGCGGAGAGAAGACACAGTGCTGCACCCATGGCTGCCAATGATCTTGAGACTGACCCCTCAGGTCCAGTGATGATTCCCGTAGCTGAATCATTAGGATTCCCGCATGATCGAAATGGATCTTCGTCGGCTGCGGTTCCTGCGGGAGTTCGAGGAGCGCGGCACCCTGGCCGCCGTCGCCGCCGCCCTGGGCTACAGCCCCTCCACGGTGTCCCAGCAGCTGACCCTGCTGGAGAAGGAGGTCGGCGCCCGGTTGCTAGCCCGGGCCGGGCGGGGGGTACGGCTCACCGACGCCGGGCGACTGCTGGTGCAGCACGCCCGGGTGCTGCTGTCGGCGGCCGAGGCGGCGGCGGCCGACCTGGCGGCCCTGGGCGACCAGGTCCGGGGCACCGTACGCGCCGGCGGCCTGCAATCGGCGGCCCGGCGCCTGCTGGTGCCTGCCCTGGTACGCCTGCGGGCCGACAATCCGCAGATCCGGGTGGAGATCTTCGAGTTGGAACTGGAACAGTCGCTGCCCGGTCTGCGGCTGGGGGCGGTGGATCTGGTCATCGGGGACGAGTACGACGGTCACCCCCGCCCCCGCCCGGCCGGACTGCGTTTCACCCTCCTGCTGGAGGAACCCCTGAAGATCGTGCTGCCGGCCGACCACCCGCTCGCCCGCCCCGGGGGTCCCGTAGCGGTGGCCGAGCTACGCACCGCCATCTGGACCGCCTCGGCCGAGGGCACCGGTCACCACGCCATGGTCGTCGGCACCTGCCGCGCCCTGGGTGGTTACGAACCCGACCTGCGGCATCGCGCCAGCGACGCCGACGTGCAACTGGAACTTGTCCGTACCGCCGGGGTGGTCTCGCTGATGCCGGCCCTCACCCTGCCCGACGGCGACCCCACCCTGGCCATCCGGGACATCACCGAGACCACCCTGAACCGGCGGCTGGTCGCGGTCACCCGCGACACCCCACCCCCGCCGGCCCTCACTACCCTCCTGGCGGCCGTCATCGACCAGGTGCACCGACTTCAGCCGAGGTGGTCACCGCTGTCGGCCCGGACAGGGCTGCCGCAAGGTCGGTAGCGGCCTCATACGCAGCAGCGGCCCGTACGGTTTCGTCCGCGCTCAGAGCGACACGGTCGACGCGGGCCAGCATCTCGGCCGCCGTGGTCGGATCGTTCAGGACCATCGCCACCTCAGCGCGGTAGACGAGCGCCTCCACCAACGCGACCGGGTCGTCATCCGGCTCGGGATGGGCCAATGCGCTGTCGAGAATCCGGGCCTCCTGTCGGGCGTCTCCTCTGGAGTCGGCCTGCACGACGGCGTTCGCCATCGCCTTGCCCAGCCGCCCGGTCGGCGCCGGCGCGGGGGAGGCCGGGGTGTTCTGGAAGAAGCGGATCCAGTTGCCGCCTGGATCGATGACGCTGAAGCCGCTCAGCCCGTCGGCGTTCTTCCGCGCCCGGGGCCGGGTCATCCGCGGCGTCCCGGAGACCAACACCTTGCCGTACGCGGCGCGCATGCCCGCCGCGAAAGCCCGGTACAGCTGTCCCGTGTCGGAGGTCAGCACGATGCACGAACCGTAGGACTGCGCCGGATCGAACCCCGCGATCTCGAAGAACTGCAGATTCAGATCTTCACGTTGTAACCCCACGGCCGGGTGGGCTTTGCGCTGCTGGTACGTGGTGTGGAAACCGAGCACCGCGTAGAAGGCCCGGCGCTTGGGTAGCTGCCCCAGCCCGCCAAATCTTTGATCTGGATGTCGGGGGCGGGGACGTGGAACGGCCCGAGAGCGAAGTGCTGCTCTCGGGCCGTTCCGGTGTGTTTGTCAGCCGATGGTGTCGCGCTCGTGGAGGTCGAGGGGTTCGAGGTCGTCTTCCTCGTCGTCTTGGTCGTCAGGCTCGGCGGGGGTGTAGAGGTCGGGGTAGCGCAGGGCGTCGGGGCCTTCGTCCCAGTCGAGCCGGTCGGGCCATTCGCGGTGCTCGGCGATGGTGATGGCGCGGGTGGCGGCGCGTTCGTCGACGGAGACGCGTTCCATGGTCCCGTCGTAGATGAGGAAGTGGCCGCGGTAGTCGCGGGCGAGGTTGAGGTCGTCGTGTTCGTCGCCGAGGACGACGTTGACGACCTTGCCGGTGTAACCGTCGTCGCCGAGTTCGACGCAGACCATGATCGGGGCTTCGTACCGTACCCACCTGCGCATGAGGGTCCTTTGTGTCGTCCTCGACGGGTGTCGACGGTCAGGGTATCGACGTGGCGTGTACCCGTGTGTCGGGGTGTTGGTCGTGGTCTGTCAGGGTGTTGCGGTGCGCCGGGAGTCGCAGATCACCGCCAACTACACCGACACCCACGGCGCCTCCGTGGTCGGGTTCGCGTTCACCCACCTGCTCGGCTACCGGCTGCTGCCCCGGCTGAAGAACATCGGTTCGGCGAGGCTCTACCGACCCCACGACGGGGCTACCTACGCCGGCCTGGAGCCGGTGCTCACCCGAGCGATCAACTGGGATCTGATCACCCAGCAGTACGACCAGATGATCAAGTACGCGCGGGCGTTGCAGCTGGGCACCGCCGAGGCCGAGCAGATCCTGCGCCGCTTCAACGGCCGCGGCCCGAAGCACCCCACCCTCGCGGCGATCGAGGAACTCGGCCGCGCTGTCCGCACAGCGTTCATCGCCGACTATTTCGCCGACCCCGCGCTGCGCCGCGAGATCCACGAGGGCTTGCAGGTCGTCGAGCAGTGGAACTCGGCGAACGTCGCCATCCACTACGGCCGCGAAGCCGAACTACCCGGCGCCGACCGCGAGGCCCAGGAGATCTCCATGCTCGCCCTGCACCTACTGCAATCCGCGCTGGTGCTGGTCAACACCCGCCTGGTCGACCGGGTTCTGACCGAACCCGAGTGGGCCGGCCGACTCACCCAACACGACCTACGCGGACTCACCCCGCTGTTCTGGTCAAACGTGGCACTGCACGGCACGTTCCAACTCGACCTCGACACCCGCCTCGACTACGACACCGCACCGTCGACCGCACAAGGCCAATGATCACTTAGCACTTTGTGTCGGTGGCTCTCGGTGACGATTCATTATGTCTACATTGATGTGCGAGGTGAAGGACTGGCAGAGTCTGATGGCGCCGTGGTTGGGTGTCGGATCACCCCGAGCGAGCCGATCCGCGAGTACGTCGAGGCGGCCCTGGCGGCCGCGTCCGGCAGCGAGACCGTCACCGTCCGGCTGGCCGACCTGCACCGGGCCATCGACAACGCCGTCCAGCGCGACGCCGCCCGACCGTTTCTGGAGTTTCCCGAGCCCTCCACGGGGGTGCGCCTGGAGGGCTCTGGCGTTACGGGTGATCGGTTATTCGGCGGCGGGCCCGCGCACGTAGGTTCCCTTGCCCTGGTGCCCCATTGATGAGGCCCTCTCCGCGCATCGTGAGCATCGCTGAGCGGACGACGGTGTCGCTGACCTTGTACTGCCGTTGACCTTGTACTGCCGTTGCAGTGCGGCGGCGGACGGCAACTGGTCGCCCGGCTTCAGGTCGCCGGAGGCGTCCGGGTTGACCTGGGTCTTCTCGTACCAACACCCGAAGCAGTCTGGAAGCAAGCCGCCCGGGGCACGTCACCAGCCAGCTTGCTTCCAGGGAAGCGCAGTCCGGAGGATCGGACCGAACGTCAATCTGACGGGATGATCTGCCGGGTGAGTTCGCTCAGGCAGGCTGTGGCGTCGCCAGCGGTTGCCAGGCGGTAGTGGTATAGGCTCGATTGCCTGGCAGGCTGCTTGATCACCTTCATTTCGGCGTGACCATCCCCTCTGACACTAAGATGGACAGCTACCTGACCGGTTTCGCAAGTGATCGAGGCCACTCGTCCGTCTCGCTCGGATCCGACGGTAAGGCTCCAGCGCACACCGACGTTCTCCCACTCATCTGCCTGCTAGTGAACGGCTGAGGTGAAATGTCTGAGGTTGATTTGCGCCATGACGGCAATCGTATCCAACGGTTGAGCGGCCAACGACTGAGCGAGGAAGTGCAGGCCTGGGCCCACACTTCCTCGCTCAGTTCTGCTGTTCGATCGGCGCTGTTCTCAGCAGGTGAACCTCACGTAGTTCAGCGACTGAACATCTTGCGAATAGGCGCCACCCGCAGCCCAGCCTGTCGTCACGAGGCGATACTCGTGGTTTCCGTCACCATCGCAATAGACGACTATTTAGAAGAACTTCGATGGCAGATGTTGGCTCGGGTCAGTGGGCTGGGCCGCAGCTGCTGCCGGCCGGTGCCGTGACGACCGGGATGACGTTCGAGGGCAGTGCGGACCTCGCCGCCGACGCGGACCTGATCGCCGGTGGGATGCTGGCCGCCCTCAAGGCTCGCCGTTGTGGCCGCCCTCGCCCTCGACGAACATCTCGCACTCGCCCTGGTGGCCGGCGGCGAGTTCGCACGCGGCGACCTTTACACCGGGGTAGCTGCGCTCGTCGGGGTGGTCGGTGTCCAGGTAGACGCCGTACTTGCCGTTGAGGTCTTTGATCGAGATCCGGACGTACGACTCGCACTTGGCGTGAAAGTCCACGTTGGTCAAATCGGCTCCTCGCGATCGACTGCCCGCACGGAGATGCGGCTGCGCGATACGCCAGCGCAATAGCGCCGACGGTCTATTCCCGCCAGGAGGCAGATTTTTGTGACGTGCGAAGAACGGGACCGGGCGGGGTCAGCGGCGACCCGGCCCGGGCTGGACCGTCACGCACCACGGGCAAATGACCAGGGCCGCAGCGGCCGGAACGCTGAACGACTCCTCACACGGCTTGCGCCGGCGCTTGAAGCCGAAGCGTCGGAACCGGCGGCCGGTGCAGACGACCGTGGTGTCGGTGGGTACCTCGTCGTCGACGACCCGGGGTTGGGCGTGGTCGCACGCCTCGCAGACGGTTTCCGGTGGCGAGCCGGTGAACACTCCGTCCCGGATGCTCATGATCTTCTGCACCCGGTTGTGCGGGGTGACCTGGCCGCAGCCGTCGCAGGCGATGTAGAGCACCGGCAGCGGTTGCGGACCGGCGCGCATCTCGCGCCAGAAGGCGACGGCCAGCTCTCGCGCGAGCCGCCAGCCGGTCGGCTCGACCTCACCCGGTTCGGTGGTCACGACGCGGCCGGCGTGCCGCTGAGCAGGGCGTCGTACTGGTGGATCGTCGGCGGCCCAGGGCGGACGTCGGCGGGCAGGGCGGCGATCTGCGCCGCCAGGCGTTCCCGGGCGAGCTGCGGTGGCACGAGTTCGGGCAGGGCCTTGTAGAGGGTGCTGCGGGAGATACCGAGCAGTTTGGCGATCGACGACATCGACCGGTCCGGCTCGGCGAGGAGCTGGAGCGCGTAGGCGACCTTCTCCGGGGTCATCGCCGGTGGGCGGCCGAGGCGTTGTCCTCGGGCGCGGGCGGCGGCCAGGCCCTCGTTGGTGTTGGCCACGATGATGGTGCGGATGAACTCGGCCAGGGCGGCGAAGACGTGGAAGACGAACATCCCCCCGGCGGTGGTGGTGGTGTCCAGCTTCTCGTGCAGGGACTGGAACCCGACCCCGCGACGCTTGAGCCTGCCGAGGAGCGGCCGAGCCGGTCCAGGGACACTACGGTGAGCGCGTCGCCGGGGCGTAGGTACTCGAACGCGTCGTGCAGGCCGGGCCGGTCGGCGTTCTTTCCGCTGGCCCTGTCGAAGAAGCACTTGCCGCAGCCGGCCGCGGTGAGCGCGGCCTGCTGGCGGGCGAGGTTCTGCTCCCGGGTGGAGACCCGGCCGTAGCCGACGAGCACGCCGGCGAGCGGGGTGGGCGCGAGCAAGTCGCCGTCGGCGGGCGGGGGGATGATGCTCATGCTCCAGTGGCCTGCCGGGCCAGTTCGTCCGCCACGGTCTGGCACCACTGCTCGGTGAGCGGCCCGTCGCCCCACCGCGCGACGATGTCGACCCGGGAGGCGATGACGGTCATGCCGGCCTCGGTGGCGAAGTCGGCTGGGACCGCCTGCCTCTGCCCGATCCGCTGGCGGCACCTCTACACCCTGATCGAAGACACCCGCTACGAGGTGACACCGAGTCCCGTCGACACCGCGACCAGCCTGCTGTTTCGAGCCTGGTGCACCGGCTGCAGCGCCGAGTACACCCACCCGTTCCGCATCAGCGCCGCGCGTGACCAGGCAGCCTGAACGGGCCGCCTGTCAAGATCAAAGATTTGGCGGGCTGGGACAGCTACCCAAGCGCCGGGCCTAGAAGGCGACGACGTCGTCGATCGACGCGCAGGGCAGCAGGGGAATGGTCACCTCGTTGGTCATGCCTACTTCGTAGCCGTGATGAAGGGACACGCGCACATGGATATAGCCGATCGTCAGCGACGGACGACCGACTTCCCGGCCCATGCGGCCCGGACGCACCCTTCACCAGCCGCGTCACTCCGGCTGATCCACGAGCATCACCGTCGACGCCCGGGCGCTGACGCCGCGTCCCCCACGTGACCGAGATCCAGGAACGACCGAGCGACTGCCGGTCACTCCACCCGTCTGAATTACTGGATTACTTTGCTCATCAATCCAGTAATTCACCGCCACAAAGTGGGTATATCGGGCACGCATCATAATGACTGTTATTGTGCGTAATCAGTTGCGATGGTGTATGCGTGCTGCTGTCCCAAGGCGTCGTCTTCGTCGGGTCACGGCTGTGGCCTGACGAGACCGCGGCAACTCGCCTGGGCAATCAGGACGGCTGGCGTCCGTACGTGGCGCGGGCGTCGGCGACCGTTGCGGCTTGGCGCTCGCGCCACCGCTGCTGGGCCTGTCGGTTGCAGGCTCGACAGGCCCGCCGCAGTCTGCCCGTCACGGGATCGGTTTCCCGGTCGTGGCCGTTGCGGCACTGCGGACGTTGGGTACGTTCCCGGCAGTTGTCCGCGTGGCTGAGCTGACGCAGATGGCTGGGCTCGATGCAGTCCGGGGTACCGCAGTCGTGGTGGACCTCAAAGGTAGGGTCGTAGCCACCGACGAAGACCACGTATGCGGCGATGTGCGCCCAGGCCCGACCGGCCAGTTTCTGATACACGCCGCGCTGAGGGCCATAGCCACGCACGACGAGGCATCCGTTGTCGGCACGCGTGGAGCGGCTCAGCAGGTAGGCCCGCAGGGTCTCCTCAGTGAAATGTCGCGACAGTCCGTTGATCTGGGACAGCATCGGCTCATGCTATGGCCCGACACCGACAGGGTGCCGTCGTAGCAGCCGCCGAACCAGCCCGACCCGGCCTCCAGCCAGCTCGGCTGGTCACGGGCGGCATTTCGTCGTCCCCGCCCAGGTCGACCGCCGCCGGGCAGCTACGGTTGGTCGCCGGGGACGCAGTAGACGTCGCCGGAGTTGGTCTCGTGCGGCAGGGTGAGCAGGTGGGTGGCCATCTCGGTGGCGTCGACCCAGCCACCGAGGGTCAGGGTCTTGGTGTCACCGAGGGCCAGGTCGAAGCCGCCGAAGCCAAGGGCGGTCAGCCGGTTTAGGCAGCGCAGCGCCACCGGCCGGCCGATCGTGATGAACTCGAACATCTGGAGGTCGTCGACGGGCGGCTTCGTCGCTACTACCGGCTCACGGACGCGGGTGCCGGCAGGCTTGCCGAGCAGGCCCGCCGCCTGCGCAAGCACGCGGAGGCGGCGGAAAACCGACTACAGGCGCGACCGAACGTGGCGTTCGGATTCACGGCCGCCCCGTTCGGGGCTCGCCCATGACCGCCTCGGGGGAGGTCATGGGGGAACCGTCGGCGCACGTTCGGCTGGAACGCTGGTACCGGCGGCTGCTGTGGGCATATCCGATCGGGTACCGCCGCGCCCACGGCGAGGAGTTCCTCACCATGTTGATGGACTCCGCCGAGCCGGACCGTCGGATGCCCGCCCGCGCCGACGTGGTGGATTTGCTGCGCGGGGCCGTGCGGCAGTGGTTCCGGCTGCCGATCGGCCGTATGGCGGTGGTGGCGGCCGTGCTATCGGCCGTGATCCTCGGAGCCGTAGGAGCAGGCGTGGGCTCGTGGCTGGCCTGGCAGGCGGTCGCGCTGCCGTCCGACGCATCGGCCATCCAGACTGCCGAAGCGGTTCGGGGTGTCCCATTGCGGGCACCTGAACTCAGTCGTGATGACTGGATGGGAAATCCCCAAAGCAATGGTGTCATCGTCGCCGACGAGCAGTCATCAGATTGGACGCTCGAAGCAGCAAAGGCCCGCCTGCAGGCCGAGGGCTGGACCCCCGGCGGCAGGGAGATGTATTCCGGAGCCCCGGTCGACCGAGATGGCAGGCATCTGGAGGCAGCCTCTGAAGAGTTCTACGCGACCAAGGATGGTGCCGTCGTCACCGTATCCGCCGTCACTATTCTGACGCCCGATGCGGCGGGTACGAGTCTGGCGACTCACCTTGGGGTCACCGGGCCGCGCTGGGAACCGGCCCTTGAGGACCAACGCTCGGAGAAGTCCCGTTAGGCAAGATCAATTAGCGGGCACTCGAGTTGGGGTCTGGCGGAGGGACGCCCCCTTATTGACGGCCGGCCTTGGTGGTGCTATCGCAGAAAGCTACTGGTTTTCTGCGATAGAGTGCCGGATCGGGAGCGGTGACCTGGATCCGAAGGCAACCGATGCGGTGCCGACTGGCCGTGCTTTTCTGCGATAGGGCGGGAGGTGGTTCGGGTGGGTACGGTGCGTCGGCTGCGCCCGGTGGCGGGGCCGTCGGTGGTCGAGGCGATCGACGGCTTCCTGGCGACCCTCGATCATCCGGAGACCACCGGTACCCGTCGGGTCTACGCCTCGACGCTGCGGCAGGTGCGCGAGCACCTGGGCCCGGCCACCCCCCTCGCAACGCTCGACACCCCGGCCGCCGCAACGGAACTGGTTGCCTGGTTCACGGGCCGGTGGGGTGAGCGGGCGCCGGCCACGTTCAACCGCAACCTGGACACCCTGCGCTCGGCGATCGGCTACTGGCGGGAACAGGACTGGCTGGCCGGCGATCCGAGCCGGGCGTTGCGCCGGCGCGGCCGGGCGCCGGACCGGACCCGGGCGCTGGGCCGGGAGGAGATCAGCGCGCTGCTGGGCCGGGAGGACCTGCCGCTGCGGGAGCGGACGCTGTGGCGGCTGCTGTACGAGAGCGCTGCCCGCGCCGGCGAGGTCCTTGCGCTCGACGTGGAGGACCTCGACCTGCGCAACCGGTGTGCGAAGGTGCGCCGCAAGGGCAACGCGGTCGACGTGATCGTGTGGCAGACCGGCACCGCCCGGCTGCTGCCTCGCCTGCTCCAAGGGCGGGCCGGCGGTCCGGTGTTCCTCACCGACCGCCGCGCCCGGGTGCCCCTGGCCCCGGCCGACGTCTACGAGCCGACCGGGCAGGCCCGCCTGTCCTATCGCCGCGCAGCCGAACGCTTCACCGAGATCACCGGCGGGGCCACCCTGCACCAGCTGCGGCACTCCGCGCTGACCCACGCCGCGGAGGACGGGGCGAACACCTCCACCCTGCTGTCGTTCTCCGGGCACACCTCGGTGGCGTCCCTGGCCCGCTACGCCCGGGTGTCACCGGAGGCGCTGCGCCGCTGGCAGCAGCACCGCGACCCGACCACCCGCCGCCGGTAGGCGTCAGCACGACCAGGCCGGCGGCCGGCCAAGCAGCGATTCCCACGCCACCTGCTCGTCGGGCTTGGCCATCAGCGCCTCGACACGTCGTCGGCCTCAGGGCTTTGCGAGCCAGCGAAGCACGTCGTCGGTGAGGATCACGTCGTATGGAAGACCGCGCAGGTCTTCCGCAGAGACCTTCAGGCCGCGAGCCCGAGCCAGGTCGGCCAACTCCGCCCACGGGTGTGCCTCGGGGTTCTCGTCGTCGTCAGGAAGAACGGCGTTCAACGTCGCGCGGACGATGCTGTCCCGGGCCACGTGGTCCGGAACAGCATCGTCGCGTGTGCTACCGGACGTCCGGCCGATCGTGAAGCCACGAGCATTATGCAAGATCACGCGGCGGCCGTCATCGAGCGCGGCGAACTCGCTGACCGAGAAGCTCTGGGCGTCCGGATCGTCAAGGCGTTCCGGTCGGATGTCGCAGATCGCACCCAGCCCTACGACTCGTCCTGGGTTGACCGGGCGAAGATCGGCGTGATCGTCAGCGGCGTCCGGGTACGCATGCCAACCGCTCTCCACGTCGCTCACTTCCTCGGAGGTCCCGCGTTGTCGCCTCGGTGCTCATCGCGGGTAGACCGTTCAACCCCGATCAGCTACTGCGACGCACTCCGACGCTGGTGCGGCTGGAGCCCGCCCTATTGAAACAAGCCTTGCCGTCCACGGGGTCCGAATTGGCGCAGAGGCGGTCAGGGACTGCACGCGAGGTTCTGAACGGTCCCCGTAGTGGTGCCGGACGGGTCGATAATCCCGGGTAGGTCCACGTCCACGACACCGCGCCAGCCGACCGTCGAGGAGTTCGAGCACGCCTTTCTCCCAGTGGCGCGGCTACCGGAGCCACCCCCGGGGGCGTATCTGCCGCTGCCCGACCCGACCGTCACCCAGTAGCACGAGAAGGAGTCACAGAAGTAGCCCTGCAAATTCACCGACACGTCTGATTTATCGGGGCAACTGCCGGAGACCTTGATCCACCAGCCGTGAACAGAGGTTTCCCCACCGGACAGGTGAGGGTCATCAACGGCCTGCCGGTACGTGCAGCCGCCGGCTGTGATGTTCGACGACTCCGTCTGAGGGCTGACCCCACCCGGGTAGGGCGCGAAGTGACCCGCCCGCGAGGGCGATGACGGCTGCGACGCCACCGATGCTGCTGGTGATGCCACCGCGGCGGTGGGCATCGCGCCGAGGAACACCGCAGCAGCGCAGCACGCCGCGACGGATGCGCGGCGCAGAGTTCGGAGTCTGTGGGCTCTGGTCACAACAACCACCTCCACGAATGTCGATGTAACTCGTGGTGCACCTCATGGGTGCAGCCTGTCAACAGGCGGGAGGGGTCTGCGCGTTGCCGAGGGCCTGGCTCGGTCGCCGGCATTCGCTGCGGACGCGGCCCGGACCTAGCGTGACTTCTGTTCTGATGCTCCCCAGCGGCTTTACCGCTGGTCGGGGTTGCGCAGCGGGCGCCGCCCGCCGGCGAGGTCGGGTAGCACGAACGAGTAGTGGCCGTGGACGTTGAGGTGCGCGTGCTGGTAGACCGACAGGCGGGCGGCGTCGGCGTCGCGCACCGGGTAGCCCTGGGTTCGCAGGGTGTCCAGGGCGTGATCGAGGTAGAGGGTGTTCCACAGGGTCACGCAGTTGAGGACCAGGCCGAGGGCGCCGAGTTGGTCTTCCATGCCGTCGTGGTACGCCCGGTACACCTCACCCTTACGGCCGTGGAACACCTTGCGGCCCAGGCCGTGGCGCTGCTCCTGCAGGTTGCGCATCCGCTTCATCTCCCGCCGGTACGCCGGGTCCTCGACCAGGGTCAACACGTGCAGGGTCTTGAAGATCCTGCCGTAGTGGGCGATCGCCTCACCGAGGGCGTTGAGCCGGCCGTCGCGTTGCAGCACCCGGATCGCGTCGTGAGCGGATATCTCCCGGGTGTGGATGGAAGCGACCACCCGCAAGATGTCCGGCCAGTGCCGGGCGATCTTGCCCAGATCGCTGCGGCCCCGAGCGGTGCGGTCCAGGTAGCCGTAGTCCGCGGCGGCGTCGATGCGCCACAACTTGGTGTCGGGCAGGTCGGCCAGCACCGGCCGGTAGTCGAAGCCGAGCAGGGTGACGATGCCGAAGACCAGGTCCGAGTACGAGCCGGCGTCGGTGATCAGGACCTCCGGTCGGGGCCCGCCGTGCGGGTCGTAGACCAGGTCGACGAAGTGCAGGGTGTCGCGGGGGGTGCCCGACAGCACCCGCCCGGTCAGGCCGATGGCCTGATCCGAGATCATGTTGAGCCAGGTCACGCCGCGTTTGCGGGCAAAGTACTTCGGGTTCGGCCGGGCATCGACGCTGCGCACCGGGACCACGAAACGCATCCCGTCGACCGCGGCGACGACACCGCCGCCGAACAGCTGCGCCAGGCCGAGCTCGGCCTGGGCGTCGATGAACACGGCGTTGGCGCCGCGGTAGCAGTCCGGGCGCAGGTAGTACTGGTCGACGTGGGCCAGCCGGTCGCGGGTGAGCGCGTCCGCGCCGGCGGTCACCGGGCCGAAGCCGACGTTGAGCGCATGCGCGGCCAACAGCGCCGCGACCGAGACGTGCAGGTCGCCCAGCCGCGACGTGCTACCGGAGATCGAGGTGAACGCCGCCGGGAACCCTGGGTACAGCGCCATCAGTTCCAGGATCATCTCGGGCAGGTCGACCTCGGGCAGCATCGCCGAGGTCCGCGCCCGCAGGTCGACCAGGCTTTGCGGCTCGTCCAGGGCGTCGTCCTTCGCCAGGTGCAACCGGCCGTCGGCGTCGACGGTAACCGGCCCGTCCGGCACGATCCCACCGGCGGCGGCCCGCCACGCGGCGTCGACGGTGCCGGTCAGCTCGTCGAGCAGCTCATCGGGACGTTCGGGAAGCTGGAGCGCCGACAGCGCCGGCCCCCGGGTCTGCTGCCAGCGGGCGCCGGTCAGCAGCTTGGCTCGCGGATCGGCCCACCGGTCGGAGACGACCGCGTATATGTCGCGGTGCTTGAGCGCGGTGTGAAACAGCTCCAGCACGCAGAACACGTACGCGTTGCGGTCCACGGTGCCGGCCGGGCGGTCCTTGGCGAAGACCAGCTGCTGCCACCAGCCCTTGGGCACCAGGTCGACGTTGACCTTCCGCGCGTCCAGATACCCCTTCGGCACCCGCTCGCTCGGGCGCGCCTCCAGCAGGTGCGCCAGATCGCGCATCGCGGCCAGCACCGGGGCGGCGTCCACCGTCGCCCCGAACTCGATCACCTCGCACAGCAGCCGCACGAACGGGCGCACCGTGGCGAAGCGTTCCACCACCTGCGCCCGCCACTGCCCGTGCACATCCGCCGCCGGCGGCGGAATCATCTCCTGCACCCCCGCCACCGCGGCGGCCAGCCGGGCACGCGACCCGACCGCGGTGTCGATCGCCTCCCACACCAGATCCAGAGGCACCGCCTCGCCCCAACCATCGGCCTCGAACAACACCTGCACCGCGCTCGCCAGCACCGCGACGTGCCGGGACTGCCCCGGCAAGCGGCGCAGCTTCTGCTTGTCCGCGTACTTACCCGCCCGGCCGATCAACTCGTTGGTCATGAACACGTCGAACAGCTCAAGGGCGTCGTCGGTGGCCTGCACCTCCAGCCACCGCACCGTGGCCAGCAACGTCGCCAACCTGCGCTCGTACGGGTGCCCGGCCAACTTCGGCGCCTTGGCCGCCATCCCATAGCGGGCCAAGCCGATCACCCGACGTGCCGGCACCGCCGGCACGTCGACCGTCCGCATCCCCAACCCGGCGATCTCCATTACCCGGTGCAGCGCCGCGCTCATCCCCTTACCCGTCGTGCTGCGCTCGGCGTGACGCCACAGGTCAAGCTGCGAGCGGCGCCGGCCCTCCGGCACCCGCAGAATCCGTTCCAGCTCCACCGCCTGCTGCGCGCTGACCGCCTGCGCCAACATCGTGTACAGCCGCTGTTGGGCCGCGTTGCGCACACTGGCGACGACCTCCGCCAGGGTGCTGACCCCCGGCAGCAAGACCCGCTGCAGGCGCAGCCACGCCACCGCGGCGTAGAACAACGCCTTCGGCCCGTCACCGGTGATCCACGCCTGATCATCCAGCCACCGCAGGAACTCGCCCTCGGCCGCAGCGAAGTCCCGATATCCGTACACCTGGGCGATCTCTGCCTGGTGCTCATACCGGGTGTTCCGCCGCTCCAAGTACCGCTTTACAGACGACGGATCGTCGATCTGTAGCTGCACCGCCAAGTAATCCACCACCGGCGTCGGCACGTCCAACGGGTCCGCCAAAAACCGGCCGACGTGACGAACCGTCACCAATTGCAGGGCGAACCCCAACCGTGAGTGCGTCCCACGATGCTCCGCGACCAGGTCACGATCCGCGTCATCAAGGAAGAAGAACCGCTCCAGCGTCTCCCGGCCCGGCGGCGTCTCGGCGTACCGGCCAAACCCGTCCATCTCCGCTTGCGACAAGAAGCTCACCGATGACGACACAAGCGATCACCGTACGCGGCACCCTTTCACGTCACTAGACCTGATCTTGCCTAACGGGACTTTTCCGAGCGTTGGTCCTCAAGGGCCGAACCGGTGGCGATCATGCTGGGCGGACTCGTCGGCGCCGTCATCGGCTGGCTCCTCACCGGCTGGGCAGGGTATCGCCTGCGACGCCGAACATTGCCTCGCCGGCTGACCGTCGTCGCTCTCGGCCTCACCGCGCTGTGGCTCGCCGCCGAACCCACCACCGGCCTGTACGAAACGCTGGTCGACTTGGCCTTCCCCGGACCTGAATCCCAACCGGCTGACCCGGCCTACTTCTGGCTGTTTCTCGATCACAGCGCCCAACAATTGCACGGAGCACTGGCCATGGGACTTGCGATCCTGGTCGTAGCCGCCATGAGCCGCCGCCAGCCCGAAGCGCGGCCCACCGCAACGGTGACCTGACAGGCATCCCGGCTCAGTCGGCCGAACCCGCTGGCTGAGCCGGGACCGCGCCCTTCGCTCCCACAACTCTGGTGCCGCGACATCGGGTTCACCTCACTGCACGAGAACCTCGACACCACCACCCCCGGCGGCTGGCTCGTCTTCCACGTTTCGATTCTCGTTGGGTTCGTTGACCCGACCATCTGCGACGCGATCCACTGAAGCTGCGGCGGCGCGGCTGCGCCGGGTGCATGACCGTCTCGCTGAGCTCGAGTGTGGCGTTGACGCGCAACTGGCCGGTCTCGCGCATGCCGTCTACGGCACGGACGGCTTCGATGTGACGCTGCTCGACCGGAACGATCGAGCCACGCTGCGAAACCTCATCGGTGACGACGCTGAGGCATTGGTCTATCTGTACGGGGCCTGCGACCGTAGGCGGACCTGGCGAGAGCTGGCGACGACCGGTGAGATCGTCGACCGCTTCACCGATCAGACGTGGCACCTGAGCCCCGGCCAGATGCGACCCTTCGTGGATCTCAGCATCGTCAACGAACTGGACGTCATCGAGCAAGATCCTTCTACCGTGGACAAGTACGGCGAGTACTTTCGCTCACTGTTCGCCGCCTGGGCTCCGATCGCTTCCCCGCAGGTCAGCAGTGAGGTGCAGCGACTCCTCGGCTAAGGCAACCAAAGCTGGTCGATTCCGGGCCTGTATTGGGCGGCCTGCATCGGTGCGCACGTCGGCTTCGAGTCGTGGTTGGAGCGCGACGAGGCGATGGCGCTGGACTTCGACGCGTCCGTGGTGGGCTTCGCCGCGCAGCCGTTTTGGTCGTGGTGGCCGGACACGAGGCGAGCGAGGTCGCATGCGAGCCTCAGCCGGGGATGCAGTAGACGTCGCCGGAGTTGGTCTCGTGCGGCAGGGTCAGCAGGTGGGTGGCCATCTCGGCGGCGGTCACCCAGCCACCGAGGGTCAGGGTCTTGGTGTCGCCGAGGGCCAGGTCGAAGCCGCCGAAGCCGAGGGCGGTCAGCCGGTCCAGGCAGCGCAGGGCCACCGACCGGCCGATCGTGGTGAACTCGAACGACAACGCCGGCAGCGGTCGACTCAGGCCACCGAGTACGGCGTCCTCGAAACCCTCCACGTCGATCTTCGTGAAGGCGGGGGTGCCGTGCTCGGCGATCAACGCGTCGATGGTGGTGACCGGTACCTCGATCTCGCCGTCCCACACCTGGTCCTCCCAACCTCCGGCGCCGGCCGCGGCGGCGACGAAGTCACCGGAGGCGGTGGAGACGGTCGGGTTGGCGGAGTTGACCAGGAAACCGATGCGGCCCGGTCGCGCCCCGCAGGCCGCCGCCACCAGGGTCACCTGGTCGTCGTCGGCGTAGATGGCCCGCAACGCCCGCAGGCACAGGGGTTGCGGTTCCACCGCGACCACCCGGGCTCCCAGGCGGCGGAAGCTGCCGATGTGGTCGCCCACGTGCGAGCCGATGTCGAACACCAGGTCGCCGGGGCGGACGAAGCGGGCGTAGAAGGCGTCCATCGCCGCGTCGCGCTCCGGGTCGCCGTAGTAGACCTCAAGGGAACGGCGTAGCGAGGCGGTGGCCGGATCGGCCTTGAGTGCCTCGACCGCGGCGGAGTGCAGGCTCATCGCCGCACCTTAGCCCGACCCCACCACCGGCCACGGCGTTTCGTCGACGCCCCGGTCACCCGCTGTGACGTACCTCGGTCGTCCAGATGTCGGCCCAGGGCCGACGCAGGCCCCGGCACAACCAGATCGGTCCACCGTTCTCGTCGTTGTCCACCCGCACCCGCTGGTCCACCCGACCGGCCAGGGTCACCTCGGTGAACCAGGTACGCAGTTGCTGCGGTTGCCGCCAGCCGACCGCGATCACCACCTCGGCCTCCTGCGGGGGCCGCCCGAAGTCGGCCATGCTGTTGTGCCCGGAGTAGGCGGCCGGTAGGCCCCGGGCCGGGCCGTACCGGGCCACCGCCCCGGCTTCGCCGTAGTTGCCGGTGAGGATCACCGTCCGGGCCTGTTCCTCGGCGGGCAACCCTCGGTGGACGGCGGCGATGGAGTCGACGAAGGCCGGCCAGCCGATGGTCTCGCCGGTGTCGTAGTTGACGGCGACCACGAAGCCGGGCAGCCGGTCCACCGGCAGGGTCGGCAGCAGCAGCACCGTGTTGCTGACGGCGGTGAGCACCACGAGGGCCGCCAGCAGCGTCCGCCGCATCCGGGTGCCCGCCCAGGCGGCGGCAACGACCGCCCCGGCGGCGGTCAGCACCAGCAGCAGCGGGGCCGGGTAGTAGCCCTTGCCTCCGGCGAGCAGCACGACGGCGACGACGACCAGCCACCCCCAGCCCAGTGCCCGGTAGGGGCGCCAGGCCGGGTGGCGCAGCAGCACGATCAGGCCGGTCAGCCAGATCGGCACGACGAACGGACTGATGATCAGGAACTGGAGGACGGCCGCGTCGACCCGGCCGCTGTAGGAGCTGTCCCCGCCGGAGATGGTGGCGGCCACCCCTAGTTGGGGGAACCCGTGTGCCGCCTGCCAGGCCAGGGTCGGTGCGGCGAGCAGCGCGAAGAGTCCGGCGGCCAGCAGGGTGTCGCGGTGCCACAGCAGTCGGCGTGGCCCGGCGATCGCCAGCCCGGCGAGCAGGCCGAGGGCCAGCAGGGCCGGCAGCAGCTTGTTGAACATGCCCAGGCCGAGGATCGCCCCGACGGCCAAGGCCCACCGGCTGTCCCCGGTGCGCAGCAGCCGTACCGTGCACAGCGCGGCGGCCAGCCACACCACCAGGTCGATCGTGGTGGTGCTGAGCAGGTGTCCGCTGGCCAGGGTGATGCCGGAGGCGCCGCCGAGCAGCGCGGCCAGGGTCTGGCCACCGCGACCGGCGCCGAACTGCCGGGCGATCGCGGCGACCATCAGCACCGCCGCACCGGCCAGCACCGCGGAGGGGGTACGCAGGGCCAGCAGGCTGCCCGGGGCGATCGTGTCGGCCAGCCGGGCCAGGGCGGGCACCAGCGGCCCCTGGTCGACGTACCCCCAGTCGAGGTGGCGTCCGGCGAGCAGGAAGTACAGCTCGTCGCGGTGGTAGCCGTAGCGGGGGGCCATGATCAGCAGGAGGAGGGTGACCATGGCGGCGACCACCCACGGTCCGGCGGTCCGGGGGCCGGGGGCGGATGGCTGCGGCCCACGGCGCTGACCGGTACCGGCCGTCGGTGCCGTGGCACTCGTCACGGTCTCCATTGTCGGGCAGATCGGCTCCTGATCGGTAGTAGCGGTCGGTGATCGGGCAACGATCCCGGTTCGGAATATCTTGTTAACCTCAGGGCATGACCTTCCCGTCGCCGGGTCGCCCGTCGGATCTGATGTTCCTGCTCAGCTGGGCCAGTCACGCACTGCGCGCCGAGCACGCCTCCGGCCTGGCTGAGCTGGGTATCTCTCCCCGGGATCACTGCGTGTTGGCGCGGGCCCGCGTCGGTGGTCTCACCCAACGGCAGTTGGGTGAGCTGTGCGGGGTGGACAAGACCACCATGGTGGTCACGCTGGATCACCTTGAGGCCGCCGGGCTGGCCCGGCGGATCCCGTCGCCGACCGACCGACGGGCCCGGCTGGTGGAGGTGACCGCGCAGGGGGAGCGGGTGCTCGACCAGGCCCAGGAGATCGCCGCCGGACTGGAACAGGACGTGCTGGCCGCCCTGCCGGACACCGAGCGTGAGGTGTTTCTCCGCGCGGTCCAACGGCTGGTCGACGGGCGACTGTCCCGGGTCGGCACCTGCGGACCGGCCGGCTCGGTCTGCTAGCCGGTCTCAGGCCGTAGCCGGTTCCAGCGTCCGGGTCAGGAAGTCCCGGAGGTGCTCGACCGCGGTGTCCAGGTGGCTTTCCAGCAGGAAGTGACCGCCGCCGGGGATCAGCCGGATCTCGGCCTGCGGCAGGTCCCGGGTGAAGGCCCGGGCACCGGCCGGGCCGAAGATCAGGTCTTCGGCGCCCCACAGGGCCAGCAGCGGGACCTGGCTGTCCCGGAAGCACTCGTGCACCCTCGGATACAGCGGGGGGTTGGTGGCGTAGTCACGGAAGAGGGCCAGCTGGGCGAGGTCGTTGCCGGGGCGGTTGACGTCGCGGTGGTCGAAGGTCCAGGTGTCCGGGTCGACGAGTTCGGGCCGGTCCACCCCGTGCAGGTACTGCCAGCGGATCGCCGCCAGGCTGAGAGCCTCCCGGAGCGCCGGCTCCGTGCCGGTCCCGGATTGTCGGCGTACGCCCAGACGGGCTCCCAGAAATCGGTGACGAAGCCCTCCTCGTACGCGTTGCCGTTCTGGCTGATCACGGCGGTGATGGCGGGTGGAAGGGCAGCCGCGGGATCTCTGGGCCGAGGACGCCGCGCTGCGGCGGTGGGCGCGCGGGCACGCCGCGACGAAGAATTTGATCTCGCTAAAGATCGTCTCGTACGGGATCATCTGATAACGTCGCTGTAGCGGTAACCAACCCCGAGGAGTGGCCTATGAGCAGCACCACCGCGTCATCCGTCAGCATCAGCGCCGCCCTGCGCCGCCGATCCCTCGGCATCCTGGCCGCGGTCGCGGCCAGTGTCGCGATCTGGCTGGCCGGGGCCCTCGGCGGCACCGACTACACGGTGCACGGCCCCGGTCGGGCGGAGATGGTCGTCAACCTCGTCCCGGTGGTCGCGGTCGCCCTCGGCGCAGCCCTGCTGGGTTGGGCGGCCCTGGCCCTGCTGGAGCGGTTCGCCGGGCAGCGGGCCACCACCATCTGGTTCAGCCTGGTGGTGGCGGCGACCCTGTTGTCCTTCGCGCCCCTGCTCCTGGTCGAGGCCACCCCCGGCGCGAAGATCGCCCTGGGTGCGATGCACCTGGCGGTGCCGGTGGTTCTGGTGGCCCAACTACCGGAGAACGATCATTGACCGCTCGACTTGACGACGACGGAGAAGCGCGCTAAATACGTAGGTGAAGTTGAGCCAGACAGACTCAACTCTCGAAACCTTCGGCCAGAGGAACCGAGGAGGCACGACATGCTGATGCGCACCGACCCGTTCCGGGAGATCGACCGGATCGCCGAGCAGTTCTTCGGCACGACCAGCCGTCCGGCCGTCATGCACATGGACGCCTACCGCGACGGCGACCACTTCTACGCCGCCTTCGACCTGCCCGGGGTCGACCCGGAGAGCATCGACTGCACCGTGCAGCGCAACGTGCTGACCGTCCGCGCTGAGCGTCGCCGCCCGCACGGCGACAAGGTCGAACTCGTCGCCGCCGAACGCCCGATGGGGGTGTTCCACCGGCAACTCTTCCTCGGCGACACTCTCGACACCGACAAGCTCGAAGCCGGCTACGAGAACGGCGTGTTGACGCTGCGCATCCCGGTGGCCGAGCGGGCCAAGCCCCGCAAGGTGGCCATCAGCGCGACCGGCAACGGCCGCAAGCAGATCAACGCCTGAGGTCCACCGGCGACGGCGGGGCGGGTGCCGCCCCGCCGTCGTTGGTCGACACCACCCCGGGCAAGGGCATTCCAGGACTGCTGATCATGTTCCGGCGCGCCTGATCGGGAACGGCCCTGTTGGCTGAGAACCTTTTTCACATGGCCGTGTCCAATCCTCCGGTACTGTTCCGCCCGCCGGATCACCCCGCCCTGCCGGGCGGTCCGATCGCCGTCACCGAAGCGTGGCTGCGCAACCGGCGGCTCAGTGAGCACACCCGCGACGCCTACCGGCGCGATGTCGCCAACTGGCTAGCCTGGTGCACCGAACGCCACCTGGACCCGCTGCGGGCCAACTTCCTGCACGTCAACGAGTACGCGCGAACACTGGAGTCGACAGTGGTCGCGCGCACCGGACGCCCCCTGACCCCGGCGACCGTGGCCCGCCGACTGTCCGCCCTGTCCAGTTGGTACGACTTCCTGGTCAAGCTGCGGGCCGTGGACAACAATCCGGTCGCCGACGCCGACCGGCCCCGGGTCGACCGCGACCACTCCGCCACCATCGGGCTCACCCCGGACGAGGTCGACGCCCTGCTCACCGCCGCCGACACCGACACCGGACCGACCGCCACCCGCAACCGGGCCGCCATCGCCCTGCTGGCCGACCTGGGCCTGCGGGTAGGGGAACTGGTCGCCCTGGACATCACCGACCTCGGCGCGGAACGCGGACACCGCAGTGTCCGCTTCGTCGGCAAGGGCGGCAAAGCCCGCCGCCGGGCGTTGACCCCCTCCACCGCCCACGCCGTCGACACCTACCTGGCCGAACGGGCCGCCGCCGGCGGCGTACCGGTCAGCCAGCTCGCCGGCCCGCTGCTGGTCACCGCCAGCGGCGCCCGGCTGGACCGGCACTCGGTGTTCCGGCTGGTCCGCCGACTGGCCCGGCTGGCCCAGATACCGGCCTGGGCACACCTGTCACCGCACTCGCTGCGCCACGCCTTCGCCACCACCGCCCGCGCCGAGGGGGTACCCCTGGAGGACGTGCAGGACGCCATGGGCCACGCCGACCCCCGCACCACCCGCCGCTACGACCGGGACCGGCACAACCTGGACCGGGACCCGGCGTACGTCATCTGGGCCGCCCGCGCCCGCCGCCGCACCTGACCGGCAGCGCCCACACCCACCAGACGGCGGCGGCTTTCCGCCCGCCGGGGCGGCGAATTCTCTACCGTCTGAGGTGTGGGCGCTGCGCAGCCGTGGAGCAGACCGGCCCGGCGACGCCATCCGATGCGGGCTGGGCTCACCGTCGCCGGGATCGGGGTGGCCCTGTGCTGCGTCGGCGTCGCCGGCCTGGGCGCCTGGAACGTCCAGGTGGTCACCCAGGCCGCCGGACCGGTGCGGGAGACCACCGAAGGCTTCCTGCGCCAGGTCACCGCCGGGGACACCGCCGGGGCGTACGAGCGGCTGTGCGGGGACGCGCGCAGCCGGTGGAGCGAGGTCGGCTTCACCAGTTGGGTACGCACCCCGCCGGTGGTGCGCGACTACGAGATCGTGGACGTGTCCGTGGCCACCCGCGGCGGGCGGCCCCAGGGCACCGTCACCGTACGGCTGACCCGCGAGAGCGGCGGCACCGAACAGCGTGAGCTGTCCGTCATCCGCGAGCAGGACGGTTGGCGGGTCTGCGGCGACCCGTACTGACGGCTACACCCCGACCGGCTCGGTCGACTCGACCAACCGGCCGTCGCGCAGCACCAGCACCCGGTCGGCCAGCTCCACCAGGGTCGGATCGTGGGTGGCCACCAGGGCGGTCATCCCCCGGGCGTGCACCAGGGCCCGCAGCAGGTCCATCACCGCCCGCCCGGTCTCCGAATCCAACTGCCCGGTCGGCTCGTCGGCGATCAGCAACGCCGGATCGTTGGCCAGGGCCCGGGCGATCGCCACCCGCTGCTGCTGCCCGCCGGACATCTCGTACGGCCGCTGGGCGGCGTGCCCACCCAACCCGACCATCTCCAGCAGCATCGACACCCGCTGCTCCCGCTGCGCGGCCGGCACCTTGGCCAGTCGCATCGGCACCCCGACGTTCTCCGCCGCCGACAGGATCGGGATCAGCCCGAAGGACTGGAACACGAAACCGATGTCGTCGCGGCGCAGCCGCAGCAGGTCCCGCTCACCGGCCGCGGTCACCTCCTGACCGGCCACCCACACCCGGCCCGAGGTGGGCCGGTCCAGACCACCGATCAGATTCAGCAGGGTGGTCTTGCCGGCACCGGAGCGTCCCCGCACCGCGACCAGTTCACCCCGCCCGGCCCGCAGGGACACCTCCCGCAGGGCGTGCACCACCCGCTCACCGCTGCCGTAGTCGCGGCACAGCCCCTGCACCCGGACCAGATCCTCGCTCACACCCGCACCTCCCCCTGACCGCCCGACACCGCCGCTCACGCCGAATCCCGCTGCTCGCCGGGGCGGACCTGCACGTGGTCCGGCTCCAGGGTCAACCTCACCCGGTCCCGCAACGCCAAGGCGTCGACGAAACCGGCCGGCAACTGCATCCGTCCGGCCCGGTCCAGCACCGCGTACTCCTCGGTGACCAGTTCCTCCACGCCGTCGGCGCCGACTCGGGCCCGGCGGTGCACCTCGGAGGCGGTCCGGCCGTCCCGGATCGCGACCGTCCGCCGCACCTGCGAGGCGACCTGCGGATCGTGGGTGACCACCACGACGGTGACCCCCAACTCGGCGTTGATGGCCCGCAACGCCCCGAACACCTCCGCGGCCGTGGCCTCGTCCAGTTCCCCGGTCGGCTCGTCGGCGAACAACACCTCCGGGTCGTTGGCCACGGCCACCGCCACCGCACACCGCTGCTGCTCGCCACCGCTCATCTGCCCCGGTCGGCGATCCGCGCAGTAATCGACCCCGACCATCTCCAGCAGTTCCATGGCCCGTCGTCGACCGGCCCGGCCACCCCGCCGGGCCAGCCGCATCGGCAACTCGACGTTCTCCCGGGCACTCAGATAGGGCAGCAGGTTACGTCCGGTCTGCTGCCAGACGAACCCGACCGTGTGCCGCCGGTACCGCAGCCGCTTGCGCGCCGACATGGTCAGCAGGTCGTAGCCGGCCACCCGGGCGATCCCGGCGGTCGGGGTGTCCAGCCCGGACAGGATGTTCAGCACGGTGGACTTACCGGAACCGGAGGCCCCCACGATCGCCACCAGCTCACCCCGGTCGACGACCAGGTCCAGCCCTTGCAGGGCGACCACCTCCACCCCCTCGGTGGTGAAGATGCGTACCAGGCCGTCGCAGACGATGTGCCCCCGCAACCGGTCCGCGCCACCGGCTCGGGCGGCGGCCCGTTCCGCCGCCCGCCGCTGAAGCGCCGCGAGGTCCGGTGCCTCCCTGACCACGGTCATGCGTTCCCCTCTCCGAGACGCAGCGCCTCACCCAGGCGCATCCGTCGGTTCACCAGGTTCTCCACCAGCAGGCCGGTCAGCAGGCCGAGCACCACCAACCCCAGCACCCCGCCCACGACCAGGGGATCCAGGTGGTCACGCATCGGCACCCCGGGGGCGAACTGGGACAACCCCAGGGTCGGGCCGAGCAGCCTGGGCAGGGCGATGCCCACGGCCGTACCCGTCAGGGCCGCGACCACCACCAGCGGCACCAGCTCGTACACCAGCAGTCGGCGGCCGTGTGCGGCGGACAGACCCATCGTGCGCAGCCGGGACAGCATCCGCCCCCGACCGGCGGCGTCGGCGATCACCGCGAACCCCACCGCGAGTACGGCCAGGGCGGCGCTTCCCCCGGCGCCTGCGGTGAAGGTCAGGGTCAGCACCTCATTGGCGCCGGTACGCTCCAGCCCCTCCCGGTGGGCCCGCCAGGTCTCCAGGGTCGCCGGCAGTTGGGTACGGGTCACCTCCGTGCCGAGCACCGCGGACTGTCGACGGCGTTGGGTGGCGTCGGCGACCTCCAGCAGCCTCGCCTCGTCGACGTCGTCGCCGGCGAGCAGATACCGGTTGGGGATGATCGGGGTCAACTCGTACTCCGGCAGGGCCTGCCAGGGCAGCACCACGAACCGGTCGACCCCCAACCCCACCCCGGGGAAGGTGTCGGCCACCGCGGCCACCCGGAACTCGTACAGCCGGCTCTGCACATCGGCCACCGCGGTGTCGCCGAGTTCCGCCGCCAGCCGCGGCGACACCACCGCGGGCACCGGCCCGTCGCCGCGGGCGGCGGACCGCAACACGGCGGGCACCTCCACCTCGACCCCGCTGCGGGCCACCACCTCGGCGAAGGCCGGGGCGTCCACCACCAGCACCCGGGCCTGCCCGAGGGAGGTCGCCTGCGGCCCGGGTTCGGACCACAGCCGCCGATTGGACTCCACCGACACCCGGGCCACGGCCTGCACCCCGGGCACCCGGATCAGCTCGTCGGCCGCGTCCGGGGAGAAGGCCCACCCGGTCAGCCAGGCGTCACCGGGCACCGTCAGGGTCGCGGCCCGGTCCCGGGCGGCGGCCACAGTGGTCGTCACCACCCCACCGAACACCCCGGTGCTGACCGCGACGATCAGCACCGCCAACGGCCCCAACGCCACCGGCGCACTCCGCCCGGCCCGGGTCACCCCCAGGAACAGCGGGGCACCCCGGGCCCGTCCGGCCAGCCGGCCGACCAGCCGCAGCGGCCACGGCAGCAGCCGGATCGCCACCAGGGCGGCGGCGACCGCGACCAGCACCGGCACGGAGCTGAGGTACGCGTCGACCCCGTCGGCCGGATCCAGGCCCCGGCGACGCAGCAACACCACCCCCAGCCCGGCCAGCACCACCACGCTGGCCTCCACGGTCAACCGGCGTACCGACGGGCGCTGCCGGACCAGGTCGACCCGTCCGGAGGTTGACCCGACCCGCCGCTGGGAGAGCATGGCCAGCACCGGCACCGCCAGGGTGGTGAGCACCACCAGCAGCAGCACCCCCCAGGGGGTTCCGGTCGACCGGCCCGGCACCCGGGTGGCGATCAGCCAACCCAGCAGCACCGCCACCGGCTGCACCAGCACCGCCTCGACGCCGGTACGCCACCCGATCGCGGCCAGCGAGGCCCCTCGGGCCCGCAGCAACGCCAACTCGTCGCGGCGACGCTGCACCATCAACCGGGCGGCCAGCAGGATCAGCCCCAGCAGGCTGGCCACCAGGCCGGTCTGTGCGATGGCCAGCAGGGCCTGCACCGCCCGCAACTGTTCGGTGAACCGGACCAGGCTGACGTCCAGGGAGGTGTGCACCCGCGAGCCGGGCAGCCACTCGGTGCGCCGGGTCTGGCTCACCGCGTCGACGACCCCCGCCAGGGTGGTGGTGTCCAGTCGCCGCTCATCCAGCCGGTACCGCCACTCGTAGCTGACCGGCACCCCGCTGCCGGCGACCACGTTGTCGATCCCTGCCCAGTCGGTGACCGCCATGGCCAGGTAGGGCTCGCCGTCGACGACCGGCACCACCGGGTTCAGGCCCAGCATCAGGTCGTCCCAGACCGGATCGTCGGCGTCGCGGGGGTCGAACACCCCGACGACCCGCGCCGAGGCCCGCATGCCCGCACTGGCGCCGGTGAACCGCAACCGGCTGCCCGGTCGCAGCGACAGGGTCTCCGCCACCGCGGTGGAGACCGCCACCTCGGTAGGGCCGCCGGCCGCGCTGCGCGGCCAACGACCGGCGGTGATCAGGGCCGCCTCCTGGACACCGGTCTGCGCCCGCAGGCCGATCTTCTTGGTCGCCCCACCGTCCATCGGTGGCTCGTCGCCGGTGGCGGTCAGGGTCTGCTCGTCCAGTACGGCGGCGTACCACCGACGGTCCACCAGGGCGGGCAGCGGCTGCGGCAACGACCCGAGCAGCCGGTCCAGGTCGCCCTCACCCGCAGCGGCCGGCGCCCCTTCCTCGGGCCGCGGCCGGTCCGGACGCTGCTCGACCGCGAACGACACGTCGCGCACGAGGTGCGGCAGCCGGGCCACGTCGGCGTGCAGACTCCGGTCGGCGTACCCGTTGGCCAACCGGGGCACGGCGGTCACCAGCACCGCCGCCACCAACCCCAGCACCGCCAACAAGCCCACATGCCCGCCGTACGCCCTGATCCGCCGCACAGTCATCGGATCCGCCCTTTGTTCGCGACTGCGGGGCTCGCAAGCTCACTCCTCGCGCTCACGGTGCTGGCCTCGTTCGCGACTGCGGGGCTCGCAAGCTCACTCCTCGCGCTCACCGGTCCTCCCCGATGCGGAGTTGGGTGGCGGCCAGGCGGCGGCGCATGGTCATCGACACGGCGGCGCTGAAGGTCAGCGCCAGCAGCAGCAGGCCCACCCCGGTGGCCACCACCGGTGGCCAGTCGACACTCAGCAACGGCGGTGGATGGGGTCGGTCGGCCGACGGGGTGAGGATGACCAGGGGGGCCATCGTGGCGGCGACCCCCACCCCGACGCCCAACCCGACGAGCACCCCCACCCCGGCCAGGAACGCCTGCTCGGCCAGGAGTGACCGGGCCACCAGGCGGTGCCCGGCACCCAGGGTGTGCAGCACGGCCAGTTCGGTGGCCCGCCGTCGGGCGGTCGCGCTGACATCCACCGCCACCCCGACGGCCGCCAGCAGCACCGCGGCCAAGGCGGCGGCGAACAGGGCACCCCGGGCCCCCACCCCGAAGGGGTCCCGGGCCAGTTCGGCGGCGACCTGCTCACGGTCCAGCACGGCCAGGCCACCCAGCCCGGCGACCGCGGCGGCCACCTGTTGTCCCTGGCCCGCCCGGGTGGCCAGCCACCATTCCTCCGGAGGACGCACGATGCCCTGGTCGTGGAAGATCCGGGTGCTCAGTGACGGCAGGTCGACCACCAGGGCGGCCTCGTCGGCCTCGCCGGGCAGGGCGCTCACGGTGCCGACCACGGTGAGGTCGACCTCGGCGCCGCCGAGGAACAGTCGGGTCTGGTTGCCGACCTCACGTCGCAGGGCGGCCAGGGCCTGCGGGGTGGCCGCCACCGGCACCGGACCCTTGGCCGCCTCCCGGGAGATCCCCATCCGCAGAGTCGTGCTGCGACTGGTGAATCCCTCCGCCAGCCGGGCCGCCATGCCGACGGTCAGGGTGTTTCCGGTGGCCCTGGGGGTGGCCAGCAGACCGGAGGTGTCGACCATCCGCCACCCCCCGTCGGCCGCCAGATCCACCGGCTCCCCTCGGGAGTCGTCCCGGCTGGCCCGCAGGTCGGACAGCCGCCAGTCCAGGCTGATCCGACCGCTGCCGGTGGTCTCGACCGTGAAACCGGCCAGTCGCCACGGCGTGTCACCGGCCGGCAGTTCGACGGAGAAGGGCAGCCGGTCGCCGTTGCCGGTGACCCCCAGCGGCAACCGTCGGTGCCTGTGGTCCGGCCCGATCAGCACCGCATGGTGGCGTACCGGGGCGACGACACCGAACGGCTGACTGACCTTGGTCCGCAGCTGCCCGGTGAGCCGTCGGGTACCGGCCGGCAGCGGGGTTTCCGGTGCGGTCACCCGCCCGGCGGCCAGCCCCTCGAACACCGTGCCGACGGAGCCGCCGGCCAGGTCCGGCCGGATCCGTACCACCTCCCCGGCAATCTCGGCGTCGAACGCCAGCACGGTCATCGGGGCCTGTTCCGGTCCGGCCTGCAGTCGGTCCCGCCAGCCCGCCAGGACGGCGGCCGTGCCGGGTAGTCCGGCCAGCTGCTCGGCCCGGCCCTCGGGGGCGGAGCCGTTGGTCTCGGTCAGTCGCAGGTCCGCGCCGACCTGATGGGCGGCCTGGTCGTCCAGGGATCGTCGGGAGGTGCTCGCCAGTGACCAGGCCAGGGTGCCGACCGCGACGGCCAGGGCCAGCAGCAGCACCGGGCCGGCATGGGGTCGGCGACCGGCCTGCCAGGTGCCGAGCATGATGGCGGTCCACGACCTGCGGTCCACCCAGCGTTCCGCCAAGCGCACCAGTGGGGGCAGCAGCCGCAGGGCGAGCACCGCCCCGGCCAGCACCCCCAGGGTGGGGGCGGCGGCCAGCAGGGGGTCGATGCCCAGTTCACCACCGCGGGTACGGGACAGTGGTGAGGAGTATCGGCTCAACTGATACCAGGCCAGCACCGCCAGGCCGACCAGCACCACATCCAACCCGGCCCGCTGCACCATGCCCCGAGGGCTGGGCCGGGAACGGCTGGCCAGGTCGGCGACGTAGCTGCCACCCCGGCGCAGGCTGGGACCGATCATCGCCAGCGCGCACCCGGCGGCCGCCGCCCCCGCCACCAGCCAGATCATCGCGTCGGAGACCCCGGCTGAGTGCAGCGACACCGCGGCCAGCCCGGGTAGCCGCCCGGCCAGACCGAGCAGTTCGCTGACGATCAGCGGGGCGGCGACCGCGGCCGGCAGGACGATCAGGGTCGCCTCCCGGGCGGTCAGCCCGGCCAGTTGCCGGCGGCTGGCCCCCCGGGCGCGCAGCAGGGCGGTCTCACCCCGACGGTGCTCGGTGAGCAGCACGGCGACGAGCAGCAGCGCGTACCCGCCGAGCACCACCACCAGCAGCATCGGAGTGACCAACGCGGACCGGCCGACCAGGGTGGCCTGCTGCAACCGGGGCACCAGGACGGCCAGGTCGCCGATGGCCACCGCGGACTCACCCAGACCGGCCTCGGCCGGGGTGGTGGTGACCAACCGGGTGGCCACCTGTGCCAGCCGGTCCAGCTCGCTGGTGGTCCGGACCGTCGACAGGTCGGGCTCGACCAGCCAACCGGCGGAGGCGTTGGCCAGGAAGTGGGTGAGGAAGTCGTCGCGGTGCACGACCATCGGGCCGTAGGTGGCCGCCTGCGGCAGCGAACCGGTAGCGGTCTCCGGGGCCAGCCGCCAGTACGCGGCCTGCGGGTCCACCGGGGTGAACACCCCCGCCACGGTCACCTCGGTGACCCGTTCGGTGAGGCCGTCGGTGATCGGGATCCGGTCACCGACCCCCACCCCCAGGATCGCCGCCGCCGGGGCGGCCAGCACGGTCTGCGGCCGGGTGGCCCCGGCCTGGGGCCAGGCACCGGCGGTGAGTCGGGCGTGCTCCGGCAGGCCGTCGAGGAACATCACCGAGGCGTAGATGCTGCCGGTACGATCGGCTACCGCGTCTCCGGCGTCGCCGCGCAACTGCCGGCCGGCCGCGTACCCGACGGAGGTGATCTGGGCGGCCAACCCGCCCAGGTCGGTACGCAACTGCTCGCGCAGGGCGGTGTCGCGGTCCCGCAGGGCTTCCGGGGTACGCCCGGCCGAGGACCGGATCAGCACCGACCGTTCCTGGGCGCCGGCCTCGGCGAGCACGTTACGGATGCCCGAGTCGACCACGTCCCGGTTGTACGCGGCCAGTCCGGTGAGGGCGACCGTGGCCACCAGCGCCGCCCCGGCCGCGGCCAGCAGCAGGCCCCTCGTGCCTCGGGCACGCCGCCACACGAACCTCATTCGATCTGTACCCCCACCGGTCCGCGGGCCGTTGTCCGCTCCTGATCACCGCCGTCATGGACCAGAAGGGGTCGGACCCCGGCAAAGGTTGGCAGCAGTGATCGTTTCGTTATCCGGTACGGCGTGGGAGACGCTCTCAGGCCGGGGCGGTGGCGCGGGGCCCCAGGTCGCCGCTGCGGTGGTGACGCCGACACAGCACCTGGTACCGCACCTCGGCGGTGTCGACGGTGTCACCGATCACGACCTGCTCGCCTTCGCGGACCACCCGACCACCGGCCACCCGGGCGTTGAGCAGCCCCTCGCGGCCACACCAGCAGAGCACCTCGACCTGGATGCGGGCCACCGAATCGGCCAGCTCGAACAGCCGCTGGGCGGCGGGGAACAGGCAGGACCGGAAGTCCGTGGCCAGGCCGAAGGCGTACACGTCTACGTCGTGGCTGTCGACCAGTTCGGCCATCTGCTCCACGTGCTCCACGGAGTAGAAGCTGGCCTCGTCGCAGATCAGGTAGTCCACCCGTACCCCGTCGGCCCAGGCATCCCGGACCAGGGCCCGCAGGTCCACCTCGTCGGTGATCTCGATGGCCTCGTGGGCCAGCCCGATGCGGGTGGTGACCTGCGGGCCCAGGGACCGGTCGATGCGGGTGGTGACCAGCCCTCGCCGGCCCTGCCGGGCGTGGTTGTAGTTCATCTGCAGGGCCATGGTCGACTTGCCGCAGTCCATCGGCCCCCAGTAGAACCGCAGCGCGGCGGCGTGCGCGGGACGCCCGTCGGCGCCCCGGGCGGCCACACACCCGGCCGGGGTGTCACCCGGCCCGCCCAGTGCGGGCCGGGACAAACAGGTCGGTACGGCATCTGCGGGGCTCGTCACGGACGGGCAGCCTAGCCGATCGGGGACCTCGGGCCGGTCACCGCCGGTGCGGCGATGTGCCTCAGAGCACCCGGGGTGGGGTGTTGCCGGCGGCGATGATCGCCCGCCGCATCGGCACCGCCAGCAGCAGGGCGAACCCGACCACGAAGAAGATCAGCAGGGAGACCAGACCGACCCGGTAGGAGTTGGTCAGCTGGAACACCAGGCCGAACGCCAACGGGCCGAGCCAACTGGTGCCCTTGTCGCTGATCTCGTAGAAGCCGTAGTACTCGCCTTCCTTGCCGGCCGGGATCAACTGGCTGAACAGGGAGCGGCTCAGCGCCTGGCTGCCGCCGAGCACCAGGCCGATGGCCGCGCCGAGGATCATGAACGGCAGCGGGGCCTCGGCCGGCAACCGGAACGCCCCGATGATCACCGCGGTCCACAGCACCAGACTCAGCAGCACGGTCTTCCAGGCCCCGATCCGCCCGGCCAGGGCACCCAGGCCCAACGCGCCGCCGAAGGCCAGGAACTGCACCAGCAGGATCGTCACGATCAGGGTGCTCTGGTCCAGCCGCAACTCCTCGGTGCCGTACTGGCTGGCCAGGGTGATGACGGTCTGGATGCCGTCGTTGTAGACCAGGAACGCGAGCAGGAAGAACAAGGTCAGGGGGTACGCCTTGATCTCCCGCAGGGTGCGGCCGAGCTGCCGGAACCCGTCGGTGAGCACGTTGCCCCGGCCCCCGGCGGCCAGGGCCGCCGCGGTGGGGTGTTCCCGCAGCCAGCGCAGCGGCACCAGGGTGAACGCCGCCCACCACAGACCCGCCGAGACGATCGACCAGCGGGCCAGGTCCAGGGTCCGCTCGGCGGTGCCGTCGCCGAAGGACTGCACCGCGACCAGGTTCAGGGCCAGCAGCACGCCACCACCGAGATAGCCCAGGGCCCAGCCCCGGCTGGAGATGCCGTCGCGTTCGTCCGGGCCGCCCAACTGGGGCAGGAAGGAGTTGTAGACCACGATCGCCGCGCCGAAGGCGATGTTGGCGACCATGAACAGGGCACCGCCTAGCAGGTACCGGTCCCCGGTCACGAAGATCATGCCGATGGTGGCGAAGGCGCCGGTGAAGGCGGTGGCGGCCAGTAGCCGCTTCTTGTGCAGCGACCGGTCGGCGATCGCCCCGATCACCGGCAGCACGAAGACGGTCAGCAGCACCGACAGCGAGATCAGGTACGGGTAGAAGGAGCCGGCGGCGACCTTGATGCCCAGCGGGTAGACGTACCCGGTGCAGTCGTCGGCCTCCAGTTGGCACCCGGCGGCGACCTTGGCCACGCTGGTCAGGAAGGGCCCGAGAAACACCGTGATGACGGTGGTCTGGAAGGCCGAGTTGGCCCAGTCGTAGAAGTACCAGCCGGTGCGCTCCCGGCGGGTGCTGTTCACCGGCGGGGTGTCATCCTGCGCGGCGGGGGTCGCCGTCTCGGCCATCTCGGGTCCCAGGTGCTCAGGCGGCCCAGAGGCCGCGGCTGCGGTAGACGTCGCGCAGCACGCCGACGTGGTCGGTCATGATGCCATCAACACCAAGATCAAGTAACTCGTGCATCTCGGCAGGTTCGTCGATCGTCCAGACATGCACCTGCAACCCGAGTCGATGCGCCGTACGCAGAAACCGGCGGTCGGCCAGCGGCAGCCGGCCGTAGCGCACCGGCACCTGGGCGGCCACCACGGACGGCGGCAGCCGCAGCTCTCGCCCGGTCAGCGAGGCCCACCGCAGCCGGGCCACCCCCCGTACCCCCAGGCTGGTGGCGACCTGTTCCCCGGTCAACGCCCGCAGCCGACGCAGCCGGGCGTCGCTGAAGGAGGCGAGCAGCACCCGGTCACCGGCCCCGGTCCGGGTCAGGGCCTCCACCGTCGGGGTGGCCGCCCGGTCGGACTTGACGTCGATGTTGAACCGCACCTGCGGCCAGGCGGTGAGCACCTCGTCCAGCCGGGGCACCGCCGCGGCCCCGCCGACCCGCACCGTGGCCAGGTCCGCCCAGCGCAGGTCGGACACCCGGCCGGGCCGGCCGGTGACCCGTCGCAGGGTGGCGTCGTGGAACACCACGGCCACCCCGTCGGCGGTGGCCTGCACGTCGGTCTCCACGTACCGGTAGCCGAGGTCGATCGCGCGGGCGAAGGCCGCGGCGGTGTTCTCGTCGCCGTCGGCGGCACCACCACGGTGGGCGAAGGCCAGGGGAGTCGCGGCGTCCAGGTAGCGGGAACCGGGTGGCACGCTGCGCAGTATGCCCGGCCCCGAGGACCTGTCGGTGACCGGGAGATGACCAACCACCCACGGGGGGCGGTGTCAGTCTGCGGCGGTGCGGCGGCGATGCATCCGGGTGGTGTCTACCGGCCGCCCGGGGTCGACGTGCCGGGGCCGGTCGGGTTCGTCCAGGCGCAGCGGGGCGAGGGTGTCGGTGAGGGCGTCGATGATCCGGTCGGTGGCCAGCCGGGCCACGCCGGGACGGTCGGGGGACAGGTCGGCCAGCCGCACCGGTTCCCCGAAGTGCACCCGCACCCGGGGCCGACGCAGCAGGGCGCGGGCCACCCCACCGAGCAGCCCCTTGGGGGCCTGGTAGGGGAGCACCTCGTGGCTGCCCCACTGGGCGACCGGGATGACCGGGGCGCCGCTGGCCAGGGCCAGCCGGGCGGTGCCGGTCTTGCCGCGCTCGGGCCACAGTCCCGGGTCCAGGCCGATGCGTCCCTCCGGGTAGACCAGGATCACCGAGCCCGCGGCGGCCGCCGCTACCGCGTCGTCGAGTGCCCGATGCACCCCGCTGGTGCCCCGGTCCACCCGCAGGTGCCCGGCCGCGCGCATGGCCGCGCCGATCACCGGTGTCCGGAACAGTCCGCCGGTGGCCATGATCCGCGGGGCGATCCGCCGTTGCCGGCAGGCGGCGCTGAGCACGATCGGGTCGAAGGGGCTGATGTGGTTGGCGGCCAGGATCAGCGGCCCGCCGCGCAGGGCGGCGGGGATGTCGCCGGTGACCTCCAGCCGGGCCAGCAAGGCGACCGCGACACGGGCGAGTGCCTGCGCGGCACGCCAGATCAGCGGCGGCCGCCAGGGGGAGTGCACAGGGTCCACCAGCGGGATGGTCGCACGCCTGCGCCCGTCTGCTCGGACGGGGGCCGAGGAGACGCCATGACGGCCGGAGGCCGCCGACGGGTCCTCCGGCCCGAGGTGAGCAGGGTCATTGGTCCCGGGCCGGTACGGGCCCCTCGCCTCTGCACTTCCCTGTACGACGAGAGGTAGTATCTACTACGTCTTGTAGTATGAGCAGCATGGGGGTCGCAGGTGGACGCGTTGGACGTCGCCCGCTGGCAGTTCGGTGTCACCACCGTCTACCACTTTCTCTTCGTACCGCTGACCATCGGGCTGTCCGTCCTGGTCGCCATCCTGCAAACCCTGTGGCACCGCACCGGTAACGAGAAATACCTCAAGCTCACCAAGTTCTTCGGCAAGCTGTTCCTGATCAACTTTGCGATGGGTGTGGTCACCGGCATCGTGCAGGAGTTCCAGTTCGGCATGAACTGGAGCGACTACTCCCGCTTCGTCGGTGATATCTTCGGCGCCCCGCTGGCCATCGAGGCCCTGGTCGCCTTCTTCCTGGAATCCACCTTCATCGGCCTGTGGATCTTCGGCTGGGACCGGCTGCCCAAGCGCCTGCACCTGGCCAGCATCTGGGCCGCCGCGATCGGCACCAACCTGTCGGCCTACTTCATCCTGGCGGCCAACTCCTTCATGCAGAACCCGGTCGGCTACCGCTTCAATCCCGAGACCGGACGCGCCGAACTGACCGACTTCGTCGCCGTACTGACCAACAAGCTCGCCCTGATCACCTTCCCGCACACCATCGCCGGGTCCTTCCTGGTCGCCGGAAGCCTGCTGGTCGCCGTGGCCCTGTGGCACCTGATCCGCAACCGCGACAGCCCCGACACCCCGGCCTACCGGTTCGCCGCGAAGTTCGGCTCCTGGGTGACCCTGATCTCCGCCTTCGCCGTGTCCATCACCGGCGACATCCAGGGCAAGATCATGACCCAGGTGCAGCCCATGAAGATGGCCGCCGCCGAAGGCCTCTATCAGACCGAGAGCCCGGCCTCGTTCTCCGTACTGACCATCGGCAGCCTGGACGGCAGCCGCGAGCTGTTCGCCATCAAGATCCCCTACCTGCTGTCGTACCTCGGCACCGGCGACCCCAACGGCACCGTGCAGGGCATCAACGACCTCCAGGCCCTCTACAGCGCCCAGTACGGCCCCGGCAGCTACACCCCGATCATCCCGGTCACCTACTGGAGCTTCCGCTTCATGATCGCCTTCGGGATGGCCGCCGCCGCCATCGCCCTGGTGGTCCTCTGGACCCACCGCAAGGGCCGCACCACCCCCAACAGCAAGTGGCTGCTGCGCGCCGGGCTGGCCATGCCGATCCTGCCCCTGCTGGCCAACTCCTTCGGCTGGATCTTCACCGAGATGGGCCGGCAGCCCTGGATCGTCTTCGGCGAGATGCTCACCCGCGACGGGGTGTCCCGCAGCGTCTCCCTGGCCGAGGTCCTCACCAGCTTCGCGGCCTTCACCCTGATCTACGCCGTCCTGGCCGTCGTGGAGGTCAAGCTCCTGCTGCGCTACGCCAAGGCCGGGGTGCCCGACGTCAGCGACCACCCCGACCCTGACGACACCGACGACGACGCCGACCGTCCGCTCGCCTTCGCCTACTGACCCGGAGCCCCACCGTGGAACTGACCACCATCTGGTTTCTCCTCGTCGCCGTGCTGTTCACCGGCTACTTCATCCTTGAGGGCTTCGACTTCGGTGTCGGCATGTTGCTGCCCGTACTCGGTCGTGACGACCGGGAACGCCGGGTAATGATCAACACCATCGGGCCGGTCTGGGACGGCAACGAGGTCTGGCTGATCACCGCCGGCGGCGCCATGTTCGCCGCCTTCCCGGAGTGGTACGCCACCCTCTTCTCCGGCTTCTACCTGCCCCTGCTGCTGATCCTGCTGGCGCTGATCGCCCGGGGGGTCGCCTTCGAGTACCGGCACAAGCGCCCCGAGGCCCAGTGGAAACGACGCTGGGACGCCGCCATCTTCTTCGGCTCCCTCATCCCCGCCGTGCTGTGGGGGGTCGCCTTCGCCAACATCCTGCGCGGGGTACCCCTGACCGCCGACCACGAGTACGCCGGCGGCCTGTTCAACCTGCTCAACCCGTACGCCCTGCTCGGTGGCGCCACCACCGCGGCCCTGTTCGGAACCCACGGCGCGGTGTTCATCGCCCTGAAGACCGTCGGCGACATCCGGGAACGGGCCGCCGCCCTGGCCGTACGGCTGGGGGTCGGCACCGCCGTGCTCGCGGTGGCCTTCCTCAGCTGGACCCTGACCATCCGCTCCAGCACCGCCGCGGTGGTGTTCGCCGTCGGCGCCGCCCTGGCCCTGCTCGGCGGTCTGGCCGCCGCCAAGGTACGCCGCGAGGGCTGGGCCTTCACCGGCACCGCCGTGGCCATCGCCCTGGCCGTGGCCACCCTGTTCGCCGCGCTGTTCCCGAACGTGCTGCCCTCGACCCTGGACCCGGCCGGCACCCTGACCGCGGTCAACGCGGCCTCCACCCCCTACACCCTGAAGATCATGACCTGGGTGGCGGTGATCTTCACCCCGATCGTGCTGGCCTACCAGGGCTGGACCTACTGGGTGTTCCGCAAGCGCATCGGGGTCGCCCACATCCCGCAACACTGACCGGGCATCGGGCCGGGGGAGCACACCCCCGGCCCGATGCGGCACCATGACCCCCATGCCCCGCCTGCACACCCACACCTACGCCACCACGGTCACCTGGACCGGCAACCTCGGCACCGGCACCAGCGGCTACCGCGACTACCGCCGCGACCACGACATCACCGCCGAGGGCCACCCGCTGATCCCGGGCAGCTCCGACCCCACCTTCCGCGGCGACCCCACCCGCTGGAACCCGGAAGAGCTGCTGCTCACCGCCCTGTCCCAGTGCCACATGCTGGCCTACCTGCACCTCTGCGCCGACAACGGCATCGTTGTCACCGCCTATGTCGACCACGCCACCGGCACCATGACCACGGACAACACCGGCAGCGGCCACTTCACCGAGGCCCTCCTGCGCCCGCAGGTCACC
Organism: Micromonospora sp. NPDC048871; assembly: GCF_043198155.1. Classification (NCBI taxonomy): domain Bacteria; kingdom Bacillati; phylum Actinomycetota; class Actinomycetes; order Micromonosporales; family Micromonosporaceae; genus Micromonospora; species Micromonospora sp. NPDC048871. Next base: position 28,691 of record NZ_JBICUM010000004.1, on the reverse strand, counting down.
GTCGCCGACCCGGACACCGTCGAGGCCGCCACCACCCTGCACGACGACGCCCACCGGGTGTGTTTCATCGCCAACTCGGTCAACTTCCCGGTCCGGCACCGACCCGTCACCCGCGCCACCTGACCGGACCTCACTATCGTCAGGGGCGTGCAGCCCACCATCCGGGTACTCCCCGACGAGGACCTTCCCGCCGCCTGGCAGCTCGGTCGCCTGACCTTCGGCTCCGACCCGCAAGCACCACCCCCGACCGCCCCACTCGCCGGGCGCACCAGCTACGGCGCCTACGACCGGGGTGGCACCCTCGTCGGCAAGGCGGTCGACCTGCATGACGAGCAGTGGTGGCGCGGGGCGACCGTACCGGCCGCGAGCGTCGCCGGGGTCGCCGTCGCCCCCGAGGCCCGGGGTACCGGGGTGGCCCGGGCCCTGCTGCGCGCCCTGCTGCACGGCGCCCACGAACGAGGCGCCGCCGTCAGCACCCTGTTCGCCACCACCACCGGCCCCTACCGGGCCCTGGGTTGGGAGATCACCGGAGAGCTGCGCACCCTCGACCTGCCCACGGTCGCGCTGCCCCGACACCCCCGCCCGGCACACCTGACCGTACGGGCCGGCACCCCCGCCGACCTGCCCGCCACCACCGGCCTGTACGAACGCCTGGCCCGGCACCGCAACGGTCTGCTCACCCGCACCCACCCCCGCTTCCACCTCGGCGAAGACCTGCCGTACGACGGGCTGACCCTGGTCGAACACGGCGACACCCTGGTCGGGTACGCCGGCTGGAACCGGGGCCGAGGCTACGGCCCGGAGGCCGTGCTGACCGTCGAGGACCTCCTCGCCGGCACCGCCGAGGCCGCCCGTACCCTCGTCGGGGTTCTGGCCAGTTGGCACAGCGTCGCTCCCACCCTGCGGCTGACCCCCCTGCCCGGCGACGCCGTCAGCGCCCAACTGCCCCTGGAACTGGCCCGGCAGCACGAACACGACACCTGGATGCACCGGCCGGTCGACGTCGTCCGGGCCGTGGAGACCCGAGGTTGGCCTGCCCACGTTCGCGGCCAGGTCACCTTCGCCCTGACCGACGATCTGGCCGAGTGGAACACCGGCACCTGGCAGCTCACCGTCGCCGACGGCCAGGCCCACCTGCACCGCAGCAGCACCGAGGCGGATCTGCACCTGAGTGTGCGCGGCTTCGCCCGCCTCTACACCGCCACCGGCACCGCCCGCACCCTGGCCGAGGCCGGCCTGCTGCACCACACCACACCCGACCCCGGCGCCTTGGACCTGCTGGCCGCCGGCCCACCCGCCCAGGCCCTGGACTACTTCTGAGCACAGCAGCGGGGTCCGGGGCCTGCACCCCGGACCCCGCTGCGACCCTTGCCGCTCAGCCCGCTTCGCGCAGCTCCGCCAGCCGGGCCTCGATCTCCGCCAGCTCCGCCCGCAGCTTCTCCGCCTGCTGCTCGGCCTCGGCCCGCTCGGCCGCCAGAATCTGCTCCACGGCCTCGTGCACCCCCGGCACGTCCACCAGGGCCACCATCCGCAGCGCCTCGGCCGGCTTCACCACGTACGGCTTGGCCAGCACCTTGCCGCCCTGCTGTGCGGCGACCGTCCACTCTCCCTCGGCGTAGGCCAGGGTCACCGTCAAACCCGACGGGGACTTGGGTTTGGTCGCCTTGACGGCCCGCCGCGCCGGCTTCGACTCCACTTTCGACTCCTCCTGCACGGTGGGTTCCTCCTGACGGGGCTGCGGCACCCGGTCCAACACGAACTCCGGCTCCGCCGCCACCGGCTCGACCGGCGTCGGCTCCACCTTGGCCTCCGCCTTGGCCTCCGCCTGCCGACGACCCGCGCCGCGCGGCGCCACCGCCAGGTCGGCGGGGGAGAAGGGCAACTCGTCGCGCCCGAACCGCACCACCACGAACTCGTCGGACACCGAGGGGTCGGTCAACTCGACCACCTGTCCCAACTGGCCGGCGATCTGACCCGCCGCCGCGGTGAACACCACCTTCGGCTTGCGGCCGGCGGCCAACGCCTCCCTGATGCCGCGTACCTCATCATCGGACAAACCCTGGTCAGCGGCACCCATCACACGACCTCTCCCTCGTACACATGTTCAGCCGCCTGCCTTGATACCAGCCGCCGCCGACAACCCGAAGATCAGCCCCGCTTCCGGGCGGGCTGCGTGACGCACGACGACCGGTGTGCCGGAGCACAGCACGCTGCCACCGCATCGACCGTCACGGTAACGTCGCCACCACCGCCTCGGGACAGGGGGAGCCGATGACACCGGTCACGGTCATCACCGGCGGCAGCCGTGGCATCGGCGCGGCCACCGCCCGCCGCCTGGCCGCCACCGGCCACCACCTGGCCCTCGGCTACCGCCGCGACAAGGTCACCGCCGAAGCCGTCGCCACCGACCTGCGCGCCACCGGGGTACGGGTCACCGCCGTGTGCGCCGACACCCGTGACCCCGACCAGGTGGCCGCCCTGTTCGAGGCCGCCGCCGAACTGGGCCCGATCACCGGACTGGTCAACAACGCCGGCGTCACCAGCCCGATCGGCTCCTTCGTCGACCTGCGCCTGGCCGATCTGCGCGAGGTCGTCGACGTCAACCTCGTCGGCTACGTCCTCTGTGCCCAGCAGGCCGCCCGCCGGATGAGCGAGGGCGGGGCCATCGTCAACATCTCCTCGGTCGCGGCCACCCTGGGCAGCCCCGGCGAGTACGTCCACTATGCCGCCGTCAAGGCCGCCACGGACGCCCTGACCATCGGGCTGGCCAAGGAGCTGGCTCCCCGGGGCATCCGGGTCAACGCGGTGGCTCCCGGCATCATCCGCACCGACATCCACGCCCTGTCCGGTCAACCCGACCGGCCCGAGCGTGCCGCCGGCCGCATCCCGCTGGGCCGACCCGGTGAACCCGAGGAGGTCGCCGCCGCGGTCGCCTGGCTGCTCGGCCCGGAGGCCTCCTACACCACCGGCGCCGTGTTGCGCGTCGGTGGGGGTCTGTGACCCCGGAGCGCCCGAGTCGGTCCCGCAGGCGCGCCTGAGGAAGGTGTCATGCCTGGTGGAACGGGGTATGCGCGCGCTCCGGAAGCGATCACGAATGGGTTGACCCGATCCCATCACAGCCCCTATCGTTCCTGTACGTAGAACGGCGTACGGCTCAGTCGAACGATTTGGTGGGTGCTGTGGTCGAAAAAGCTCTGGGCATCATCGTTCCACCGGCCAACCCGACGGTGGAGCCCGAGCTCCGCCGTCTGTTGCCGCTGGAGATCCGCTACCACGTGGCCCGGCTACCGGTCGTGGAGGGCCCCCTGGCGCAGCGGCTGGACCGGTACGCCGAACTGCTGCCGGACACCGCCGCCACCCTGCAGGGCATGGCGGTCGCGGCCACCTACAACGCCTGCACCGGCTGCTACTACCGTCCTGGGCGTACCGAGACCCGGCAGACCGACGACGCGGCGACCGCCCGACTCGGCAGCCCGGTGTTCGGCGCCGCCAGCGCGGTCCGGCACCTGCTCGACCGCCTCGGCGTACGCACCCTGACCCTGGTCTCGCCGTACCCGGCCTGGCTCACCGAGCAGGCGGCGGAGTTCTGGCGGCAGACCGGCCGTACGGTCGGCACCCCGGTGCCGGTGCCCGGCACGGGTGCCATCTACGACCTGACCTCGACCACCGTGCGCGACACCGTCCTGCAGGCGTTGCAGGCGCCCGAGGGTGGGTTCCCGCCCGGCCACGCGGTGTTGTTGACCGGTACGGGCGCACCCAGCCTGGACGCGCTCGACGAGGTCCTGCCGACCGCGCCGGTGCCGGTTCTGTCCTCGAACCTGGCCGGCGCCTGGCAACTGTTGGAGACCGCCGGGTTGACCCACCTGGCGGGCGAGTCGCCGAGCCCGGCGTTGCGGCATCTGGCCGCCGTCGTGGCCCAGTCCTAGATGACCGGATTCGTCGGCGACATCGCCGGCGGGAAGGAGTGAACGTGGCGCTCTCTAGCCACCCCGTGCAAGCACCGGTCGTCGTCCTCGGCGGCGGACCAGTGGGTATGGTTACCGCCCTGGCCCTGGCCCAACGCGACATCCCGGTGATCGTGCTGGAAAAGGGACCCGACGAGGTGCAGTCGGAGTGGCGGGGTTCGACCGTTCACCCGCCGACGACCGAACTGCTCGACGAGTTGGATCTGGCCGCCCCGATGCTCAAGGAGGCGGTCCGGGTACACCGGCTGGACTACCGCGACCTTGAGCTGCCGGAGACCGCCCGCTTCTCCTACGAGCTGCTGGAGGGCGAGACCCGCTACCCCTTCCGGCTTCAGTACGAGCAGTACAAGCTGGTCCGGCTGCTGCGTCAGGCGGTGGCCGAGGCTCCGAACGTGGACATCCGGTTCGGCCACGAGGTCGTCGGGCTCAGCCAGGACGACGACCAGGTCACCCTTGAGGTCGCGGTCGACGGCACCCGCAGCGAGGTGACCTGCCGCTGGGTGGTCGCCGCGGACGGCGCGCACAGCATCGCCCGCAAGCTGCTGGAGGTGCCCTTCCCCGGCTTCACGTACCCGACGATGAGCCTGGTCGTGGCCACCCCGTTCCGGTTCGAGGACGCGGTGCCGGACCTCGGCGCGGTCGGCTACTGGTCCGGCCCGCGGGGCCGTTTCTCGCTGATCCGGACCCCGGACATCTGGCGGGCGGCGCTGTCGACCGGCACCGGGGTCGACGACGAGCCGCCCTCGGGCACCCACCCGGACTTCCTGGCCGCCGTGGCGCTGCTGCTCGGTGACCGGCCGGACGCGTCGGAGCTGCCGCTGAGCCAGCACCAGATGTACCGCAGCCACCAGCGGTTGGCCGCCTCCTTCCGCATCGGACGGGTGCTGCTGGCCGGCGACGCCGCGCACCTGAGCAGCACCACCGGGGGCATGGGGCTGAACTCCGGCATCCACGACGCGGTGGCGGTCGCCGCCGCGCTGGCCGAGCCCGACCAGGACGCGGCCACCGCGGCGTACGCGCAGCGCCGTCGGTCCATCGCCGAGCAGTTCGTGCAGCCGACCACGACGGAGAACCGCACCTCGGCCGACGGGGTGGAGTTGTCCGGGCGCCGCGAACGGCTGGTTCGCCTGCGGGCGTTGGCGGAAAACCCCGAGGACGCCAAAGAGTATCTGCGTCGTGTCAGTATGCTCGGCATCCAACACTGAGCGTCGGCTAGCGCGGATTCCCGATCGGACCGTGCGCCGGCGTGCGGCAAGGTGTACGACGATTCGCGGCCGAATGGGAGAGCAGCGGTGCCGGTGATGGAACCAGCGGACGGTCACCGCTACACGACAAGTGGCCTCGGGCGTGCGCTGGCCGTGATCGATCTGCTCGCCGAGAGCAGCCCGGAGATGATCGGGGTGTCCACTGTCGCCCGGGAGTTGAATCTCCCCAAGGCGGTGGCGCACCGCATTCTCAAGGAATTGACCGCCAACCAGTTCGTCACCTTCGACGAGGGCACCCGGCGATATCGGCTGGGACCGGGTGCCCTGGCGGTCGGTCTGGCGGCGTTGCGCGCCATCGACGTGCAGGCCGTCACGAACCGTCACATGCGACGGTTGTCCGAGGCCACCGGGGAGACCGCCACCCTGTCGATGCGGCAGGGCTGGATGCGGGTCTACACCGATCAGGTGCTCTCACCGCACGAGATCCGGATGTCGGTGACCCTGGGTTCCCGACATTCGCTGCTCGCCGGGTCGTCGTCCAAGGCGATCCTGGCGGCGTTGCCCGATGCCGAGGTGGCCGAGTATCTGGCCGGCCATGAGCTGGTCTCGCTGACCGCCGCCACCATCACCTCCGTGGAGCAGCTCTGGGCTGACCTGCGGCAGATCCGGCAGCAGGGTTACGCGGTCAGCCGGGGTGAGCGACAGGCCGGCGCCGCCAGTGTGGCCGCAGCGATCCACCTGGCCTCGGGTGAGGTCTACGGTTCCCTGTCGCTGTGCGGCCCCCAGGACCGCTTCTCACCACGTCTGCTGACCGAGTACGGCGACCTGGTGGCCGACGCCGCCCGCCAGGTCAGCGCGGAGCTGGGCTATCAGCCCGCCGCCGCCATCCCTGCTCCGGCTGCGGCGGAGCAGGGGGAGCGTCGGCGGGCGGTCCGGCGTCAGCCGACCCGGTCCGCCGCGGACCAGGCCGACAGCAGCTCGGCCGAGGTCGTGGTCTCGCAGAAGTAGAACCCCAGGTTGCGGATCGCCGCCTCGGCGAGGTCCGCGCGGGTCCAGCCGACCAGGTCGGTCGGCATCGTGGTGGCCAGATCGGCCATGTACGCCTCCCTGATGGTGGAGTCCACGCACACGTTGGCCGCCGTGCCGACCACGACCACGTGCTCGCGTCCGTGCGCCCGCAGCAGGTTGTGCAGGGGAGTCCCGACGAAGGCGCTGTAGCGCGTCTTCTCCAGGTGGCAGTCACCCGGCTCCGGCCGCAGCCCCTCGGCCAGCTCCGCGCCCCAGGAACCGGCGGCGCAGACGCTGAGCGGACTGCGTCCCATCGCCACGGCTCGGGCCCTGCGGGCCGGTGAGACGAGCTGCTCGTGGGCGGCCTGCCGGACCCACACGATCAGGCAACCGGCGGCCCGTGCCGGGTCCAGGAAGCTCGGCAGACGGCGGGCCAGATCGGCGTTGACGCTGACGTCGGCACCGAGGGCCGCCATCGCTCCGGCGGGGGAGCAGAAGTCGTTCTGCATGTCGATGACCAGCACCGCAGTACTTTGCGCGGGGTAGTTCATGGGGGTTGCTCCCGATTCGGGGGATTTATGGGGAACCAATCGGACTCAGTCCGGCCTCCCGGACCATTGACCTTGCCGCCGAACATAGCTTACGTTCGCACCAACAGAACGGCGTACTGCACAAGCGAACAATCTCGCGATAATTGCGGGCCCGGTGGGCGACAGGGGATTCCATGAGTGCAATCAAAGTGGAGGGCGTCAGCAAGGTCTTCGCCGGCGCCGGCGGGCAGTCGATGCTCGCTCTGAGTGAGGTCTCGCTCGACATCGCCGACGGTGAATTCGTCGTGCTGCTCGGTCCCTCCGGCTGCGGCAAGACCACCTTGCTGCGAATCATCGGTCAGTTGGAGAGCCCCACCGTGGGACGGGTCAGCCTCGACCACGGTGACCAGCCTGAGCGCGCCGACCGGCCGCTGGGGTTCGTCTTCCAGGAGGCGACCCTGATGCCGTGGCGCACCACGGCCGCGAACGTCGCCCTGCCGCTGGAGATGGCCGGCATGGGTCGGCAGGAGCGCGCGGCGAAGGTCCGCGAGATGCTGACCCTCGTCGGGCTGCCCGAGGCGGAGCACAAGTACCCCCACCAACTGTCGGGCGGTATGCGGCAACGGGTCTCCATCGCCCGTGCCCTGGCGCACGACCCCCAGGTGCTGCTCATGGACGAACCCTTCGGCGCCCTGGACGCGCAGACCCGCGACATGATGAACGTGGAGTTGCAGCGCATCTGGCTGGAGAACCGCAAGACGGTCGTCTTCGTCACCCACTCCGTCTCCGAGGCGGTGTTCCTGGCCGACCGCATCGTGATGCTGGGGACCAAGCCCGGCCACATCCACTCCATCACCGAGGTGACGCTGCCCCGGCCGCGCACCGTCGACATGACCGAGTCCGCCGAGTTCCGCCACCTGACCGCCGAGCTGCGCCGTCAGATCGGCGAGGTGCAGGACAGCGAAGCCCGCCCCGCCATCTCGGCCTGACCCGTACTTGAGGTGTCCACGTGACCACTACTGATCAGCGCCAGTCGGCGCCGAAATCGGCTTCCGCAGACCTCCTGCGGCCCCCACCCCCGACCTGGTCGCAGCGACTGCGCAACAACCGCTGGCTGTCCTTCTACACCAGCCCGCTGCTGATCGCGCTGTTCCTGCTGGCCTGGAAGCTCTACGTCGAGCTCACGGACCTGTCCCGGTTCGTGCTCCCGCCGCCGGAGGCGGTGTTCTCCTCCTTCATCGAGCAGATCACCGACCCCTTCGTCTGGAAGACCCACGTCTGGACGACCTTCTACGAGGTCATGATGGGCCTGACCCTGGCGATCGTGCTGGGTGTCGGCCTCGGCCTGATGATCGGCAAGTCCCCCCTGTTCGACCGGATCACCCGACCCTTCATCGTCGCCACCCAGGTGGTGCCGAAGGTCGCGCTGGTGCCGCTGTTCATCCTGTGGCTCGGCTTCGGTCCGTCGTCCAAGGTGGTCATGGCCGCCCTGCTGGCCTTCTTCCCGCTGCTGATCAACACCTCGTTCGGCATCCGGTCGGTGCCCGGCTCCATGCACGACCTGATGACCACCCTGAAGGCCTCGCGCTGGGAGCGGTTCTGGCGTGCGGACCTGCCGTACACCATGCCCTTCATCCTGGCCGGCATGGAGCTGGCGGTCGTGCAGGCCACGATCGGCGCGATCGTCGGTGAATACCTCGGCGGCGACAAGGGCCTCGGCCGGTACGCGGTCAACCTGCAGAACGGCCTCCAGGTGGACAAGCTGTTCGGCGCCATCCTGATCATGGCTCTGTTCGGCTTCACCCTCTACAGCATCGTCACCGGCGCCCGCCGGCTGCTGATCCCCTGGCACGAGTCCGTGCAGCCGCGTCGCACCCCCTGACCGGCCGCACCTCTCGTTCCAGCCGCCCATCCGTATCCCTGTCGGCGCCGCGACGCGGCGCGGGCGGACCTCTCCTTGCCTCATATCCCTCACCCCCCATCCATTACCCCCCTCGGCACTGGGAGCTTCTCGTGAAAAATGACCGTTCCATCGGCGCGCCGGTCTCGCGGCGCTCGTTCCTCCGCGCCGGCGCCACCGCAGGGCTGTTGCTGCCCAGCGCCGGTGGCATGACCCTGCTGCTCAGCGGTTGCGGCGACGACGGCCCCAAGGTCAACGCCGACGGCAGCCTCTCCGGCACCTACATGGCCGCGTCCAGCCTGACGCTGAGCTACGTGGAGACCATGGTCGCCAAGGAGCGCGGCTACTTCGCCGAGTACGGCCTGGACATGGAAATCAAGGGTGGCCAGGGCACCGCCACCGCCATCCAGGCGGTGCTCGGTGGCTCGGCCGACCTGACCCGGGCCAACGGCATCAACGCGGTCATCGCGGTGGCCAACGAGCAGGCGCCGCTGGTCAGCATCGCCAGCCTGCGGCAGAAGTCGCAGTTCGAGGTCGTCTCCATGCCGGACAAGGCGATCCGCAACCCGGCCCAGCTGGCCGGGCGCACCTGCGGCATCGTCTCCACCGGTGGCGCCACCGAGAACCTGCTCGACGTCATGCTGATCAACGCCGGGGTGGACCCCAAGACGGTGAAGCGTCCGGTCACCGGTGTCGGCACGGCCGCGTACGAGCTGGCCCGCAAGGGCGAGATCGACGCCTGGGTCTGCGTCAACACCGACCGGGCCACCATCCAGAAGGACATCGGCGAGGTCGCCTTCTTCAGCACCGACGAGTTCGCCCCGATGCCGTCGGACTCGTACAACACCAGCCTGAAGATGATCGAGTCGGACAGCGACATGCCGGTGAAGTTCCTCGCCGGTGTACTCAAGGCCATCGAGTACGCCAGCAAGGAGGAGAACTGGGACCAGGTCATCGCCGACCTGCGTAAGTACAACCCGGAGGCCAACCCGGAGCAGGCCCGCGCCGAGCTGCCCCTGCTGGTGGAGAGCTGGCTGGCCGCCGGCCCGGACAAGGCCCTGCAGATGAACGAGCAGACCTGGCTGTCCGGCCAGGAGAGCCTGATCAAGGCCGGTCTGGTCAAGTCCGCGGCCCCCATCGAGAAGCTGATCTACAAGGACTACCTCGATCGGGCGAGGAACCTGTGACCGGCGGCCCGGCCGCCGCCAGCGCCGCAGCCGCGGTGCTGGCGGCGGCTTCGGCCAGCGGTGTTCAGCGGCTGTGGTTCAACAGCGGCTCCGAGTTGACCTCCTTCCAGGAGGCCAACGCCCAGGCCCGCCACCAGGGGGAGCCGACCCCGGAGCTCATCACCTGCCCGCACGAGCATGTAGCGCTGACCGCCGCGATGGGCGAGACCATGGTCTCCGGCCGACCGGCCATGACCGTGGCCCACGCCGACCTGGGGCTGCTGCACCACGGCGGCGCCATCCACAACGCGATGTGGGGCGACCACCCCATCATGATCATGTCGGGTTATCCGCCCACCCGGGCGGAGTCCCGCACCTCACCGGTGTTCTGGAAGCAGCAACGCTGGGACCAGGGCTCGATCGTTCGGCAGTACGTCAAGTGGGACTACAAGCTGTCCCCCCTGGACGACGCCGGCCTGGTGGTGGCGCGCGGCCTGCAGGTCGCGCTGGCACCCCGGCGCGGCCCCGTCTACCTGGCGATGCCGGAGGAGGTGGGCCGGTACCCGCAGGCCGGTGACCGACCCGTTCCCAGCGCCCAGATGCTCGGCATCCCGGTCCTCGGACCGGGTGACCCCGGGGTGGTCAGCGAGGTGGCCCGCCGCCTGACGACCGCCCGGCGGCCGGTCATCGTCACCGACCGGGTGGGGGTGAACCCGCAGGCCGTGGCCCTGCTGGCCGAACTGGCCGACACCCTCGGTGTGCAGGTCCGCGCCTCCCGGTACCGGATGAACCTGCCGGACGACAGCCGGTGGCACTGCGCCGATCCGCTGGACCAGTTCGACGTCATCATCGTGCTGGACCACCCGGTGCCGTGGATGCCCGCGCTGGAGAAGCCGCGCGACGACGCCTGGATCGGCTGGGTGGGCCCCGACCCGATCGAGAGCCGGGTCCCGCTCTACGAACTGCGCGCCGACGCCCGTACCACGGCCGATCCGGCGGCCTTCCTGGCCGCGGTGCTGGCCGAGGTGGGCTCGGCCGGACCGGGTGACGCCGACGCCGTACGCCGGCGCCGGGACGCCGCCCCGGCCGGTCGCCGCACCGACGATCCGGCACCCGCCACCGGGGTACCCACCCCGGCCCTGATCGCCGCGGCCCTGGACCGGCACCTGCGCCCGGACGACCTGCTGACCTGGGAGGTGTTCGACACCACCAGGATCCGCCGCACCCGACCGGGCACCCTGTTCGAGAAGGGCGGGTCCAGCCTCGGCTGGGCGGTGGCGGCGGCGACCGGCGCCAGCATCGCCGCCGGGGGCGCCCACGCGGTGGCGGTCACCGGGGACGGTTCGTACCTGTTCGGTTCCCCGGACTCCTGCCTGTGGCTGCAGCAGCAGTGCGACGCCCCGGTGGTCACCGTGGTGGTCAACAACGGCGGGTACCGCACCGGCACCACCACCCTGGCCGCCCACTACCCGGACGGCCTGGCGGTCAACGAACCCACCGTGCGGGGCGGTCACCTCACCCCCTCGCCGGACTTCGCGGCGCACGCCCGATCCCAGGGCTGCTACGGGGAACGGGTGGTCGCCGCGGCCGACCTGGCCGCCGCCCTGGACCGGGCCCGTACCGCCGTGCAGCGGGACCGGGTGCCGGCCGTGCTGGACGTCTGGGTGCCTGAACATCTCACCGGGTCGATGGACCCGCGACGCCGGGCGCGTACCCCGGCCGAGGAAGGAAACACCGATGGCTGAAGTCGTCTCGCCTATCGACGCCCAGGTCCTGGCCAGCGTCGCTCCCACCTCCCCGGGGCAGGTGGACGCCGCCGTCCGGGCGGCGCGCGCCGCTCAGCCCGCCTGGGCCCGGCGCACCGGCAGTGACCGGGCCCGGGTGCTGCACCGGATCGCCGACCTCATCGAGGCCCAGATCGACGACCTGGCCGCGACCGAGACCCGCAACACCGGCAAGATCCTCAGCGACACCCGGCGTGAGGTGCGCCGGGCGGCCGGCAGCTTCCGCTACTACGCCGGCTGGGCGGAGCAGGTACGCGGTGAGACCATCCCGGTCGGGCCGGAGTACCACACCTACACGGTGCCGGAGCCGCACGGCGTGGTCGCCGGGGTCATCCCGTGGAACGTGCCGTTCTTCTTCGCCGCCAAGAAGATCGCCCCGGCGCTGGCCTTCGGCAACGCCTGCCTGCTCAAGCCGGCCGAGGAGACCCCCCTGACCGCCCTGGCGCTGGGTGGGCTGCTGGTCGAGGCGGGCATCCCGGAGGGGCTGGTGCAGGTGCTGCCGGGCGGCCGGGAGACCGGCGCGGCCCTGGTGTCGCATCCGGACGTGGACCTGATCGTGTTCACCGGGCACCACGACACCGGCAAGGCGATCGCCCGCGCGGCGGCGGACAACCTGACCCCGATCGCGTTGGAGTTGGGCGGCAAGTCGCCGCAGGTCATCTTCCCCGACGCCGACCTGGACCGGGCGGTCGAGGCCGTGGTGCTGGGGGTATTCGCCTCCTGCGGCCAGATGTGCATCGCCGGTTCCCGGCTGGTGCTGCACGAGTCCATCTACGACGAGGTCCTCGACCGGGTGGCCGCCCGGGTGCGGACCCTGCGGGTGGGTGACCCCTTCGACGCCCAGACCGACCTGGGTCCGCAGATCACCGCGGCGCAGCGGGACAAGACGGCCGCCTTCATCGCCGAGACCCGTTCGGCCGGCCGGATGGTGGCCCAGGCCGCCCTGCCGGAGGATGAGCGGCTGCGCAACGGCTTCTTCGTGCCGCCGACGGTCTTCGACCGGCTCGACGAGGGCGCCCGGGTGCTGCGCGAGGAGGTCTTCGGGCCGGTGCTGGCGGTGTCGTCGTTCCGCGACGACGCCGAGGCCCTGCGGTTGGCCGACGACACCCAGTTCGGTCTGGCCGCCGGGGTGTGGACCGCCGACATCGCCCGGGCCCACCGGTTCGCCGGGCAGGTCCGCGCCGGCACGGTGTGGATCAACACCTACCGGGTGCTGTCGGACCTGGTGCCCTTCGGTGGCATCGGCCTGTCCGGCTACGGCCGGGAAAACGGCACCGAGGCGGCCCGGCTCTACCTGCGCCCGAAGTCCGTGTGGACCTCCCTGGCCAGCGGCATCCCCCAGGGGTACGGCATGGGAGGCGCGGGTGCGGCAGGCTGATCGCCCGGCCGATCCGCCGGCCGACAGGCCAGCCGAAGAAGAGGGACGTGGCGGTCTCGCGTTGCTGCGGGACCGCCGCTTCGGTCCGTACTTCTTCGGGTCACTGGCGTCCAACACCGGTACCTGGTTCCAGAACGTCGCGGCGATCCTGACCATCTTCGCGATGACCCGCTCGGCGTTCATGGTGGGTCTGGTGACCGCCCTGCAGTTCGCCATGCAGCTGGTCCTCGCCCCGGTGATCGGGGCGGTGGCCGACCGCGCCGACCGGCGGGTGCTGATCATCGTAGGGCAGACCCTGGGTGGTGGCGCCGCCGCGGTACTGGCGTTGCTGGCCTTCCTGGACGCCCTGAACCCGTGGCTGCTGCTGACCTTCGTCGGACTGTCCGGGGTGGGGCAGGCGGTCACCGGCCCGGCCGCGCAGGCGCTGGTACCCAACATCGTCGGTCGTGCGGACGTACCCCAGGCCATCGCCCTGCACTCGTTGACCTTCAACCTGTCCCGGGCCATCGGTCCGGTGGCCGGAGCGGCCACCTACGCGCTGGCCGGGGCCGGTACGGCGTTCGCCGTCAACGCCGCCAGTTTCCTGGTGTTCGCCGCGGCGTTGAGTCGCGTACGGCTGCCCCGGCCCGCCGCGGGCGCCCGTCCGCGGGGCCGGTTGGGGGTCCTGGGCGGTCTGACCTATGTGCGGGGCCGTCCCGAACTGCTGCGCTGCCTGGTGGCGGTGGCCCTGATCGGGTTGGCGATGGAGCCGATCAACACCCTGTCGCCCCTGTTCGCCGAGGGGTTCGGTGGCGGGGAGCTGCTGGTCGGTGTCTTCATCACCTTCTTCGGCATCGGTTCGGCGTTGATCGCCGGCTGGGTCGGGCGGCTGCGCCGCACGATGGGAAGTGGCCGCACCGGGGCCGTGGGGGTGTTCGCCCTGGGCGCCGGGATGGTGCTGCTGGCGGTCAGTCCCGGCCCGGTGATGGCCACGGCCGGCATCGCCCTCGGCGGAGCCGGCTATCTGCTGGCCGTCAGCGATGTCAACGCCACCATGCAGCACGGCCTGGCCGACGAGGTACGCGGTCGGGTGATGGCCCTGTGGTCGATGTGCTTCCTCGGCATCCGGCCGGGGGCGGCGATGCTGCACGGCTGGCTGGGGGACACCTTCTCGGCCCGTACCGGGGCGTTCGTCGCCGCCGTGGCGGCGATCGCGGCCGCGGTGGTGCTGCGGCCCCGGCTGACCAGGCATCCGCCGAGGTGAGGGGCTTGTTTGCGTTGACCCCGTACCTGATCACGGACTATTCTGCTGAGCGAAACACCGTTCGCTTCAACCGAACGAAATGGATAGGGGAGGCCCAGTGCACGACGGACCGCTGACCGGACTCCGCGTCATCGACGCCTCGACGATCCTGGCCGGCCCGCTGTGCTGCCAGATCCTCGGTGACTTCGGTGCCGACGTCATCAAAGTCGAACACCCCGTCGCCGGCGACAGCATGCGCGGCCACGGCCACGCCAAGGACGGCGTACCGCTGTGGTGGAAGGAGATCTCCCGCAACAAGCGGACGATCGGCCTGAAGCTGTCCACTCCGGAGGGCGCCGAGCTGCTGCGCCGCCTGGCCACCACCGCCGACGTGCTGGTGGAGAACTTCCGCCCCGGCACCCTGGAACGGTGGGGGATCAGCCCGGAACAGCTCTGGGAGCTCAACCCCGGCCTGGTCATCGTCCGCATCTCCGGCTTCGGCCAGCAGGGCCCCTACGCGCACCGGCCCGGCTTCGGCACCCTCGCCGAGGCGATGAGCGGCTTCGCCCACCTGACCGGCGACGCCGACGGCCCGCCGACCCTGCCGGCGTTCGGCCTGGCCGACAGCATCTGCGGCATCGCCGCCTCCTCGGCCACCATGGTGGCGCTGTGGGCCCGCACCCGCAACGGCGGCAAGGGCCAGATCGTCGACCTGAGCCTCCTGGAGCCGATCATGACGGCGGTCGGACCCGGCCCCACCGTCTACGACCAGCTCGGCGTCATCGGCCACCGGCACGGCAACCGGTCCACCAACAACTCCCCCCGCAACACCTACCGCACCAAGGACGGCGACTGGGTGGCGGTGTCCACCAGCGCCCAGACCATCGCCGAACGGGTACTGCGGCTCGTCGGGCACCCCGAGGTCATCGACGAACCCTGGTTCGCCTCCGGACGTGAGCGGGCCGCCCGCGCCGATCTGCTCGACGAGTACGTGGGCGGCTGGATCGCCGAACGGACCCGCGACGAGGTCATGCGCGCCTTCGAAGAGGCCGGCGCTGCCGTCGCCCCCGTCTACAACGCCCGCGACATCGTCACCGACGAACACGTCCAGGCCGCCGAGATGCTGGTCAAGGTCCCCGACTCCGACCTCGGTGAGGTCCTGA
The DNA here is from genome assembly GCF_043198155.1 of Micromonospora sp. NPDC048871. Classification (NCBI taxonomy): domain Bacteria; kingdom Bacillati; phylum Actinomycetota; class Actinomycetes; order Micromonosporales; family Micromonosporaceae; genus Micromonospora; species Micromonospora sp. NPDC048871. The sequence continues at coordinate 13,370 of NZ_JBICUM010000004.1, read as the reverse complement.
TGCACAACGTCATGTGGCGGATGTCGGAGAACCCCGGCCGGATCCGCTTCACCGGCCGCCCGCTCGGCGCCGACACCGACGACCTCCTCGTCAACGAACTCGGCTGCACCCCCGAGGCCATCGCCGAGCTGCGCGCCCGGCAGATCGTGGCCTGACGGCCGCCCCCACAAGGTAAGGATTGCCGTGACCACTTCGAGCACCACCCTCACCGGCGCCACCGGCGCGACGCGGGCCCTGCTGGCCGCCGTCGACGCCGGAGTGCGGACCTACGACCTGGGTCGCCGGCTGACCATCGGCATGCCACAGTCGCCGAACCACCCGCCGTTCTGGCACGCCCTGCCCCGTCGTCACGGCGACAACGTGCGCGCCGACGGCGGTTCCGCCGCCAACGACATCATCACCATGGGCACCCACGTCGGCACCCACATCGACGCCTTCGCCCACGTCTCCCAGGACGGCCGGCTGGTCGACGGCTCCGACGCCGCCGTCGCCGGCCGCGGCGGACGCTTCGCCGAGCTGGGCGCGCACACCATCGCCCCGATGGTCCGCCGCGGTGTCCTGCTCGACGTCCCGGCCGCCCTGGGTCAGCCCGAGGGCTGCCCGGCCGGCTACGAGATCACCCCCGAGGACCTGGCGGCCACGGCGCAACGGCAGGGCACCCCGATCCGCCCCGGTGACGTGGTGCTGATCCGCAGCGGCTGGGGACGGTTGTTCGACCACGAGGACCGCACCCGCTACGTCGGCCACTCCAGCGGGGTGCCCGGGGTCGGCGAGGCCGGTGCCACCTGGCTGGCCGACGCCGGGATCCACGCCGCCGGCGCCGACACCATCGCCTTCGAGTGCCTGCGACCGGGCGCCGGACACAGCGTCCTGCCCGCCCACCGGGTGCTGCTGGTCGAACGCGGCGTCTACATCATCGAGACGATGGCGCTGGAGGAACTGGCCGCCGACGGCGTCCACGAGTTCCTGTTCATGCTCTCGCCGCTGGCCATCTTCGGCGCCACCGGCTCCCCGGTGCGCCCCCTGGCGGTGATCGCCAATGACTGAGCAGACCCTGGCCCGGCAACTCGCCGCCTTCGCCGCCGCCACCCGCGCCACCGAGCTGCCCGACCGGCTCGCCGCCAGCGTGCGCCAGCGGATCCTCGACATCCTCGGGCTGTGCGTGGCCGCGCACCGGCTGCCCACCAGCCACGCCGCCCTGGACTACGTCGCCGACCTGGGTGGACGCGCCCAGGCCCACGTCGTCGGGTTGCCCGACCGGGTTCCCGCCGCCCAGGCCGCCTTCGGTAACGGGGTGCTGGCCCACTCCCTGGACTACGACGACACCCACCTGCCCTCGGTGCTGCACCCCAGCGCCGCCGTGGTCCCGGCCGCCCTGGCCGCCGCCCAGGCCGCCGGCGCCGACGGCGCCGCCCTGACCAAGGCGGTCGCGGTCGGCATCGAGGTCACCGTACGGCTGGGCATGGCCGGTTTCGACCCGGTCCTGAACAACTCGGTGTTCTTCGAACACGGCCAGCACGCCACCTCCATCTGCGGTGCGATGGGTGGTGCGGTCGCCGCCGGCATGCTGCTCGGACTCGACTCAGACCAGCTCACCGACGTGCTCGGGGTGACCGCCTCGATGGCCGCCGGGCTGATCGAGGCCAACCGCACCGGCGGCACGGTCAAGCGGCTGCACTGCGGCTGGGCCGCGCACAGCGCCGTCACCGCCGCCGACCTGGTCCGCCGCGGCTTCACCGGGCCACCCACCGTGCTGGAGGGCCGGTTCGGTTTCTACACCGCCTTCCTGCGCGGGGAAGCCGACTACGACCAGATCACCGACGGACTCGGCGAACGCTGGTCGGTGCCGGACATCTTCTTCAAGCCGTACCCGGCCAACCACTTCACCCACGCGGGGATCGACGCCGGCCTGGCCCTGCGGGCCCAGGGTGTGCCGCTGGACCGGATCACCGCCATCGAACTGCGGGTACCCGCCGCGGTGATCCGCACCATCGGGGAACCGATCGCCACCAAGCGGACCCCCGAGACCGGCTACCAGGCACAGTTCAGCGGCCCGTACACCGTCGTCGCCGGACTGCTCGGCGGCGGTGGACTCGGTCTCGGCCTGGGCGACTTCACCGACGAGCTGGCCCGTGACCCGCAGCGCCGGGCCCTGATGGCCCTCGTCGAGGTGGTCCCCGACGACGAGTGCGACAAGATCTTCCCGTACCAGTTCCCGGCCATCGTCACCGTACGCACCGACGACGGCCGCACCTGGCGCGAGGAGGTGCTGGCCAACCGCGGCGGCCCGCAGCGACCGCTGTCCGACGCCGAACTGGCCATGAAGTTCCGGGACAACGTCGCCGGACGGCTCTCCCCGGAAACCGCCGACCAGGTGGTCTCCACCGTGCTCGGCCTCAACGAGGTCAACGACGTCAGCGACCTGCTGCGTCCCCTGACCCGCCTGCGTCCCGACGCCGACTGACAACGGCCCCGCTGCCCGCCAACCTCAGGAGCACATCGTGGAACCCTTCGATCTCGTAGTGACAAACGTCAGAGTGGTGCGGCACGACCAGGCCGAGCCGGCGGCGCTGGACATCGGTGTCCGCGACGGCCGGATCGCCGCCCTCGCGCCTAACCTCGACACCACCGGCGCGAAGAGCGTCGTCGACGCCGGCGGCAAGCTCGCCTTCCCGGGGGTCGTCGACGCCCACCAGCACTGGGGCATCTACCACCCCCTCGCCGAGGACGCCGCCACCGAGAGCCGCGCCTGCGCGCAGGGCGGTGTCACCTCCGCGATCAACTACATCCGTACCGGGCAGTACTACCTCAACCGCGGCGGACCGTACCGCGAGTTCTTCCCCGAGGTGCACCGCGCCACCGACCAGAAGTCGTATGTCGACTTCGCCTTCCACGTGGCCCCGATGACCACCGAACACATCGACGAGATCCCCGAGCTGATCCGCGACCACGGCGTCACCTCGTTCAAGATCTTCATGTTCTACGGTGGTCACGGGCTGCACGGCCGCTCGGCCGACCAGAGTTCCTTCCTGATGATCCCGCCGGACGCCCGGTACGACTACGCCCACTTCGAGTTCGTGATGCGCGGGGTGCAGGCCGCCCGGGAGCAGTTCCCCGAGCTGGCCGACGAGATCTCCCTGTCCCTGCACTGCGAGACCGCGGAGATCATGCGGGCGTACACCCGGCTGGTCGAGGAGGACGGCAGCCTCAAGGGACTGGCCGCCTACAGCGCCTCCCGGCCCCCGCACTCCGAGGGCCTGGCGGTCACCATCGCCGCCTACCTGGCCCACGAGACCGGCCTGCCCACCATCAACCTGCTGCACCTGACCTCGGCCAAGGCGGTCGACGCGGCGCTGCGGATGGCCAAGGCCTTCCCGCACGTCGACTTCCGCCGCGAGGTCACCGTCGGTCACCTGCTGGCCGACATCGACACCGCCTACGGCCTCGGCGGCAAGGTCAACCCGCCGCTTCGTCCCCGCGAGGACGTCGAGGCCCTGTGGGGTCACCTGCTCGACGGCACCATCGACTGGGTGGTCAGCGACCACGCCTGCTGCAAGGCCGAGGTCAAGTTCGGTGAGCCGAAGGACGACATCTTCGTCGCCAAGTCCGGCTTCGGTGGCGCGGAGTACCTGCTGCCCGGCCTGATCAGCGAAGGCGTCAAGCGGGGCCTGTCCTACGGTCGGGTCGCCGAGCTGACCTCGTGGGCTCCCGCCCGCCGGTTCGGCCTGGCCACCAAGGGCGCCATCGCCGAAGGGCTGGACGCCGACTTCTGCCTCGTCGATGCGAACCACACCTGGACGGTGCGGGCGCAGGACTCGCTGTCGACCCAGGAGTACACCCCGTTCGAGGGCATGGAGCTGACCGCCAAGGTCACCGACACCTTCCTGCGCGGTGAGCAGATCCTGCGCGCCGGCAACGTGGTCGGCCAGCCCCGCGGCCGCTACCTGGCCCGGCCGACCCGGCCGTGACCGCCCTGGGACCCACCCCGGCCGCCGCCCGCAGCTACCTGTACGTGCCGGCGGACCAGCCGGACAAGCTGGCCCGGGCCGCGGCCCGGGGGGCCGACGCCTGCATCCTCGACCTCGAAGACGCGGTCGCGGCGACGCACAAGGCCGAGGCCCGCAAGGCCCTGGGCGGGTACCTCACCGACCCGGCCCAGGGCCCCCAGTGGTGGGTACGCATCAACGCCGACACCCCGGCCGCCGACATCGCCGCGGTGGCCGGGCCGCACCTGACCGGTGTGGTCGTACCGAAGGCCGACGTCGAGTCGGTGACCGAGGTGCACCGGCTGCTCGGCGAGGCCGAACGGCAGCACGACCTGCCGGCCGGTCACCTGGCGGTGTTCGCCCTGCTGGAGACGGCAGAAGGGGTCCTGCGCGCCGAGGCCGTGGCCGCCGCCCCCCGGGTGGTGCGCCTCGGCCTCGGCGAGGCCGACCTGGCCGCCGAGCTGTGTCTGCAACCCGGCCCGGACAAGATGGAACTGTGGCCGCTGCGTTCCCGGGTCGTGCTGGCCTGCGCGGCGGCCCGGATCGCCCCGCCGGTGGGCCCGACGGAGACCGCCCTGCGGGACCCGGAGCGGCTGGAGGCCACCAGCCGGCTGCTGCTGCGGCAGGGCTACCGCAGTCGCACCGCTATCCATCCCGCCCAGGTACCCGTGGTCAACCGGGTGTTCTCACCGACGCCCGAGGAGGTCGCCGCGGCGCGGGACATCGTCGACCGGCTGACCGCCGCGGAACGCGACGGCTGCGGGGTGGCGGTCTCCGCCGACGGGCGGATGATCGACGCCGCGGTCGCCCGCAGCGCCCGGGAGGTGCTCGGCCGGGCCGTCACGGGCGACTGAAAGCCCAGGCCAGTCGGCCTGTCGGGCGGGTGAACCGGGTACGGTCAGACCCTTGCCGCTAAAACATCATCATGTTTAGCATGTTAAACCTGGTGGTGAAGGGAGACGGCATGAACCTCGCACCCGCCCGACAGCGACCCACCCTGCAACAGCACACCAGCCAGATGTTCACCTGCACGGTGACCCTGGCCAGCTACGGACCACCGGTCACCCCGTTCACCGAGGTCCAACGACGACTCCACGCCCTGGACCGCCGCTTCTCCCGCTTCCGCCCCGACAGCGAACTCAGCGGACTCAACGCCGCCGCCGGGCACTGGCACCCCATCTCCGACCAACTGCACGCCATGCTGCGGCACGCCCTCACCGTCGCCACCGCCAGCACCGGCCTGGTCAACATCGCCGTACTGCCGCAACTGCTCGCCGCCGGCTACCGCCGATCCTGGGCCACCGGCACCCCCGCGACCTCTGCGGTGGCCGACCCGGTCGCGGCCGTGCCGCCCCTGGCCGACATCCTGGAACTCCGCGGCCACACCGCCCGCCTGGCCCCCGGCCACAGCCTCGACATCGGCGCCCTCGCCAAAGGCGCCTGGGCCGACGACATCGTCACCTGGCTAGGCCCCAACTCAGCAGCCAGCATCGGGGGAGACGTGGCCTGCCGCGGACCCGGCCCCGACGGCGACGGCTGGCCCGTCGAACTACCCCACGGCGAAACCCTGCACGTGCGCGACGGCGGCGTCGCCACCAGCGGCACCGGCAAACGCCGCTGGGGCACCGACGCCCACCACCTGATCGACCCCCGCACCGGACGCCCCGCCACCTCCGACATCACCCAGGTCACCGTCCACGCCACCACCGGCGCCACCGCCGACTGGGTCGCCTCCGCAGTGGTCATCGGCGGCCGACCGACAGCCCAACACCTCACCCACCGAGCCGACGTACACCACCTCTGGCTCAACCAGACCGGAGCCCCCCGATGACCCACCACACCGGCCCCGACCGCCTCGTCGAAACCGCCCGCTTCCGGGCCGCCTTCCGGCAGGTACCCGCACCGGTGGCGATCATCCTCGTCCCCGGCGGCCCCGCCGGAATCACCGGCCTCACCTGCACCTCCGCCACCTCACTGTCCGGCACACCCCCCATGGCCATGGTCGCCATCGACCGGAAAACCGGCCTGGCCCCCCTGGCCGAACAAGCCGGCCGGTTCAGCATCAACTACCTCGCCGCCGACCGCGCCGCCTGGGCACAGGCCTTCGCCACCCGCGGCCGCCACCTCGACGAACTCGCCGCCGCCGTGGTCGCCGGACACACCACAGTGCCCACCCTCGCCACCGGCACCACCGCCGTACTCGAATGCCGCACCACCACCGTCCACCCCGGCGGAGACCACCTGATCCTCTGCGGCGAAGTCCTGCACGCCCGCGCCCAGACCGACGCCCCACCCCTGCTCTACCTCGACGGCCGCTACGGCACCTTCCAACCCACCCCCCACTGACCGCACCCGGAGACCGCACCATGACCCCACCACGCCCACACACCATCAACGCCGGCGGATTCACCACCCGCTACTGGGAAGCCACCCCACCCGGACAACCACGAGGCACCGTCGTCCTCATCCACGACGGCGCCTTCGGCGGCGACGCCATCGGCAGCTGGTCTGAGGTCATGCCCCTGCTAGCCCAGCACTACCGGGTCCTCGCACCCGACCTGCTCGGCTACGGCGACACCGACAAAGTCATCTACCTCGACCGCTCCCCATACTCCTTCCGCACCACCCACCTCGCCGCCTTCTGCAAAGCCCTCGACGTCGACGCCGCACACTTCGCCGGCCAGTCCTTCGGCGGCTCCCTGCTGCTACGCGCCCTGGCCACCCCCAACCCCGAACTACCCGCCCTGTCCGGGGTCAGCATCTGCGGCACCGGCGGCCCCTGGCGCACCACCAAAGGCCTCACCGAACTCGGCAACTTCGACGGCACCGAAGACGACATGCGCCGCCTGGTCAGCCTCATGACCGACGACCACCCCGGCTTCGAGGACACCGTCGCCCTGCGCTACGCCAACACCCGCAAACCCGGCCACGTCACCGCCTGCCTGGCCCCCCGGCTGCGCCACCCCAACCTCCCCAAGCCGGAAAACCGCGACAACTGGCCCACCCCACTGCGCGACAGCCCCGTCCCCGTACTCGTCGTCGAAGCCACCCGCGACGACCTGCTCGAACCCGACTGGGGCCACCACTTCGAAAACCTGGCACCCCAGATCCACGTCCACCGCATGGACGCCCGCCACGCACCCAACCTCGACCAACCCGAAGCCGTCGCCGACCTGCTGCTGACCTTCTTCGACCAGGGGAGCACACCATGAGCACCCTGCTGTTCCTCCACGACGCCGACGTACTCCCCGGCCCCGTCGGCGCCCTCAGCCGACTCGCCGACGACCACACCGTCGTCATACCCCGCCACCCCGGCTTCGGCACCCCCCTGGACACCACCGCCGAAGACTGGGACAGCGTCGCCGACCTGGCCCAACACCACCTCACCGACACCCTCGCCAACCTGCCACCCGGCCCCGTACACCTGGCCGGCGCCGGCTTCGGCGGCTGGATCGCCCTGGAGATGGCGGTACGCGCACCCCACCGCTTCACCTCACTGCTGCTCATCTCCCCGTACGGCGTCAAACTCTCCGGCCCCACCGAACCCGACTTCGCCGACATCCTCCTGCTCGACCCCACCGAAATCGTCGAACTCGGCTGGGCCGACCCCACCGCCTGCCACGACCTGCGGATGCCCGGCTTCCCCACCGGCCTGACCGACAGCGAATACGAACGAGCCTTCACCGACCGGGCCGCCCTGTCCCGCTACGCCTGGAAACCCTTCCTGCACGACCCACGTCTACGCCGCTGGCTGCACCTGGCCACCATGCCCACCCTGGTCCTCGCCGGCAGCCACAACCGACTCGTACCACCCCGCCACAGCGCCGCCCTGGCCGACCTGCTGCCCGCAGCCCACTTCGTCGAAATCCCCGACGCCGGCCACTACCCGTACCTGGAACGTCCCGACGAGTTCCACCGGATCGTCCGGTCCTTCCTGAACGGAGAGACCCCGTGAGGCTCTACCACTTCACCGAGATGCCCTACCCCAACGTCCCACCCGAGGCGGAAGAGGCCAACCGGGGACTCAAGTACTTCATGCCCAACCAGTACTACGACCCCAAACTCGGCCACCAGCTCTACCAGCGCTACCTCGACGAGTACGAACTCGCCGACGAACTCGGCTTCGACCTCATGGTCAACGAACACCACCAGTCCGCCTCCACCCTCCAGGTGTCCGCCACCCTCAGCGCCGCCTCCGTACTGCACCGCACCCGACGCGGCCGCGTCCTCGTCCTGGGCACCCCACTACCGCACCGGGAAAGCCCCATCCGCGTCGCCGAGGAGATCGCCTACCTAGACTCCGTCAGCGGCGGACGCATCGACTGCGGCTTCGTCCGCGGCGTCCAAGGCGAAACCTTCCCCTCCAACCAGAACCCCGTCCACAACCTGGACATGTTCATCGAAGCCCACGACCTCATCAAGAAGGCGTGGACCCACGGCGACGTCTTCTCCTGGGAAGGCCGGCACTACCACTACCGCTACGTCAGCGTCTGGCCCCGCCCCTACCAGCAACCCCACCCGCCGATCTGGATCAGCGGCACCTCCACCCGCCTGGTCGAATGGACCGCCCGACACGGCTACACCCTGTGCAACCTGCTCGGCACCTACGAGGACACCGCAACCTCATTCCGGCTCTACCGCCGCACCGCCGTCGCCGACGGCCAACCCGAACCCGGCCCGGACCGCTTCGCCTACATGGCCCTGTGCCACGTGGCCCCCACCGAAGCCAAGGCCCGCGAGATCGGCCGCAAACTGATGTACTACCTCAAGCCCGGCAAACTCCGCCAAGGCGCCGCCAGCCCACCCGGCTACTTCCCACCCGCCGCCGCAGTCGCCGCACTGCGCGGCCGCCTCGGCGCCGTCCGCCGAATGAGCTACGAAGACCTCATCGACGCCGGCATCCTCCTCGTCGGCACCCCCGACCAGGTCACCGCACAAATCCACCGACTCTACAAAGAGACCGGCGCCGGACACCTCATCCTGATGAACCACGCCGGCGACATGACCAGCAACGAGGTACGCGACCACCTCACCCTGTTCTCCCGCGAGGTCATGCCCGAGGTCTCCACCATCGGCGACGACTGGCGCGACCAGGACACCACCTGGCGCGTCGACCAGGACACCACACCCGTACGCCCCGTACTCTCCAGCGCACTGTCCTGACCCGACCTCACCACCAGCCGACCACCTCGTCGTGCAACCCCGCATAGTCACGGTCGAGGTGGTCGGCCAGGGCCAGCATGTGCTCCCGCATCAACCGCTCCGCCAACGCCCCGTCCCCATCCACGATCGCCGCGGCCACCGCCTGATGCTCACGCCGCACATCCTCCCACCGCTCCGGACGACGCTCCGCCGCCACCACCCGCTCGGTGTAGATCTCCTTCAACCCCCGACCGAACAGATCCAGCACCCCGTTGCCCGACAACCCCGCCACCACACCGTGGAACCGCTGCATGACCGCCAGATAACTGGCCTCGTCACGCTCCTCCAAGGTGCTGTGCTCCCGCATCGACTCGGCCAACTCCCGCAACCGCGCCGCATCCCGACGCTCCGCCGCCAACCGAGCCATCAACGGCTCCATGACCACCCGGGCCTCGACCAGCTCACCGAACCGGGTCCGCCCCATCTGCAGAAACAACGCCATCGTCCGACCGAAGGTGTGCGGATCCACCGCCCCGACGATCGGCCCACCACCACGACCCGGCCGCACCCGCAGCAGACCGTTGTGCTCCAGAATCCGCAACGCCTCACGCAACGTGCCCCGACTGACCCCGTACGCCTGCAACATCTGCGCCTCGGTCGGCAACGCCGCACCGGGGGAGAGCCCCTGCTCGACGATGTCCTCCAGGATCTGCCGAGCCACCAGCTCGCCCATCTTCGCCGCACGCTGACGAAACCGCGGAGTCGGCTGGGTCTCGGACATGACCCGAGTCTACGGGTGCCACGATCTTCGCCCCCGCGCCCTCAAAGCCAGCTCACCCCACCCGAACCCGGCAGGCGAGGGGAGTGGTGAACAACCCCCACCCATCGACGACATTGCCTGTCCCACACCACGGATGCCACAGTGTGGCGGCGAAACCGACAGCCGGACCGAACAGGTGGGAGCGATGGGCACCATTCACCACGAAGCGAAACTCACGGTGCCAGCCGACGTGGCCTGGGACTTCCTGGACCGCTACACCCGCGCCGAGGTCCACATCTTCTCCGCCTGCGTCAGCGAACGCCGCAAGGGCGACCACCGGGTCGTCACCCTCATCGACGGCACCGAACTCTGGGAACGCAACGTCACCGTCGACCCGACCCGCAGACGAGCCGTCTACGCGATACCCGGCTTCCCCGGAGCAGAGCACCACCAGGCCGAAATGCGGATACTCACCGACGACGAAGGCACCGCGACCCTGCTCTGGACCACCGACATCCTGCCGCACGAACTGGCCACCCACCTCAGCGACACCTACGCGGTCATGTTCAGCGAACTACTCGCGGCGGTCAACGACCACCGCACATGACTCAATCCGGCGGCATCGGCGGTACCCCACTCGCATCGACCGTCCGACGCCGTCACCCGGTACCGACCGCCGTCCAACGGCTCAACCCAGGGACAATCATCGCGGTACGGGGAGCCGGCCGTTCTCCTGAAGCTCAACAGCAACTCGCCGCCACCGCTCAACCTGCCCCCGGCAAGAAGCGTCTACCTTCCATGCGAACAGGAAAACGGTGGACGATATGGGCAACTCATGCCGGATGACGACGAGGAACGATTCCGCGAGTTCGTGTTGCAGCAGTGGGGACCGTTGACCCGAACGGCATATCTGCTCACCGGTGACCGGGGCGTCGCCGAAGACCTGGTGCAATCAGCGCTGGAGAAGACCCACCGGCGGTGGAGTCGGATTCTCCGCAAGGACGCGCCCGGGGCATACGTCCGCCGCGCGATGATCAACACCGCGGTGTCGTGGCGACGACGCCGCCGAACAATCGAGGTACCACTACTCGACGCCGACACCATCGCCACCCCCGACGCCTATCAGCACGCGGAGAACCGGCATCAGTTGCTGGGGGCGCTGCGCCGCCTCCCGCCACGAATGCGGGCCGTGCTCGTCCTGCGGTACTTCGAGGATCTCAGCGAGGCTGACATCGCCCGACTACTCGACTGTTCACCTGGAACGGTCAAGAGCCAGGCGTCACGAGGACTGGCCCGGCTACGAACTGACCTGGAGCCGCCGCCCACGATCATCGAGACCAGCCTCCAGGAGGATCCAGCATGACCGAGAACGTGGAAACCAGACTCCGGGAAGCCCTCCGCAGCGAGGCTGACACCATGACAGTGACGGCGGATCCCTGGCCACGGTTCACCCGGCGGGAGGCAGGTCACCGCCGCGCACGTCGGGTCCGTACCGGTGCGATCGCCGCTTTCCTGGCCGCCGCCGTCGCCATTCAGACCAACCTGATTCCCCTGCCCGGTTGGGTACCCGGCATCGCCGTCGCCTCGTCGCCGTCACCGCTCGCGGACGGACCCGCACGGGGCGATCTCGCCGCCGACCGCAACTGGACGGACGGCCTGCTCAGGCAGGTTGTCGACCTGCAGAATCCGGGGGAATGGTGGAGGATCACCGACCGCAGCGACATCCGGATCGTGTACGCCGACGACATACCCGGTCGCCGAATCGCGCTGCTCTTCGTCCCTCTGCGTCTGGGCCTGCTCACCGACTCGACGCTTGTCTGGTTCAGCGGCCCACCCGGAGCCGAACCGGAACAGATGCAGCAGGGCGGCAACGAAACCGCCGACACCGCAGTGGCGACCTGGATGGAAAGCGACGCCGAGAACGGGGGTGCGGCAGTGGTCATCGGCCCCGCGGGTTCCACCGTGACGATCAATGGGTTCTCGGGCTATTCCGCAACGGGCGTCGTCGAAAGCCACCAGCTCTCCTCATCCGTCGGTACGGGCATCGGCGTCACCTCGCTGCCACCCACCGATCTGGTCGGAGGGCCCGCGCTCGCCGCCCGGGTCACCAACGGCGACACCCTCATCTACGAAGGTCCCGTATACGGCGGGTGGAGCGGGTCAGACACCGGCCGCCAGGAGCTGACCGACGAGATGCTCACTGCCGCCCTCCGCCACACCCGAGGAGCCGTCATAGACCGAGCCGTCCTCGCACGGTTCATCGGTCACGCGTTGCGAGACAGCCGACTGTCCGCCCAGGACGTCACGATCCGGGTGCGCTGGTGCGGCACCATCAACGACAAACCCGCCGCACTGTTCACCATCCAACCCACGGACGGCGGAGTCATCGCCTACGCCATCCACGGCGACACCACCGGCTGGCGAACCGACCTACGGCTGCTGCTGCCCGCGGACGGTGCTGAGCAACGCCCCATCGCATGGCGGATGCGCGCCGAGGGTGGGGACGCCCGGACGGACCGCGTCAACCTGGTAGCCCCACCGGGAGCAGCCACCGCAGCCGTCACCGCCCTGGACAACACCCCGACCCCGGTCGCCCTGGACACCTCCGGCTTCGGCAGCACCACCATCCCGCAGGACAAGCCCGCGACCGTCAGCGCCAGCACCGCCGACGGGACCACTTTCATCAGCACACCCGTGCCGGCCTTCGAAGCCAACAGCGGCGGTCTACCCGGTGCCTCCCGGAACACCCGAATCACCGGCTGACACCTGAACAGCCGTGGGGATCCGGGGAAGGGGCCGGATCCCCACGGCTGTTCACGCGCACGCCAGCAGGCACGCCGTCATGACGCATGGGTGCGCGGACGTGTTCGACTGCCGTACCCGTGCGTGTGCGACGGTGGCTCACCGGGACCGCACGCCGTCGAGGTGACGGGTGCGCCGTTGAGCGGGTCCTGCCCGCACAAGGAGCACCCGCTGGAACCCGGAGTCCGATTCGATAATTGACATTATGTAAAGTTGAGTCTGAGCGGGGCTCCCCGACAGGGCGAGCGGGTCCGTCGCCGCCACCGGCGGCACACCACTGCGAGGTACCGTCCGTACGCCGACAGCCCACGGGCGGCTCGCAGCGGGTCGCCGCGCAGGGGTCGACCCCGGATGCATCGGCGGCTGCGGGGCGGGCCGCGTCATGGCAGCCTGCCCAGCACCGGCACAGGTCGACACCGATGGCGGCAAACGGAAGCTCGCCATCGCCGCGCGGGCGCCACCAAGGTGGGCGCGTTTGTCATGATCGCGCCTCACGCGACCAGGCACACGGCACCTTACGCGACCTCGGGCACGCGCCCCCCCGAAACACCCTGTTGATCATGAGGTTGGCGGCACCGTTGAGATGGCGGGGTCAAGGGGTGAGTGCAATCGTTAGGTAGTGATGAGTTGGGCCAGGCGTTGGGCTGGGGTGTCCCAGCCCAACGTTTCGCGGGGTCGGG